>CAJWPZ010000051.1 GCA_913045325.1 uncultured Flavobacteriaceae bacterium | reverse complement strand
ACAAATAAAAAAGAAACTTTTGTAAACACAAAAAGAAATCACAGGGGTTGTGTTGGGCTTAATTAGGGGCTGTTAACTCCCTCCCCAGCTGTCCTGGAAGAAAATACCACTACACCAAGTAGTAAAGCAAATAGTACTTTATTTTTTTTACGCATTGAGGGTGGTGCTGGCTTTTTTTAAATATAAATTTTATTAAAACAATACAGTAATAAGGTGTGGGGCGTTTGTGGGTAGGGAAAGGTGTGGGTTTATGGGTCTTCTTAAAGCAACATATGAAAGGGTTCTTTACTTTTATAATCTTGACACAAATCAGTATGATTTACCAGCTCAAGTAAACAGTGAATTTGTAAATGTCCGATGGTTTTTAAGAATAAATATAAATGAGAATTTAAAAAAAGGATGCCAAACGAATGGATAGGCTAAAAGAGAACACATTAAATTGATGAGTGGAAAGAAAAAATATTTACCTGAACTTTATAATTGTAAATAGCGTTTTTTGTCATGCTATAGATCGAGTACTGTTCCGAATTATTGATAATCTCATCAAGAAAAAATACGCTTCTACTTCCAGTATTTTCGTTTACTGGTAAGTCCAATACCTGGATTGAAAGCATTGGTTGGATCTAGTTCTTTGTAAAAATTCTTTAAGTTTGGTTTTGCAAAATATTCATGGCCAACATTGTGCTCCGCTGGATATTCAGCTCCTCTTTCATCAAATGTTTTAAGCAACTTTTTTTTCAATGCTTTTGCATCAACTCCTTTTTTAACAACATAATTATGGTGCAGTACATGGCAAAATAAGTGTCCATAGTACAATTTAACTTCTAATAAATCATTAATTTCTGGAGGAAGCTTTTCAAACCAGTCCTTTTCATTACGAGGAAAAGCAATATCCATAGTCATCATTGCTCCAACATTTTTTTGATGAACCGCATGATATCGACCTATAGCACTACCGGCAACAAACCTATGAAGTATAGCTTTCTTGCTCTCTTTTTCAGTACATTCAAAAAAGTCCCCTTCATTTTCCGTGAAAAACTTTTTAAAATAGGCTCTTGCTTCATCAACTCCTTCATCAGACATTTCGATAATCCAATGATGCTCAAACCTATCTCTGTATTGCTCCATTCGCTTTGGCAAATGATTGGGCCACAATTTACTTAAAAACTGCATGAGTTTATCTGAAAATTTGTTCGGCAGGAAACTTAACTTACCTGCTAACAAATCAGCTTTACGCTTTAAAGCAAACAATTTAGGTATAAAACCAGAACCCATTTTATTAATTACTACAAAAGTGTCCTTGCCATATTTTTTTGTTGCATCATAACAATCTCGATGCAAATATTCACCTGAAGTAGGTAAATTTTTGAACTCAGATAAAATATCTCGACGAATTTTACCCAAAACATTCGAGCTATTTGTACCAACGTAAAAAACTTTCTGTTGCTTAGGAATCGCATATGTATCTAATCGAACTGCAAAAACTGCAATTTTACCAGCACATCCAGAAGCTCCGTGCAATCTTCTTCCATCAGCATTATAACGAGCAGGTGTACTAGAATCGACTTTTCTTACACGATTCTTATACTCATTATCAGAGGCCAATTTATTAGGGAACTGTATTTCCTTGTCTGTATATTTTTTATTTTGCAAGTTAGTTAAAACCTCTTCAGGCGTATTACCTAATTCAATACCTAATTCATTCACTAAGGATAAATTTCCTTCTCCATCAATTTGCGCATAGAGTGACAACTCTGTATATGCTGGACCTCTTTTCACCAATGCTCCACCCGAATTATTACAAATTCCTCCAACTATTGAAGCTCCAATACAAGATGAGCCTATAACCGAATGCGGCTCTCTTCCATAAGGCGCTAATTTATTCTCAAGTCCAAACAATGTACTTCCCGACAACCCTATAATTTGCTTTCCTTCATTGATAACTTGTATGTCGCTAATACGCATAGTATTTACTAAAACTATTGGACGATCATAATCATTACCATCAGGCGTTGACCCACCCGTTAAACCAGTATTAGCAGCCTGCATAATAACAATTAAGTCTGCCCGAACACAAACCTTTAAAATCTTCCAGGTTTCAAGTAATGTCCCTGGCCTAGCAACAGCTAGAGCCTCTCCTGAACCAAATCTAAATCCCTTACAATAAGTTTGCTTACTTGATTCAGTCGTAAGAATATATTTTTCACCAGTTATAGCTTTAAGATCTTGAGCTAGTTTAGTTTTGTCTAATGTGTGTTCCATATGTTCACTTAAACCTAAGAATGATAGTATTTCAATAACAAAAATACTGAAAAGAATATAAAACATCTTGTTTTATAAATAAGCACTTGCTACAAATTAATACTTCAAATAAGATAAAGATTCCAATCCAGAAACATCTATTTAAATTTCTTTTTCATCCATATATTTGACTAGCTAATCAATTACAT
>CAJWPZ010000050.1 GCA_913045325.1 uncultured Flavobacteriaceae bacterium | reverse complement strand
GGACCACCTGATTATGAGTCAGGTGCTCTAACCAACTGAGCTATAGGACCGGCATTATGGCTGCAAAAATAATGTGTTTTAATAGCTACACAAACTTTTTTTAACTTAATTACGCTCTTGGCACAATTCTACCAAGACCCCGTTGCTAGATTTAGGATGCAAGAACACTACCCATTTATTATCTGCGCCCATTTTTGGCTCCTGGTTTAACACCACAAACCCTTGTTTTTCAAGCCGCTGTACTTCGGCCTTTATGTCATCTACAGCAAAAGCAATGTGATGCACGCCCTCTCCTTTTTTTGCAATAAATTTTGCAATCGCGCTATCTTGATTGGTGGCCTCTAAAAGCTCTATCTTGCTTTCTCCGCAGGTGAAAAAAGCGGTGTTTACTCCTTCCCCTAGCACTTCTTCAGTTTTATAATGAGCGTACCCAAGTAGGGCGCTATATATTTGTGTGGCCGCCTGCATGTCTTTTACGGCAATGCCTATATGTTCTATTTTGCGCATAAGTATTGGTTTTTAGTGTGCCTTTTTGGAGTATCTACCCGGGTTCAAAAATAGTAGGCTCCTTTTAATCTGTAATCTTTGTATCAAAAATAACGATTACCCAGCAACCAAAATAGGCCTCATACCATTAATTATAGTACTTTTACCACATGATAGAAAGTAACAGACAGAAAAAAATTGCAGGAGTGTTGCAACAAGACCTTGCAAATGTATTACAAAACAAGCTCAGAGAAGCCGGGCAATCAGGAATTTTAATTTCTGTGAGCAAGGTGAGCGTCACCACAGATTTATCTATTGCAAAGGTGTATGTAAGTGTGTTTCCCTCCACAAACGCCAGAGAAATCACCCAAGAGCTAAACGGTATTAAGCCGAAAATTAAACATGAGATTGCCCAACTCACAAAACACCAACTTCGTAGAATGCCAGAGCTTACCTTCTACAATGATGACTCTCTAGATTACATAGAGAAAATTGAAGATGCTGTAAAGGGAGAGCAAAACCCAATACAAGATCCAGAACTACTACCAAAAAGAAGAAAATCATAGCCCATTGAAATTCTCGCTGTACATCGCAAAGCGGTATCTATTTTCATCCAGCAGCAGCAACGCCATTAATATTATTACCGCCATTGCCGCCACAGGAGTTGTGGTAGGGTCTCTGGTTTTATTTATCGTGCTCTCTGGCTTCTCTGGTCTTAAAGAGTATAGCCTTGAGTACACCAACATCTTTGACAGCGATTTAAAGGTATATCCCTCCTCGGGCAAAACAATACCATTTTCTCAGGCGCAAAATAAGGCGCTTTTAGGCTTGCAAGAGGTGGCTGCGGCTTCTCAAATAATAGAAGAGAGAGTCTTTATACAGTTTAAGGGCAAAAACGACATGGCTTTTATTAAAGGGGTAGACGATCAGTACAATCTTGTAAACCCCACAGATAGCATCCTTCTCTCTAGAGAGTGGTTAACTCCAAATAAAAGCGAGGTGGTTATTGGCTATGACACCTCACATAAACTTGGTCTTGGCGCCAGAGATTATAGTGGTCTTTTAGAGGTCTTTGTGCCTAAACCTGGATTAGGGCAAATAGACCCGCTAAACCCCTCAAAAGATTTTACCAAACAAAACGCGGTGGTCTCTGGTATCTATTTTGTAAACCAGGAGCTCAACTCCAAATACGTTTTTAGTGATTTAAATTTTGCAAGAAGCCTTTTGTCTATGGATAGTACTAAAATTTCTGCCCTAGAAATCAAACTTGCTCCAAAAGCTTCTGCAGACAAAGCAAAACAAAAAATAACAGCCCTGTTTAAAGAAGATGTTCTTATAAAAACACGCATCCAACAAAATGATGCGCTTTATAAAATGCTTAACACAGAAAACATAGCCGTATATCTTATTTGCACACTTATAATGATCATCGCGCTTTTTAATGTCATTGGAGCCATTATTATGATGATTCTCGACAAAAGAAAAAACATTAAAACTCTTTATAATATGGGGGCGACCCTTAAAGAAATAAGAAGCATCTTCTTCACCCAAGGCGCCCTTATGACGCTCCTGGGAGGAACCATCGGGATCATCCTGGGGATTATTGTGGTGTGGCTACAGGCAACGTTTTCCTTTTTATACATAACACCTAGTTTGGCCTATCCTGTAAAACTACTTGGGCTAAATGTGGTTATTGTATTTTTTACTATTTCTAGCCTGGGGCTACTAGCGGCAAAAATTGCGGCCAGCAGAGTGAGAGAACAACTACTTGGGTAGGGTTATACAAATTGGAAATCTCCAAAGTTTTCTAAGACCTGGTCAAAAGCCTTAAAAACATCTTTACTGTCATCGCTAGTTACCATTTTCATGCGGTACTCTTTAAAGTGTGGTATGCCTTTAAAGTAATTGGTGTAGTGCCTTCTGGTTTCAAAAACACCAAGAACTTCACCTTTCCAGTCTATGGCCATTTCCAGGTGGCGTCTTGCGGCCTCTACCCGCTGTTGCATCGTTGGGGGAGCTGCGTGAGTGCCTGTTTCAAAAAAATGTTTTACCTGGTTAAAAAACCATGGGTTTCCTATGCTGGCGCGGCCAATCATAGCACCGTCAAGACCAAATTCATCTCTCATAAGCATGGCCTTCTCTGGGGTATCCACATCTCCATTCCCAAAAACAGGAATGTGCATGCGTTGGTTATTTTTAACATCTGCAATAGGATGCCAATTAGCCTCTCCTTTATACATCTGTGCACGTGTCCTGCCATGAATAGAGATGGCTTTACAACCCACATCTTGCAGGCGCTCTGCTACCTCCACAATTTTAATAGAATCTTCATCCCAGCCCAAACGTGTTTTTACCGTTACCGGCAACTTGGTGTGTTTTACCATAGCCTGGGTTAGAGAAACCATAAGGTCTATGTCTTTTAAAATACCCGCGCCCGCCCCTTTGCTTACTACTTTTTTAACAGGGCATCCAAAGTTAATATCTATTATATCTGGGCCACTAGCCTCCACAATTTCTATACTCTTTAGCATAGACTCCAAAACAGCTCCAAAAATTTGTATTCCTACGGGGCGTTCTTTTTCATAAATATCAAGTTTCATGACGCTTTTTGCAGCATCACGAATAAGCCCCTCACTAGAGATAAACTCTGTGTACACCACATCTGCACCCTGCTCTTTGCAAAGTGCTCTAAATGGAGGGTCACTTACATCTTCCATGGGCGCTAGCAGTAGCGGAAATTCTCCAACGTCTATATCTCCAATTTTAGCCATGTATTTTGCCCATAGTACTGAGCGGTTTTTTTGTTCTTACTATTATTGCAAAAATAGTAAAATTATATTCTGAAATTTTCAAAAAAAGGCCATTGCTTTTAATTCAGCCTGTCGCTCTCCTTTGTGTTGATCTTGCGGTTATTGTCTTGAAGTTTTGAGTTCCCGAAGTTGTAGGTAAAA
>CAJWPZ010000049.1 GCA_913045325.1 uncultured Flavobacteriaceae bacterium | reverse complement strand
AGATGCTGGTAGTGCTTTAATTATAGCCTTTTATTAGGTCTTTAATATCGTTACGTTTTATTTTACCTGTTTCTGTTACCGGAAATTTAGAAAGTGTAAATATTTTTTTAGGCCTATGGTAAGATTCTAACTCAGAGATAATATTGCGGTAGTCTGCGACTTGTTTGGGATCATCAAGCTCTAGAACTAAAATAAGCTGTTCACCCAAAGCCTGATCTTGCAGGGAGGAAATAATAAAAGGAACTTTTATAAAATCACGCAATAGTTGTTCGATTTTTTCTGGATATAATTTAACACCTCCACTATTAATTACATTATCAAACCTCCCTAGCCATTCAAAACTTTTTGCGTCAAGAAGGGTAACAACATCATTTGTAACAAGATGTAAGTTTCCTAAATTAGGAGCATCAATAACCAAACAGCCTCTGTCGTCTAGATCAAAACTAACATTAGGTAATGCAGTATACACATTGGTTTTATCTACACCATTTACGGGCCTTAGAGCTACATGAGAAATAGTTTCTGTCATGCCATAGCTAGC
Organism: uncultured Flavobacteriaceae bacterium; assembly: GCA_913045325.1. GTDB lineage: Bacteria > Bacteroidota > Bacteroidia > Flavobacteriales > Flavobacteriaceae > Patiriisocius. The sequence goes on along the minus strand of CAJWPZ010000049.1, from coordinate 3,914 downwards.
ATACACATGTGTTGATTTTGTTTGCAATTTAGCTTCCAAATCAGGATCTATAACACCGCCACCAATGATGAGTTTTTTAATTTTATCAAGAGCGTTTAAGGTGTGGTATACCTGGTAGGGTACCATGGCAGCAAAGTCATAGGTATTGTCATACTGGGTAATAGCATCCTTATCTGGAGCCACTACGTGTAAGTCCCAACCCATGGTCAAGGCTCGTACCAACATCATTTTTCCAGCAATATATTTTGCAGATAAGCAAAGTAGGGCTGTGTTATTTGCACCCATATTAAAATATACTCCAGTAGCAAAAGCGCTATGAACCATATTTGTTTTTAGTAATTTAATTTTCTTTGGAGTACCTGTAGAGCCCGAGGTCTTAACTTTTATATACGGCTTGTCATTAAACCACTTAACAATAAATTTTGCAATTGCAACTTCATGAGAAGCGCCCTTCTCTTTTAACTGTTTGGCAAACACAACAATTTCTTCTGCGGTAGCAAACTCAAGGCCGTTAAATTTAAATGAAGGATGTAATTCTTGTAATGGTTCCAAAAGTTAAGTGTTAAAAACAGTTATATCTATAGATTGGTTACACTAAAATTTAAATATTCTAAGTGCTAGTTGCAATAACTTTTCCAAAGAGCTTTTTACTCCAGTTAGTCCAGTTGTATTTTTTTGATAATATTAATAATATTATAGGATATAAAACCAAAACAGGTAATATAACGTCAATTATAGTACTTGTACCGGCCTGTGTTGCCGTATACTTAAAAACAGCATCTGTTTGCAGTGCAGACCAATCTGAGGTTACTAAGGTAGCTGCTAATAGGTTGTTTCCAAAATGAAAACCTAGGGCAAGTTCTATACCTTCATCCATTAAGGTCATGATACCTAGCAACAAACCAGTACCAATATAAAACACCATGATCGTGTAGCCCATCTCTGCTACCTCTGGGTTGGCGCTGTGAAAAACACCAAACAAAATCGAGGTAATCAATAATGGCATCCACCTATTTTTAAGCAGCACTCCTAGGTGCTGCATCATATACCCTCTGAAGAGATACTCTTCCAGACCAATTTGAAATGGAAACAATAAAAGACTAATAAAGATTAATATTCCAAATTTTACAGGATCAAGCTGCAGTATCACTTCTGATGGATCATTATAGTAGGAGATCCCAAAAGAGACCAAAGTAATAAGCACAATAAGAGAAAATGAAAAAAATACGCGAGACCAATCTACTTTTTTTCTTGATGTGGTGAGAGAGCGTATGCTTCGTTGATGGAGTTTTTTAACAAGCAAAAATAACAAACCCAATAAAAAAGCAAATGGCAATAAATTAAATGCCAACCAAAAATTTTTGCTAGGTAATAATTCTAAAAGCTTTTTTTGCTCCTGGGCTACATCTATACCATCGCTAAATAATAAAAAAAACACCAGGCTATAAATAAATAAACCTGCCGTTAAAATAAAGGTGAGAATAAACATCCATAGCTCGTTTTTACCTTTATTTGCTTGCTCGATATAATTCATAAATTAAAATTCCATTTTTTACTTGGGTTATAAAACAGTGACCCTTTTGTTATCTCAAGTGGAGAAGCAATATTATTTGTGTATAAACTCCCCGTACCTAAACCTTGAGGCAATGTACTATTTTTTGTAAAGGTATACTGCGAAATTGCGTTTAATCCTACATTACTCTCTAGTGCAGATGTCACCCACCATTTCACACCCTTTGCCTGAGCTAATTCTATCCAAGAATCACTCCCTTTAAAACCACCAATAAAACTTGGTTTTAAAATTATATATTGAGGTTTAATATGATTTAGTAGCCCCTGTTTATCTTGCATAGAAAACACACCTATCAGCTCCTCATCTAAAGCTATATCTAGTGGGCTTTGCTCACACAAATAAGCCATCTGGTCCCATTGTTTTGTAGCAATAGGCTGCTCTATTGAATGCAGATCAAGGTCAGATAATTGTTTTAATTTCTCGAGTGCATTTTGAGGATTAAAAGCACCATTAGCATCTACTCTTATTTCTATTTCTGAGGCAGAAAATTCTTGTCTAATACTCTTTAAAAGAGATAATTCCGTATCAAAGTTAATAGCGCCAATTTTCATTTTAATACACCCAAAACCTTCTTTGAGCTTGCTGGCAATTTGCTTACTCATAAAAGCCTTATCACCCATCCATATCAAACCATTGATAGCAATAGAGACTACTCCCTTTGAAAATCCAGAAGGGTAAATTTGAAATGGATCATGGGATGCCAATGACTTAAAAGCCGTTTCAATCCCTATTTGGATAGATGGAAAGGCTGTTAATTGATCATACAAGTGGTGTAACCCTTGGTCTATGTTATCACAAACCCACTGTAATGTTTGCTCAAAATCTGGACGGTCATCAATACTTAAGCCCCGTAACATACCACACTCACCTACACCAAAATCAGTTTTATTTTTAATGATAATAAACCAAGCCTCCTTTGTTTTTAAAATACCGCGAGAGGTACCACTGGGTGTTTTAAACTCAAGAATATGTTTTTTATAATATGCTTTCAATCTGTATGTTTATAGTAATAAATCTGTGTACTTAATTCTAAAGTCAAGAAGATAAAAATACAATATTTTAAAGAGTTTAAAATAGAAAATGCAAAAGCAGGTTGTGTTTTAAAAAAAACTGGTGACAAAAAGCAATAGTGCAAACCCAAAAGTACTAAGCGCTATTTTCTTTAGCTCAGGATCCAGCGCTGCAGGATCATCATTTTTAAAAACCATCACCATATTTATAAGTAAAGGAATAAAGGCAATAAGCGCAAAATAATAAAGTGGTTTTGCTTGGCTAGCAAGTAAATACACAAGGGCAGAAATAAGCGCTGTGATTATTAAAATGCCATGATACCTCTTTACTTTTTTAGGACCTAAAACCACTGCCAATGTGTTTTTTTGAACCTTAGCATCTTGTATTCTGTCTCTCATATTATTTAAATTCAAAACTGCCGTACTCATGCACCCAATAGCTATTGCAAGAAAAAAAACATAATTACCTAAAGATTTTGAAAATAAAAAATAGCAGCCAACAACCCCTACAATTCCGAAGAATAAGAAAACAAACAAATCACCCATAGCCCTGTATCCATATGCATTAGCGCCAACAGTATACTTAACAGCGGCAATAATGGCAGCGATTCCTAGATTAAAAAAAACAAAAGAGAGCAGTATATGCTCACTTCCAAAGGCGGTAAAAATTAATAAAGATGCTAAAAACAGCGTAATTATTGCCGTTACTATCATACCATTCTTTAACTCTTTTGCTGTTAATAGCCCGCTTTGTAAAGCGCGCTTTGGTCCTACTCTATCTTGGTTATCTGTACCTTTAACACCATCTCCATAATCATTGGCAAAATTTGACAACACTTGAAAACCAAGTGTTGTTCCAAGGGCAAGAACAAGAATTGGCAAAGAAAAAACTGCGGTCTTAACTGCCACAGCACCCCCTGCCAATATGCCGGCTATAGAAAGTGGCAAGGTTCTTAGTCTTGCTGCAGAAATCCATGCGCTTGCTTTATTCATTTATGATATAATTTTTGTAAAAATACAGCTTAAATATAAAATCATACCCAAGTATTACAAATCAAATTTGTGGCTATAAAAAACCTAATTACCAAAAACTTTTCTATTTTTAAACAAAATTACCAACAACAACATTATGACATCTACCTACCACATTGGCTTATTTTTATTACGCTTTACTTTTAGCGCAATGATGCTGTCTCACGGCATACCTAAACTCTTGAATCTTATACAAGGAAATTTAGACTTTGGAGATCCAATTGGCATTGGAGCTTTAGCCTCTTTAATTCTCACAGTAATTGCTGAGGCAATCTGTCCACTTTTAATTATCATTGGAT
>CAJWPZ010000048.1 GCA_913045325.1 uncultured Flavobacteriaceae bacterium | reverse complement strand
GTAAAAGGATTTGATGTTGTAATTAACACATCATCCTCAACAACAGTGATGGCGCCATCACAGTTAAGGTATGATGCGCGGGCTGTATACACCTCTGCCTCAGAGGGACATACTGTAATATCTGGGGTGTTCCCAATAACATCTCCAGCTGCATCCAACCACTCAAAAGTCACGTTTGAAGGGCCATTGGGCGTAAAACGCCATGCCTCAGAATTGGCAGACCAATCTCCAGTGTTACGCCCCGGAGGAGTATACCCTAAATTCCCTGCCTGGTTCTGAATCCCTATAACAGCATTACCATCATTCCAAGAACATCCAGAGGGCCTATCTAAAACGTAAACTTCTACCACATTGGTGGTTTCATAAATAACCATCTGAGAAGTTAAACGTTGGGTATTACATGCGTAATAAAATATGTTTGGCATACTAACTACCATGGTACGACATGGAGCTTCTCCTAAAACTTGATAATTAATTGTTGAAGTTGGTGGGCTAGGCGCTGGATTTACATCCATATAAACACCAAATATGGTATTTCTAAATAATTGCGGGCTAGGTATAGATGCATCAAAATTCCAATTACAATATCCACCAGGAGGGTTTGAATTTAAATCAAAAGAAATCACACCATTAGATCCAATAACAATCTCATCATAGGTGCCCCCAAAAAAACAAAAATTAAAAGGCAAATCAATAGCTGGTGACCAGACATCATCTGTATTTACTGATACAGCTGTACCACCAATATAAGGAAAGGGTGCATATGGGATAGAACTCACATCATAACTGGTCGTCTCACCAGTTTCAAGAAAGCTTGCAGATAAATCAACACAACCGCCACCTGCGCAGTTTACATTGGCATCTTCACCAGCGTATACATTAGGGCAACCAGGGCCTTGTGAAAACCCATTTGTAAAAGCAAGCAAAAGCATTGCTGTTAGTAGAAGTAGATTACTTATTTTTAATTTTTTCATAGCATATAAATAACGCATGAAAATTAAGAAAATTTTATGAAATTATTACTATAAAGAACTACAAAATAATGAAGAAGAATCTCTAGATTCCATATTGGTATTTTAGTATCTTTGTGAACCTATTTAAGACATAGAAATCAAAAGAAATGGAAATAAAAAACAAGGTTCAAACACCTGAAGAAAATCATTTAGACCACCACAGCGCAAGTCACGAAACACCTTTAAGAAAGGATGCCTTTGACATCTCTGACAAAGATAAAATTGAAAGTATTACAGATGATGTAAAACGCATCATGAACACCCTAGGGCTAGACCTTACTGATGACAGTCTTAAAGACACTCCAAAGAGAGTTGCCAAAATGTTTGTGAGTGAAATATTTGGCGGTTTACATCCAGACAGAAAACCAAAAGCATCCACGTTTGAAAATAAATATAAGTATAATGAAATGCTGGTAGAGAAAAACATCTCTTTATACTCTACCTGTGAGCATCATTTACTACCTATTGTAGGAAAAGCACACATCGCCTACATCTCAAACGGGACAGTTGTTGGACTTAGCAAAATGAACCGAATTGTAGACTATTTCGGTAAAAGACCACAGGTACAAGAGCGCCTAACTATGCAGATTGTAAAAGAGTTACAAAAGGTACTAAACACGCAGGATGTTGCCTGCGTAATTGACGCAAAACACCTGTGCGTAAACTCAAGAGGAATTCGTGATGTAGATTGTAGTACAGTAACCAGCGAGTTTGGTGGCGCCTTTAAAAATACAAACACCAAAAGAGAGTTTTTAGATTATATTAAATTTGACACTTCTTTTTAGTAGCTTTATACTTTCTAAAAAAAAGCATGCGCTACATTAATTAACAATACAAAGGCGCATACACTCAAGTAAATGCACCTAGTAATAAAAAAAATGGAACTACATAAAACACAAACACTTTATATCTACAATTCTATTTCAAAAAAGAAAGAGAAGTTTAGCCCCATCAATAAAGGAGCAGTAGGAATGTATGTTTGTGGACCCACTGTGTATAGTAATGTACACATGGGAAATTGCAGGACATTTTTATCTTTTGATTTAGTGTTTCGGTATTTAAAACATCTTGACTATAAAGTTAGGTATGTACGCAACATTACAGATGCAGGACATCTAGAAAACGACGGAGAAAGTGGCGAAGATCCAATAGCGAAGAAAGCGAAGTTGGAGAATATAGAGCCTATGGAAGTGGTCCAAAAATACACCGTAGATTTTCACCAAACTATGGCAAAATTTAATGCCCTATCACCAAGTATTGAACCCACTGCCACTGGACACATTATAGAACAAATTGAAATTATTGAAAAGATTATAAAACAAGGCTATGCATACCAAGTAAATGGTTCTGTATATTTTGATGTTACTACCTTTAACAAAGATCATCACTACGGAAAACTTAGTGGTAGAAATCTTGAGGACATGATTAGCAACACAAGAGCCTTGGCTGGGCAATCTGAAAAGAAAAACCCACAAGACTTTGCTCTGTGGAAAAAAGCAGACCCTGGACACATCATGCGCTGGGCATCTCCTTGGAGTGAAGGCTTTCCTGGATGGCACCTAGAATGTACTGCCATGAGTACAAAATACTTAGGACAGCAATTTGATATTCACGGTGGGGGTATGGATTTAAAATTTCCGCACCATGAATGTGAAATAGCACAAAGTGAAGCTATACATAAAAAATCTCCCGTAAATTATTGGATGCATGCCAACATGCTCACCCTAAATGGTAAGAAAATGGCAAAATCTACAGGAAACAATATTCTTCCCACCGAATTGTTTTCTGGAAACAACACCGTTTTAAGCAAGGCATTTTCTCCTGGAGTTGCTAAATTTTTTATGTATCAGGCCCAGTATAGAAGTATCCTTGACTTTAGCAATAACGCGCTAGTTGCCAGTGAAAAAGGATTTAACAAACTAATGGACGCCTATAGAACCATGGGTGAAATACCAAACAGTGACCACTCTACTATAGACATAAACAGCTGGAGACAGTCTTGTTATGATGCCATGAATGACGATTTTAATAGCCCTATTTTAATTGCACAACTCTTTGAAGGAGTTAAGTATATAAATACACTAAAAGAAGCAAAGGCATCTATAACCAAAGAAGATTTACAGGTTTTACAAAATACTATGCATGGGTTTATATTTGATGTACTTGGCCTTACAGATGCAACCTCTGAAGAGTCATCAAATGATGATAAATTATCTGGCGCTATAGAATTGTTAATTGAGCTGCGCAAGCAAGCGCGAAACAATAAAGATTTTGCAACTAGCGATAAAATAAGAGATGACTTGCAACAGGTAGGCATACAATTAAAAGATGGTAAAGAAGGAACCTCGTTTTCTTTAAGCTAAAAAACCTTCTGGAAATAGTTGTGTTTCAGAAAAAACAGCGTACTTATTTTGGTGAAAAATATTCTAATAGCTCCTTTTGTTTTTATTATTCGCTGCTACCAACGAATGATATCTCCCCTATTTGCTCCAACATGCAGATACACCCCTAGTTGTTCTAATTATGCATTACAGGCACTAGAAATACATGGTGTTTTAAAAGGAAGTTGGCTCTCTTTAAAAAGAATCGCTCAGTGCGCCCCATGGGGCGGTCATGGCCACAACCCAGTACCTCCAAAAAAATAGAAAGCTTAGGAATTTTAAAATCAATAAAATAGTATATTTACTAAATAACAAATCAATATTTTATGCAAGCACTAAAACTACTTTGGAATCCAACAGATGGAATAGATCTTGGTTTTTTTAAAATTCAATTTTATAGTTTAATGTTTGTGGTGGCCTTCTCTTTAGGGTGGTATATTATTAAAAAAATCTATAATAAAGAGCAAGAAAGCGAAAAAAACCTAGACAGTCTTTTTATATATATGGTGCTCGCAATCTTAATTGGAGCACGTGTTGGGCATGTGCTTTTTTACCAGAGCGAGCTTGTTTTTCAAGACCCATTGTCTATTATTTTACCCTTCAGGTTTGTGCCAGAAATAGAGTACACAGGTTTTAGAGGATTGGCATCTCATGGAGCGGCAATAGCCGTTATTGTTGCCATGTATTTTTACAGCAAAAAAGTAATTAAAAAACCAATGCTTTGGATACTTGACCGCGTGGTGATACCAGTGGCAAGTGGTGCTATTTTTGTGAGAATTGGAAATTTTATTAATTCTGAAATTATTGGAAAAGAAGTTACCGATTTCCCACTTGGAGTACAGTTTTTAAAAGAAAGTATTGGAGCTAGACAAGCAACAATTATCACCAAAATTAAAGACCCAAACAAGGCCTATGATGCCATAGCAAATGATCCCGTATTTGCAGAGACTTTGGCAAGTGTTCCTTTTAGACACCCAGCGCAGTTGTATGAATCTTTTGGATATGTTTTTGTGTTTTTAACACTTTTATACTTTTACTGGAAAACAGACAAAAGCAAACAATTAGG
>CAJWPZ010000047.1 GCA_913045325.1 uncultured Flavobacteriaceae bacterium | reverse complement strand
CCTATTCGTATTTATGCGTATGTGACACATTTAAAATCAAGTCAAGGGAGTGCAAATCAGCAATTAAGGCTTTCTATGGTAGAGGCTTTTGTTAATGACACACAGCAACTTGAAGAAGATGCCTTCGTGTTATTTGCCGGAGATTTTAATATATACACCTCTACAGAGCCTGCTTATCTAGAAATATTAGACCAAACAAATAGTGTAGCAATGGCAGACCCTATAAACACTCCAGGGTCTTGGAATAATAATGAAGATTTTAGATCTGTCCATACCCAAAGTACACGCACAAGTTCTTCTGGTTTTGGAGGCGGCGCGGGTGGCGGTCTAGATGATAGGTTTGATTTTATAATGGTATCGCAAAATATGATGACAGATACCAATCTTAAGTACAAAACAGAAAGCTATAAGGCCTACGGAAATAACGGAAACTGTTACAACAATAATATAAATGATATTAATTGTGGAGGTGTTTACAATCAAATAATACGGGAGGCACTTTACAATATGAGTGATCATTTACCAGTGGTTATGGAGCTTGAAACAGATCAAGAAATTGTAATTTTAGATGTTCCACAACATGCAGTAGCGCAACCATTTTCATTAAAAAACACAATGGTTTCAGACCTACTTACTGTTTATAACCCGCAACCAAGCAACCAAGATGATAGCTTTGGGATCTTTAACACCCTGGGGCAAGAAATACTACAGTTTAAAACAAGCGGTAATACAACTGTTTTAAATGTGGCACAATTTGCAGAAGGCCTTTACTATATAAGCAACAAGACCTCTAGCCAAACATTGAAATTTCTGAAAACTTTTTGATCTCTAAAGGATACATATCTATTTTACTGTTTGCTGTTTGTTTACCTATTTGGGCACAACACACAATTACAATAGATGCTAGTTTAGATGACAGCTCACAAACTATCGATATTCAGCAACATGTTCTTTTTGAAAACACTACCGGCACACCCCTAGACACCCTCTATTTTCATGATTGGGCAAATAGTTTTAGTACAAAAAAATCTCCTTTAGGAGTTCGCCTTGAAGAAAATTATGTGAGCACTTTTCATTTCGAAAAAGACAGTGAAAGAGGTAATACAAGTATTAAAAAGGTAGCAGACAATTCAGGAAAAACGCTTTTGTGGAACCGCGGTTCTGCCGTTGATTTGCTATATGTAATACTCCCAAAACCACTAGAGAATGGAGCTAGCTTTGGAATTAATTTTACCTACACACTTAAGGTTGCAAAAGATGCCTACACCCGCTATGGGGTAGATAAACAAGGGAACTATAAACTACGATATTGGTACATCTCTCCTGCTGTGTATGACAAAAATTGGCAGCTACAGAGTAATAAAAAATCTAATGATCTGTATCAAAGAGCCTCCAGGTTTAACATTACCTTACGCCTGCCTGAGGGGTTCCAAGTAACTACAAGCCTTGACATACTTAAAACAAGTATAACTAATGGAATTAAGACCCTTTCCCTAAAGGGAGATCAGCGCATAAAGGCAACTCTGTTTTTAGGTAAGACAAATCTTTTCGAAACCATTATTATAAGTGATCTTGAGGTACAAAGTAACGTATCAGAATCAAAGATTGTCCCTGCCATGCGGGCAATTACTCTAGATAGGATGGTCTATTTTCTTGAACAAAAAGTGGGGCCCTACCCTTTTAATAAAATAGTTATTAGTAATGAGGATAATAAAAACAACCCTGTATATGGTTTAAATCAATTACCTGGTTTTTTAAGCCCTTTCCCGACTGGTTTTGAGTATGATATTACACAATTTAAGACCTTATCAAGGACCTATCTAGAAAACACCCTACTGCTGCATCCCAGAAAAGAAGCCTGGCTAATTGGTGCACTTCAAATTTATTTAATGATAGAATACGTAAACACCTATTACCCAAAGATGAAATTGCTGGGTAGCATAAGTAATTTCTGGATTATACGGTGGGCACATATTGCAGATTTGGAGTTTAATGACCAATACTCACTTTTGTATTTAAACATGGCTCGTAACAATATTCATCAACCCCTGAGCACCCCTAAAGATTCGCTAACCAAGTTTAATAAAAAAATAGCTAATTCCTATTATGCAGGTAAAGGTCTTGAATACCTAAAAGATTTCTTGGGCTCAGATACCCTAGACACAGCTATACAACAGTTTTATAAAAAGCATAAACTAAAACCAATCACACCTCAAGATTTTAAAAATAGTATTGAAGCCTTAAGTTTAAAAAATATAGATTGGTTTTTCAATGATTATGTGCACAACAGAAGCACCATTGACTTTAAAATTAAAAAGACCACAAAAAGAAAAGATTCTATAGACATTACTATACTAAATAAGCGTGATAACATATTGCCGGTTTCTGTTTATGGGAGTAACAAAAAAGGAACTCTTTTATTTAAAAAATGGTCTGCGCCAATAGATAGCATTGGTGTGGTAAGGGTACCTTCCAAGGATTTAAAAAAACTAGAGTTAAACAAACAGGGCTATATTACAGAATACAACAGGGCCAATAATATAAAAACATTTGGAAGTGTTTTTAACAGGCCACTTCAGTTTAGATTATTTAAAGATGTACAAGACCACCGGTTTAATCAACTGTTTTTTATGCCTGTGGTTGAATACAACCTGTATGATGGTATAACCACTGGAGTAAAGCTGTATAACAAAACACTACTGCCTAAGGGGATTCACTATAAATTAGAGCCTCAATATGGTTTTAATTCTAAAACCCTTATTGGTAGCGCCTCCTTGCAATATACCAACCAATTTGAGCAAGGAAAACTCAGGAGTATTCGGTATGGTTTCTCCGGAAACTATTTCAGCTATGATACTGGCGTATTTTATAAACGTTTCACCCCTTTTATGACTTTTTCTTTTGCAAACCAGGATATTAGAAATAATGAAAAGCAGTTTATTAGTATTAGAAATGTCAACGTTTCAAGAGACACGAACCCAAATAACCCGCAACAAGACCCAAACTATAGTGTTTTTAATGCTAGTTATGTGTATAGCAACCCGAACTTAATTAACTATTATAGGGGTGTTGTAGATTATCAAATCTCTAGTAAGTTTAGTAAAATAGCCCTCACCTTTGATTATAGAAAACTGTTTGAAAACAACCGCCAGGTTAATCTAAGACTATTTGCAGGAGCCTTTTTGTTTAATGACACCAAACAAAGTGATGATTTTTTTAGCTTTGCACTAGATCGCCCTACAGATTATCTTTTTGATTATGCCTATTATGGGCGTAGTGAAGACTCTGGACTCTTTAGCCAACAGCTCATAAAGGCCGAGGGGGGGTTTAAATCTAACCTAGGGGTAGACTTTGCAAACAGTTGGATGACAACTATGAGTGCTAGTACAAACCTGTGGCGTTGGATTTTAATTTATGGTGATGCTGGTTTAGTACATAATACCAATACAGGTACCAAGGCAGTGTTTGACTCTGGTGTACGTATTAATTTGGTTCAAAATTATTTTGAAGTGTATTTTCCGATGTATTCTAGCCTGGGATGGGAACCAGGTCAAGACAATTATGACCAAAAAATACGTTTTAAAATAACCCTGTCTCCCAAAACACTTCTAGGACTTTTTACCAGAGAGTGGTACTAAATATATCAGAACATGGAATCATTATATAACAATTCGAAACTCATCATTTTAGGATGCGTAACTCTAGGTATGGCTCCATTTTTTCCAGAACCACATCTTTTGGGTAAAGTAAATGGATAGCCGGTGGCGCCAACGGTATGACCTTTAAAGACTGGTTTGATGTATTGCTACATGGGCTCCCTTTTGTTTTACTGATTCGTATTGCAATGATTAAAATTATGTCTTTTATTAAATAATTCTCAATTAAATAGCTATAAAACTAATAATATCTCAACAATTAGCCATTGTTTAGCATCTCGATTTTTAGTACTTTTGCGATAGGCCCAAACCAGCTAATATCCCAAAGATGCAAACAGATCCAAAAACAAATACAGACATGTCTTTTGAAGATTTTAAAACAGAAGTTTTAAATGATTACAAAATTGCTGTTACAAGTAGAGAATGTAGTCTTTTAGGACGTCGTGAAGTATTGACTGGAAAAGCTAAGTTTGGAATTTTTGGAGATGGTAAAGAAATACCTCAATTGGCGTGGGCAAAAGCATTTAAAGCAGGAGATTGGCGAAGTGGTTACTACCGTGATCAAACCTTTATGATGGCTATTGGCGCCTTAACTATTCAGCAATTTTTTGCTGGCCTTTATGGCCATACAGATATAGATGCAGACCCTATGAGTGGTGGGCGCCAAATGGGTGGTCACTTTGCAACACCAACAATTAACCAGGATGGGAGTTGGAAAAACCTATCTGAGCTTAAAAACTCTAGTGCAGATATCTCCCCTACTGCAGGACAAATGCCAAGACTCCTTGGCCTTGCACAGGCATCAAAAATATTTAGGCAGGTAGATGGTCTTGAACACTTGAGTCATTTATCCTCTAAAGGAAATGAGGTAGCTTGGGGAACCATTGGTAACGCCAGTACAAGTGAAGGGTTATTTTGGGAAACTATTAATGCTGCAGGTGTTTTACAAGTTCCTATGGTAATTAATGTTTGGGATGATGAGTATGGTATTTCTGTGCATGCTAAATACCAAACTACAAAAGAAAATATTTCTGAAATACTCAAAGGTTTTCAGAGAGATGAAAAAGGCAATGGGTATGAAATTATTCGTGTAATGGGATGGGATTATCCTGCCCTTATTGATGCCTATCAAAAAGCTTCAGAAATTGCTAGAAAAGAGCACGTACCAGTTCTAATACACGTAAAGGAACTAACCCAGCCACAGGGTCATTCTACCAGCGGTTCTCATGAGAGGTATAAAGACAAAGAGCGTTTGGAGTGGGAAGCAGCTTTTGATTGCAATGTGAAAATGCGCGCCTGGATACTAGAGACTAATGTTGCCACTCAGCATGAGTTACTCGCAATAGAAAAAGATATCAAAACACAAGTGCGCAATGGTAAAAAAGCAGCTTGGGAGGCCTTCGTTGCTCCTCAAAAACAAGAGCAAAAGCAAGCAATAGCATTACTTACAGAGCTGGCTAAAGCCTCCGAAAACAAAAGTTTTATAGAACTTATTGTAAATGAGCTAGCTGCAGAAAAAGAACCTTTAAGAAGAACTATAGCTGGAGCGGCCAGAAAAGCGCTACGCTACGTAATTAAGGAGCAAAGCCAAGAAAAAGAACAGCTACAAATCTGGTTAAATAAATATTTTGAGACCACACAACCAAATTACTCTTCAAATCTTTATAGTGAAAGCCCTGTAAATGCAAAGACAATTACAGAGGTACTACCTACCTATAACTCACAGGCAGAAGATGTTGATGCCCGTGTTGTACTGAGAGATAACTTTGATGCTATTTTCAGCAAATATCCTGAAGCTTTAATTTTTGGAGAAGATGCAGGTACCATTGGTGATGTAAATCAAGGTTTGGAGGGGATGCAAGAAAAATACGGTGAACTAAGAGTTAGTGACACAGGTATTAGAGAAGCTACAATTCTTGGACAGGGTATTGGAATGGCTATGAGAGGGCTGCGTCCTATTGCCGAAATACAATACCTTGATTATATCTTATATGCCTTACAAATTATGAGCGATGATTTGGTAACGGTTAGATACAGATCTAACGGACAACAAAAAGCGCCACTTATAGTTCGTACACGAGGACATAGATTAGAGGGAATCTGGCATAGCGGGTCACAAATGGGTGGTTTAATTCACTTGTTGCGTGGTATGTATATTTTAGTGCCTAGAAACATGACTAAAGCAGCTGGTTTTTATAACACACTACTTACCACAGATGAGCCAGCCTTGGTTGTAGAATGCTTAAATGGATATAGATTAAAAGAACCATTACCAACAAATTTAGGGGAATTTAAAACACCAATTGGTGTGATAGAAACCATAAAACAAGGTACAGATATTACCATAGTGTCTTACGGAAGTACACTGCGCATTATTGAGCAAGCTGCCAAAGAACTACAACAAGTAGGTATTGATGTAGAAGTGATTGACGTACAATCATTACTGCCTTTGGATATAAACCATCAGATGGTAAAAAGTGTGGAGAAGACAAATAGACTACTTGTTGTAGATGAGGATGTTCCTGGAGGCGCCTCTGCGTATATTCTGCAACATATCGTAGATGAGCAAAATGGATATCAACATCTAGACAGCAAGCCACAAACCTTAACTGCAAAACAGCATCGACCAGCCTATGGCACAGATGGAGATTACTTTAGTAAGCCCTCTACAGAAGATGTTTTTGAAAAGGTATATGAAATGATGCATGAGACAGATCCTGTAAAATTTCCGAAACTACGTTAAAACATAAATCATGAAAATATTTTTATACATTATTGGTCTTACACTTATTAGTTTTAAGGTATATGCACAGGAAATATTTTCGGTAGATGCAGCCTACAAAGCAGAGGTAAAGATATATGTAGTAGATGCAGCTTACAAAGCAGATTTACTAGTATATAAGGTAGATGCAGCCTACAAAGCAGGGGAAAATGATGGCAAATGGTTCTTTACTGACGCAGCCTATAAGGCTGATAAGAAAATATATTTTGAGGATGCTGCTTACAAAGCAGATTTAAAAATTTTCTTTGTGGATGCAGCATATAAAGCAGGGTGGGAAGATAAATCTAAAATGCATCTTCTATATTAGAACATGTTAAGAAATGAGTGCTCTGTGTACTGGTACAATAAATTAAAAAACACCTCTTAACTATTATACTATACTTCATATTTATTCCAAG
>CAJWPZ010000046.1 GCA_913045325.1 uncultured Flavobacteriaceae bacterium | reverse complement strand
AAAATATTTTAAAAGATAGCTAACCTTTGTTATTCATCACAAAACCATGTTACTTGACACATTTTCTTTTTTCGAGTATTTTTTATCTTTATTTTTGCGCATGAAAAATCTATACCTGTATTTAACTATAGGATCCATTCTCATCCCTTTTATTTTTAGCTTTTATCCTAAATTTCAGTTTTATAAAAAATGGAAGTCGCTATTTCTAGCCATCTTTATTATGATGGCATTTTTCATTTCTTGGGATGTAATTTTCACCAACAATGGCTTTTGGGGGTTTAACGACCAATACATCAATGGAGTAAAATTATTAAATCTCCCTATAGAAGAATGGCTGTTTTTTATATGCATACCCTATGCCTGTTTATTTACTCATTATTCATTAAAATATTTCTTTCCAAATTTTACGCTTTCTAAAAAGGCAACCTCTGTATTTTATGTAACACTACTGTCTGTATTAATAATAACACTTTGGTATCATTATGATAGATGGTACACCCTTGTATGCTTCGGGTATGCAATTATTTTGTTAGGGCTTGTGTACAATAAAAACCCAAAGATTCTTAGCAGGTTCTTACCTAGTTTCTTTGTTACACTTATCCCCTTTTTTATTGTTAATGGTGTGCTTACCGGTAGCTTTATTGAAAATGAAGTTGTGTGGTATAACAATGCAGAAAACCTAAACATCAGGATGTTTACCATACCTGTTGAGGATAGTATATATGCCCTAGGCATGTTACTTACTGTGTTTGTTTTACTAGAACATTTTGAGACTAAAAAGCTAGATAAAAAACACTAAATCTTATTGGTTTTTGTAGTATACCGCCTTGAATGGTTTTCTTAGTTCAAAGGGGGTTGGTCTTACTTTCTTTAGCGTGGAAGACATCAGTAAATGCGTAATTTTTGAAGTGTGTTTTGCATATAATTCCATGGGTATAGCAACTGCTCCAAGAGAGCTTTTAAGAAGCTCGCTGGTCCTTCCGTAATTTAAGACCTCCACCTTATTCTCTATTGCCAAACTAACATAATCATACAACAACCTCTGGTAAATGGCGTATTTGATATTTTGATCATAATCAATCCCTACAAAATTTGCCTCTAGTGCAGTACCATTAATAAAACAGGTGCTAAAGCCAATAAGTGTATCTTCAAGCAAAACCGCTCTAAAGATAAATTGGCTGTCTAAGTGCCGCTTTATTAAAGCAAAACCAAGGGCATTAAAGACCCCAAACTGGTACTCTGATTTACCTAGAACTTGTAAAAACAAACTGTCTATAGTTTGTTGATGCGCTAAAATTTCAGCCTGGGAAAAAGACCTAATACAAAGCGGTGCTGCTTTTGCAAAAACACTTTTAGCCTTTGTCCTAAACTTTGCCTTAAAGTTGTCAAAATATGCCTCTATAGAGTCCCAAGAAGGTGCAATTGGCAAAGACATATACATATCGATTTCAAAATCCTGATATCCTTTTTGTTTTAAAAAACTACTACTAGAGATAGTATGGGGAGCATACTCTTTAAAAAGTTGCACAGAGATCTTCTTTGATGTTTGGTTGCGTACTAATTTATAGGCCTTACTCATTCCCTTCTCAGCAAGTAAAAAGGCAGTTTTAGTATCTAAGGTGTTAGATTTTACAAAACCGTGTTCGCCAGCCATAAAAACGTTACCACACACTAACATGTTGAGCATAAAAAACCCATCACTTTTTTGAGAACAATGACGTACTATTTTTGGAGGCTGGGAATCACCCTTAAACACAAAAGGGACTAACTGGTATGAAGCTATTAATAAAGGCTTTGATGTTAGGGTATCCAAAACAATGAGATAACAAAAATCCAACTCCTTAGAAAAGCCTTGCTCTATGGCAGTTAAATAGGCTATAGATAAAAAACAATCTTGACCATGCTGTAATTGGTTCCAGTGTTTTTTATGTACAGAATTTATAGTGGTTTCAAGAAGATATGTATGGGCAGCGATTGTAAATTTGTTTAAGGTAAAAGTAAAAAAAGACTAAGAATTAGTTACTGTAGTAGGTGCTAATTTTTCTAGAGCGGCAGTTAATTATTTTGGGTTTTGGGTCCCGATTAAAAATTTTTTCCCGCTTGTAAGTACTATACAAACTGTTGCATGGTGTTTTATGTTTTTATTTTAATTCGACATCAATAATATGAATCATTTTTTTTATTCTATCTATAAAAGCTTGTTCATCTGTCACATTTTCTTTTTTCCAAACAAAAATATTGGCTAATAAATCTTCCATTTCACGATTACTGAAGAACCACTTATAGTCTGACAAATAGGTGCCTTTTGGAAATTGTTTATATCTATCTGAGGTAGATATACTATTTAACGCGCTTAATTTACCATCTGTTAAAGGCCAAAAACGTTCGTTTAATAATCTTCTTACATAACCCTCTTCCTGATTGGCATCAATAATCATTGACTCAAAAGATGAAATGTAAGATTTCAATTCAGGGTTTTGTATGTAGTCAATTTTGTTTGATGCAATGAGTGATTTGATATAACCATCTTTTGCTTCAAATGTATATCCGCTAAAGGCATTAGACATTAGTGAATCCAATTTTAATACAGGGATTTTTGAAATATTAGTTCCAAAGAGATGTAATAGATAAATGCCATCATTTAATTCTGAATTATGTTGTCTATTTATCTTCTTAAGATCATCTAGATTAAATTTTAATTCGGTTTTTAAATTTTGAAGAATTCCGATTTCTGCTTTTTTTATTTTCCGCTCTTCATTCCAATTGCTAATTGAAAGCGCAATGAGAATCCCAATAACAACGAGTATGATTTCTCCAATCGCATATTTAAAGTACGCTCCAGTTTTCCCTTCTGAAATCTGTTTTTGTCTAATTCTTCTAAAAAACTTTATCATGGGGTGTGCTTTGTATTAATAGCGCATAAAGATATAACAAATGTTATAAAAGGGTATGCCTAAATTTCGTTTGAATGCCGTTTAGGTTTTGTTAGCGGAGGTTAGAGAACTACCTTTTCTAAAGAAGAAAGCAGCTTGATCTCCTTTACTGTGCTTATTGAGTATTCTTGCCTTTTTTTGATAATGATGCTTCTGAATTTTTCTTCGCATCTTTTTAATAAAACCTTTTGGATTAGGTGTTAGTAGGGAGGCATCATTTAGGTATTTTTCGCTCCCTAAAAACTGGAAATGAGTAGAATCATAAACAGTCTGATAAAGCTCCAATTTTGATTGCTCTGCTATTACCTGCATACTTTCCCTAGAATGAAGATAAAAATGCCTCGGGGCGTCTAATTGCACCCAATTCACTCCGTAATGCTCCCATGCGAAAGATGATGTTGTAGGGATTCTTATTACACAAACTCCCCCTGGCTTTAAAAGTTTGTATACCATTTTCATGTGTTCCATGGGGTCATCAATATGTTCAAAAGAATGATGATAGGTGATAATATCCCATTCACCTTTAGTTTGGAAAATATGAGCATTATCAATCTGTAATCCGTTGGGGTATGCTATTGAAGTTTTTAAGTAAGGATCACATCCTCTAAGATTTTTAAATCCAATTTCCGCCAAGGGATACAGAAAATTACTCCCATTTCCGCAACCTACATCAAGGATTCTAGTGTTCTTACTAATAGTGAGCCCCTGGAAGATAAAGTAATTATTTCTTCCAGAAAATAGATCCATAATTTTTCGAAGAAGCCAACTGCCAGTTATTAAAAAAAAATATTTCTTTTTTTTCAAGAATCCCGAAAATCCCTTAAAAATAGTTCCCTTGTACTCACTAAAACTATAATAATTTTCAGGATAGTATTTCGACATGTCAGTTGGAAATGCAACAATTTGAAGACAATTACAATTATTGCATTGAAAATAGCTGAATTCATCTCTAAAACCAAACATCATTTCTTTTGCAACAAATTGTTTATTATGCTCATAATTGTTACATATTCTACATGTATTTTTTTGATGAGTTTTTATATCCATTTGTTAATGATTTTAGCCAACGTGTTTTTGTTAAAAAAGTAGTGAATTATAATGCATTACTGCTTAGATTGTAACGTTATTTTATAAGAGCAGTAGCAGATTAAAAAGCACTACCTTTAGATTGCAATATACTTGTTTATACAAAAAACGATTTGATTATATACCCAAACCGCTATTTTTCTTATGCTTTATTATGGGCTTGTTTTTAGTCATTTACTTTCACCAAATGTTTAATCCATTGGGATGGGATTTCGTTTAAAGTATATACTTTTAATTCGTTTTTTTGAACACTTGATGTAGATTCTGTAAGGGTTTCATATAAAAATTCCGTGTCCAATTTGTACATAGCTCCAGTTAAAGGATCAAATATTAAGCACCCAAATGCAACCCCAAATGGACCAGCAAGTATGTTTGAAATATACCATTCATCTATTGTAAATTCAACCGGAACAGTTTTTGACTCAAACCCATTTTTTGTAAAAGTCACTAGATATCGTGCTTTTCCAAAAAATCCAGCTCCAGCTTTTAGCTTTACAATTGCAGGTGTTTGGCCCGCGAAGTAATAGTTACCTTTTTTATCTTTAATAACAAAATCGGCTTCACTTGGATCACTATCTATTGATATATCATAATAGCTTTTACTAAAAATTGTAGCACAACTTGAAAAAAGAATTGAGACAGCCATTATAATTGTAGCTATTTTAAGGGTGGTTTTTTTTATCATATTTGTTATTTATTTAATTCAATTATTTGGAGCACTTTATATCCTATTTTTAGTTTGTAACGTGTTTGTGTAAGAACAGTAGTGAGTTATAATGCATTACTGCTTAGATTGTAAGGGTATCGGCTATGGTTATTAGTGGTCTTAAAAGTAATTAAACTTTCAATTAAGCACTTAGCCAAAACCCGGATTAATTATAGCCATTGTTGTAGGCTTTTTTTTCTTATTGTTTATAGCTTCCATCTGGTAAAACTGTTGGCATCTTATAAATTGGATTTGTCAAAATTGAAAATATTGCAGTATCGGTATCTTCCACTTTTTGTCTTGTATTTAACCTCCATTCATTATCAATTTCATCCAAACGATTTTCTTGTGCTCCCAACATTGAGGTTAACGCCCAGTACA
Source organism: uncultured Flavobacteriaceae bacterium (assembly GCA_913045325.1). Classification (GTDB taxonomy): domain Bacteria; phylum Bacteroidota; class Bacteroidia; order Flavobacteriales; family Flavobacteriaceae; genus Patiriisocius. The sequence goes on along the minus strand of CAJWPZ010000046.1, from coordinate 3,032 downwards.
AATACTCTATGGTTTGGCAACTAGCATAATCACAAGTTTGATCATAATAGGTGTACCATGCATTCGCTGGATATTGGCTAGGTATTGTCATAAATTGTCCACCTCTTGCAATATCCATAGCGTTAGCTAGGTCTGAACCTACATTTTGTCCAAAAGCGTTTGGATATGCAAAAGAGTGTCCAGCATTATTAATAATATGTAAAACTTCTTCTAAAGATGCATCAAATGGACCGGTATTACCATTTGGTACAAAAGAAGGGTGTGTTTCGTCATTTCCTAAATCTTGACCCAACCTATCTGAAGGTGGTTCTATATTTAAATCACTTTCATTTTTCCACATTACTAAGAACGCTTTATTTTCAAGCATTTTATTCAACACTAATTGATTATCAACAGTACCGTCTTCATCATTGTCAAGATACTGCGCCATTATATTAACAGCGTGTAGCAATTTTGCATCTTCAACAGTAGCAACTGCATAAATATCTATTCCAAAAACTACAACTTTTCTGTTGAAGTTTGAAAAACCTGTGTCAGAATTTGCTACAATTGTAAAGTTTGGGTCATTGCCAGTAGAAATTACTGTTGGAATGGTTTTATCATCTTTTTTGCAAGCACTAAATGTGGTTAAAATCCCTATAAAGAGAATTGTCAATTGAATCATTTTCATTATTTAAAAGTGTTTTTAGTATAACGTAATTTTTTGTTTTAATTGGCTACAGTTTGTGTATGGCTTGTTGCGTGCTTTAAGCACCTAATTTAGCAAATAAAAACCGAATAGAAAATCCGAGAGGATTTTTGCAAATAGGCGAGACGTAACAATTAATTTTTTACGGTGTTGCTACACGTTTTTTAGTCAATTATTCTGTCAAATGTTTTATAGAGAAATTCCGTTGAAACGGAATCCTTAATGATTTCAAATTTTAAATTAGTAAATTCTGCTCCTCGACGACCAATTCCTTTACTTTCTCTAACATTTTCCAATTTATTCCAATCATTAATCGTTAACTGCAGGATAGCACATAATCCATCATCCTGGATATGAAAGTATAAGGATTCTTTTCCATTTTGCGCATCATACTTTTGAAGCCAATACGTCAGTTTTGTTTTGTCAATAGTATTTAATTGTTTGACTAATTCATCTTTGTATACTTTTGAATTTGGCGAGTTATTTTCAAATATTAGATTGCTATTTTCACAGGCAGGTCTATCACAAGATATAAAACCTAAAAAAGAGGTAACTAGGACTAAAATTAGTTTATTTTTTTTCATTCTATGAATCTGTTAAGACGTGTTGATGTTTTAAAGGGATGGGTCACATTCCTATTGGTAGCCAGTTTTTTTCAATATTCATAAAAAGTTGGTATATCAAATCTCCCCGTTCTACTTACAGGTAAGTTCGCATCATTGTATTGGTAGACATATTCGAAATTCTCGTTGGTTGCTGCTGTATTGGCATCTATTATTGTTTCGGCTAAAGTATTATTTTTGCTTAGCACATTCATTAATGTCCATTCTCCTAATATAATCTTTGTATCTAAGTCAATTTGTGTATATGGATTGACTTTGTCATCATACTCAAAAAGATGATATTGAAAATCGGGAATATTCAATCTTGTCACGTTATTTTCTTCATCATAGATGAAGTTATACACTAGGTTGTATGTAGTATTTAATATTCGTTCTTGGCGTACATTAATTAATCTATTTCGTTCGTCATACTCAAAATATTCAGTGATTTTGAAGTTTTCAATGTATTTTTGAGTCGTAGTTCTTTGAATAAGGTTTTTTTGATACTCTACAAATGTAGTATCCACTGAGACGCTTAAATCATCGAATTCATAAGTATTAATGGAATATTCAATTTGATTATCCTGATTGTATATGATTTCTTTTTTAACACTCATTTCCTCTAAGATAAATGAGATTTTAGAAATTTTATTTCCTTCATAAATAAATCTGTGGGATATGATCCCGTATACAGAGGATAGTAAAAAAATTTCATCCTCTTCAGAGGTGTTTATCTCATTACTATTATCACAAGATTGTAATGTTAAAAGAATTAAGAATGCAGTGATTAAATATTTCATTTATCTTGATTTAGCTTATTTAAAAATCACGAACCTGTCTAAGTTTGTGTAAGGAAAGTTGTGTTTAGATAACGTTTTACTTTCCAATTTAATTAATGCCAACGGTTTAGCTAAACTGCGTTTTAATGTAGTTTAGGTTTTGTTGTGGTGTCGTTTTTTATTGTTTTTTTATTCTCGACTGTAATTTCAGACCCTTCTGCAAGCATCACTGAGGTAGGGTTCGTCGAATTTAGGAATTCAAATTCTTGTCCATACGTAGCTCCAAAATCTACATCAATATCATAATCATTCACTTTATAAGATTTCCATTTAGGATGTGTGACTTCATATTCGTTTGTCTTGTGATTATTCACTTTTGCATAGCCCCAATAGTGTTCCGTAATAAATTCTGTCTCACTATTAGGTTCAATATTAAACTTCTGGGCACTAGCCTCTATTTTTATTGAATTCCATTTATTATTCTTTTTCCATTTGTACTGAATAGCCATTAGGTTGTCTTCAGAACTCCAAAAATGCTCCATTGGTAATGTCTCGTAATTTTCTTTGTAAATGGTATTTGCTACAAAGGTTAAAGCTGGTTTTGGAACGATTTCTTTGATAAATACAACCCCTCTTTTCCATTCTCCATTATCAAATCGTTTTACGTAAAATCTTAAGTTTACTTCCTCAAATGATGTGTGAAAGGGAATCTTAATGCCTAAAAGTTTGGTGTTAATAAACATAAATCCTATCAAGCTAACAAAGCAGTTACCATTCCATAAATCTAATTCAGTTCCACTAGGTAGATATTTGCCAAGTAGCTCTTTCTCAATTGCGTAATTGGCAATTGCAAGTTTTCTCCATTCAGCTCTCAGAAAGCTCATATGTTTTCATTTTTTTGATGCACCACGTATTTGTATATAAAAAGTAGTGGTTTATAATGATCGTTACTTTTCGAGTGAT
>CAJWPZ010000045.1 GCA_913045325.1 uncultured Flavobacteriaceae bacterium | reverse complement strand
AAATCTGCCATAATGTCATAAACGTTGCGTTTTCTTTATCTTTGCATACTAATTGAAACAAATTTTCAAAACAGCGTATCTAGTATATGGAAAAAACGATTGATGAAAAAGCACAAGGCAATGCCCTTGATACCACTCCAAAAACAGATAACAGTCGTAAACTATACATCGAGAGTTATGGCTGCGCCATGAATTTTAGTGACAGTGAAGTGGTGGCTTCCATTTTAAGTAAGCAAGGGTACAACACCACTCAAATACTAGAAGAAGCAGATTTGGTGTTGGTAAACACCTGCTCTATTAGAGATAAGGCAGAACAAACTGTTCGTAAACGTCTAGAGAAATACAACGCCGTTAAGAGAGATCACAATCCAAAAATGAAAGTAGGTGTTTTGGGCTGTATGGCAGAACGCCTGAAAGAAAAGTTTCTAGACCAAGAAAAAATAGTAGACATGGTGGTTGGCCCTGATGCCTACAAAGACATTCCTAACCTGTTGGCAGAAGTAGAAGATGGTAAAGATGCTGTAAATGTAACCCTATCAAAGGATGAAACCTACGCAGATATTTCTCCGGTAAGATTAAACACAAACGGTGTCAATGCCCTGGTGAGTATCACCAGGGGATGTGATAATATGTGCACCTTTTGTGTGGTACCTTTTACCCGCGGGCGAGAGCGAAGCCGTGATCCTAGAAGTATTTTAGAAGAAATTAATGATTTGTCTGTAAAAGGGTATAAAGAAATCACCCTATTGGGGCAAAATGTGGACAGCTACCTTTGGTATGGTGGGGGGCTTAAAAAAGAATTTAAAAACGCTACAGAAATGGAAAAGGCCACAGCCATTTCTTTCTCTGAGTTACTGGATCAAGTAGCCACCGCGCAGCCTCACATGAGAGTTCGTTTCTCTACCTCAAACCCACAAGACATGACCCATGATGTGTTTCATATTATGGCAAAACACAAAAATATTTGCAACCATGTGCACCTGCCAGTGCAAAGCGGTAGTGATCGTATTTTAAAACAAATGAACCGCCAACATACCGTTGCCCAGTATATCACACTGGTGAATAAACTTAAAGAGATACTGCCAGATTGTAGTATTTCTCAAGATTTAATTACTGGGTTCCCCTCAGAAACAGAAGCAGACCACAAAGACACTTTGGCCCTAATGCAGCAGGTAAAGTTTGCTTTTGGTTACATGTATAAGTACTCTGAAAGGCCCGGTACCATGGCCGCAAGAAAATTTGAAGATGACATTCCAGAGGCCATTAAAAAAAGAAGACTAACAGAAATAGTTGAGGCCCAGCGTGCTCACGGGGCAGATAGAACACAGGAGTTTGTTGGCAAGACAACCCAGGTACTTATTGAGCGTTCTTCTAAGAAAAACCAAGACCAATGGAGTGGTAGAAACCAGCAAAGTATTGTTGTGGTATTTCCTAAACAAACATATCAAGTTGGCGATTTTGTAAATGTAAAAATTATACGCTGCACAAGTGCCACGCTAATTGGCCAGGCAGTTGGTTTGAGTAACAAATAAGGATATAAAAATTAAAAGCTATGGAAAGTGTACAAGCAACAAAACAACGATTTGGAATTATAGGAAATGATCCTAAACTTAATCGCGCCATAGAAAAAGCAATTCAAGTTGCCCCCACAGACATTTCGGTACTAGTTACCGGAGAAAGTGGTGTTGGAAAAGAAAGTATCCCTAAAATAATACATGCCCTGTCTCACAGAAAACACGGAAAATACATTGCCGTAAACTGCGGCGCCATACCAGAGGGGACCATTGATAGTGAACTTTTTGGCCATGAAAAAGGATCCTTTACAGGAGCCACTGCAACCCGTAGCGGTTATTTTGAGGTGGCAGATGGTGGAACTATTTTTTTAGATGAAGTTGGAGAACTGCCCTTACCTACCCAAGTAAGATTATTGCGTGTTCTAGAAAATGGTGAATTTTTAAAGGTTGGATCTTCCAAAATACAAAAAACAGATGTGCGCATTGTAGCGGCCACCAACGTGAAAATTGTTGAAGCTATAGAAAAAGGAAACTTTAGAGAAGATTTATTTTACCGCCTAAGTACCGTAGATATTAACCTGCCGCCTCTTAGAGAACGATCTGAGGATATTCATTTATTGTTTCGGAAATTTGCGAGTGATTTTGCTCAAAAATATAAAATGCCAACCGTGCGTCTTGATCAAAGCGCTGTAGATTTATTATTAAAATATCGCTGGAGCGGAAACATTAGACAGCTAAGAAATGTAGCTGAACAAATATCTGTACTAGAACAACAAAGACAGATAAACGCAGCTACTTTAAGCCAATACCTGCCAAACATGTCTAGCAATCTGCCTGCCGTTATTAGTACTAAAAAAGCAGAAGGAGATTTCTCTAATGAAAGAGAAATACTATACAAAGTATTATTTGATATGCAACGAGATGTAAACGATCTTAAAAAGCTTACCATGGAACTCATGAAAACCGGTAATGCAAATAAAGTACAAGAAGAAAACTCCTCTCTTATAAAGAAAATATACAGCCAAGAGCAAAACAATGAAGCGGTACTAGCCGCCATTGTTGAAGAGGAGCCAAACGGCAACGCTATGTCTAATAAAGTAGAAGTGTTAGATATGCCAAGTAGTGACGCTGAGCTTAGAAAAGGGAATTATGATTTTGTAGAAGATGTCAAAGAAGAAGAGAGTTTGTCTTTGCAAGAAAAGGAACTAGAACTGATAAAAAAATCGCTAGAAAAATATGATGGTAAACGTAAAGATGCTGCAGATGAACTTGGCATCTCCGAGCGCACCTTATATCGTAAAATCAAACAATATGATTTGTAATGTAAAATAGTATCTTTGAATACCTAAGACACACTAATTACTTTTGTGTTAACAACCATTGTATGTTAAAAAAACGAGTTTCCTTTTTTATTTTTTTAATACTTAGCACTGCTATAACAGGATGTGGTATCTATTCTTTTACAGGAGCAGATATTGATTACAGTAAGACCAAATCATTTCAAGTAAACTATTTTCAAAACAACGCGGCTATTGTAGAGCCTGGTATGGCAAGAGAGTTTACCCAGAAGCTTCAAGACCTTCTATTAAACCAAACTAGCCTAGATTTAGTGAACAGCGGTGGAGATCTCACCTATGAAGGCGAAATTACAGAGTATTACATAGCCCCCATTACAGCTACCTCACAAAATACAGCGGCTCAAAACAGGTTAACCATAAGTATTAACGTGCGTTTTTTCAACAAAAACAGTGAAGAAAAAGGATTTGAACAACGCTTTTCATTTTATAAAGATTACACCGGGCAAAGCCTGTTGACAGGCTCTGAATTGGATGATGCTTTAAACGAAATTTTTGAGCGTATTACACAAGATATATTTAATAAATCACTCGCAAACTGGTAGTATTTTGAACACACAAAACTATACCCTATTACTGGCAGACCCGCAGCAAATAACAAAGCAGACGCTCTCTGATTTGGTAGAAGTTATTGACGCATACCCCTATTTTCAAAGCGCTAGAGCTTTGTGGCTAAAGGGTTTAAAAAATCAAGAGAGTTTTAGGTATAATGATGCTCTTAAACTTACGGCAGCCCACACCACCAATAGAGATATTTTGTTTGAATTTATTACCTCTGATAGCTTTGAGCAGGATCAAATTTCATTGCAAATTTTAAGCAACGACCAGGCCATTGGCCAGTATGATATTGAAATTGGCGAGGATCTTTCTCAAACCATTGATACAGAACAAAAACAAGAACACAAGCAAGCCCTAGAAAATGCAGAAGCTGTCTTAAATCCAAATTTATTTGAAAAGAAAATAGCCGATGTAGAAAAAATGATTGCTGTATCCCAAGAATTTTCAAACAAAGAAGATCGTCTCGACGCAGATCAAAAGCAAGCTGCCTCAAGGGAGCTTGGAATTGACACTCCGCTTGCCTTTTCGAAAAAAGACCGGCATTCTTTTTCTCAGTGGCTTCAATTAACCGCCGCTACTCCTATTGTCCGAGAAGAAACACAACAGCCCCAGCCCAAAAATGCAACTAGAGAAAAGGAGCACAAGTATGATTTGATTGAAAAATTCATCAATGAAAAGCCAAAAATTAAGACATTAAAAAATAACACCCAGCAACAAAACACACCACAAGAAGACTCAAAGCCCTCAAACTCCTTGATGACAGAGACTTTGGCTAAAGTATACCTTCAGCAAAAAAATTACAAAAAGGCAATTCAAGCTTATAAAATATTAATTTTGAAAAATCCCGAAAAAAGTGGTTTCTTTGCAGACCAAATTAGAGCAGTAGAAAAACTGATAAACACACAAGAATCATGAGTACTTTTACAATATTTTTAATTTTAATTATTTTCGTAGCATTTTTGCTAATAGTAGTAATAATGGTTCAAAACCCAAAAGGTGGTGGATTGTCTTCTTCTTTTGGAGGTGGTGGGTCAACACAAATGGGTGGTGTACAAAAAACCACAGATTTTCTGGACAAGTCTACATGGACACTGGGAGGTTTATTGCTAGTGTTAATTTTACTATCAAGCATTCCTCTTGTGGGAAGCATTGAAACACAGCAATCAAGCATACAAGACACAGAGGTTATTCAAACCGCTTTACCAACACAAGAGACTCCACCTGTAGAGACTCCATAAAATAAAATAGTACCCTTTAAAAAAAATGCCAGCTTGTCAGAAAGTTGGCATTTTTTATTTTTGTAGCTTTATAAATGTCAGATATAAGGTGTTGGCATACTTTCTGCCAATAGTTACTTGCAATAAATAATGTATAATACAATTTTTGCTTTTGCGAAAATTAAAAACTAATATGATAATGGGATTAAAAATTCAACCTCTTTCAGATAGAGTCGTGGTAACACCTCAAGCGGCAGAAACAAAAACAGCCTCTGGTTTATACATACCAGATAGCGCTAAAGAAAAACCACAACAAGGCACCATAGCTGCTGTAGGAAATGGTAAAAAAGACCACAAGATGACTGTAAAAGTTGGAGACACTGTGCTATACGGCAAATATGCTGGTACAGAGTTAAAACTAGATGGCAAAGAATACTTAATTATGCGTGAGGAAGACATCCTTGCAATTATTTAAACACAAGATTAAAATTATTAACTAGTATACACCCTGGTATTTAAGGGGTCACAAAATTAAAATAACATGGCAAAAGATATAATATTTGACTTAGATGCTCGTAATGGCATTAAGCGTGGTGTTGATGCATTAGCAAATGCAGTAAAGGTAACATTGGGCCCAAAGGGGCGTAATGTAATTATTGGCAAATCATTTGGAGCTCCGGTGGTAACTAAAGATGGAGTTTCTGTAGCCAAAGAAATTGAATTAGAAGACCCTTTAGAAAACATGGGTGCTCAAATGGTAAAAGAAGTAGCAAGCAAAACCAACGATTTGGCTGGTGATGGAACTACAACTGCTACGGTTTTGGCTCAAGCTATTGTAAAAGAAGGACTTAAAAACGTTGCGGCTGGTGCCAACCCAATGGATTTAAAAAGAGGGATTGATAAGGCAGTAGAAGCTATTGTTAAAGATCTTGAAAAGCAAACTACCAAAGTAGGCAACTCTAGCGAAATGATTAAACAAGTTGCTGCCATCTCTTCAAACAATGATGAGGCTATTGGTAGTCTAATTGCAAAGGCTTTTGGAAAAGTTGGTAAAGAAGGTGTTATTACCGTTGAAGAGGCTAAAGGGACAGATACCTATGTAGATGTTGTGGAAGGAATGCAGTTTGATCGTGGTTTTTTATCTCCTTATTTTGTTACAAACAGTGAGAAAATGCAGACAGAACTAGAAAACCCAATGATTTTATTGTGTGATAAAAAGATCTCTTCTATGAAAGATCTAATGCCTGTACTAGAGCCAGTTGCTCAACAAGGGAAGTCATTACTTATCATTGCAGAAGATGTAGATGGAGAAGCATTGGCTACCTTGGTAATCAATAAAATGCGCGGATCTTTAAAGATTGCTGCTGTAAAAGCCCCAGGATTTGGTGACAGAAGAAAAGCAATGTTAGAAGATATTGCTATTTTAACTGGAGCAACAGTAGTAAGTGAAGAGCGAGGTTTTACGCTAGAGAATACCACCATTGAAATGTTAGGAACTGCAGAAACAGTAACCATAGACAAAGACAATACAACCGTTGTAAATGGAGCTGGAAAGAAAACAGATATCAAAACTCGAGTAGGACAAATTAAATCTCAAATTGAGACAACTACCAGTGATTATGATAAAGAAAAGCTTCAAGAACGCTTGGCTAAACTAGCTGGTGGTGTAGCGGTATTATATGTAGGTGCTGCCAGTGAGGTAGAGATGAAAGAAAAGAAAGACCGCGTAGATGATGCCTTGCACGCAACTAGAGCTGCTGTAGAAGAAGGTATTGTTGCCGGTGGTGGAGTTGCCCTGATACGTGCACAAAACACCCTTGGAAAAATCACAACAACAAACCTAGATGAGACAACAGGTGTGCAAATAGTAGCTAAGGCTATAGAGGCGCCCCTACGCACCATTGTACAAAATGCTGGAGGCGAAGGAAGTGTTGTAATTAATAAAGTCTTAGAAGGAAAGAAAAACTACGGATATGATGCAAAGTCTGAAACCTATGTTGATATGCTAAAGGCGGGTATTATTGATCCTAAAAAAGTAACCAGAATTGCACTAGAAAATGCAGCCTCTGTTGCTGGGATGATTTTAACCACAGAATGCGCATTGGTTGACATTAAAGAAGATGCCCCAGCAATGCCTCCTATGGGCGGAGGTGGAATGCCTGGAATGATGTAACAATCCATTTTTTAATAAAAAAAACTCCTTACTATTTGTAAGGAGTTTTTTTATGCGCTTTTTTAAAGGCTGTTTAATTGGAGCCTTAAAGTATTTCCAAGGAAAATAAAGGCTAATGGAAAATGTTAATTAAGCATTTTTCTGGTGAAGGGTTCCTACTTTTTGTGCGAAGAACGCTAAGTATGCAAAGCACAGCACGCAAATCACATAAGACTCATGTATCCCAATAATATCGGCCAATTTTCCTTGAATAGGCGGGATAATAGCTCCACCTAAAATCATCATTACTAGAAAAGCAGAACCTTGAGAGGTATATTTCCCTAGTCCTTTTATACTTAAAGAAAAGATAGAGGGCCACATAATAGAGCAGAACAAACCTCCGCTTAGAAAGGCATAAATTGCAATATTACCAGAGGTAAATAGCCCTACAAGCATAGCTGCCATACCTAATATTCCAAATATTTTTAGTGTTCTTGCCGGGCTGTCTTTACCGAGAAAGAAGCCAATTATTTGCAGGGCAACGCATGCAGAAAATCCAAACAAATGAACAACTTCAAATTCTGCTAAATAAATAGCCAATAAAATTACCCCGAATGCAACATAAGGAACAACGATATAAAGTATCTTTTTTAATCCCTCTGCTGGATTAAATACTGTTATGGCTCCAGCCCATCTTCCTATCATTAAACCTCCCCAATAAAGAGAAATAAATGGTGCCACTTCTGACTCCCCTAAACTACCAAAGGCTTTGGTCATTAATAGTTCTCCTAGATTACTTCCTATAGAAACCTCTACACCTACGTAGGTGAAAATAGCCAACATACCAAGCACTAGCTGAGGATACTGCATGGCTCCCCATCCCTTAGGGTTTGACTTGGCCATTTTATTGGCTCCTAACAAACCTCCTACGATAACTAGAAGGCCAATAGCCGAAAGAATTAAAATTAAATGATCTGCCTTGGCATCTAATTTGGCCCCAGGAGCAAGCCCTGAATATTGTCTAAACACAAAAAAGAAAACAACAATGAGTAGTACTGTAATTGTAATTAAAGTATTTAATGCCTTTTTAGCACCTAAAAAATTGGCGTCTGCTTTAGCATCTGGCAACTTATTAGAAAATTTAAATAAGGCCGCAGACAAAAGAAATAAAAGCCCCACTCCTACATAAAGAAATTGAACAGAGGATAGGGTAATACTTCCATTTGAAATAGACGCTGCGATATCTGTCTTAGCGGCAGTACCGAAGAGCACTGCACCAACTATTAAAGGGCCAACAGTTGTCCCTAAAGAATTGATTCCTCCTGCAAGGTTTAATCTATGAGAGCCCGTATCAGGATCACCTAGGGCAACCGCGAAAGGATTTGCAGCCGTTTGCTGCAAAGAAAAACCTAGGGCTACAATAAAGAGTGCGCCCAAAATAAAGGCAAAAGCAGATGAATCTCCAGGATCTGCACCATTTACAGCCAATATCATGGCTCCAGCTCCAACGGCAGATAGAATAAGGCCTTTAACGATTCCGCTTTTGAATCCCCATTTATTCATGATGTCAGTCTTTTTTAGACTAGATACTACAAATAACATAAGCGCTCCCATATAGTAGGCACCATAAAAAGCAAAATCTATTAATTGGCTCTGAAACTGATCTAAATTAAAATACGTTTTACAAAACGGAATCAATACACCATTTCCAGCAGCTATAAATCCCCAAAAGAAAAATACAGTTACTAGTGTTGCCAGGGCGGCATTATAATTGGTTGGCTTATCTGAGGGGTTTGCTGCAGATGGATTTTCTACATTTTTAGAGTCTTTCAT
>CAJWPZ010000044.1 GCA_913045325.1 uncultured Flavobacteriaceae bacterium | reverse complement strand
TACAGATAGCTGTATCGCCTATGTAAATGTAATAGATGGTCTAGCCCCAGAGATTACATGTCCAGAAAATCAAACGGTAACAAGTGAAGGACCTTATATATTGCCTGACTATTTTGAGATAGGACTAGCAAACGCTCAAGATAATTGCACAGAGCCAATAACTGTTTTTAATCAAAATCCAAGCCCAGGAACACCAATGCCTGTTGGAGAATATATAATCTCACTTTCTGCCCAGGACAACAATGGTTTTACAGCAGATTGTGAATTCATACTTAGAGTGTTTGAAGATCTAGGATTTGAAAATACAACTGCTTTAAGAGCAATTAAAATGTATCCAAACCCAGCCAATGATGTGATAACTCTTAGTAACCCTCAAAATATAAACCTTATGAGTGTTTCTATTTATGATATCACTGGAAGGCTTATTATAACAAAAGATTTGCAATCTGCAAGCCAAGAGAGTACTATTGATATTGGCGCCTTGCAAAGCGGAAACTACTTATTGTTTATAAAAAGTACCTTTGGGCAAATTACCAAACAGTTACTAAAACAGTAAGCAGTGTAATGCTTTGTTTAGCATCCATTTTTAAACCGTCAACAACCCAGTGTTGTTGACGGTTTTTTTATACTTTTAATATCTAAATCAAAAATCCTTTAGTTACTGGCCTTTGAATATTCTAGAAACCTACATTGTACCGCCCCTTGAAGGGCCTATAAGGCTTTCTGACCTTAGGGCAGGAACGTTCTCCTTGATAGTATCTAGAAAAGCGTTTACCAAACTCATAAAAGCAAATTTGGTACACGTAAATAATAATTTAAGCACCACGGCAACGCCTCTTTTGGGTGGAGAAATCATTACAGTTTATAGAGATCAAACCCCATCAAACAAACCTAGCATTACCCTACCATTAGAAGTTATTTTTGAAGATCAACATCTCGCCATTATCCATAAACCCCCCGGGATTGAAGTAAGCGGTAACAAAAGATATACTATTGCTAACGCCCTTAGCAACTCCCTTACAAAAAGCAATCAAGAAGACGCCCTAAAACGTCCAGAGCCCATACACAGGCTAGATTACCCAACAAGCGGTTGTCTTTTAATTGGTAAAACTTCTAGCAGTGTGATGAAGCTTAATAAAAGTTTTCAAGAAAAAAAGATAGATAAGGTATATTATGCCATTACCATAGGGAACCAAAAATCTAGCGGGACCATTAAAAGCAATCTAGAGGGGAAATCATCTATTTCGCATTTTGAGGTTATAGACACTGTTGCCTCTATAAAATACGAAGCGCTAAACTTAGTTAAGCTTATTCCAGAAACGGGAAGAAAACACCAACTAAGAAAACACTTAGCGGCTATACAGTGTCCTATTATGGGAGATATAAAGTATGGAAACCCATTACATACAGGGCAAGGAAACGGCTTATACCTTCATGGCTACTCTCTAGAGTTTACACACCCACACACTGGGCTTCTTATTTCTAAAACCATACAATTACCCAAAAAATTTACCCGTATTTTTAAACAAATAAGGCTGTAAAACCAAAGGCTATTTGTGCTATTTAAATTGTATTTTTAACTCTTAAAACATAGATCTATGCTTTCATGGCACCAATACCTCTTAGGGCTTATTTTTATAATAGCTGGAGCAAACCATTTTAGGACTCCAAAAATATATGAGCGCATCATGCCCTTGTATATTCCATCACCTAGTTTTATGGTGCTCTTATCTGGTATTACTGAAATGATTGCAGGGTTTTTAATACTCAATCCACAAACCCAGACTTTAGGCGTTTGGGCCATAATAGGGCAGTTAGTTATTTTTCTTACTGTGCATATTTATATGCTTCAAAACAAAGAAGCTTCCTTGCAACTTCCTAAATGGTTTCTTATACTCAGGATACCTTTACAGTTTGGTATGATGTATTGGGCATCGCAATACCTGATGCCATGAATTTATTTGAAGAAAACCCTGGACTAGAGAAAATTATCTTGCCCATGCAAGATGCAGAAGTGATTTACTATCCAAATTTTTATACCCAGGCAAAAGCCTTAGTACTTCAAGATAAAATACAACAACAAACCCTCTGGCAAGAAGATGATATAAAACTCTTTGGCAAGGTTTTTAAGCAGCCCAGACTAACGGCCTTGTATGGAGATAGCAACAAGCCCTACACCTATTCAAACATTACAATGTCTCCAAACCAGTGGAGCCCAACGCTATTAAAAATTAAACAAGATATTGAAGCCATAAGCAATCAAAAATTTACATCTGTGCTGCTTAATTTATACCGTGACGGCAAAGATTCTAATGGTTGGCACAGCGATGATGAGAAAGAGTTAGGGACCGATCCTTTTATAGCATCGCTATCTTTTGGAGGTAGAAGGATCTTTCATTTCAGGCACAAAAAAGACAGCAATCAAAAATTTAAAATAGAATTAAAACCTGGTAGTTTGCTGCTCATGGGAGGTAAAACACAAGCGTTTTGGAAACATCAAATTCCAAAAACAAAAAGAGTGGTTGCGCCAAGAATAAACCTAACCTTTAGGTACATAAAAGATTAGCCATATATCTCGTTTAAGATACTTGCTAAACGCAGGCCTGCTTTTTGAAGTTGTTTTCTAGACACATTTACATATCTGTACATGTACTTGTATCCTAGGTTGTCTCCAACACTAGTGTTGGCGTAAACATCTTCACACAAAGTGCGGCTTTCATACATCCAATCTGTAACGGCGCCACTTTGTATTGTCTGAATTTCTTTTTTACTGAGGGCATCCACGTTGTTGGTTAATTCTGTGAAGCTCATCCCATAACCCTCTATAATTTTTGTATCCCAAACGCTGTGCAAATTAGTTTGCTTGCCAAACCATTTTACTTTAAAAGAGTTTCCTCCTTTGTCTTCTTTAAGCCCAACGTGAAGTGGCATATGCAAATCACCAATAAAATGCACCAACATTCTTAGGTGAAATTCTTTATCCTTTTGGCTTGAAGTAGCATCTTTAAGAACATCTATACAGTTTTGTATCCCTACAATAATATCTCCTTTTTTGTTTTTAGGAGTATTTTCATACCTGGCCCCAAATGGAAAACTCACATAATGCCAAGGAGCATATTTCCTGTATGCGTCATCACTGCGAATCTCATCTGCATAGGTGGATACAAATGCTAGAGATTCTCCACCCAGTAGTGCCGAAATTTTCTTACTCGCCTTTTTGGATAAATGCTTGGTAGCAATTTCTCCCATGGTTCGGTGTCCTGTTTTTCCCCAATCTTCTGAAGCTATAACAGATGAACTAGAAAACAATACAACAAATACTACAATTAAAAGAGATCTCATAACACAATTATTTTACACAAATATAACAAGAGTATACCCAAGAGAATTACAATTTGATTTGGAAATTTCAGAAAAAAAATAAACACATAAAGAAGCCTTTAAGCTATAAAATTATAAGGGCTGGGTTCTCAATTCTGAATTAAAAAAACTATTTTGCAGTAAAACACACTCATGCAAGAAACTGCCACACAAATAATAGAAGACACCACCCCCCTATTTACTAATGACACCATAGTCTTTGGGATACTAATGGTAGCCCTAGGGTTTATATTTTATACTTCTTCAAAAAAGCAGGGCCCTTGGAAAGCCTTTTATAGCATTGTACCCGCATTATTTATAGCTTATTTTATTCCTGCATTACTTACCACTACAGGTGTTATTGCTCCAGAGTGGACTAGTGTTTCACCAACAGGTGAGGCCACCTCCGGGAAAACGAGCCTGTATTATGTTGCCAGTAGATACCTACTGCCCGCAGCACTGGTTTTAATGACTTTGAGTATAGATCTAAAAGCGGTTTTTAATTTAGGGCCAAAAGCCTTGATCATGTTTTTAACTGGTACAGCCGGTATTATTATAGGTGGCCCAATAGCGGTACTTTTGGTAGGGAGTTTTTGGCCAGAGGCAGTAGGTGGCCAGGGTGCAGATGCTGTGTGGAGAGGTTTATCTACTCTAGCAGGAAGCTGGATTGGTGGTGGGGCAAATCAAACCGCGATGTTAGAGGTCTATGGCTATAATCAAGCGCTGTATGGAGGGATGGTTTTTGTAGATATTGTAATAGCAAACCTTTGGATGGCAATAATACTTATTGGTATTGGTAAATCTGAAAAAATAGACAAATGGTTGGGTGCAGACACCTCTGCAATTGAAGCCCTTAAAGAAAAAGTATCCAACTACACACAACAGGTGAGCAGAAACCCATCACTTACAGATCTTATGATTCTGGCAGCGATAGCATTTGGCACTGTTGGCTTTGCTCATTTTGGGGCAGGCTATCTAAGCGCCTTTTTTACAGATTTTGTAAACGGCTTAACTCCAGGCTTAACCCGTAATTTATTTACCTTTTTAAGCTCTTCTTTTTTCTGGATGATTTCTATCACCACCGTTATCGGGATTATATTATCCTACACCAAACTAAGAACTTATGAGGGAGCAGGCGCAAGTAAATTTGGAAGTGTTTTTATCTACATCCTGGTAGCTACCATAGGTATGAAGATGGATTTAATGCTCATTTTCGATAACTGGCAACTCATTATTATAGGCGCCGTGTGGATGAGTATTCATGCAGGACTGCTTATACTAGTTGCCAAATTAATTAAAGCGCCGTTTTTCTTTTTAGCAGTAGGATCTCAAGCAAATGTTGGGGGCGCTGCCTCTGCTCCTATTGTGGCTTCGGCATTTCACCCTTCTTTGGCAACAGTGGGTGTTTTACTGGCAGTATTTGGGTATGCTATTGGTACTATTGGCGCCGTGGCATGTACTTTTTTAATGCAATTGGCAGCCGCGGGTTAAACCCTAGCCATTTCATAAATTAAAGAGAATCCCTTTTTTATTTTCTGAAATTTTAACCCATCTTTACCATGTAAAATAACAAGCTACTATGAAACAAATTACCCTTTTACTGGTGTGCAGCCTTATGCTCATAAATTGCACCACCCCTAAAGAAAACCAAATGCGACTCTCAGGCTTTGTGAAAGGCATGAAAGAAGGTACCTTACTACTTCAAAAAAGCGAAAACAACACTTTTAAAACCATAGATTCTATGGTGGTTAAAGGGGATGCTCATTTTAATTTTACAGAAACAATAGAAAGTCCAGAGTTATATTTTTTGAGCTTAAAAATACAAAATATAGATAGAGAGGTTGGGGCCATTGCATTTTTTGCAGAACCTGGAGATATCACTATTAACACCAAACTAAATAATTTTCTAGAAAACGCGGTAATCACAGGATCAGAAAACCAAAAAAAATACACCCAGTACAAGACGCTCATAAAACGCTACACAGATAAAAACAAAAAACTCACTCAGCTGCTTATTAGCGCCGCAAAGGCCAAAGACATGAAAGCTATAGACTCTATAGACACCATGCAAAAAAGAGTTTTAGCTGTGAGTTATCTAGCAACTGTAAACTACGCAATCAACAACAAGGACTATGAAATTGCTCCTTTTCTAGCTCTTAGCGAAATCTACAATGCAAATACAAAATACCTAGACACCATATACAATACCTTAACCCCAAAAATTAAAGCATCTACCTATGGGGTTGCTTTGAAGGAGTTTATTAGCCAAACAAAAAGCCAAGACAGTTTATAGCAATTACAATTGCCCACTCTATGTAGTTTGAAATTGTATCTTGAGATAGTTGTTTTAAAAAACAATACTTTTGTAGAAACATCTTAGTAAAACAATATGTACGATTTTACCATTATAGTTCCCGTATACAATGAAGAGGATAATTTAAACCGTGTTGAAAAAGAGCTGTTGGCATACACCAATATGGCTATAAAAAAAACGGAAATTCTTTTTGTAAATGACGGATCTACAGACAAAAGCCAGGCAATGATTGAAAGTATCTGTGCCAAAAATGAAGCTTTTGGGTATATATCATTCAAAAAAAACAAAGGCCTCAGCGCTGCAATTAAAGCAGGTTTTGATCATGTATCTACAGATCTTGTTGGATATATAGACAGTGATTTACAGACAAGCCCCGAAGATTTCAATAAGCTTTTGGAGCATGTAGACAGCTATGATTTAGTAACAGGTGTACGCGCAGATAGGAAGGACAATTTCATAAAAAACATGTCTTCCACCATTGCAAATAGTATTCGCCGCGGGTTTACCCATGATGGTATGGATGATACTGGATGCCCCTTAAAGGTGCTTAAAACCCGGTATGCTAAACGCATCCCAATGTTTAAGGGCTTACATCGCTTTTTACCTGCCATGATATTATTACAAGAAGGAAAGGTATTACAAATACCGGTACGACATTTCCCTAGAATTGCAGGTACAGCAAAATTTGGCGTTTGGAATAGACTTCTTGGGCCTTTAATGGACTGTTTTGCATACCTGTGGATGAAAAAAAAATACATTAACTACACCATTGCACGTAAAGGATGAGTGATTGGGTTATTTACGCCATAGGTTTTTCTGCACAAGCTCTTTTCTCGGGGCGTTTACTTTTGCAGTGGATACTCTCAGAGAAAAACAATAAAGTAGTGACCCCATCTGTGTTTTGGAAGTTAAGCTTACTGGCCTCTTTTTTATTATTTGTGTATGGTTATTTAAGGGATGATTTTGCCATTATGTTAGGGCAATCTCTCACCTACTATATCTATATAAGAAATCTCCAGTTACAAGGCCAGTGGCAAAAATCTCCAAAACCTTTGCAGTGGCTTTTATTAGTGTTTCCAGTAATCATAGTAATCTACGGCTATAACAATGGCCAGTATGACATTATTACTCTTTTTGAAAACAAAGCCATACCTACCTGGTTATTAACCCTAGGAGTTATAGCGCAGTTAACCTTTACCCTTCGGTTTGTATACCAGTGGATTACCTCAGAAAAAAACAAAAAATCTCAATTACCCATCGGATTTTGGAGAATGAGTGTTGTAGGTGCGGTATTAATTTTAAGCTATGCAATTATAAGAGAAGACCCTGTATTGTTTATAGGTCATTGCGCAGGCTTGGTACTATATATCCGAAATATCTTTATTTGGAAAAAACAACACTATGAGGTATCTTAAAAAGCATCCGTTATTGCTGCTAACGCTAATTTGTGTTGCTATTTTTATGACGCATCTAGATGCGTTGTGGGTAAATGTAATGGAGGCTAGAAACTTTGTTACAGCTCGGGAGATGTTGCTAGATTCTAACTGGTTGCTTACCACATTAAACGGGGAGCCAAGATACCAAAAACCTCCATTGCCCACCTGGCTCTCTGCAGTATCGGCCTTCTTGTTTGGCATAAAGAGTGTCTTTGCAATGCGACTTCCAGCAGCACTTGTTTCTGTAACAATGGTATTAATAACCTATATTTTTACAAAAAAACTAACAAATAATAACACCTATGCTTTTATAAGTAGTTTAATACTGGCCACCTCTTTTTTCATTGTTTTCTCTGGTAGAAATGGCCAATGGGATATTTTTACTCATGGCTTTATGATGGCGGCTATTTACCAACTGTATTTGTTTTTCACTACTCAAGAAAAAAAATACCAACGAATAATTATAGCAGCACTATTTTTTGGCTGTTCTTTTATGAGTAAAGGACCTGTTTCTTTGTATGGCCTATTGCTACCTTTTTTAATAGCATATGGGTTTGTTTTTAAATTTAAAAAACAAAAACACACAATACTGCCCCTTCTTTTATTTTTAGTAGTAGCGCTTTTAGTATCTGGATGGTGGCACCTATACACCTATGTATATGACACAAAAATGGTGCTAGCAACTACCACAAAAGAAACAGCAAATTGGACGAGCTACAACATACGGCCTTTTTATTACTACTGGAGCTTTTTTACTCAAAGTGGAATTTGGTGTATTCCAGCATTTATAGCATTACTATACCCGTATCTAAAAGACAAGGTGTTTTTTAAAAAAGGATATCAATTCACCCTACTTTGGACCCTAATCTCTGTGCTACTTTTATCTATTATCCCAGAAAAAAAATCAAGATACTTACTACCGGTGCTTATTCCTATGGCATTAAACACAGGATTTTACATAGAGTACCTTTTTAGAAGATTTACAAACATGTCAGATAAAAGAGAAATCATACCTGTGTATTTCAACTTTGGGCTCATTGGGCTTGTTGGGCTTGTTTTTCCTTTTATTGGATATTATTTTTTAAAGGATCTCTCTGGGGTAGCATGGCCGTGGTTTGTAGTATTGTCTATAGTCTTATTTTTGATTGGCATCTTTATTTGTTTACAGCTTATTCAAAAAAAAATAGAACGTGTTTTTTACGCAACTATATTTTTTATGGTAAGCATTATCTGTTTTGGGATGCCCTTATCTAAAGCTGTATTTCAAAATGATGCTTATAAATCATTTACACAGTTAAAACAATGGGAAGTAAAAAATAACATTCCAGTGTATGAGTTTGCTTATTTCACGCCAGAGATTATATGGGAATATGGCAGTAGTATCCCAGTAATTTTTAATCAAAACCAGACCACCACACTTCCAAAAGAAAAAACCTTTGCAGTTCTTGTTGGAGGTGACAATCAAAAGAAATTAATCCAGGCGTTTAAAGACTATACTATTGAAAAGGTTGCTAGGTATGATATAAACCCAAACAAGGCGTCTCACAAGAAATACAATGGTAGGCTATGGCGTGATTTATTTTTAGTCTCTATAAAATAAAACGCCCCTGCGCCCAAGTGTTAAGTTTAAAAATAGCAAGTCCAATCCAAGCGCCAAAAAACATTCCGGTTATAATATCAAGTGGGTAATGCACCCCTAAATAAATTCTAGAATAGGCAATTACACTAGCCCATAACAATAATAAAAATGGAAGGGCCTTGTAATAAGGTTTTAACAACAGCCCTATAAATACAGCCGCAGCCATACTGCTTGCTGCATGGGCAGAAAAATAACCATACCTACCACAACCATCTGCCACAAAGCGCATGAGTGATACTAGCTCCTGCTCTTTGCAAGGGCGTGGTCTTTTAAATAGTATGTACTTAAATAAATTTGCTAATTGATCTGTTGCTGTAATCATAACAGCAGCACAAAGCATAACAAGCAAAGTGGCTTTTAGACCAAATTTTTTAAAGACTAAAAAAAGCAAAAGAGCATACAGGGGTATAGAAGACCATTTTTGTGTAACAATACGCCAGAATTCATCCCAAGGGGGAGACCCTAAGTTATTTAGGTATAGAAATAATTGCTCGTCATAGTGTAACAGAGTTTCAATCATCTTCGTAGCGATCTATTTCTCTGTCATAAAATTCAGTGGCCTCTCTAATAAAATTTTCGGTCTCAGTTTCAAGCTCTTTTTGATCTTGTGAATCAAAATCTTCTAACCACTGAACCTCATCATTTTCAAGGTTGATAATAAAACGAGGAAAAGCAGTGTGTATCACAAAAATAGCAGTTGGGTAATCACTATTATCGCCTAGTAGGTATTTTGGGAATTCCATAAATAGTTGGTGTTAATTGTAAATCTTACCAATTGTTGGGTATTAAAAAATACAGACTACAAAATTACAATAAAAAATCTCGAGTACC
>CAJWPZ010000043.1 GCA_913045325.1 uncultured Flavobacteriaceae bacterium | reverse complement strand
ATACCCGCACTACCCCAGGAGGTATGTAGGCCCAAATAGTACATGACAGGAAAACCAACAACCCAGTAGGCAATAAAAGTAATAACAGTGGGTAGTTTTACATCTTGCATACCCCGCAATGCGCCCAGTGTAACCACTTGTATGGTATCACTTATCTGGAAAACAGCTGCTATTAACAATAAGGTAGCCGCAGTGGTAGCAACCTCAAGATTGTCTAGGGCCTCAATAGGGTTATCGTAGTTTAGATATAAACTAGGTAAAGACTGATGGAAGATAAAAAACAAAATGGCAAAAATTACCGCCAAAATGGTAGAGAGTAAGAAGATAGAAAAAGCAATACGGCGCAACTCGTCAAAGCGTTTGAGCCCTTTTTGATTTCCTACCCGCACCATCGCGGCAACACCAAAGCCCATAGCCACCATAAAGGTCATGGAAGATAGGTTTAAAGCAATTTGATTTGCAGCCTGAGGGTTTTTACCAAGCACACCAGATAGCCAGATAGCTGCTGTAAAAATGGCAACTTCAAAAAACATTTGTAGTGCAGATGGAAACCCAAGATTGAATACTTTACTCAGCATTTTTTTGGAGAGGGTAAAAAGCTTAATATGTGTTACAAAGGCCTTAGATTGTTCTTTACTATATAACAAAAACCAAAGGTAAATTACCATCACAACCCTGGAGACAAGTGTCCCAACGGCAGCACCGACAACCCCCATAGCAGGAGCGCCAAATTTCCCAAAAATAAACATGTAGTTGAGCACTACATTTATAATATTGGCTAAAAAAGTAGCATACATTGGATACCGGGTGAGTGATAAACCGTCACTAAATTGTTTAAATGCTTGAAATATAATTAATGGCAATAGAGATACAGCAACCCATGTAAGATATGGCATGGCAAGATCAACCACTTCTGTGGGCTGCTTCATAGCATACATTAAGGGTCTTGCTAAAAAAACAGCCCCTACTAGTGCGATGCCTAAAACTATACATAAAAACAGTCCATGTTTGAAAGAGGATTTTCCTTTTTCAAAATCACCTTCACCATCTGCCTCTGCAACCAAAGGGGTTATTGCTGTAGAGAAACCAATCCCTAAAGACATGGCTATAAACATAAAACTGTTACCAAGAGAGACTGCTGCTAACTCTGCAGTACCCAACTGCCCTACCATGATATTGTCAACAAAAGAAACTAGGGTATGGCCTAGCATTCCTAAAATAACTGGAGTGGCAAGTTTTAAATTGTATTTAAATTCTTTTGTATATTGTTCTAGCAAGAAACTCTATTTTAATGCAAAGATAAAAACCTACAGGTATTGAACACCTGGTTTTTAAAATTTCAGCAATTATTAATACGCTTGCCAAAGCACATCCATACCAAAGTATAGAGAAAAGCTGTATCCGTTTTAAAAACATAGAAAAAATCCCATCAGTACGCCAATTACAATACATGCCCACTTTAAAGAAATTCCAGTATTAGAGGTATTTGGAGCTTCCTTCTTCTACCAGACTTTTGTTTTACCTGTAAGTAAACACTCCAACTCTGAAATTCCAGATATCATGCTTGGTAGGCAGGCAGAAGCTATTTTTGAGAGTATTATTACACAATCTGAATCTTACACATTACTGGCTGCTAATATCCAAATACAAAGCCCCTCAAAAACCATAGGAGAGTTAGACTATTTATTGCAAGACAATAAAACAAACACACAATTTCATGTAGAACTCTCTTGCAAGTTTTATTTATTTGACCCAAAGAGCCGAGGCACCTTTGCGCAAAAATGGATAGGACCAAATAAAAAAGACTCCTTACAAGACAAAATAACAAAACTCAGGGAAAAACAATTCCCATTATTGTTTGACAAAAACACAATAAACCATCTAGAAAACATAGGTTTTAATACTTCAAAGGCAATACAACAATGTTATCTAGCAGCCTCACTTTACCTACCACTTGGCCATGCAATACAAGAGCTCCCAAAGGCATATCAAAAATGTGTGGTTGGATTTTGGGTGCATTATAATCAGCTTGTACTTGAGCAGCACACAAGCTATGCCATTGTAGAGAAAAGACAGTGGTTACTGCCTCCTAACTCCATTACAAATTGGTGTAATGCCAAAGAAATACGCAACAAGATTATAGAAGCACTAGAAAACAAAAAAGCACCACAAGTCTATAAAAAAAGTGGTGCTGTTATCGAAAAATTCTTTGTGGTATGGTGGGATTTAAAATAAGTGGCACCCCTGTCATTTAAAAAAATTACTTTTTAATTTGGGTAAGGCTGTTCTTCACGCCATAGGTATCCATTAAATAGATGAGGCTTGTCATGGTAGCTGCTCCCAATTCTAACTCTCTTTTGTTTACGGCATCAAAAGTATCGTTCTCTGCATGATGATAATCAAAATAGCGCTGGCTATCTGGACGTAAACCAGCCAAGACAATACCTTGCTTTTTTAAAGGGCCTATATCTGCGCCACTGCCACCCTTTTCAAAATAGTGAATTAAGTAGGGCTTAAACAAAGGTTGCCAACTTTGTATTTGCTCAAAATTTTCTTGGTCACAGTCAAAAGAAAAACCTCTTGGGGTAAACCCTCCAGAATCACTCTCTAAGGCAAAGACATGGTTCTCCCCCTTTAAATTTGCCTGGGTGGCATAGGCATTACCACCACGCAAGCCATTCTCCTCATTCATAAACAATACAACACGAATGCTGTGTTTTGGCCTGTAGCCCGTCTTTTTTAATAAACGCAGCACATCCATAGATTGTACAACACCAGCGCCGTCATCATGAGAACCGTCTCCCAAATCCCAGGAATCGAGATGCCCTCCCACGATCATGTACTTGTTAGGATAGGTGCTCCCTGTAATTTCACCAATAACGTTGTAGGATTCTACATCTGGATATATTTTACAGTTTTGCTTGAAATAAAAGTTAAGATCAGGAATCAGCTTTAAGGTATTGCTTAGTTTATTGGCATCATTGGTGCTAATGGCACACGCAGCAATACGCTTTGAGGCAGGTAGATCTCCGTAACTCATGGCGCCAGTGTGCGGAAAATCATCATTGCGTAAATTCATAGAACGCACCACTATGCCTACAGCTCCATATTTTGCTGCTTCTTTGGCTCCAGAGTACCGTTGGTCTACACACCCTCCGTAAGCCTCAAAAGTCTGGATTAAATCTGCCCGCATTGGGCGGTTAAAAAAGACTATTTTACCTTTAATGTTTTTACTACCTAAAGAATCTAACTCCTCTAGAGAAGAAACTTCAATAACATTTGCTTTTATACCTGCATTTGGAGTGGCTATAGAACCGCCAAGGGCACAAATATTCATGACACTCGTTACTCCAGGGCCAGTTTCCATAAAGCTATACTCTTTTAGACCACGAACCCATTTGGGTACCATAACGGGCTGTAACCATACTTTATCAAGGCCTAACTTGTCTAATTCTTCTTTGGTATATTGTACCGCCTTTTGAGCATTGATAGATCCAGAAAGACGTCCTCCAATTTTATTTGACAAATGATCCAGCCAAGGATAACTATTCCCGTTTAGTAATGAGGCTTTATAAATAGCCTCTAACATGGCCGCATCTTTCTCTTGGGTATTTTGGGCCTCTAGGGTTTGCGCCATAAAAATAAGCAGTAGTACTACTAGTAACTTTTTCATAGTATTTGGTGTGTTTTTTATCAATAACGAATATAGTTGCATTTTTTTTACCACTATTTACTGGCAAATAGGGTAACATCTTTTTCTGTTACCTTATCACTACCAAGTATAATAAGACGCTCCACAACATTGCGTAATTCTCTAATATTTCCTGTCCAGTCATATTCTTGTAGCAACACAATGGCCTTAGGGCTAAATTTCTTTTGAGCTGTACCGTGCTCTGAGGCTATTTTTTCTGCAAAGTGGTGTACAAGCAATGGAATATCTTCTCTTCTATTATTTAAAGCAGGAACATCAATTAATATTACCGCCAAGCGGTGGTATAAATCTTCTCTGAAATTTCCTTCTGAAATTTCTTTTTTTAAATCTTTATTGGTAGCCGCAATAACCCTAACATCTACCTTTATATCTCTATCGCTCCCTACACGTTGTACTTTATTTTCCTGCAAAGCTCTTAACACTTTTGCCTGGGCAGATAAACTCATATCTCCTATTTCATCAAGAAAAATAGTTCCTGCATTGGCAGCCTCAAATTTTCCTGCTCTGTCTTTATTGGCAGAGGTAAAGGCTCCTTTTACATGACCAAACAATTCACTCTCTATCAGCTCCCCCGGTATAGCTGCACAATTAACCTCAATCATTGGGCCTTTACTGCGGCTACTCTTTTGGTGTATCCAGTGGGCAACTAGTTCTTTTCCAGTACCGTTAGGACCTGTAATAAAAACACGCGCTTCTGTTGGAGCAACTTTCTCTATCATGTCTTTAATCTCGGAGATAGCATTGGAATTGCCAATCATCTGGTAATTCTTACTCACTTTCTTTTTAAGACGTTTGTTCTCAACAACGAGCTCTTTACTGTTTAGAGCAATACGAACGGTATTTAGTAATCTATTTAAATCTGGTGGTTTTGAAATGTAATCAAAAGCGCCAAGGCGCATGGTTTGAACGGCCGTATCTAAATCTCCGTGACCAGAAATCATAACCATTGGTGTCTCTGGCTTGATTTTTTTGGCTGCTTGCAAGACTTCAACACCATCCATTTTTGGCATTTTGATATCACAAAGCACCAAATCAAAATCCTCATCTCTAATTTTCTCTATTCCTTCTAGGCCGTCTTGGGCCTGGGTTACTTGGTAGGCGCTGTTTTCTTCAGAAAGTATTTTAACCAAAACCCTGCGAATAGCAGCTTCATCTTCAATAATTAATATTTTTGCCATGAATTTATTTTCTAATATTTCAGCAAGATGCGATGACTTGCAAGCTTATACTTACAGTGTTATATAGACGGGCTTGCACCCAAAGATATTACAGTGTTTTATTGATAATATGTACATCTCTTTGAGGAAACGGAATAGAAATATTGTTTTCTCTAAAGAGTTGATCTATTGTAAATCTTATTTCACTTTTAATTTTAGGGTCAGAGAAACTATCTGTAATAAAAAACAACACACTAAATTGCAAGGCAGAATCCCCAAAATCATCAAAAAGCACAAAGGGTTTAGGTTTTTTTAAAACTCCAGATTGTTGGGTTACACTTTGCAGCAACAGGGCTTCTACTTTTTTCACATCACTTCCATAGGCTACCCCAATTTTAACTGATTCTCGGGTGGTTTTATGATTTTGAGTGTAATTAATGATAATTTCTGAAATAAATTTATGGTTAGGAATCACCACTATTTTATCATCTCTAGTAATCGCTCTTGTGGTTCTTAAAGACACCTCTTTTACTCTTGCTACTTTACCATCTACCTCTACAATATCTCCTACAAGCAATGATTTATCTATAAAAATAAAAATCCCTCCTATCACGTCTTGAAAAAGCTCCTGAAGCGCCAAACCCAGTCCCACCAAAAGTGCAGCAGAGGCGGCTAAAAAAGGGGTCACATTAATGCCCGAAGCGCTTAATACAGCAAAGCCAACAATGATATAGGTAATGTATTGTACAAACTTGAAAAAGCTTATAAATTTGAGCTTATCTGGCTCCTGCATATTTCTAGTGAGTAGTAAACGAATCCACTTTAAAAAAAATCGTGCCCCTATAAAAGATAGAATTACTAACAGAAATGTCCATACAGCGATACGAACTTTTTGATCTCCAGAGCCCAAGGTAAAACCTAAATCTAAAAAACTTTTTATAGCCTCCCAGATGGTTTGTGTTACTACCTCTCCTATAGTGTTTGTCTGATCCTTCTGCACGATTTATTGTATTTAATTGCCCGTAAGCTTGTTATCGTAAATTTAAAGAAATCTTAAGGGTATACCGTGCAATTAAAGAAAAAATTAATCCTCTTGGCTAACAAACTATTTTGCTTGTTAGTATTTAAGCCATTTTAAAAGATCTTTATAGGTTGGTTTTTTACCATACATTAAAATACCCACACGATAAATCTTTGCTGCAAAGAATACCATGCCAATAAAAGTGATAAATAAAATAGCTACAGAAAGCACCTGTTGCCATATTGGTACTCCAAAAGGAATACGCATCAACATCACCACAGGAGAGGTAAAAGGGATGTAACTAAACACCTGTGAAACCATGCCATGGGGGTTTTCTATAACCGTGAAAAAACCAACATAGATAGATAAAATCAAAGGCATTATTACCGGTATCATAAACTGCTGAGTGTCTGTCTCATTGTCTACAGCAGCTCCAATTGCCGCATATAAAGAGGCATATAACAAATAACCCCCAACAAAAAACAGTAAAAACATAATCACCAAATTAGTTAAAGGTAAACCCTCATAAGCGCGATAGGCTTCTAGAAATAAACTACTAGAGCTACCACTGGCCTGAGTTATCATTTCTTGCTGCTGTGATTGTGCAGCGCCAGGATCTATACCAAAGACTACACTTACAACAGAGGTTAATATACTGATGAGAATCACCCAAGCTACAAACTGAGTAACACCAGCAAGAGAGGTTCCTATAATTTTACCTAGTAATAATTTGATAGGTTTCACAGAAGAGATAATGATTTCTATAATCCTGCTTGTTTTTTCTTCTATTACGCTACGCATAATCATATTCCCATAGATAATAATAAACATAAACAATAGGTATCCTGCAGCGCCACCAAAAATCAATTTGGCGATAGCATCAGCCTTAGAAGATTTTTTACCTTCAAAGGTTTCTTGTTTGGTGTCTACCTCAATGCGTAATGCTTTAATTTTATCTGCATCTATGTTTGCTTGTTTTAATATCGCAGTATTAACGTGAGACTCAATACTATTTTCTATATCTCTGATTATAGATAATGAGGGAGATTCCTTAGAATAAAAAGTAGTAGCTGTTGCCAACTCTTCAAGGCTAGCTGTTTTGGGGATATATAATACTCCGTATACAGCCCCTTCAACTCCTAATAATTTGGCATCATCTATAGACACATTATTTAGAACAGTGTATTTTTCTGTGGCGGTATCTTTAAAGTTTTTGGCCAACACACCACTTTGATCAACAATCGAAATAGTACGAATATTGTCATTATTAATGCTAGATAAATAGCCTACCAAGGCAAAAATACCCACAAAAATTAAAGGGCTTAAAAAAGTCATTATTATAAAAGACTTATTGCGCACCTTATTGATGTATTCTCGCTTAATGATTAATGAAAGATGGTTCATAAGACTTGGTTTTTTTGTATTGTTTCAATAAAAATATCATTGGCAGTAGGTATCACCTCAACAAAGTGATTGAGTTCACCTTTAGAGGTTAAATAACTAACCAAGTCATTAGAAGAGGTGTCTTGTGGTAGTTTAATTTTGTATTTTAAAGTATCGTTAATACTTTTAAAATGAGCTGGCTCTAAATCAAATTTTTCTTTGAGTTGTGAAATAACCTGGGTCTTATTTTCTGTAATAAGGCCAATCTCAAAGGTGTTTGAGCGGTAGCTTTTTTTAATGTCTATTAATTTTCCGTCCAATATTTTATTAGACTGGTGTATCAGGGCAATATGATCACACATCTGCTCTACAGATTCCATACGGTGAGTAGAGAATATGACTGTAGCACCATTATCACGAAGTCTTAAAATTTCGTCTTTAATAAGATTTGCATTTATAGGATCAAAGCCACTAAAGGGTTCATCAAATATTAGGAGTTTAGGCTCATGAAGTACCGTAACAATAAATTGAACTTTTTGCGCCATTCCTTTACTTAACTCCTGTATTTTTTTATCCCACCAATCTCCAATTTCTAGACGCTCAAACCAGTATTTTAATCGTTTTTTTGCCTGGGTTGCAGATAAGCCTTTTAACTGTGCGAGGTATACACATTGCTCCCCTACTTTCATTGATTTATATAAACCACGCTCCTCTGGCAGATATCCTATGTTTTGAATATGATCTGGGCGCAATGGTTCTCCATCCAAAAACACAGTTCCACTATCTGGCATAGTTATTTGATTAATAATACGTATTAGTGATGTTTTTCCTGCACCATTTGGCCCTAAAAGGCCAAAAACGGAACCCTTCTCTACAGCTATAGATACATTGTTTAAAGCGGTGAAATCACCATATTTTTTTGAAACCGAGTTGGCTTGTAATAAATATTCCATATGTTACTTCAATGAGTTGTAAAGGTATTAATTTTTACTACCTGATTACTTTAGTGGTATTTTAAATTGGTCTCTTCTTTAAGGTATTTGTTACAGATTTTTAAATACAAAAAACCTCTCATAGTAAAACGATGAGAGGTAAAAAAAAATGCTATGAAAAAGAATAAAACACTACTAGCATAATAGTGCTAAAGCAAATATACTATAATTAGTATATATACGCAACTAATTTAAGAAAACATGTCTTTTACTTTTTCAAAGAAAGACTTGTCTTCTTCTTCAGGTTTGGGCTGGAAATGAGGGTCTTCGGTCATTTTTTCGAAAAATTCTTTTTGTTCTTTATTTAGTGTTTTTGGTGTCCAAACGTTTACATGGACCAATAAATCACCCGTTCCATATCCATTAATTGAAGGAATTCCCTTTCGTCTTAAACGTAAAATTTTACCACTTTGCACACCACTTTCTATAGGTATTCTTACCCTCCCGGTAACGGTATCTATCTCCTTTGAGGTCCCTAATGCTGCCTCAGAAAAACTAATGTACATATCATGATGTAAATTATCTCCCTCACGCTGCAAACTCTCATGTGGTATTTCTTCTATGGCTACTAGTAAGTCTCCAGAAATACCATTTCCTGGAGCATCATTACCTTTACCAGATACTTTTAACTGCATACCATCTACAACCCCTGGTGGTATTTTTATAGAGACGGTCTCTTCTGTTGCCAACATACCTTGAGCATCTGCATTGGCAGGTTTTTTTGCAACAGACTGTCCAGCACCTCCACAAGTATTACAGGTAGCAGAGGTCTGCATACGACCCAAAATAGTATTTTGAATCTTCATTACTTGACCGCTACCATTACAAGTACTACAGGTATTAAATGTGGTACCTGCCGCTACTTTTTTGCGTTTTACTTTTATTTTTTTCTCTACACCATTTGCAATCTCTTCTAGGGTAAGTTTAACACGTATGCGAAGATTGCTTCCTTTTACAGTTCTTCTACCAGCATTACCTCCAAAACCACCACCAAAGCCACCGCCACCGCCACCAAAAATATCTCCAAATTGGCTGAATATATCATCCATATTCATGCCGCCACCGCCGCCACCGCCAAAACCACCACCTTCAAATGCTTGATGGCCGTATTGATCATAGCGTGCTTTTTTGTTTGAGTCACTTAAAACCTCATAAGCCTCTGCTGCTTTTTTAAATTTCTCCTCAGCAGATGGGTCGTCTGGGTTTTTGTCTGGATGATAGGCAATTGCTTTTTTTCTGTATGCTTTTTTAATCTCGCTTGCAGAGGCACTTTTATCTATTCCTAGTATGTTGTAAAAATCGTCTTTCATGATGTGTCCTTTTTCTGAAATAAAATAATTCAGAGATTTTAGCTACTTTTTATTGTCCTATGACCACCTTTGGGTAGCGTATAATTTTACCTCCTAGGGTATATCCTTTCTCTAAAACATCAATGATTTTTCCTTTCATATCATCTGTAGGGGCAGGTATTTGTGTTACAGCTTCATGATTATCTGCATTGAAAACATCTCCGGGGATGGTTTGAGAAACCTCCAACCCTTTTTGTTTCATATTTTCTTTGAGCTTATTGCTAATTAGCACCATGCCTTGAACATGAACATCTTGTAGGTCTTCACTAAATTCTTTAAGGGCTCTATCAAAATCATCCAAAACAGGTAAAACAGCCATTACCACTTCTTCTCCTGCGGTTTTAAAAAGCTCGATACGCTCTCTGCCAGTTCTTTTTTTATAATTTTCAAACTCTGCGAATAGGCGCAGATGCTTGTCTTTTTCATTTTGTAAGTCTTCACTTAGTTTCTCTTGGGTTGTCTTTTCATCTTCAACAACAACCTGAGTCTCTACAGGAGTTTCTTGTGTAGGCTCATTAGGGAGTGTTTCTTCTACTTGAGATTCTTTATTTGTGTCTTTTTTGCTCATGCGGGCATGTATTTGTTTTTTTATCAGGGTGCAAAAGTACTGCCATTTATTTAAAAATGTCAAAATGTCACGACCAAAGTTTAGCACCATTTTAAGAGAAACTAAACTATGGAGGTTTACATTTACTTTTTAAAAATAAAAAACATATCAAAATGAAAAAATCAAGTTTAAAAATTATCATTATCATGCTTGTTACCTTGGGTGTGAGTTCATGTAAAGATGCTGCAAAACAAAGTGAAACAAGTGCCCCCAAACAAGCACTTACACCAGCTCAAGAGGCAGTTGCCTACACCGTTAAAACTGACCTATCTACCATTGGTTGGCTTGGTAGTAAACCCGTTGGCACTCACACAGGAACTATTAATGTTAAAAATGGAGTCTTTTATCTTCAAGGCACCGCTATTGAAAGCGGCAAGTTTTTAATAGACATGAATACCATAACCGTTACAGATCTTGATCAAAATAGTGGAAAAGAAAGCCTTGAAGCTCACTTAAAAGGAACCGTTGAAGGAAAAGAAGGTGACTTTTTTAATGTCTTGAAATACCCAACAGCAACCTTTGTTGTTACTGGTGTAGCAGATGTAGATGGAAAAACGATGATGAGCGGAAACCTTACCATGCTTTCTATCTCGCAAAACATTTCCTTTCCAGTACAAATCACTAACCAAGATAATATGGTTCAAGTAAAGAGTGAGACCTTTACCATAGACAGAACAAAATGGGGAATTAATTATGGTTCAAAATCTATCTTTGACAACCTAGGAGATAAGTTTATTGATGATGACATGGAAATTACTATAGATGTAACCGCCGTGATGTAAATCAACAACGTATACACATATTAAAAAAGCCTCAAGTGTTACTTGGGGCTTTTTTAATATACTATGGCTAGTTTATTTTTTTAGTAAGCTGTTTAATGCTTTATCTAGCGTAGGATACTTGAATGTAAAGCCAGTATTCTCTAGTTTTAATACACTTACTCGCTGCCCTTCTAGGGCTAGTATAGACATTGCTCCTAAAAACAATTTCAATAAAAAACCTGGAAGCCTTGGAGCCCACATAGGAATTTTATAAAATCCAGCAACCAACTGAGTGAATTCTTTGTTGTTTATTGCCTCAGGTGCTACAGCATTATAGACACCTGTTAGATTTTGGTCAATGGCATGATTGTAGATGGCTACAACATCATCTGTATGTATCCAAGAAATCCATTGAGAACCAGTACCTACAACAGAGGGAACACCCATTTTTATGGGCTGTATCATTCTTGGAAAAGCGCCCAGTATAGCGTCAAAAACAACTCCTGTGCGTATTTTAGCCACGCCAATACCAAGGTCCTTAAATTGGTCTGCAGCAGCTTCCCAGGCTACTACAACCTCCCCTAGAAAATTATCTGCTACCTCTGTAGCGGTTTCTGAGTATAGGGTACGCTCTGCATTTGGATACAAACTAATGCCACTTGCTGAAATGAAACTGGTCACGCCATGATTTAATTCTTTTAGAGACTTGTATAGTAGGTTTGTTGTTTGTACTCTACTGCTGATGACAACTTTTTTATAAGAAGGAGTCCACCTTTTGGCAATAGTAGCCCCTACCAAATTAACGATACATGACACATCTGTAAAGGCTAAAAGATCTATTTCTTGGATTGTTGGATTCCAGTAATACCCTTTATGGGTTGGGGTGTTAAGGATTTTTTCTTTGCGGGTAGTTAGAAAATGAATGGTATGCCCTTGGTCTAACAAACGTTTTGATAAAGCAGTGCCGATAAGCCCTGTGGCTCCTGTGATAAGAATTGTCATTTTCTTTTTTTAACGAAGATACTCATACCTTTAAAAAAGCCCAATACCTTAACGCAAGATTATCAACACACAAACAAAAAACTACCTTGTATACTAAATCAGGTTGTTACGCACACTTCTTTTGTTAGCTTGATGTTTTACTGGCCCGTAACATTT
>CAJWPZ010000042.1 GCA_913045325.1 uncultured Flavobacteriaceae bacterium | reverse complement strand
AGCTAAAATGTAAATTTTTTTCATAATTTTTGTTTTAATTGTTTTTAAAAATATAATAAGGCTACAATTTATGTAATTTTATTGAATTTTTAAAATTCTACATTAATTTACGGCAATATATAAAATATATAAAATATATATAATAGAGGGCGATACACTACGTATATTTTTTATAGGCTCTACTCTTGATATTACTACAAAAAAATAAGGCCCTCTACAATTGTAAAGGGCCTTAAAGTATTTTATGTAATAATAGAATTACTTAATAACTTTTACACTTTTAGATGTACCGTTGATAGTAACATTTACTATGTAAGCACCAGCGCTTAATGAACTCATGTCAAGTGAAGGAGATACTACTCCTGGGTTAACATTCATTACAACTTTTCCAAGTACGTCATATACTGTAACATTTTGTACTGCATCAGCACTGTTGATGTTTAAAGTATTTACAACTGGGTTAGGGTATACGCTAAAAACAGCAGCGTTAAAATCATCAGCACCTAAAGAACCTTCAGCAAATATTACATCGTCGATGTATAATTCGTTGTTAGCATCAATAGAATAAAAGTCAAGACCTCCTAAGATAGCATCTGTAGCGAATGGTTGTGGATCATCATTAACAGTATTACCATTAATAGAGATGTGCCATGTTGGAGGAGCTGTGTCAAGGTCAAAAGCAATTGTTACAGGAAACCATGCGTCTTCTGGATATTCTTCAGTTTCACCTGTAGAGTCATCTAGAAATACACCAGCGTTAGTTGCTCCTTGGTTAAAGTATAGGTTACTAGAGTTAAATACTCCACCACCACCACCACCAGCGCCTTCGTTTTCTGTTTCTCCTTGGATATTTAAGTAACCTCCTCTACCTTCAGGAATGTATGCTTGGAATTGTAATGTCCATTGTCCAGCATCTAAGTTTTGTGTTAATAGCATAACGTCCATCGCTCCTGTGTCATCAACATAAAGAGATTGTGATCCAGATAATGCAAAATCATTAACAATATCAATATCTTCTGCTGGGTTAGGTGAACCAGACCAAACTCCCCATACATCAAGGTTTTGTGATCCCATGTCTCCTAGGTCATAGCTCTCTGCGTCATCAGTGAACTGTGCATTCATGTTAAGTGTGAATGCAAAAGCTGCAATAGCTAAAATGTAAATTTTTTTCATAATTTTTGTTTTAATTGTTTTTAAAAATATAGTAAGGCTACAATTTATGTAATTTTATTGAATTTTTAAAAAGATATTACCATAACTTTTGCTATATATTCATAATTTTTGAGGTAATGTTCCCCTTTTTAGCTTCAAAACTCATTTTTCCTTAACTTTGCACTCATAATTTATAAAATATATAATGCAACAACAAACACCTTATTGTCCAAAATACAAAGTTCGTATTGTTACAGCCGCTTCTTTATTTGACGGTCATGATGCTGCTATAAATATTATGCGCCGCATCATACAATCTACGGGGGTTGAGGTGATACATTTAGGGCATGATAGAAGTGTTGAGCAGGTTGTTGATACGGCCATACAAGAAGATGCTAACGCTATTGCTTTGACCTCATACCAAGGAGGACATAATGAGTACTTTAAATACATGTATGATCTTTTACAAGAAAAAGGGGCTGGTCATATAAAAATATTTGGTGGCGGCGGTGGTGTGATACTTCCCAAAGAAATAGAAGAATTAATGGACTACGGAATCACCAGGATATACTCCCCTGATGATGGTCGTTCGCTTGGCCTGCAGGGTATGATTAACGATTTGGTGAAAACATCAGATTTCCCAGTCGGTAATGAGCTTAATGGAGAATTAGCGCTTTTAGGTGATAAAAACCCTGGAGCTATTGCAAGAATCATATCTGCGGCAGAGAATTTTCCTGAGGTAGCCAGTGAAACTCTAGAAAAGATATATAAAAATAATAAGTCTTTAAAAACACCCGTTTTAGGTATTACAGGAACTGGTGGAGCTGGTAAATCTTCTTTGGTCGATGAGCTGGTGAGAAGGTTCTTAATTGATTTTCCAGATAAAACCATTGGTCTTATTTCTGTAGATCCCTCAAAAAGAAAAACAGGTGGCGCCCTTTTGGGTGATAGAATTAGAATGAATGCTATAAACTCACCCAGAGTGTATATGCGCAGTTTAGCAACGCGACAATCTAACCTTGCCCTATCTAAATATGTGGCACAAACCATAGAGGTTATTAAAGCGGCATCTTATGATTTAATTATTTTAGAAACCTCTGGTATTGGACAAAGTGATACAGAGATTATAGAGCATAGTGATGTTTCTTTGTATGTGATGACGCCAGAGTTTGGAGCGGCAACACAATTAGAGAAAATAGACATGCTAGATTTTGCAGATTTGGTAGCCATTAATAAATTTGATAAGCGCGGGTCTTTAGATGCGCTTCGTGATGTGAAAAAGCAGTACATGCGCAACCACCAATTATGGGATACTCATCAAGATAACTTACCTGTATTTGGCACTATAGCCTCTCAGTTTAATGATCCTGGGATGAATAAACTATACGGCGCTATTATGACCGAGTTAGAAGAAAAAACTCAGACAGATTTAAAATCTACATTTCAGATTACAGATGAAATGTCTGAAAAAATATTTGTGATTCCTCCTGCAAGAA
The DNA here is from genome assembly GCA_913045325.1 of uncultured Flavobacteriaceae bacterium. Taxonomy (GTDB): domain Bacteria; phylum Bacteroidota; class Bacteroidia; order Flavobacteriales; family Flavobacteriaceae; genus Patiriisocius. The sequence goes on along the minus strand of CAJWPZ010000042.1, from coordinate 9,562 downwards.
CCCGTTATTTATCTGAAATTTCAGAAAGTAATAGAGCCTATGATAAAAAAGCCAGCCTACAGGCAGAAGTTGCACAAAAACTTTACGGTATTTTTAAAACCATAGAATCTGTAACTGGAGTACTTCCTGAGTTTGACAAAACAGGTATTGCTCTTGATATGGCTTTAGTATCTGAGCTGAAAAAGGATTTAGCAAAACTGCTACTGGCAGAATTTGACCGTGAAAAATTAAATTTAGACCCTTACAACTGGGAGGTTATTACTGGGTGGGAGCAAAAAGTAAATAGATATAAAAACCCTGTATATACTTTTAAAGTAAGAGATAAAGAAATTAATATTGATACCCATACCACTAGTCTGTCTCATTCTCAAATTCCAAAAGTTGCCCTTCCTAAGTATCAGGCTTGGGGTGATATTTTAAAATGGACCTTGCAAGAAAACGTACCGGGAGAATTTCCATACACCTCAGGGCTGTATCCCTTTAAAAGAACTGGAGAAGACCCAACAAGAATGTTTGCAGGTGAAGGTGGCCCAGAGAGAACCAATCGCCGTTTTCATTACGTATCTCTAGGTATGCCAGCCAAGCGTTTATCTACTGCCTTTGATAGTGTTACCCTTTACGGTAATGACCCAAATTTAAGACCAGATATTTACGGAAAAATTGGTAATGCGGGCGTGTCTATATGTTGTTTGGATGATGCCAAGAAACTCTATAGTGGCTTTGATCTTAGCGACCCCATGACCTCTGTAAGCATGACCATTAATGGGCCTGCCCCAATGTTACTTGGGTTTTTTATGAATGCTGCTATAGATCAAAATTGTGAGAAATATATCAAAGAGCACGGTTTAGAGAAAGAAGTAGCAAAAAAAATTAATACTATTTACAAGCAGCGCGGTGTACAAAGACCAACCTATCAAGGTGCTTTACCAGAGGGTAATGATGGTTTAGGGCTTCTTTTATTGGGTATTACAGGAGATTTAGTGTTGCCAAAAACGGTGTATGATACTATAAAAGCACAGACCATAACCCAAGTGCGTGGTACGGTACAGGCAGATATTTTAAAAGAAGATCAAGCGCAAAACACTTGTATTTTTTCTACAGAATTTGCCCTAAGACTTATGGGTGATGTGCAGGAGTATTTTATTAAAAATCAAGTGCGTAACTTTTACTCTGTATCTATAAGTGGATATCATATTGCAGAAGCAGGAGCAAACCCTATCACGCAGTTAGCCTTTACATTATCTAACGGGTTTACTTATGTGGAGTATTATTTAAGCCGTGGGATGGATATCAATAAGTTTGGACCAAACTTATCGTTCTTTTTCAGCAATGGTATAGATCCAGAGTATTCTGTGATTGGTCGTGTTGCCCGTAAAATTTGGAGTAAGGCACTAAAAGATAAATACGGCGCCAATCCAAGAGCACAGATGCTTAAATATCATATCCAAACATCTGGCCGCTCGTTGCATGCTCAAGAAATCGACTTTAATGACATACGTACCACTTTACAGGCTTTATACGCTATTAATGACAACTGTAATTCTTTACATACAAATGCCTATGATGAGGCCATTACAACCCCAACAGAAGAAAGTGTACGAAGGGCTATGGCTATCCAGTTAATTATCAATAAAGAATTAGGACTGGCCAAAAACGAGAATCCAATACAAGGGTCCTTTATTATTGAAGAACTTACAGATCTTGTAGAAGAGGCAGTACTCAGAGAATTTGACAGTATTACAGAAAGAGGCGGTGTTCTAGGTGCCATGGAGACCATGTACCAACGCAGTAAGATACAAGAAGAAAGCTTGTATTATGAAACCCTTAAACACACAGGAGAGTTTCCTATTATTGGTGTAAATACTTTTTTGAGTAGTAAAGGCTCTCCTACGGTGCAGCCTGCTGAGGTTATTAGAGCAACAGAGAAAGAAAAACAACATCAAATACAAACCCTAACTAACCTGCACACCGCTTTTGGTGCAAAAGCAGGAGAGAGTATCAAGAAAGTTCAATACGCAGCAATAAACAATCAAAACATGTTTGAGCAGCTTATGGAGGCAACCAAAGTATGTTCTTTAGGGCAAATCACAGAGAAGTTGTTTGACGTTGGAGGGCAGTACAGAAGAAACATGTAATTTTTTTCTTAAAATAAACTAACTGCTGTTGCCCTAGCAAATTCCCTTACAGGGTTAAGCTCCAAGTGTGTTGTAATTTTCTAAATTTTTTAAGCTCTTTTCTTAAAATGGGTAAAAAATCTTTCCCGTTGCTATGGGTTTTCTCTAGGCGTTTACAATTAACATACAGTAGCTTGCTAAGACGCTCAACACTTGCTATGTGTTTGTGTTTATCTTGCTGAAACAGGTGTTGCTCGGCCTTTAAAATCTCTGGGCCCAATGCTACAGATTGCTGGACTATATCTCCTGTTAGATAAAGGGTTGGGTCTTCGAAGTTGTAAGGGTCTCTAAAAGTAATGTCCTCAATAACATAAGAAGCAATACCTCTAGAGAGGGTAAATATCTCTTGTGCCTTTATGTAAAAAGGTGATTTAGGATATGTATGTAGACCGGCGGTTTTCATCAAACAGGATTATTTAATAATATATACCCAAAAGTAATAAGATGTTTTGGCACCTGTATATCGATATTAAAGTAAATATGTATATTTGATTTAATAATTAAGGTAAATTAAAATAATACATTATAATGCACATAGATTCTTTAAACTGGAACATATTAAATTTATTACAGCAAAATGCAAGAATTTCTAATGCTGCCATTGGCAGGCAAGTAGGCATAAGCTCTCCTGCGGTGAGTGAGCGCATAAAAAAAATGGAAGATGCTGGTTTAATACAAGGCTATAAAACAATTGTTTCTCCTTTTGCTGCAGATTACCAACTCAAAGCTATTATTACCCTGCGCGCTTTTATGGGGAAGCTAAAACCCTTTTTATTGAAAGTTAAAACCTATGACCAGGTTATTAATTGTTATCGCATAACGGGCAACGAAAATATTGTGATGGAGGTTGTTTTAAAAAACCAAAAACAGCTTGAGGGTTTTATAGATGAGCTTATTGTGTACGGAGAAACTAAAACACAAATTGTACTATCTCATGTGGTAGCGCATAATCCAATAAAGTCTCTAGATAAAAAACCATCAAATAAATAAGGATTTATGGGGTGTAGCGGTTTCTTTCTATTTTATATATTTACTAAAACTTGCTATGATGAAATATAATTTCTACGTGTTATTTTTATTTACCTGTATTGTGTTTTCTCAAGAAAATACCCCAGAATTTTTAGAGGCTGTTGCCTATCAACAACATGAAAATAAAACCTTTACAGATGCGCAAACTAGTATTCTTACTCCCCAAGATTTAAAAGAGTTTACAGGCCTTGATTTTTATCCTGTAGATTTAAAATACCGTGTTACTGCAAGCTTTACAGCAACTCCAAATGAAACCCCGTTTTTAATGCCAACCACCACAGATAGGACCCCGCAGTATGTAAAATATGGTGAAGTTAATTTTACTATTGATGGAGTTAGTTTACAATTATATGTGTATCAAAGCCTTCCTGTCTCAAAGGACCCTGAGTATATAGACTATTTATTTTTGCCCTTTACAGATCTAACTAGTGGTGATGGAAGTTATGGCGGCGGCCGTTTTTTGGATACTAGAATACCAAAGGGAGATACTATGGTACTAGATTTTAACAAAGCCTACAACCCATACTGCGCGTATAACAGTGCTTATTCTTGCCCGATACCTCCCAAGGAGAATGATCTTTTGCTAAGGGTAGAGGCAGGTGTTAAAGCTTTTGAGCATTAAAGGTATACTATTGTTATGCTATGATTTTACTAGCCAAATTCCTATAAAAACGGCAACAATACCAAGGGCTACACTACCTAGGGTATAGACAATAAAGTTAGTGATGTCTCCTGTTTTTAAGAATTGGTAATTTTCTAGGGCAAAGGCAGAAAAAGTGGTGAAACCTCCACAAAATCCTGTAGCTACTAGTAGTGTTAATGTGCTTGAAGGCGTGTCATTTTTTAGGGCAAGCCCCATGATAATACCAATGAGTAGTGAGCCTACTATGTTTACTGTAAAAGTGCCAAGAGCAACACTGTTTTCTAGTTGGTTTAGGTATTTAGAAATAAGGTATCTCAAGCTACTACCAAGCCCACCACCTAAAAACACTAAGAGAATATTTTTCATCAACTAATTTATATATAAGGTAAAGATATACTTTTGTTAGTAGCGAGTCAAAATCTACTCACATTTAACGAAACTCAACATATAAAAATCACCATGGGTTAATGATGCTACACCTGCTAATTATTTTAATATATTTGTGAAAACAAAAACTTATACCATGAAATATACTTTACTTGTTGCAGCATTAGTTTCATTACTATTTACCTCTTGTGGTGATACAAAAAACGAAACTCCAGAAAAATTTGACTACAACGTCACACAGTTTGAAGATATTAAAATACTACGGTATCAAATACCAAGTTGGGATAACTTGACTCTAAAAGAACAAAAATTAGTGTATTACCTCACCCAAGCAGGTCTAGAAGGACGTGATATTATTTGGGATCAAAACTACCGTCACAACTTAGCCATACGTAAATCTTTTGAACAAATATACACCACCTACCAAGGTGATAAACAAAGCCAGGATTGGGCAAATTTTGAAGTCTACATGAAGCGAGTTTGGTTTGCAAATGGTATACACCATCACTATTCTAACGCTAAAATGAAACCTGCTTTTTCTGCAGATTACCTGCAATCTTTACTAACAGATACTGGAGCTACTCTAACTAGTGACGCCTTTGCTGTGTTGTTTAATGATAAAGATGCTAAAAAAGTGAACCTAACCAAAGATGTGGACAACGTGCTTTTATCTGCGGTTAATTTCTACGGGCCTGGTGTGACTACTGCAGATGTAGAGAATTTCTACAAAGCAAAAATATCTCCAGATCCAAAAAGGCCATTATCTTACGGGTTAAATTCTCAATTGGTTAAACAAGATGGTGTTTTAACAGAACGTGTTTACAAATCTGGAGGTCTTTACGGAGCTGCCATTGATAAAATTATTGGTTGGTTAGAAAAAGCCAAAGCCGTTGCAGAAAACAAGGCCCAAGGTGAGGCGCTTGGTCTTTTAATTTCATATTACAAAACAGGAGATTTGCAAACTTGGGATGATTACAACGTAGCCTGGACCTCTGCCACAGATGGTAATATTGATTACATCAACAGTTTTATTGAAGTATACAATGATCCAGCAGGGTACAGAGGTTCTTATGAAACGGTAGTGCAAATAAAAGATTTTGAAATGTCACAAAAGATGGCTGTTTTGTCAGAAAATGCACAATGGTTTGAGGATAACTCTCCACTAATGCAAGCCCACAAAAAAGCCAATGTTGTAGGGGTAACTTATAAGGTTGTAGATGTTGCTGGAGAAGCAGGAGATGCCTCACCCAGTACACCTATTGGTGTAAATCTTCCAAACGCAAACTGGATACGCGCCGCTGTAGGAAGTAAGTCTGTATCACTTGGTAATATCATAGGAGCCTACAACAATGCTGGAGGCTCTGGAAGATTGCAAGAGTTTGTGCATGACCAAAAGGAGTATGACTTAGAAAAGCAATATGGCCAAGTAGCAGATAAGTTGCACACTGCCCTGCATGAGGTTATTGGACACGCATCTGGGCAATTAAATCCTGGTGTTGGAGAAACCAAGCAAACCTTAAAAAAATATGCTTCTACCCTAGAGGAGGGCCGCGCAGATTTAGTAGGTTTATACTACCTGTACAGCCCAAAATTACAAGAACTAGGTCTGGTAGATAACTGGGAAAATATGGGTAAAGCTGCTTTTGACGGCTACATCAGAAATGGTCTTATGACACAACTCATTAGATTAAAATTAGGAGATGATGTAGAAGAAGCTCACATGGTTAATAGACAATGGGTTTCTGCTTGGGCCTATGAAAAAGGATTAAAAGACAATGTAATAGAAAAAGTATCCAAAGAGGGTAAGACTTATTTCAATATCAATGACTATGAAAAATTACACGCCCTTTTTGGGGAGTTGCTTAGAGAGACTCAGCGCATAAAATCTGAAGGAGATTATGCAGCCGTTGAAGCTTTAGTAGAAGGCTACGGTGTAAAGGTAGATCAAGCAATACACGCAGAAGTTTTAGCCCGTAACAAGCAGTTTACTTCTGCGCCTTACAGTGGTTTTGTAAACCCAATGATAACTCCAACTATAGATCCTGTGGGAGCAATTATAGGTTTTGATATTGTGCAGCCAGAGAGTTTTGAGGCTCAAATGCTTGCATACGCAAAAAATTATAGCAATTTGCCAATCCAGAATTAATACTAAAATAGTAAACTATAAAACCCGATGTGCTGTTAAGTATATCGGGTTTTTTTTATCTGTGAAAAATAGTAACTAATTTAATTAGTTTTTTAAAGCATATTTTGCAGCCACTAAAAGCGCTACAAAGACTAAAAAACCAATAAGAACCCTAAAGCTACCTTTGTAGTATTTTTTGTGCAATGCAAGATCTCTTCTATAGCTATAGATAATAATTGCTACAAATGCAATAACAAAAAAAATGGCAAACCCTAACTGTCCAGTACTAAACATATTTGTGTAGTTTTATAGTCACAAAAATACAACAGAAAATTTCAGTAAAATCAAAAACTATTAAAATATGAAAGAAAAAATTGCGGCCGTCCATGAATTTCATAGTGCTTTTTCATTAGGAATTAAAAACAAGCCAACAGCAGATCTTGGCGTACAGAAAAACGCCTTACGTCATGAACTCATGAGAGAAGAAAATCAGGAGTACTTGGAGGCGGCCAATAATAATGATTTGGTAGAGGTGGCAGATGCCCTTGGAGATATGTTATATATTTTGTGCGGTACCATCATAGAGCACGGTATGCAAAGTAAAATTGAAGAAGTCTTTAACGAGATACAACGCAGTAATATGAGTAAACTTGGGGCAGACGGGAAACCCATTTTCAGAGAAGATGGCAAGGTACTCAAAGGCCCAAACTATTTTAAGCCAAATATTAAAGCCGTTTTAGAAAAATAAAAAAAGTGGTTGACTGATAAAAAACAGCAACCACTTTTTTAAACTATTTGTTGGTATGTTATTTAATCTCAACGCGCCAACCAAAAGGGTCCTGGCTCTTGTTGTACTGCAGGTCCATTAATTGTTTTTTAAAGCTTGAGGCGTAGCTATCTTCTACCTTTGGTAATTCATATACTTTATCTTTGTATCCAAAGTGACTGATAAGACTCACTACAGCTGCTGTTCCTGCGCCAAATATTTCTTTTAAACTTCCCTGTTTTTCTGCTTCCATTAACTCATCTACAGTTAGCTTTCTAACTTGGGTTTGTATACCATTGAATTTTGCCATCTCTAAAATACTTTTACGAGTAACACCATCCAAAATTCTGTCACTAACAGGTGCGGTGATAAGGGTGTCATTAATTCTGAAAAAGACATTCATTGTACCGGCCTCCTCTAAATATTTGTGCTCGTTGGAGTCTGTCCAGATAATTTGTTGAAATCCTTTTTCTTGTGCTAAGCTTGTTGGGTAGAATTGCGCCCCGTAGTTACCAGCTGCTTTTACAGCTCCAACACCGCCACTTGCAGAGCGACTAAATTTTTCGGCAATTAAAACCTTTACAGCACCTTTATAATAGGCTTGTACTGGGGCCATAAGGATCATAAATTTATACTCATTTGATGGTGATGCAGAAACACCGACCTCTGTTGCAACTGCAAAAGGGCGCAAGTACAAAGAATTTCCTTCTCCTTTTTGTATCCAGTCTTTGTCCATGCCAACAAGTGTATGAAGGGCGTTCATGAAAACATCAACTGGAAATTCTGGAATGGCCATTCTTTTAGATGATTTATTGATTCGTTCTATATTTTGATTTGGACGAAATAAAAATACATCATCATTGTCATCTTTATAAGCCTTCATGCCTTCAAAAACAGCTTGTCCGTAATGAAATACCTTGGCGGCTGGAGACATCATCATAGGGCCATACGGTTTTATTGTTGGTGTTTGCCATGACCCATCTTTGAAGTCACACTCAAACATGTGGTCTGTAAAGGTCTTTCCAAAAACTAAATTAGTAAAGTCTACATCATGAATTCTAGAGGTAGCTACTTTTTGGATATCAAGTTTTTTGGTGGTTATAGTGTCCATAAATTAGTTTAATTATTGTTGCGCAAAAATAACAATTTTTTACACTATTTAAAATGCTAAAAAATCCTTAAAATTGCAGTACATTATAAGAAGTACTTTAATTTTAAATTAATGACCATGAAAAAGCTATTTTTTGTTGTAATAACCTCTCTAATTGTAATATCCTGTAAAGAATCAAAGTCTGAGGTTATTGCTGAAAAAAACCAAGAGGTACAAACTAATTTTACATCTTTTGGAGATGCCATAAACTCAGATAATGTGTTATCTCAAGATGATATGATTGCTAGCTATCAAAACCTTACACCTGGAGATACGCTAGAAGTAAAATTTAAAGCAGTGGTAAACTCGGTGTGTCAATCAAAGGGATGTTGGATGCGTGTTGCTCTTGGGCAAGACCAGGCAATGGTGAAATTCAAGGACTATGGCTTTTTTATGCCAATGGATTTGGCAGGGCAAGAAGTAATTATGCAAGGAAAAGCCTTTGTTGCAGAGGTTTCTGTAGATGAACAAAGACACTACGCAGAAGATGCAGGTAAAACTCCGGAAGAGGTTTTGGAAATCACAGCGCCTAAAAAAACACTTTCTTTTGAGTCTTCGGGAGTTTTAGTTCCAATAGCGCAAAGCAACGAGTAGTGAAAAGAGAATTTTTAAAAACAGCAGATGGTTCTTTTACCATCCACTTGCCAGATTGGGATGAGCAGTACCATTCAAAACATGGAGCAATACAAGAATCCAAGCATGTTTTTATTCAAACTGGTTTACACCATTTTTGTGAGCTTTATAAAAAACAACATCTCGCTATATTAGAGATTGGTTTTGGAACAGGGCTCAATGCACTTTTAACAAGCCAAGAAGCAGTGGTGTTAGATAAAACCATCAGTTATGATGGGGTAGAGGCCTATCCAATTTCTTTTGATGAGGTACAGGGGCTCAATTATCCAGAGCAATTAGATGTAGATTCTTCTAGTTTTTTAAAGCTTCATGAGGTTCCTTGGGAAACACCCCAGAAAATCACGCCACACTTTTTGTTACACAAGCAAAAAAAGTTTTTTAAAGACATCACTGCTCTACAGCGGTATGATCTTATTTATTTTGATGCTTTTGGCGCAAGAGTACAGCCAGAATTATGGACACAGGAAGTTTTTAAAACCATGTATGATGCCTTAAAACAAGATGGTGTGCTAGTTACTTATGCAGCCAAGGGTAGCGTGAGAAGGGCCATGCAAGCAGTTGGCTTTAAGGTAGAAAGACTCCCAGGGCCCCCCGGAAAAAGAGAAATGTTACGGGCCAGTAAAACATCAAGCTAACAAAAGAAGTGTGCGTAACA
>CAJWPZ010000041.1 GCA_913045325.1 uncultured Flavobacteriaceae bacterium | reverse complement strand
ACTTAAGTTTAAATTCTACTTTTCAGAAGCTATAAAAACAAACACAACTAATTTAGATTAAACCATAGGCATATCCTCCTCCTTCAGTTCAGCTATTTCTAAACCTCTTAAGTAGGCTTAAATACCCTAAAAAAGACCATTAATGTGTACAATAAAGTGTACATAAAATAAAAAAGGGAACTAGATTTCTCCAGTTCCCTTGTAAATAGTAGTGACCTCGACTGGATTCAAACCAGTAACCTCTTGAGCCGTAATCAAGTGCGCTATTCAGTTGCGCCACGAGGCCGTTTTGAAACAAATAATAGTGTTGTTTCGGGGTGCAAATATAGAAAAATACAACAAACCAAAGCTAGTAATTTCAATAAATGTTAGCCTATAGCTAGTAATTTTAAATCCAAGTGCAAAACATGCTAACCCTAAGCGCTGTTTTACTGAATTTCTGCGCTTAAACCAGCCTCCAACAGGATTGTACATCGGGGTTTTAGCTCATCATAAGGCCCTGTTTTAACGGTACACTTTCCTTTATAATGTACCAAAAGCGAACATTGCTCTGCTTGCTGTGGGGTGTGGTCACAGGCATATATAAGCATCTCAATAACGTGATCAAAGGTGTTTACCTCATCGTTAAATAATACAATTTTGTTTTCGAAGATTTCTTGCTCCAAGACATCAAACTCTTCTTGTATTTTCTCTTTGGTATTCATCACAATTAAAAAAGTAAATTCAAATAATATAAATAATTCTTAAAGGGTAAACTTTGCCCCTACCCAATTGTTACGCTCTTTATTTCCAACAAATGTGAAACCCAATTTGCTACACGCCTGTTTTATAATAGGTAAATCTTGGGTGTAAAACCCACTCAAAAATAAGGTACCCCCGGGGATTAAACTCTCTTTATAGACTGCCATATCATTAAGTAGTATATTTCTATTGATATTGGCTATTACAGTGTGGTATTTATCTTTGGGTATTTTTGTGGCATCTCCCAAAGAAACAGTAATAAAACTACACTTATTTCTTGAGATATTCTCTTGGCTATTTTCTACACACCAAGGATCAATATCTATAGCATCAAGCTGGGTTGCGCCTCTTTTTTCAGCAAGTATAGCCAGCACTGCTGTACCACAGCCCATATCCAAAACGGTTTTTCCTTGAAAATCATTTTCAAGAATATGCTGCATCATCATAAAGGTAGTTTCATGATGCCCTGTACCAAAAGACATTTTAGGCTCTATAATTATTTCATAGGCGCAGTTATAGGGAGCATGAAAAGGCGCTCTAACAGCGCAGGTCTCATCTACAACAATAGGATCAAAATTCTCTTCCCATACTGCATTCCAGTTTATTTGTGCAATCTCTTTTCTTTGAAATGTAATTTCAAATTCTGGAGAGTTTAATACCTGAATATCTTCTAATATAGCCGCGGGGCACTCCTGCTTTTGAATATACGCCAACACACCGCTTTGATCCTCAACAAAACTCTCAAAGCCGGCATAACCAAGCTGAGCAATTAAAATTTCTGTGCCAGGTTGTAAGGGAGACACTTTAAAATGATACTCTATGTAGATAGACATACTATAAAATTTGAATGGGTTTAAGACTTACTCAAACGAATTAATAATAGCCATAAAATCTCTAGCATTTAGCGCCGCGCCACCTATAAGGCCTCCATCAACATCTTGTTTGCCAAATATTTCTTTTGCATTACCTGGTTTTACACTTCCTCCATAAAGTATAGAGACATCTTGAGAAACATCTGTATCAAACACCTCAGCTAGCGTATTTCTTATAAAGTGATGCATTTCTTGGGCCTGATCTGGGGTAGCTGTCTCTCCTGTTCCTATAGCCCATACAGGCTCATAGGCAAGAATTACATTGTTCCAGTTTTCTTTTTCTATATGAAAAATCCCTTCTTCTAATTGTTGTCTAACCACATCAAAATGGTTTCCTGCTTTTCTATCAGCGAGTTCTTCCCCAAAACAAAAGATAATAGTCATTTCATTTTCTAATGCAGCATTTACTTTGGCTGTGAGAAGTGCATTGGTTTCTCCAAAAATAGCACGACGTTCACTGTGTCCTAAAATAACAACCTCAACACCAACACTCTTAAGCATTGCTGCAGAAATCTCTCCTGTATATGCCCCTGTTGATTCTTGATGCATATTTTGAGCTGCTACTAAAATCTCTGTATCCAACAATGCTTGATTTGCACTTTGTAAATTTGTGAATGGTGGTGCTACTATAACAGATACCTCATCTGTTATGTCTTGTTCTTTTAATGCGTCTAAAAGCTCATAGGTTTGCGGGATATCACAATTCATTTTCCAGTTTCCTGCAACTATATTTCTTCTCATAATTTGGTATTTATTTTAACTAATTATTTTCTCAAGTTCTTTTAGTATGCTCAAATTATCTATCTGTGTTACTAATGGTATTAATTTACGTTTTAAGTTCTAACTTTTGGGTCAAGCCATCCATACACAATATCTACAAAGATATTAATTACTATAAATAAACTAGCAATAACAATAACTGTTCCCATAATAACTGGAAGATCACTTTTATTTAACGCATCAACTATCTCTTTACCTATGCCATTCCAACCAAAAATAAACTCTACAAAAACAGCACCGGCAAGCATGGAGGCAAACCAACCAGAAATAGCCGTTACAACAGGATTTAAAGAGTTTTTTAAAGCATGCCTAAAAATTACAGCTGTTTTAGAGAGCCCTTTTGCTTTGGCCGTTGTAATATAATCTTGGTTTAAAACCTCTAGTAAAGAATTGCGCATTAATTGACTCACTACCGCAAGGGGTCTAATACCTAACACTATAGCAGGTAACAGTAAATTTTTCCATTGTATGTAAGTACCATTACCAAAATCATCTACTTCATACAAACTACCTGTCATTTGAAGCCCCGTGTACCTGTGCCATACAAAACCAAACACCCAAGCAAATAAAATAGCACTAAAAAAAGAAGGAACACTCATCCCTAGGGTGCTTATAAGCTGTATAGCTTTGTCTAACCAACGATCTTTATATAGCACAGACACAATACCCAGAAAGACTCCCAACAGCATAGCCAATACTATAGAGCTAACAGCCAACACAACGGTATTGGGCAAGGTTTGGGCAATAACGCTGCTAACAGTTTTTCCGCTTTTTTGAAAAGACTCTCTTAAATAGGGTAGTTTTATTACAACGCTCCCCTTAGCAATTGTAAAGGTGGCAGCTACATTGTATTTTCTTGGAGCTAGAAAAGTGTAATCTGATGATTTACTGCTATGGTATGAAATAGGAGAGAGATCATTGATGTATAACAAATACTGGGTAAAAATAGGTTTATCAAGACCGTATTTTTTTTGTACAGCAGCGATTTGCTCTTTATTTTGATTTTGACCCAACATCATTTTGGCTGGGTCATCAGGGAGCATATTAAATAACATAAAAATCACAGACACCACACCAAAAAGAGTGAGGGTAGCATATCCTATTTTTTTTAATATATATGTTATCACGGGGTATTAGTTTATACTATCTACTACTTTAACTGCAGTTGTAACAGTCAAAGGAGTCTTTTTTAATTCTTTGAGCTTTAATTGATCTACATCATTGAAATGTAATTTTTGCAAAATGGTTCCTTTTTCTAGGTTCATAATACTTGGATTACTTCTTATAATGGTTTTCAGGGCAGTCATATCACAGAAATAAAATGGAAAGTCAAGTTGATACTTGGCGGCAAGTTTTTCTGTCTCTGGAGTAGATGATGCAGAGATACCAATTACAGTATATCCTTTTTCTATGGCAGTATCTGTAGCCGCTTTAATGGCAATAAACCCCTGGTTTTGAGCTACATCAAGATTGTAAGCAATGACTACCAAAAGATGTTCTTCTTCTAGCATTTGGGTGGTATAATCTGTGCCATCACGTTCTATACTAAAATCATGAATAGGCGGCTCATACCCCTTTTGTAAAACGCTTGTTTCTACCCCAAGTAAGCTGCCATCTATTTTGGGGTCTTCACCCCTGTTTACAACTGTTTTTTGCTGGCCATTTACATCAAAGCTCCAAGTGTATTGGTACACATCCTTAGGAGCATCTAGAGGTGTTTGCATGCCCTTAGTTATATTTGCCCCTACCTTATAGGCTCTAAAATCTATTACCGGTAAGTGCTCTAATACATGAAGCCCTAACCATAAGCAAAGTATCAAGGATACAAAAACAGCTATGCTCCTAAGCCCTTTTGAGAAAAAAGGTTGAATATACTTTTTCCCCTTGTACAGAAAGACGAGTAGTACAAACAGGATAATATCTTTGGTAAATGATTCCCAGGGTGTAAGCTTTAGCGCATCACCAAAACAGCCACAATCTGTAACTTTATTAAAATAGGCAGAGTAAAAAGTTAGAAAAGTAAAAAACCCAATCATGAGCAGTAAACTCCATAGCGTGAATTTTTTGGCATAGCCCACAATGAGCATCACTCCCAATAACACCTCAAGGATAACAACCAAAACAGCAATAATAAGTGCATATGGTTCTAAAAAAGGAAGGTTTAATACCTCTGGAGCAAAATAATCTCCAAGTTTAAAAGAAAAACCAACAGGGTCATTTAATTTAATTAAACCACTTATAATAAATAAAACCCCTACAAATATTCTTGAAACTCCAACTAATACTTTCATACACGTACTCTTTAGGTAATACTAATTTTAAATGCGAGCCAAAAAACAAAAAAAGCCCTAACCCTCTAGATGAATCATAGCAAAAACAGCGTAATTTATCATGTCTTGGTAATTGGCGTCTATACCTTCACTAACTAGTGTTTTTCCTTGATTGTCTTCAATTTGCTTGACACGCAATAATTTTTGAATAATTAAATCTGTAAGGCTCGTAACACGCATGTCTCTCCAAGCCTCCCCATAATCATGGTTTTTATCCATCATGAGTTGTTTGGTGGCTGCTATTTTTTTATCATACAACTCCAGGGCTTCTGCTGCTTCAATATCTGGTTGTTCTACCACCCCTTTTTCAAGTTGAACAAGCGCCATGATGCAATAGTTTATAATTCCTATAAACTCGCTTACTTGCCCCTCGTCTACCCGCTGGTGTTTGTTTTGTTGTAAACCACGAATGCGCTGTGCTTTTATAAAAATTTGATCTGTTAAAGAGGGTAGTCTTAAAATTCGCCAAGCGCTACCGTAGTCTTTCATTTTTTTTTGAAAGAGTGATCTACAGGTATCTATAACCTCATTATATTCTTTGGAAGTATCTGCCATATTATGTGTAAGATTTTGCGTAAATTTCGGGTAAATAAATCAAAATAAAAAATTGCAAACAATCAACTGTAAAGGTACATTAATTGACTTGGCTGAGCCAAAGGTGATGGGTATAATTAATATAACCCCAGATAGCTTTTATGACGGTGGGGCTACCACCACAGAAACTCAAATTATTAAACAGGCCTCAGATATGATTCAGCAGGGAGCAACTTTCCTTGATGTGGGAGGTTACAGTTCAAGACCTGGGGCAACAGATATTTCACAACAGCAAGAAATAAATCGAGTAATTCCAGCCATAAAAGCAATTATTAGAGAGTTTCCACGAGCGCTCATTAGCATTGACACCTTTAGGAGTGAGGTTGCAAAACAGGCTGTAAAAGCGGGAGCCTGTATGGTGAATGATATTAGCGCAGGGAAATTAGACTCCAAGATGTTAGAGACCATAGGAGCTCTTCAAATTCCTTACATAATGATGCACATGCGTGGTACTCCCCAAACCATGAAATCTCTTACAGAGTATCAAAACATTACAAAACAGGTGCTCTTTTATTTTTCTGAAAGAATCGCAGCAGCTAGAGCCTACAATATAAACGACATTGTTGTAGATCCAGGGTTTGGGTTTGCAAAAACCACCGATCAAAACTTTGAGCTCCTTAACCATCTAGAGCTGTTTGAAACTTTAGATCTTCCAATACTGGCAGGTGTTTCAAGAAAATCGATGGTGTACAAAACCCTAGATATTTCGGCCAAAGAGGCCCTAAATGGGACCACGGCATTACATATGGTAGCCCTACAAAAAGGAGCGCGCATACTAAGAGTTCATGATGTTAAACCAGCCAAAGAATGTATCACGCTATTTAAGCAACTTAACACAGCTATGAGTAACTAAAAATTTAATCCTACATTTACAGACCTTAAAACAAAATTATTTGGATTTTTTCGAATTAACAGACTTTAGAATCATTGACGCCATAGATATTGTACTTGTGGCTGCATTACTATACTATCTTTATAGACTAGTAAAGGGTACCGTGGCTATAAATATATTTATTGGTATTGTTATCATCTATGGTATCTGGTGGCTTACAGATTTATTAGAAATGGAGCTGCTAAGTAAAATTCTTGGAGGATTTTTGGGTGTGGGTATGTTTGCTTTAATTGTGGTATTCCAACAAGAAATAAGAAAGTTTTTACTAATGCTTGGATCTACCAACTTTAAGGCCAATCGTGTGTTTAGGCAATTTAAATCTATATCCACAGATACCATTGCCACCACAGATATAGCCCCTGTTATTGCGGCTTGCAGAAATATGAGCCAAAGTAAAACCGGAGCCCTTATTGTTATAAAAAGAAACAATAGTTTAGAGTTTGTAAAATCTAGTGGAGATGCTATGAGCGTAGCGGTAAACCAACCTATTTTAGAGAGTATTTTTTATAAGAACAGCCCCTTGCACGATGGTGCGATGCTTATCGAAGGAAATACCATTACTGCAACTAGAGTGATACTTCCTGTCTCTGATGATAAAAAAATACCACTGCGTTTTGGCCTTCGCCATAGAGCGGCTGTTGGTGTGAGCGAAAAAAGTGATGCTGTGTGTCTAGTAGTGAGCGAGGAGAATGGACAAATCTCTTATCTTAAAGATGGTGATTTTGTTCTCTATGAAACCCTCGAGCAGCTCACTGAAATAATCCACAAAGACTTAAGTTAATCTTCCCGGTTTTTCTCTGAGGCAAACTGTACTTTATAAAGGGTGCGGTAATAACCCTCAAGATCTAAAAGCTCTTTATGAGTTCCAGATTCTACAATTTTACCGGCGTCCATTACCAATATTTTATCTGCTTTTTTGATAGTAGCCAATCTATGGGCAATGACAATAGAGGTTCTGTCTTTGGTTATGGTATCTGTGGCTGTTTGTATCATCTGTTCAGAGTATGAATCTACAGAAGAAGTTGCTTCATCTAAAATCAAAATACCAGGATTACTTACATATGCTCTTAAAAATGCAATGAGTTGCCGCTGGCCAGAAGATAGCATCACCCCACGCTCTTTTACATTATACTGAAATTTCCCGGGCAATGAATCTATAAACTTTGACACTCCAATTTGATTTGCTGCTTTTTGTATTTCTTGGGTAGAAATAGCCGGATTATTTAAACTAATATTGTTGTGTATGGTATCTGCAAAAAGAAAAACATCTTGTAATACAACTCCTATTTGTTCTCTTAAAGATGCTAAGGTATAGTCCTTAATGGAGACTCCATCTATTAGTATATCACCGCTGTTAATTTCATAAAAACGATTTAAAAGATTGATGATGGTAGATTTTCCGGCACCGGTTGCCCCAACAATTGCAATGGTTTCTCCAGGTTGTACCGTAAAAGAAATATCTTTTATTACCTGCTCCCCTTCCACATAAGAAAAACAAACATTTTTAAAAACAATAGCCCCTTTTGTATTTTTAAGCACCTGGGTCCCTTGATTGGAAATGTGCGCTTTTGTGTCTAATATTTCAAAAACACGTTTTGCAGCAACCATACCCATTTGCAGTGTGTTAAACTTATCTGCAATTTGACGCAATGGCCTAAAGAACATTTGAGCCAGTTCTATAAAAGCGACAACCAACCCAAGAGTAATCACACCGTTTGCTGCAGCATTTAAACCTCCAAACCAAACTAGCAAACCAATGGCAACAGAGGAGGCCATCTCTGCTATAGGAAAAAATATGGAGTTATACCATACGGTTTTAATCCAGGCTTTTTTGTGTTTCTCATTTATAGCAAAAAACTGTTTATACTCTGTTTGCTCTCTTGCAAAAACCTGAACAATTTTCATTCCTGTGATACGCTCTTGTACAAAAGAATTTAAATTAGCCACCTGAGACCTCACCTCTTCAAAAGCTACTTTCATAGCGCGTTGAAATAGACGTGTTGCAATAAGTATAACAGGTAAAATAACAAATACAATAAGAGATAATCGCCAACTTTGATACAGCATAAAGGTTGCAATAGCTGTCATTTTCAGTAAATCTGCAATGATCATAAACAGCCCTTGACTAAAAATACTAGAGATGGTTTCTATATCATTTACAGCACGAGTGGTAAGCCTACCCACAGAACTAGTGTCAAAGTATTTCATTTTAAAACGCATCATTAAGCCAAACAGACGAATGCGTAAATCTTTTATGATATGCTGTCCTAGCCAATTGGCATAAAAAATAAACGAGAATTGAAATAACACTTCCAATACCAGTACCCCTATCATGATAACAATAAAGTAAATAAGCCCCGAGGGATCTCTAGGTATTATAGACTCATCTATGGCGCGTTCTAAAAAATAAGGTCTTAAAATTGCCAGGCCAGACAAAATAACAGCCGTAAAGGCAACAAAATAAAAAACCAAACGGTAGGCCTTGGTAAACTCCAATAACCGCTTAAACAACTTAAAATCAAATGCATTTGCTGATGCCATATAGCGTGTAAAGATATTAAGTTATGAATATATCTTGAGGATATGACACTTTGGTTAAATATAAGCCCTTGGCTGGTGCAGAAGACCCAGCACTGCTCCTGTCTTTTGAGTCTATAATAACAGAAAGCTCCTCGAGACTTGTTTTTTCAAAACCGACATTTAGTAACGTACCAACGATAGCACGCACCATATTTCTCAGGAAACGATCTGCGGTAATAGAAAATAATAAAGTGCTCCCTTGCAATTCCCAACGCGCCATTGTAACATCACAAAAAAAAGTGTTTACCTGTGTGTTAGATCTAGAAAAACACTGGAAATCTTGACGCCCCAAAAGCATACTAGCCGCTTTATTCATTAGTAGTAGATCAGGTTTTTTATGTATTTGGTGTGCCAAGGTGGTTGTAAATGGGTTTTTGGAAAGCTGTATTTGGTACTCATAAGAGCGCGTGGTAGCGTTAAAACGAGCATGAGCCTGATCGGTAACCTTTTTAATACTGCTTATAGAGATATCACTTGGCAGAAGCGCATTAATTCTATAAAGTGTCTCAGGAATATTTTCAAGCTCAGCAAAATCAAAATGCGCAAAGAGTTGTCTGGCATGCACTCCTGCATCGGTTCTTCCGGCAGCAAAAACAGTAATAGGTGTTCTCAAAAAAACAGACATCGCCTCTTCCAAAACCTGCTGCACACTTAGTGCGTTGGGTTGTCTTTGCCAACCACAATATAGGGTTCCGTTGTATGCTATTTCAATAAAGTACCGCACAATGCTGATTTTTTTACAAAGGTACACTTTAGAGAAAAGTAAATACCTTGTGAGTTGATAATTTTGTTACTCATCTTGTCTTAGCATTACATATATCTTTAAGGATTAAGTGTATTTTTGACTTTTAAAACCATATCAAGCGTGACTAAAATTCTACTACTTAGTGATACCCATAGCCATATAGATGAAACCATATTAAAATATGTAAAACAGGCAGACCAAGTATGGCATGCTGGAGATATTGGAGATTTAAAGGTGACAGATGCTATTGCGGCTTTAAAACCCTTGCGGGCTGTCTTTGGAAATATTGATGACGCTAAGGCCAGGGCTACCTTTGAACTAGATTTACACTTTATGTGTGAAGGAGTTGCCGTATTTATGACCCACATTGGCGGTTATCCAGGAAGATACAATCAAAGAATTAGAGCAGGTATCTATGCCA
Organism: uncultured Flavobacteriaceae bacterium; assembly: GCA_913045325.1. GTDB lineage: Bacteria > Bacteroidota > Bacteroidia > Flavobacteriales > Flavobacteriaceae > Patiriisocius. Next base: position 2,739 of record CAJWPZ010000041.1, on the reverse strand, counting down.
ACCCTCCCAAATTATTTATTACCGGTCATTCTCACATTTTAAAAGTAATGCCTTGTAAGAAAACGGGATTATTACACATGAATCCTGGGGCAATTGGCAGACATGGTTTTCATAAAGTAAGAACCATGCTTAGGTTTGAGATTGATGGAAGTACCATCAATAATCTAGAGGTTATAGAACTAAAGCGATAAAAAAAACCTCAAAGTTGGCATACTTTGAGGTCTTGCACTAATAATACTAAGTTGTGTTAACGTAAACGGTCTACAGATTTTACGAGATCTTCATCCTTTTTGATGGCTTTATTGGCCATCGCTAAAAAAACGATAGAAATGATAGGAAGCAACACCCCAATACCCTTCTGTGAGACCAAAGTCTCTCCAGGTATGCTTAGTGACCTGTATACGAAAACTCCCAGTAATACAAAGTTTAATATGATATTTAAACGATTCAACACAAATTGTGTTTGTCGTTTTTTAAAAGTCAGAACTGCAATAATTGTGAGTGCAATACAAGTAAATATCAATCCAAAAACCAAGGGTTCTTGATTGCTAATAAGGACAACTCCATCTATATTTGTTATTACAGGAAACCAAATATATAAACACGCCAATACAAAGCCAGCAAGAATAAGATATATAGTTTGAATGCGTTGTAACATATAAAAAAAGGTCCTGTTTTACAGCTCAAAAATAAGGTTTCTTTTTAAAAATAGTAGGTAAGAGTTTAATTTATTGTTGTATTATTGCAGTATTAATACGTAACCATTTCAATCTAGGTTACTTATCTTCAAAAAAATTTTCAAACACAAATCTTTTTCTAAAGATTTCCCTCACTTTAACCAAATTTTCATTCTACATGTTAGAAATTTCAGAACTAAAAGCTAAAAAATTACCTGAATTACAGGAATTAGCAAACACATTAAAAGTACCTAAATATCGTACTTTAAAAAAATTAGACTTGGTATATCAAATTCTTGATTACCAAGCGGCAAACCCTAATGCGGTAAAGGCTATCGTTTCAGAAATACCAAAAGAGGCTGTTAGCGAACCTGCAGCAGCAAAAACAGAAGAACGATCACCTCGTCCTCCTAGACACAAGCCAAACCCTAGAGCAAAGCAAACTCCAAGAGAAAAACCAAACCCTACACAGAAAAAAGAACCACAAGAACAAGAAGGTACTCTAGAGAAAAAGAACGACACGGTAGACCCCTCTCCAGAAAAACGCCCTCAAGAAAACCGTTCTAAAGAGAACAAGCCACAACACAAAAACAAAAACACAGACAGCCGTCAACAAAATGACAACCGTCAAAAGGGTGGGAACGACAACAAAAGACCACCAAGAGATAACAAAGCAAAACAAGACAACCGTAACAACGGTAATAAAGACAGCAGAAACAGATATAAAGAGCCGGATTTTGAGTTTGACGGTATTATAGAAAGTGAAGGAGTCTTGGATATCATGCAAGATGGGTATGGTTTTCTACGCTCTAGTGATTACAATTATTTATCATCACCTGATGATATTTATGTGTCACAATCACAAATCAGACTCTTTGGTTTAAAAAGCGGTGACACAGTTCTAGGAGTTGTACGTCCTCCAAAAGAAGGAGAAAAGTATTTCCCTCTTATTAAGGTAATTAAAATAAATGGTCAAGACCCTAATGTAGTTCGTGATAGAATTGCTTTTGAGCATTTAACCCCTTTATTTCCTCAAGAGAAATTTAATATCTCTGAGAAACAACCTACACTCTCTACCCGTATTATAGATTTATTCTCTCCTATAGGTAAGGGACAACGTGGTATGATTGTAGCACAGCCAAAGACGGGAAAAACAATGTTACTTAAAGACATTGCCAATGGTATTGCAGCCAATCATCCAGAGGTATATCAAATGATACTCCTAATAGATGAGCGTCCAGAAGAAGTTACAGATATGCAACGTAATGTACAGGGAGAAGTTATTGCCTCTACCTTTGACAAAGAACCCTCAGAACACGTTCGTATTGCAAATCTAGTAATAGATAAAGCAAAGCGTTTGGTTGAGTGTGGTCATGATGTTGTGATTCTTTTAGATTCTATTACACGTTTGGCAAGAGCATACAACACCGTACAACCTGCTAGTGGAAAAATTCTTTCTGGTGGTGTAGATGCTGCAGCACTTAATAAACCAAAGCGTTTCTTTGGAGCTGCCCGTAATATAGAAAATGGGGGGTCACTGAGCATTATTGCTACCGCCCTTACAGAAACAGGCTCAAAAATGGATGAGGTAATCTTTGAAGAATTTAAAGGTACTGGTAACATGGAGCTGCAATTAGATAGAAAGATTTCTAACCGTCGTATATTCCCTGCCGTAGATCTAACCTCTTCAAGCACACGTAGAGACGATTTACTGCTAGATGAGAAGACCATACAACGTATGTGGGTGTTGCGTAAATACCTAGCAGACATGAACCCTGTTGAAGCAATGGAGTTTATTAATGACCGTATTAAAAACACCAAGAATAATGATGAGTTTTTAATCTCTATGAATAGCTAAAATTTAAGAAGTATCTTATACCTATAAAAAAAACCATTAGTGCTGTATAGCATTAATGGTTTTTTTGATTTCTAGCCATTTACACTGCTTAACTGTGTAAAGTCTTTGGGGTATTTAATAAACAACACAATAGTAGAGATAAAGCATTAGAGACACATTAGGTATTATGTAGCCTTTACTAAATAAAACTAAACTAAAAATTAT
>CAJWPZ010000040.1 GCA_913045325.1 uncultured Flavobacteriaceae bacterium | reverse complement strand
TTGTTCTTTTTCCTATTATGGTTACTTCAACTCCAGATTTTTTTGCTTCGATAGCTGCTCGTAAACCCGAACCACCACTCCCAATAACGAGAACATTAGAAATGTATGTTTTATGTTTTATTGTTGTCATTTTCATATTATATTATTTCCACACAAAAATAATCATATCGTTTTTTTTTTTCAATATCATAAAACGATTAAGCGAATAGGAAAAAACGATTGATCTTAATATGAAATATTCTTCCCTTTTTACCCTGCGATTGATTAAAAATCAGAATTTGTTGTATTTAAGTAAACCTGATAACTCATTTACAAGTTGTTTAATAATTCGTTTCTTTTCAAAACCTCTTGTAGAGACCAGTTTCACATCTAAATCTAATGTGTTTTCTTTAAATGTAAATATGTTTTTTTTGTGATTTTTTGAAAGGTAAATTTTAGCAATTTTAGGCAAAAACATAGTGCCACCATTTACGTCGATAATGTTTTTTAAAGTTTCTAAATTCCCCTTTAAATACTTGATATTGATCTTTTTTAAAGTCTCAGAGGATTGTGTTTCCAACTCCTTAATTTGTTGAATTAATAGATCTCGTAAATCTTCATGTAATAATATTTTATGAAAATTTATGTCGGATAACGATATCATATTTTGCACTTCATTTTTCAATTCTGTTGAATAAATACATAATTCCTCTTTATATAATTTTTGCTCATAATAGCCATGTGTTAGAGATGGATTAATTATCACAGCAGCATCTACCTGGTCATTTATTAAGTAATCTTCAATACGACGGTCGCTTAACTCTAAAATTTTGATTTCTAGTTTTGGATATTTTTTTGAAATAGCTTTTATAAGAATTGGGGTAATATATGGAGCTAAAATCTCTGTAATCGCTAAATTAATTTGTCCAGAAATTTCATTTTCGTTAAGCAGTGCCATTTGTATGAATTCCTTTTGTTGAAAACGTATTTCCTTTGCTTTTAAAATAATATCCAAACCCTTTAATGTAGGCACGACTGGCTGTCTAGAACGATCAAAAATTATTATATCAAACTCTTTTTCTATACGTTGTATTTCTTTACTTAGCGTAGATTGAGCAACATCACACGCTATTGCTGCACGTTTAAAATTACGATATCTATCTACTGCTATTATATACTCTAATTGTCTGAAATTCATTACTTATTGATATTAGCATCAACCAATTATTTTTTTTGTACTAATTTATTGTAAATTTAACTATTTAGAATAGTTCTAAATAGTTAAATTTGTATAATTATGAAAACAAATTCAGATTACTATGCTATCGACACTTATTTCACTGATGAGCAATTATCAGTACGTGAGTCTACTCGTAAATGGGTTAATAAAAATATAAAACCAAATATTGAATATTATAACCGATCTGCGAGTGCCTCAAAAGATTGGTCGAAACAATTAGGGGAAATTGGTGGATACGGCATGATCATCCCTATAGAGTATGGTGGTTTGGGTATGGATTATTTATCATACGGTTTGATGATGCAAGAATTAGAAAAGGGAGACACAGCAATACGTGTTATGAGTTCTATCCAAACCTCTCTAGTAATGTATGCCATTTGGCAATTTGGTTCTTTACAACAAAAACAAAAATATTTGCCGCTTCTTGCATCTGGTGAAATGTTGGGTTCATTTGGTTTGACGGAACCTAGTTCTGGTTCTAATGCCTCTGGGATGCATTGTAACTTTAAGGTAGTAGATGATAAGATAATTATCAATGGTAGTAAATTGTGGATAGGAAATGCATCTCACGCAGATATTGCCATTGTTTGGGCTAAAAATAGGGATAATAAAGTACAAGGAATTATTGTTGAAACAGCTACTATTACTAATTTTTCTAGTTCAAAAATAGACAATAAGTGGTCATTTCGAACGTCTAATACAGGGGAGTTAATTTTCGATAATTCTGAATTAAATAAAGTTCAATTACTTGAAAAAACTACATCAATTAAAGACGCTTATGCCTGTTTAAACGTTGGCAGATATGCGGTGGCTTGGGGGAGTTTAGGAATCGCATTAGATTGTTATGAAACCGCCCTAAAATATGCTAATGAGCGTGTTCAATTTGGGAAACCGATCTCTAGCTATCAATTAGTTCAAAAAAAACTAGCTGAAATGATTACCGAAATCACTAAAGCTCAATTACTCTGCTATCAACTAGGTGTTTTGATGAATAGGAAAGAGGCAACATTTGAACAAATATCGATGGCAAAGCGCAATAATGTTGTTATGGCACAAAAAGTAGCGCAAGATGCCAGGCAAATTCTTGGCGGTATGGGGATAACGGGTGATTATCCAATTATGCGACATATTATGAACTTAGAAACGCTCATTACCTATCAAGGTACTCACGAGATTCATCTTCTAATTACAGGAAGAGATATTACAGGAATTAATGCCATTTAAAAAACTTTAAAAACTAAATATGATTAGACTACTACTTACCTCAATTATAATTATAAAATCTTTGTCTTTAAATGCTCAAGACAAAAATGAATTTTTAGATCGTGAATTTTGGAAATCAGACCCTAGTGTCTCTCTCATAAAAAAAACGATTGAAGATGGCAATGACCCAACACAAAAAGGAACATCTTCATTCGATGGCGTTTCATATGCTATTATAGATGAGGCATCATTAAAAAGTATAAAATATATGCTCACATTAGAAGGTAATCCCGTAACCAAGAACACACACGGAGGTCTTAAATATTTGCAATGGGCAGCTTACAAGGGAAATATAGAGCTAATGAAGCATTTGTTAGCATTAGGAGCAGATCCATACGCAAGTACCTCACGAGGAACAAATATGTTGTTGATGGCTGCCATTGGGGGTGTTCAAAAACCAGAAGTTTATGATTTAATTTTAAAACAAGGAATTTCTATAGATTATACTAATATGTTTGGAGCAAATGCTTTATTGCTACTCTCCGAAACAAGTATTAAAGACAAAGCTATTTTAAACTATTTTATCGATAAAAAAATACCTTTAAACACTAAAGACAATGACGGAAATAATCTTTTTTTCTATGCTGCTAGAGGAGGCAACATAGATACTATGAGGTTTTGGAAAAAAAATGGAGTAGCACATAATTATATAAATAAAAATGGAGAAAATGCCATATTATTTGCTAGCCAGGGTATGAAAAGAAAAGCACTACGATTAGAAGTCTTTAAATTTCTATCAGAAGAATTATCCTTAGAAGTGGATCAAGTTAATTGGGAAGGTAAATCCCCTTTGCATTTTTCTGCTAAACGAGCTAAGCCAGAACTTTTTGACTTTTTTGTAGCAGAAGGAGTTTCTCCCAACCAAGTTGATTCAAATGGAAACACAGCACTCATAAATTCCGCCTCAGGATCTAAAGAAAATTTAGAAAAAATGCTTAGTGTATCAAACACAATTAATCATCAAAATAAGGATGGGAAATCTGCAATAACATTTGCTATTGAAGATGGTAAAAAAGATAATTTTAACTTTTTGAGAAGTAAAGGAGCTGATCTAAATACTATTGATAGCCTTGGAAATGACTTAATGTACTACGCTTTTATATCTTATAGTTCCAAAAAAGAAGACATTACCAATTATATCGTTAGCCAACTAGAAATAGCCGGACTTGACGGCAAAAGTATTTATCATAATAAAATTACATTAGCACATATTGCAATTAAGAAGCAAAGTGTTTTTCTCTTAGAAAAGGCTATCGAATTAGGAGTAGATTTAAATTATAAAAATGATATAAATATTAGCCCGCTTCATTTAGCTGCTATGAAAGCGACTAATACAGAGCTTATCAAAGTGTTATTAAATCAAGGTGCAGATAAAAATACAGTTACAGAGTTTAATGAAAGTCCTTATGACCTAGCAATACAAAATGAATTATTGATAAAAGAAAAAGTTGATTTAGCATTTTTAAAAATAGATTGATAAAATAGAAATAGCCATAGTAAATTGTTTTTTTAATGTTTTAAAATAATTTACTATGTCTTCATTACATAATCATTTAGTAACTAATTTCTAAAATTTAGCAAAAAAGTACACTCAGAAAACCTCAAATGTTAGGTCCAGAGAATTACCACTACAATAAAAAGGTTAGGTATATAAAACAGTATCTTTGTACTAACAAGTACTCTATTAAATACTACTTTATTTTATGCCTTTTAAAAAATTACATCCTGGGATCCAAGAGAAACTTACATCTCTAGAACTTACAGACCCTACAGCATTTCAAAGCAAAAGTATCCCTGTAATAAAAAGTGGCGCCAATGTATTTTGCATTGCTCCAAAAGGCAGCGGAAAAACAACAACACTAATACTTTCTACCTTACAGAAGCTAAAGTATGAAGCCTCTGGAAATGCTCCTAGAGCGGTTGTTTTAGTAGAAAACACAAATAGAGTCTTAGAATTACATGAAGCTTTTTTATTGTTTACAAAACGGAGTTCATTACGTGTATATGCTAGCCATGATGCGCTTCATATTGATATGCAAAAATCTGAAATATTTGAAGGTGTTGATATTCTAATTTCTACACCAAAAATGTTGAATAAATTATTTTTGGCAAACGGCGTACATACCTCTCAAATAAAACTTTTTAGTATTGATGATGCAGAGTTTCTATCATTAGAATCTTCGTATACAGCCATGATGGCTATTACTCAAAGTATTCAAAAGTGCCAATATATAATCTATACTGAAAAATTACATCCAAAGTTAAAACGCTTTGAGTCTTATTTTATGGAGTATCCTAGAACTGTAAAAGGATAATTCACTAATTTAAATAGAAAAACATCAGATAATGATTCCTAAACTACACTATATTTCACAAGGAAACACCCCTAAACAACATCTAGAAAATATTCAAAAAGCGTGTACCTCTGGTATAGAATTAGTCCAGTTATCTTTAGATAGTACTTCCCAAAAAAAACTTTTAAACTGCGCGCAACAGGCTAGAGAAATTACCTCACACTTTCAAACTAGGCTGTTTATTACAGACCATAGTAAAATAGCAAAAGCAGTAAAGGCAGATGGTGTACACATAACAAAGGCAGACTCCTGCCCTACTAAAACAAGCACAAATTTATACTCTTGGCAACTCATTGGCGGTACGGCAAATACAATACAAGATTGCGAAAAACTTCTCGACAAACAGGTAAACTATATGTACCTAGGGCCCTTTAAGGCAACAACAAAGGGTGTAAACCTACCCATTTTGGGTTTAAACGGGTTTACAGCCATTACAGATATATTAAAAACTGGAACACCAATTATGGGCCATGGCGGTATCATCACACAAGATGTAAAAGCAATACTAGAAACTGGTCTTTCTGGAATTGCAGTTTCTGATGCTATCACTAGTGATTTTAATACCATTAAAATTTTCCATGAGTTACTAAAATCTTCATCAACCGCAGAACAGCGATATAGCATGCCTTAATATCTAGACAGATATCCTTGTATGTGGTTACAAAATAAATAGTGTACCTTGGTGTTGTATTTTAAACCTATAGATAATAGGCTTTTTATGCCGAAAAAAGCGCCCTAATAAAATTACTTTTATGAAATTAAATTTACTGTCTTGTACTTCTCAAAGACCCGATAAAAGAGCTATTTCTGCTTGTATTTTAGAGCTCGCCAGTGATATTAGTCCATCACTATCTAACGAGCTTACAGAGATACTATTAATGGGAGATGCCGTAGAGATTGATGTGCATGACAAAAATACAGCCACTGCCTTAAGAGCTTTAAGGAAGTTGGATGTTGATTATGAAATTTTAGAATAAATAAACAGGAAGTTTACTACCAATCTATCGGGAAATAATCTTTTAAGAATTTACCACACCAATGTTTACCGGTATTAATCCCGTCAATTAAAGGGTCCATAACCCTAGCTGCTCCATCTACAATATCTAAGGGTGGCTGGAAATCATGTACTTCTACCTTCTTTTTTGATAATGCTACTGGATCCTCATCAGTTACCCAACCTGTATCAACAGCATTCATATATATTCCAGATTTAGCAAATGTTGCCGAAGATGTATGGGTAAGCATGTTTAATGCTGCTTTAGCCATATTTGTGTGTGGATGCCTATCCTCTTTTTTAAACCTATGAAACTTACCCTCCATGGCAGATACATTAATGATGTGTTTTTTACCTGTATTTTCCTTCATCATTAAATTAGACAACCGGTTACATAAAACAAAAGGAGCAACAGCATTTACTAGCTGTACCTCTACCATTTCTGTGGTTTCAATTTCTCCTAGAGTTAGGCGCCAACTATTTGTTGTTCTTAAATCAACTTGTTGTAAATCTGCATCTAGCGCTCCCTGAGGAAACACCTCTGCATTTTGTAAAGAGTTGTCGAAACTGTACGGAATTTGAGAAAGTGCTGCAGAGTTGCGCAATCCTATTCCTGGCTCTGGTCCATGCCAAGTAACTGGTAGTACGTTGTTTTTACTTGTTTTTGAGGTTGTAGCACTAAGATCAGACAGTTCTTTTAAACATACTTGATGTTCTTTTAATAACATTTGTGCTAGCTTTGGAAGCTTCGCTATAGGTAATTTTTCATTTTCCATTAAATGAAAATAAAACCCTGAGGGCCTTCTAACGGTTTGTGCCGCATTGTTTATTAGAATGTCAAGCCTGTCATATTTTTGTTCTATATAATTACAAAATATTTCTACACTAGGTATGTGTCTTAAATCAAGACCATGAATGTGTAATCTATTGCTCCACTGAGAATAATCATCTTCTTTAGAAAATCTAATGGCAGAATCTGCCGGGAAACGTGTAGTGGCAATTACTGTTGCACCAGATCTAAGGAGCATTAAGGTAATGTGGTATCCAATCTTTAGTCTAGAACCCGTAATTACAGCAACTTGATCTTTTAAATCTGTAGTTTGAAAACGTTTGGCATAATTTAAATCTCCACAACTGGTGCACATAGAGTCGTAAAAGTGATGTAATTGGGTGTATAATGTTTTACACACATAGCAGTTTCTTGCAGACGCTAATATTGGTGCAGGTTCTGTAATGGCTGAGGCCGCTAATAGCTTTGGAGCTACAAATAAAGCCGCCTCTCTGGCAGATCTTATACCCGTAGTTTTTCTTGCATGCCTGTCTTTGGCAATCATTTTACGTTTGGTTGCTTTTTTAGCATCCTTTCTTCTTCGCTGATGCTCATCTCTAGTTGGGCGAGATAACTTTCCAGAGGCCTTTAATAAAGCTGTTCTTTTGTCTTGAGTAAGGTCGTAAAGCTGATTTGTATGGCTAAGTAATTTTTCTAAAGTTGAAATACAAGCATCTATTTCTTCACTAGATATGTTAGAACTACTATTAGGGACTATTTTATCTTCTGGCATAAAGGTGGCTCGAAAGAGCACAGTTTTAATAAATTTTTATCAGGCAATATAACCATACCTTTATTTTTACAAGCTAGTATTTAAAAAGATATCTCTTGATTTATGTATTATATAACATAATGCTATTACAACAAATTGTACCTTTATGGTTATGACAATAATTGATGTGCTTTCTGGGTTTTCTGGTAGTTGCTTTTTGTTTTATGGCGTGAGTTGTTTGTACTCAAACCATATGTCCAAAGAGTTTAAACGCTTTGGAATACCCCAATTTCAAAAATTAACAGGCATGCTTCAAATACTTGGTGGCCTAGCCTTATTAATTGGATCTTGGAAATTTCCGCTTTTAGCTTTTATAGGTGCCGCAGGTCTTGCACTGTTAATGCTACTGGGATCTGTAGTTCGCATTAAAATAAAAGATAGCTTCTTACAATCTAGCCCAGCTTTTATCTTTGCTATACTTAACAGCTTCTTGGCTTATACCTATAGTAATGCGATATGGCTTACAAGCCTATAATTGCTAAACAAAAAAGCAAAAATAATGCTGCAGGAAATGATTTAATTAAAGCATCCTTTATCTTGATATGCATAAGTATAGATCCTGTAAGTAAAGCTCCTAGTACAGAGGCTGCAACAAGTTCTAGATTTGCATATTTAATTGATGCAATTAAAGCTATAGAGAAACCTACTTTTAAAAACCCAACTACATAGCATAAAGTACTCCCAAGACCATAAGCCTCAAATTCTTGCATCATTGTTTTTGCATCACCGCCTCTCCATCTTGAGGGTTTATTATATTGCAAAAGCCAAACATTAAGTAAACTTAAACCTACAATAATTTTTAATGCAATTTTTACTTCTTCCATGGTATGTGTTTTTTAGTCTTTAATTTATATAGCTGTTATATCATCCATATAAAGGTAGAAAAAAATAATAGTTCTTAAACAGATAATTTGGAATTATGTTTTACTTTTTTGAGTATAAATACTCCGTTGCAATTGTAAAAGTGTTGGCTAAGGAGTAATCAAAAAGCGCTAAGGCAATGAATATCGTCGATTCAATGACATAGCGCCTTGCTATAAATTCTAAACTAGCAGGTATATTATTTTTCTAATTTTACTTTAACAGCATTCATGCCTCTTTGACCTTTTTCTAATTCAAAAGAAACTTTGTTTCCTTCTGTGATTTCATCAATAAGACCACTAACATGAGTAAAATATTTTTCTTGATTCTCTGAGTCAATGATAAATCCAAAACCTTTTGAAGTGTCAAAAAAGTTAACCACACCAATACGTACAGGGTTAAAGGCCTCTCTCTCAGAAGCTAATGTTTTAGGGATGCTAATTGCAATATCTTCAATCTCTATCTCAACCTTTTGAGATGGATCTGGCGGGGTATCAACAAGATTTCCGTTATAATCTACATAAGCGAACTCGATACCAGAGGTACCGTTTTCTTGTCTTTCGAGTTTTCTAGCCTCCATTTTCTTACGCTTATCTTCTCGTTTTTTTAAACGCTTCTTTTCTTTTTCTACTTTACTAAAGGTTTGTTGTGATTTTGCCATTCGTTATTTTGAATATAAACTTTTACTTAATAATCTACAATTTCTGAAAAAAATGCCATTTTTTCAAGAAAAACGAGACTTCTTTCTATTTTTTTTATGAACTATTTCTTCTTTTTCTTCTTAATCGTATTCGTTTTTACAACCAAAGTATTTGTTTGTTGTAATTGATTTGCCATCAATTTTTCTATCAATTCATCTTTTGTAAGGTGATGAAATACTGTCTTTACCGCAGTCTTTAAATCTAAAGAAATATCCTTATTGGGTTTGGCTTTAAATATTTTTCTAGCCCAAAGAAGTGTATTGTTCTGCTCAATGGCTAAGGCATTAGCTTTTGGCATTTTAGAAAATGAAATACTGAGTTCTTGTTCTAAATCTGGAATATCAGCAAGCTCATCTTCCTGGATTACACTCAGAGATAACCCCTTTGCCCCTGCCCTTGCTGTACGTCCAGATCTATGCACATAGGCATCATAGGTATCTGGAAGGTGATATTGCACTACATAGCTAATTTGTTTAACATCTATTCCACGGGCTGCTAAATCTGTAGCAATTAGTATGTCAATGTTTCCTTCTCTAAACTGCCCCATAATTCTATCACGAATGCCTTGGGCTAAACTACCATGTAAAGCCCCAGAAGAGAATTTGTTTATAGCTAACTTTTTGGCAAGCTTATTTACTGCAGCTTTTGTTTTACAAAATATGATGCCTCGTTGTCCTTCTTTGGTATTTAAAAAATGCATGAGCACCTCTAGCTTCTCTATAGGTCTTACCACAACATATTGATGGTCTATCCCTTGATGACCAAGGGTTTCCATATCTACTTGGATATCTACCACATGTTTTGACAAATAGTTCTGTACCATTTGTTTTATACTTCCGGGCATGGTTGCAGTAAACAAAAGTGTTCTTCTTGCTTTTGGAAGTTGAGCAACAATAGTGTCTAGGCCCTGATTTAAAACAGCTATCATTTCATCTGCCTCATCTAATACAAGTAGAGAAGTCTTTGTAATATCAATAGCTTCTCTTTTTATCAAGTCTATTAGTCTACCTGGGGTTGCAACAATTACATGTGTATCTTGTTTTAAACGCTCAATTTGTGGCTTAATAGGAATACCTCCAAAAATAGGTGCTATAGCTATTTCTGTTTTTTTACTAGAAAAATCAGTGAGGTTTTTAAAAATTTGTTGTCCTAATTCTCTAGTTGGCGCAAGAACAATAGCCTGTATAGAATTGTTTTGAGTGTCTATGGTTTGTAATAATGGAAGCCCAAAACTAGCAGTTTTTCCCGTTCCTGTTTTAGCTAATGCAACAACATCTTCTTTTTGATTTAGTATTACAGGTATTGCCTTTGCTTGAATGCTGGTAGGAGTTTTAATTTCTAAAACATCCAGTGCTTCAATCAAAAAATTGGCTACTCCTAAATCTGAAAATGTTGTATTCATATGATTTTGTAAGGGTTATTTTATGATTCTTGAAGAATTCTTTTTGATTTCCTGTAGGTAAACTTCGGGTAAATATTTCGTTTAGCATACCTGTTTAGGTTTCCAGCATTCACCATTTTTTGATAGACAGGTTTTGTAATACCAAAGTATTCATAGGTTGTACCATCTGTAAAGGTGATCTCTAATAACAAGCCCTTATGTTGGTAATCAGAAATACCAGCATTTGTAATAGTTTCTGTATATGCTAGTGAGTTTTTTTCTTTAGTTTCTGGAGCCATGCTTACTAAAAAATGATACCCATCAATAATCTTACGGCTTTGCATTTCTGCCTCTTGTTGTAATGGGTCTCCATCCTGAAATTTATCCGGGTGCCACTCTTTTACTAGATTTCGGTAACTTTTCTTAAGAAATTTAAGGTCAATCTCTTTTTCTACTCCAAATAATTTCTTGTACTCATGTATGCGCTTCATAACCAGGGTGTTTATTAGGGCGCGAAACTACTTCTTTTTTATGGATATACTAGTGAGTATAGGGTAATAAAAAAGCCCATCTATAAAGATGGGCTTTGTTTGAAAGTATTTGGATATTACTTAGACAACTTTTACGTTTACCGCGTTTAATCCTTTGTTTCCTTCTTGTAGGTCGAATGTAACCTCGTCACCTTCTCTAATCTCATCGATTAATCCTGAAATGTGTACGAAGTGGTCTTTCTCAACTCCTTCTTCTGTAATGAATCCAAAACCTTTAGTGTCGTTGAAAAATTTTACTGTTCCTTTACTCATTGTAATATAATTTAATGTTAATATTTTATAAAGCGCAAATATCATTCTATTAAATTGATTTAACAAACAAATTAACCTATAATAGTGATTAATAAAGGGTAAAGATGTGCTACTGCCCTATTATAGGGAGTCTTTGTAGAAGTACTTAGCTATAAAAAACACAAGAAAACGACTGATTTTACTAAGTTTGGAGACTAAGTTTTTACTAACTAGCTCGTAAAGTAGTGATTATTGCATTAAAGTAATGCGTACTTTTTTCTTTTTCAAACGTGTGTTGTTTGTTTTTTCAACCACAGCACTTGCTTTATCTTTTGGTACAGACACAAAAGCACAATCTTGCTTTAATTCTATTATACCAACTTCATTTCTTTCTAGATCTCCCTGCTTAAATAATAGTCCAGCAATATCTCCTTTTGAAATCTTATCTTTTCTCCCTCCAGATATAAATAAGGTTGCCCATTGAGGAAAAATTGCAGTTTCTTTGTCTTTTAGTTTTAAAACATCTGTACAGGTAATAAATTCTGGTAAAGGCTCTTCTGTCCACTTTAAGACATAAGCAGTACCAGAGGCGTTCATTCTTGCTGTTCTTCCATTTCTGTGGGTAAATTCTTCTAGTTTTAATGGCAATTGATAATGAATTATAAAATTTAATTCTGGAATATCCAAACCACGTGCAGCCAAATCTGTGGCAATTATAATTTGATGCGTACCATTTCTAAACTTAATTAAAGCCCGCTCTCTATCTATTTGCTCCATACCGCCATAAAAATGACCATGGGGTATATGCTGCTGTTTTAAAAAATCACTCACATATTCAATTGTTTTCTTGAAATTACAAAAAATAATACCTGGCTCATTTCCTATATGATAAATCAAATCTGCTAATGCTTGCAATTTGTTTTTCTCTTGAGATCGAACTATTTTAACAGACAAAGCGGCCGTTTTAGTGTCTAGATAGTCTATAATAACTTCATTTTTAACACCAACAAATTCAGGGATTTCAATATCCTGTGTAGCAGAGGTTAAAATACGTTTTTCAATCTGTTGAAGATTTTCTAAAATTTCTCGCATTTGTGTTTCAAACCCAACCTCTAGAGATTTATCAAACTCATCGAGTACTAAGGTTTTAATATACTTTGTTGTAAAACTCTCTCTACGAATATGGTCTGCAACACGTCCTGGAGTACCTATAATTATACTTGGCGTGTGGGCAAGATCTATTTTATCTTTTGATATTGCTCTACCTCCATAAATAGCATTTGCTTTATAGCCAGAGCCCATCTGCCGTATCACCTGTTCTATTTGTATGGCCAGTTCTCTTGAGGGAACCAGTATTAGTAATTGAACCTCAGTACACTCTGGATCAAGAGCTGCAATAGTGGGTAACAAAAACGCTACGGTTTTCCCAGTTCCTGTTGGAGATAGTAAAACAGTATTAGCTGTAGATGAAATGGCAAGAACCACCTCCTCTTGCATCTGGTTTAATTTACTAATGTTAAGTTTAGCAAGAAGTTCTTTTTGTGATTTTCTAAAATGAGTCATGAGAAAATGTATTATAAAAGCCTACCAAATCGTATGCTAAACTAATAATTTTCAAAGGTATTCAAAAAGTTATCCCTGACAC
>CAJWPZ010000039.1 GCA_913045325.1 uncultured Flavobacteriaceae bacterium | reverse complement strand
CCTCCTAAATTATCTGAGGTAAGTGGTTGGGTAAAATCTCCACCGCCAACAAAACCAAATTGTTGAGCAACAATACTTGGATACGAATTTTCTTGTGCAGACCTGTAAATTGTTCCATCTGCAGTTCCAGCAGTTATAGATGCACCAAGAGATACATAGGTCGAGAAATCTGCGTCTCCAGCATCGTAGAAACCTTCATCGGTTACTGCATTTTCAAATTCTGGCTCACAACTTACCAAACCAATGGCAAGTAAACCAATCATAAATTTTATAGTATTTTTCATCTTAATTAGATTTTTTTAGATTAAAGTTTGTACGTGATACCTAAACCTGGTACAAATACACTTGATTTATAAGTTCCTCCAAAACTTGAGTACTGATTAATTAGATTGGCAGGTCCTCCAGATCCTTCAACGAAGTAATCATAAGAAGCGTCAACTTCATTAAATTGTAAGTACAAGAAAGAAGCGTCAATTTCTAGACGATCACCTACCTTAAAGGTTAAACCAGCAGTGTATCCGTTACTATCGTTACGAGGAGTCTCTGGCGCAAAGTATCCAGATTGTACAGGAGATTCATCAAAGTAGTATCCACCCCTAAGTGTGAAAGATTCTGAGGCTTCATACTGTACCCCAAATCTGTAAGTAGATGCATCTTTGTAATTTCTAAGTAGATTTGTGTCTGTAATTAATTCATCAGCAAAATCAACAGATAAAGACTCATAAACACTCCAATACGTCATGTTGTAATCAAAAGCAAACAGGAAATCGTTGTGCTTATAAGATAGACCCATTGTAAGTTCTGCAGGAAGTGGTAAATCTGCACTAAAGGTTGTATTTGAGAAAGGAGTTAGTGGAGAGTTTGGAACATTCTCGAAAGTAGCGTCTCCATCTTCTGCGCTTAAAATTATTTCTGATCGGTAATTAGCACCTACAGTTAAATTATCAGAAGCTCTTAACATAGCACTAGCAGTCCAACCCCAGTTACTAATCCCAGTTTGCTCCAAAGTTACCTCAGATCTGTTTCCGTCAAGATCTGTTAAGGTTCTATTTAGGTTTTTGTTGAAATTAACACCACCTGTTGCGTAGATTGGTCCACCACCAACACTAAATTTGTCAGAAAGTTTAATAGACACACTTGGCTGTACAAATATAGCCTGAAGGGCTATGTTGTTAACAAGGTGAGATCCACCCCAGTCATCCTCATAGGCAACTGTACTTCCGTATGGAGTGTAGATACCTAATCCAAATGCAAGCCAATCGTTAGCTTGGTAAGATATGTATGCATAAAATGGTGTACCAACACCAGCCTCTGTCATAGAAGTATCTCCAGTTGCTGAGTTTTGGTAAGAAACATCTGCAAGAACACCATGGGCGCCAACAGATACACTTAATTTGTTTTCTAGGTACACTAATCCTGCTGGGTTAAAAAATACAAGTTCACTACTGTTAATTACAGCAACACCTGTATGACCCATAGCCAAGGCTTTGTTTCCTTGAAGACTCACCCTATACCCACCAGCATAAGTGACTGCTGTAGCAAGAAATAGCACCGTGAGGAGTAATACTTTTTTCATAATTGTTTTACGTTAAGTTAAAATTAATTTTTATAAATATAGTTTATATAACACTCAAATTTTACGAATTATGAAATTATTGGGTGTGTACAATACATTTTACTCTGCAATGTTATAAAAAATCCACCACAATTTGATGAAATTGTTCAGGATTTTCTGCATGTAACCAATGACCTGCATTTGAAACAGTCTTGATTTGGCTTTTAGGAAACTGTTTTTGTATAGAAGTTTCATCTAAAAGAGTTATGTATCCAGAGTTTTCTCCACGAACAAATAAGGTTTCCTTATCAAAAACAGCGGTAATAGCAAGGGCTTTCCCTACTTGAGAAATCTCTTTGGTAACCACAGGTAAATTTACTCTAAGGGCTAGTTGTTTTTTTTCAATCCAATATAGATTTTTAAGTAAAAAAAGCCTCAAGCCTGGCTCCTTTATATAGGTTGCTAAAACCTCGTCGGCTTTAGCCCTAGAATTAATAATAGAAAGATCTAATAAACCAAGGCCCTTTAAAACATCTTGATGGTGCTCATCATAATGCCTAGGAGCTATATCTGCAATTATTAATTTTGTGACCCTTTCTGGGTGTGCAACAGCAAACTCCATAGCTGTTTTACCTCCCATAGAGTGCCCAAGTAAAACCACTTGATCAAGATTATGATGCTCACAATATAACAACAAATCTGCAGTCATCGCCTGGTAGCTGAAAACAGGATCATGAAAACTTCTGCCGTGATTTCGCTGATCAATAAGGTGCATTTGATATCCTTGAGCTGCAAACCTTTTTCCAAGGCTTTTCCAGTTATCACTCATACCCAAAAACCCATGAAGAATTACAAAGGGTGTGCCGGTTCCTATTATTTGTGAGTGTAATATCATACCCTATACTAGTTTAGACAAATAGGCTTCAATGGTAGGTTGCAAGCCTTTATAAATTGCCTCAGAAATAAGCGCATGACCAATACTCACCTCTGCTAGATGTGACACATTTTTGGCAAAAAATGCAATATTATCTAAAGATAAATCATGACCTGCATTTACACCCAACCCTAATTGATGTGCTAGTTTTGCACAGGCATCATAAGGCATAACGGCATCTAGATTCCCTAAAGCATACTGCTCTGCAAAGGCCTCTGTGTATAGCTCTATTCTATCTGCACCAACATTGGCTGCTCCCTCTATACTTTTAAGAGACGGGTCTACAAATATCGATGTACGAATACCGCTGCTTTTAAATTCTGAAATCACTTCACTTAAAAAAACTTTATGTTTTATAGTGTCCCAGCCTGCATTTGAGGTGATAGCATCAATACTATCTGGCACTAAGGTAACCTGAGTTGGTTTTATTTTTAGAACCATATCCATAAATTTTGCAATGGGATTTCCTTCTATGTTGTACTCTGTTGTCACGACCTGTTTTAAATCATAGGCATCCTTATACCTAATATGACGCTCATCTGGACGTGGATGTATGGTTACCCCTTGGGCGCCAAACAACTGAACATCTTTTGCCACCTGCACTACACTAGGGTAATTTCCACCACGTGCATTGCGCAGTGTTGCAATTTTATTAATATTTACACTTAACTTTGTCATCATTATATATTTGAAACAAAAATACAATGCTTAAGCACAGTTTTGAAACTATATTTTAAGTATTTTGCATAAAAACATTTGCTGTGAACACACAACAATACATCATAAATGACATCAATGCTTTTGACCTCACTACCAAAGTGAGTGAGGTTCAAAATGCTTTCAATCAACTCACCTTCACGCACATTCCTGTGACCAAAGATGGGGTTTTTAAAGGTGCAATTTCAGAAAATGACATCCATTGCTACAACGCAGATAAAACCCTGGAGGCATATCAATATTCTTTAGAGTCATTTCATGTAACACAGCACACTAATTGGCTTGATATACTTGAGGCTTTTGCCCTGAATAACAGCACCATTATGCCTGTACTTACTGAAAACTATAAATACCTAGGGTATTATGAATTAAGTGATATCATGAACTTGTTTAACGACACTCCTTTTCTTGGAGAGTCTGGAGGCATTATTGTTGTTGAAAAGAGTACCGCAGACTATTCTTTTTCTGAAATCTGTCAAATTGTAGAAAGCAATGATGCAAAGATTTTAGGAGTGTTTGTTTCAAAAATGGAGAATAACATCACACAAATAACTATTAAAGTTGGGCATACAGGTATCAATGCAATTGTTCAAACTTTTAGAAGATACAGCTACAATATAGTGTCTAACCATCAAGAAGATCGATTTATTGAGGACCTGAAAGAAAGATCTAAATACCTTGAAAAATACCTAAAGATGTAGTTATGAAAATAGGAATCTACGGCCAATTTTATCACAAAAATTCTGAAACTCATATACAGGCAATTCTCAATGTGTTGCAAAATAAAGGGGTTGAAATTGTGGTCGAAAAAAACTTTTTAGCGCTTATGAGAGAGAATCAATCCTTTCATACAGACCTATCCAATTTGGCAAGCTTTACAAAATTAGACAAGAGCTATGACCTGTTTTTTAGTATAGGAGGGGATGGCACCATTTTAAAATCTATCACATTTGTACGAGATCTTGACATTCCAATTGTTGGAATAAACACTGGAAGACTCGGGTTTTTAGCTACCATACAAAAACAAGACATAACCTCAAGTATTACAGAAATACTAGATGGTAATTATTACCTCTCTGAGCGCTCTTTATTATCTATAGAAACGAGTCCAACAAACAGAGAAATCACCCCCTTGAATTTTGCCCTAAACGAAGTGGCTGTTAATAGAAAAAACACCACCTCGATGATTAAGGTAGAAACTACTATCAACTCAGAATATCTAACCTCATACTGGTCTGACGGGTTAATAATATCTACCCCAACAGGATCTACAGGGTATTCATTGAGTTGTGGCGGCCCTGTAATAGAACCTAGTAACGAGAGTATTATACTCACGCCCATTGCGCCACACAATTTAAATGTTAGACCTTTAGTGGTTCCAGACAATAGCGTGGTAACGCTAAAAGTTTCGGGAAGAGAAGACACCCACTTACTGTCTTTAGACTCAAGAATCTTAACCCTTGAAAACGAAACGTTGATTACCATAAAAAAAGCACCCTTCACAATTAAATTTGTGCAACCCATTGAGGAGAGTTTTATTAAAACACTCCGAAAAAAACTACTTTGGGGAGAAGACAAAAGAAATTGAGCAATAAAAAACACTAAAAATTGTTTATCAATCTAGACTATCCCTGTTATGGTGGGGTAGTGCAAAGTTTATTGTTATATTTGCGAACTTTTTAAAACTTATGAGGTATTTAACGGTAGTTTTTTTAATGCTTTTTTGCTTACAAAGAGGAACCTCACAGACATTTGAGCTGGGTGGTTTTATTGGTGGAGCAAATGTAATTGGAGATGTTGGAAACACAAGCTACATAAACCCAAATACACTAGCATTTGGCGGTATTTTTAAATGGAACAGAAGCGAAAGACATTCTTTTCGTTTTTCGGCCATTCTAGCCAAAGTAGAGGGCAACGACGCAGACAGCAAGGAAACTAGAAGACAACAAAGAGGGTACTCTTTTCAAAACAATATCAAAGAATTTTCTGCAGGGCTAGAATACACCTTTTGGGAGTTCAATTTAAACTCTGGAGCACCAGTGGCAGCTCCCTATCTTTATACAGGAATCACGTATTTTCTAAATCAGGCCTCTTTAATTGATACCCAGGGTGATACAACACAATACAACCAAACTGGTGCATTTGCAATCCCAATGGTACTTGGATATAAAGCAACCCTAAGCACAAAATTAATTGGAGCTTTCGAGATTGGAGCTAGGTATGCATTTACAGATAATATCGATGCTAGCAATCCATCTCAAGGAGATGACCAACAACAAGATCTAAAATTTGGAAATCAAAATAATAATGATTGGTATGTCTTTACGGGCATTACTTTTTCATTTACTTTTGGTAGAGAACCCTGTTATTGTAATTTTTAAAAAAATGAGTCGTCTCTTACAACAAATAAACAAAGATACTATTCCACAACATTTGGCTATCATCATGGATGGTAATGGCCGTTGGGCGAAAGCCAAAGGTTTGTTTCGGTCTATGGGACATGAAAACGGCACAAAAGCAGTTCGTGAAATCACAGAGGCGTGTGTAGAGATTAACGTCCCTTACCTAACACTGTACGCTTTTTCTACTGAAAATTGGAATCGGCCAAAATTGGAGGTAGAATTACTAATGAGACTATTGGTTTCTTCATTAAAAAAAGAAATTAAAATGCTTAACAAGCATAATATAAAATTAAACGCCATTGGTAATCTTGACGCCTTACCAAGTAAAGCTCAAAAAGAGTTAATGGATGTTATAGAAAAGACGAAAGACAACACAAAAATGACCTTGACACTTGCACTAAGTTATGGGTCTAGAGAAGAAATCACAAAAACAATTCAAGAGATTAGTCTTAAAGTTAAAAAAGGATTAATTTCGCCTGAAAATATTGATGAAAAACTGATTAACAATCATCTATACACCCAAGACCTACCAGATGTAGATTTGTTAATTCGTACCAGTGGTGAGCAACGTATAAGCAACTTTTTGTTGTGGCAACTAGCATATGCAGAATTATATTTTACAGATGTACTTTGGCCAGATTATACCAAAAACCATCTTTTTGAAGCAATTTTAAATTATCAAAACAGAGAACGAAGATTTGGAAAGACAAGTGAGCAATTATAATTCGCATTATATTTTTAGTATGTACAGAAAGATCTTTTGTTTTGTAGCCATTGCACTTCTTTGGTCATCTACAATCCACGCACAGCAAAAAGAGCTAGACGCTGGTATTAAATACGAAATAAATAACATCACAGTTGCTGGAGCACAGAGCTACAATGATCAAACTGTTATTGCCTTTACAGGGCTTAAAAAAGGAGAGCGCATTTTCATTCCTGGAGAACGCCTGAGTGAGGTAACAAAAAAATTATGGGAACAAAACCTATTTAGCGATATCGCTATTTACGTTACAAAAATAGAAGGAGACCTCGCAGATCTTGAAGTCTATATCGTAGAGCTTCCAAAGCTAGATGAAATAACAATTGTTGGAGAAGGGATCCGCAAGGCGATGACCAAAGAAATTATAAAAGAAACAGAATTAAAATCTGGGCTAAAAATCACCAAAAATTTAATCACTACCACCAAAAATTTTATACGCAATAAATTTGTTGAAAAAGGATTTTACAACACAGATGTTATCATCACCACCCCTTCAAAACTAGATTCTACAGGTGTTGAAGTTGCCAAAGACATGAAAATTATCATCAACAAAAACAAGCGGATTAAAATAACTCCTCTTGTATTTCAGGGTAATGATAATCTAAAAGATGGGATGCTAAGGCGCTCCATGAAAAATACTAAAAAAAGAAACCCGATTCGTATCTGGAAGATGTCAAAATTTACAGATGCTGGTTATAAAGAAGATAAAGCGGCTATCATTCAGACCTACAAAGAGAATGGATATAGAGATGCAAAAATCTTAAATGACAGTGTTTATAACACAAATGATAGAAGTGTAGGTGTCAATATAGAAATAGAGGAAGGAAAAAAATACTACTTTGGAAACATTCGATTTTTAGGAAATAGCGTCTATACCAATAGCCAATTAAGTCAAACACTGGGTATAAAAAAAGGAGATGTTTATAACGGGACCCTAATGGCAGAAAGAATTGAAGACAACACAAATCCAGAAGCCTTTGATCTTACAAACAAATACCAAAACAACGGATACCTTTTCTCGACCATTAATGCCGTAGAGGTTGCAGTAAGACAAGATACTATTGATTATGAAATTAGAATTAGAGAAGGGAAGCAAGCCTATTTTGATCATATCACGGTAGTTGGAAATACCAAAACAAATGACCATGTAATTTATAGAGAATTACGCACAAGGCCCGGACAGAAGTATAGTAAAAAGAATGTGGTTAGAACCATTAGAGAACTAAGTACTTTAGGCTTTTTTGATCCAGAACAAATTTCACCAAACTTTAAAAATGTTGACCCAAACAACGGGACACTAGACATGGAGTACTCTGTTGTAGAAAAAGGAGCTAGCCAGATAGAGCTTCAAGGTGGTTATGGTGGTGGAGGTTTTGTTGGAACCCTTGGGCTTTCTTTTAACAATTTTTCACTTAGAAACATTTTTAATGCTGATGCCTACAAACCGCTTCCTATGGGTGATGGGCAAAAACTTTCTTTAAGAGCACAGGCTAGTACAAACTACCAAACTTATAGCGCCTCTATTACAGAGCCTTGGCTTGGAGGAAAACGTCCTGTACAGTTTAGTGGGTCTTTTTCTCATACGGTACAATACCGTTTTAACTTTCAAACAAGAGAGGTAGATAGGGACCAACGCTTTTTAATCACAGGTGGATCCTTGGGGCTCGCTAAAAGATTGACTTGGCCAGATGACAACTTCACATTCTCTAATGCTATAAGTTTTCAGCACTATAATTTAAAAAACTACAACACGGGGCTATTTACATTTGGTGATGGGTTTTCAAATAACCTAGCCTATACAATTGGCCTTACAAGAAGTAATGTGGGTAACAATCCAATTTACCCTAAATTTGGTGCAGAATTTAAAGTTTCGGCCAAAGTAACAATTCCATATTCATTATTTAATGGTGTAGATTATAGCCAACTTGCTCAAGAGCGTGAAGGTTTGGTAGATTTTCTAATAGATAACCCAACAGATGTTGATACCCAAGAGCGCATTTCTTCAATTGATCAAGAGCGTTTTAATTGGCTAGAGTATTATAAAATTAAATTTGAAGGTACTTGGTACAACAAAATTACTGGAGATTTAGTGCTGCGATCTAAAACAGAATTTGGGTTTTTGGGATCCTATAATACAGATAGAGGTGTTGTTCCTTTTGAGAGATTCTTTGTTGGTGGAGATGGACTTGGTGCTTTTAGTTTAGATGGAAGAGAGGTTGTACAACTTCGTGGATATCCTAATCAATCTTTATCACCACAAGATGGAAATAATATTTATAATAAATTTTCGTTAGAAATGAGATACCCAATTACTTTAAAGCAATTGGCATCTATATATGTATTGGCTTTTATAGAAGCAGGTAACTCTTATGACGGGTTTAGAGACTATGATCCTTTTGATCTTAAGAGGTCTGCTGGCGCAGGATTACGTATATTTATGCCAGCATTCGGATTATTAGGCATCGATTTTGCTTATGGATTTGATTCAACATTGTCGGGAACCAACCCTAATGGATGGGAAACCCACTTTATAATAGGGCAACAATTTTAATTTGGCACGATATTTTCTTAACATCAACCATTACTATGAAAACTAAACAAATACTTTTAGTAGCGATTGCATTTATTTGCATCTCATTTTCAGCAAACGCACAAAGAGGGGTGCGTATAGGATATATTGACATGGAGTACATTCTTGAAAATGTACCTGAATATATAGAAGCATCTACACAATTGGATGGAAAAGTACAACGCTGGAAAGCAGACATAGACAAAAAACAACAAGAGATTGATTTACTAAAATTAACCCTCACCAACGAGCGAGTGTTGTTGACCAAAGAACTTATTGAGGAGAGAGAAGAAGAAATCAAGATCAAGGAAGATGAGATGATTACCTATCAGCAAAATCGTTTCGGCTCTGGTGGAGATCTAGTAATACAAAGAAGACAATTAGTACAGCCCATTCAAGACCAAGTATTTAATATTGTACAGGAAGTTGCAGAGGCCAAAAAATATGATTTTATTTTTGACAAGTCTGCAGATGTAGTAATGCTTTTTGCTGCCAAAAGAAATGACATTAGTGATATTGTACTCAGAAGTATCAATAGAGTAGAGAAAAGAAAAGAAGCCAGCAGTAAAAAAGAACGCAAAGAAATTGAAGAAAGAGATGACCTATCTCTAGAAGAGGATAAAGAAGTTACCCAGCGTGAGCAAGAAAATGTGGCAAAGCAAGATGCGCGCGAGCAAATCATGAAAGACAGAAAAAGTGAAAGAGATTCTATAAGAGCCGCAAAGAAAATAGCTTATGATCTAAAAAGAGCACAATTACTTGAAGATCGCCAAAGAACAAGAGACTCTATAAAAGCTGTAAGAAACGGGTCCCCTTGGCCTCCTGTATCTTTAAAAAACCAGGAGCAAGAAAATGACATTAAAATAGATGGAAAAGAAAGCAAACAAAAAGAAGATGTAAGCCAAGAACAAACAAAAGAAACCTCAAAACCCCAGCAAGCAATTGAGGTAAAAACAGACCCACGCGAGCAAATCATGAAAGACAGAAAAAGAGAGCGTGATTCTATTAAATCTGCAAAGAAAATAGCTTATGATTTAAAAAGAGCAGAATTGATTGAAGCCAGACAAAGAACTAGAGATTCTATACAAGCAATTAGAAATGGCACGCCTTGGCCACCAAAAAACAACGATCAAAATCAAGAGGCAACCCCCCCTAACCAAGGTGATGGAAACGGGAAATAATGAGTATACTTAAAAATTTATATAACACTTAACTACAATTAAAATGAAAACAATGAAGAATTTAATGATAGCAGTAGCCTTATTTATGGGAGCTACAACTTTTACAAATGCACAATCAAAAACAGCACATGTAGACACACAAGCGCTGGTTGAGTCTATGCCAGAGATGAAGGCTGCACAAAGCCAGTTAGAAAAATTGCAAAAAACGTATGATACAGCCATTAAAGACATGGCTAAAGAGTTTGAGGCAAAAGTAAAGCAATACGGCGCTGAAGAAACTACAAAAACACAAGAAGAGAATGCAAAACGTGTAGAAGAGGTTCAAGGTATGGAGCGTAATATCTCTGCATACAGACAACAAGCACTACAAGACTTACAAAAGAAAGAAGTTGATATTTATCAGCCAATTCTAGAAAAAGCGCGTACAGCTATTCAAAAAGTTGCTAGAGCAAAAGGATTTCAATATGTGCTTGACTCTGCTACCGGAAACGGAGTAATACTAGCAGATGGGTATGATCTTTTAATGGATGTTAAAAAAGAATTAGGCATCTAATCTTTACATTCTATCTAAAACAAAAAAGCCTGCTTATAGCAGGCTTTTTTGTTTTGACCTTTATGCAATAAAAATATCTTTGATATCACTACCTTTATCATATGAACAATAAGGCACCAATAGGTATTTTTGATTCTGGAGTAGGTGGGACTTCTATTTGGAAGGAAATTCACAAACAACTACCACATGAGGCTACTGTATATCTTGCAGATAGCACCAATGCACCTTATGGCAACAAAACAAAGGAAGAAATTATTTCTCTATGTATTAAAAACACAGAACACCTTATCTCCCTTGGTTGTAAAATTATAATTATAGCTTGCAATACCGCCACCACAAATGCCATCACCTATTTAAGAAACCACTACCAGATTCCCTTCATTGGTATAGAGCCAGCCATCAAACCTGCCGCATTAATGTCTAAGACAAATAGTATTGGCATTTTAGCCACAAAGGGCACCCTTAGTAGTAAATTATTTCACGAGACCTCTAAGGCCTTAGCATTAGACATAAACATTACAGAAGTTGTAGGAGAGGGATTGGTAACACTTATAGAAAATGGAGATATGGGCATGGCTCAAACCACAAACCTGCTTAAAAAGTACTTAAAACCTATGTTAGCGGCCAATATAGATTGTCTAGTGTTGGGCTGTAGTCATTACCCATACCTTATAGAGCAGCTAAAAAAACTACTCCCTAGCAACATACAAATAATAGATAGTGGTCAAGCAGTAGCAAAACAAACACAACTTGTTTTGAGTTCTAAAAATCTATTAAGCGAAGAGCTAACAAAACCAAAACTTATGTTTTATACAAACTCAAAAGCCGCTACACTTAAGTTCTTACTAACACAATACAAAGACAGTATTGATATCTTAGAAAAGACCTTCTAAACTCTTAGTTTTTTTGATAAAACCCATAAAAAAAAGCCTGCTATACAGCAGGCTTTTACTTTAGTTAATTGCAGGGCAATTACAATCATAAGGTTCTGGCCTATTGCCTAAGAAATCATACCCCAATGTAATTTGATGAAATCCACCACCATTGTTAAACTGAACATCACCCGTTTGAAGACCATAGGTATATGCGAATAAAAAGTTATTGTAATTAACCCCTACTACAGGCGTAATTAATTGTTGTTGTTGAGAGTCTATAACCCCTCCTTGAAGATACTCTGCACCATCTAGAGATCTCCTGTATGATAATGCTGCCCAGATTTTACCAAAATCCATAGCTCTAAATATTTTAAAATTCACATCCACAGAGCTCTCTGCGGTACCCTCAGAGTACTGGAACAAAACAGACGGCTCGTAGCTCCAATCTGAGCCGTAACTAGCTATTGCGTATCCAGCAGACATTAAATACCTGCGCTGGTTATTAGACTCATTTCTTGGGTCATAAAGATCTCTGTTTTGTAGTATTAAATTCTTTATCGTTACATGAGAAGAAAAGTTTAAAAAATTATAAGACAAACTAGCATCTATATTGAAATAAGATGCAGATTGTGTCCCTCCAAAAATTGCGGGATCAAAGCTATCATTGGTTGGGTATGAAAGTAAAAAAGTACTTTCATTAAGATTAGACTGAGAAAACCCTGCGCTTAAACCAAATGACAATTGATTTAAATCTGTGGCTGTTCTAGAAAACATTAAGTGGTATGCATATGTAAGATAACCACCAGATTGTGAATGAAACCCATTTTTATCGTTATACACTATGGCACCAAAACCAGATTTCTCACCCACTCTTGCATTAAAACTCACAGTCTGTAAATTTGGAGCTTCTAGTTCTCCAAACCATTGTTGACGTGCAGTTAATCTTACTTGATTGTGAGATGCTGCTCCTGCCATAGAGGGATGCAATAAATACAAATTATCACTCAAGTAATCGTGATATACAGGAATACCATCCTGTGAAAATGAAAATTGGGTTACTAATAAAAGTAAAACAACGTAGGTTTTTTTAAAATCCATAATTTTAGTATCGTCTAATTTTTTATCTCTTAAGGGTGAAATTCCCTCTTATTTCTTTTTGTATGCCTTGTTCTGTGTACTCCACTCTAAACCAGTAATCACTAGATGGTAATGCATTGCCGTTATACGTCCCATCCCATCCTGGCGATAGTGGGCTAATTTGCTTGAGTAGTTTCCCGTAGCGGTCAAAGATGTAAATGTTTGCTGCTGGGTCAAACTCCCCAATACCAATAA
>CAJWPZ010000038.1 GCA_913045325.1 uncultured Flavobacteriaceae bacterium | reverse complement strand
GATCGTTTCCAATCAAATTCATACGCTGTCAATTTCAATATCTCAATGAACTTATCAAAGTAAACTTTGACTTATAATTTCTTCAAAATTAATTTCAGAAATTTTTTGTTGATGTAACGGAATCGAACCGTTGTGTTTTTATTACCAAATCATCAGGTATTTATTGGCTTTATTAGCGGCTGCAAATCTAAAACTGTTTTTAAGATTACACAACCTTTTTTTTAAAAGAAAATAAATAAATTTTTAAAGAACTTTTCGCTTTAAATTTATAGCCTAAACTACGTTTTGTAAGCGGCTGCAAATATACTATGTTTTAAATATATCTGCCAAAGAAAAAACAAACAAAGATTAAAAATAAACAAAGAAAAAACACAAGCCACTGTTATTGTTTTAGTTACAACTTGTTTTTATTTTCAATAAAACTAAAAATAGTGGTGTTAGGGCTCCCTTTTAATGTAAAACAACCTAAGATTAAAAAAGTAAATATTCAATATTAATGCAAATCTGCAGGATGTATCATGAAAAAAATCAAACCTCTCTACAGGTAAAACACTGCCTGTAAGAGAAGTATATATCGGCACTATTTATAGGGCTGTTTATTTAGACGTTTTTAGATCCCAATGAGAAGATAATTCCAGAAAATCTATCTCAAAAAACGGTGGCTGTCTTTGTAAAATTTCTGCTTGGAAGGAACGCTCTAAAATATCTTCAATCAAGTAATCCTCTTCAACATTATAAGGGGTGTATGTTTGCTTTAAAGAAATGTCAAACAAGCTAGCCGTTGTATTGTACCAAAAGGCCCTCCAGGAAGTGCGTAGCTCCTTGACCAAATCATAGGCAGTTGTACCTGTTTGCCTATGGATTAATTTAACAAGTATCTGCCCCTCTGTTTTGGTTAGTTTTTTGAGTTTTTCAGAAAACTCCTGTTCAATATATTTTTGAATGCGTTTTGTGTATTTTTTTGCTTGACGTTTTTTCTTAATAGTTTGTAGCCTACTTGTCATGGTAAGAAGTCTTTCTGAGGCTAGTTTTGCGTATGGATACACTTTACGTGTCTTTCGCCTTAAAATAAGATACCTGCGCCTATCTACTTTATTATTAAAAGACAACTTGTTTAAAAGCACTACCTCTTCTAAGCCTATATACTCTCGGGGTATGGTATCTCCTTGTACAATATAATAGTAGGTTGCTATCGAGTCTTTGTGCTCAGACTTATATTCTTTTGGAATTTGAGCCCCACACAACACACTACTTAAAAAAATACCTATATACGTAAGATGTGTTAAATTCATATAAAATTGATTGTATTACAGAGCGTCTCTAAAACCATTCCAAAAATAATAAATTGAAGGTGTAGACTTCGCTATTAATTATCTAATTTTGAGATTCAAATTTAAAAAACATACTTCATGGCAACATCTATATTAAATAAAAAATCATTAACCTTCCTAGAAAAGTACCTAAACAATGCTGCACCAACTGGCTATGAGTGGGATGGTCAAAAAATATGGATGGACTATTTAAAGCCATATGCAGATGAGTTTATAACCGATACCTACGGCACAGCCGTTGCAGTTATTAACCCAAAGGCAACATATAAAGTAGTTATAGAAGGCCATGCAGATGAAATTTCATGGTATGTAAACTACATTAGCGATACAGGTTTATTATATGTAATACGCAATGGAGGGAGTGATCACCAAATTGCACCATCTAAAATTGTAAACATCCATACCAAAAAAGGAATTGTAAAAGGAGTTTTTGGTTGGCCAGCCATACACACTCGTAACAAAAGCAAAGAAGAAGCACCAAAGCCAGATAATATTTTTATTGATATAGGAGCCAAAGACAAAAAAGAAGTAGAGAAAATGGGCGTACATGTAGGGTGTGTAATTACATATCCTGACGCGTTTTTTATTCTAAACAAAGACAAGTTTGTGTGTAGAGCATTAGACAACCGCATGGGAGGTTTTATGATAGCAGAGGTAGCAAGGCTTTTAAAGGAAAATAAAAAAACATTGCCCTTTGGCCTATACATTACCAATAGTGTACAAGAGGAGATTGGTCTAAGAGGAGCTCAAATGATTGCAGAGCGCATTAAACCCAACGTGGCTATTGTTACCGATGTTACTCATGACACAACCACACCAATGATAAACATGAAAACCCAAGGAGATGCTCAAATTGGTAAAGGGCCAGTTATTGCCTACGCCCCAGCTGTGCAACAAAAACTAAGAGATCTAATTACAGACACTGCACAGGATAATAAAATACCATTCCAACGTGCTGCATTATCAAGAGCCACTGGTACAGACACAGATGCCTTTGCCTATAGTGGTAGCGGTGTGGCTTCTGCTCTTATATCTCTACCCCTGCGTTACATGCACACTACCGTAGAGATGGTACATAGAGAGGACGTAGAGAATGTAATTAAACTTATATATGAGTCTTTACTCAAGATAAAAGACGGAGACTCTTTTAGTTATTTTAAGTAAAAAGATGCATTAGCTGTTTTTAAAAACCTGACTTGGTTTATTTAAAATTTCTAAAAAATGTTTTAATCATGACTTGAAATGCAAAAAAAAACCTTCTTATTCTTTTTTGTTTTCAGCTTGTTTTTACAGGCGCAAGAAGATATCTCTGGAAAATACAATAACATTGTTATTACTCCAGAGATACTTTTAGGTAAAACACTACCCTCAAACTTTGGTTTTCCAGAAACCAAAATGTACAAACAACTTTTAGTAAATATTTCAAAAAATCAAAAAAACACTCCAAAGCAGTGGGCACACAGATTAAAAGGACTCCATACTGGTGTGGGGCTTGGCCTCACAGATTTTGGACAACTTGATAGCCTAGGGGTCGCTATAAGCGTGCTGCCTTACGTAGAGTTTAATGCCTTTAAATCTAAACGCTTTAAGCTCTTAACTGGTCTTGGCGCCTCCTACTTTACTAAAAAATATGATCCTATTACAAACCCTAACAATAGAGCTGTTTCTACAGATATTACGTGGGCCTTTAGGTTTTTGATAAAGTACAAGTTGTTCGCTACAAAAACCATAGACTGGAATTTAGGTATAGGGCTTTCTCACCACTCAAACGGACACACCAAATTAGATAATAGAGGGTACAACGCTATACTCGCTTCAATCTCTGGAGCAATAAACAACCCTTTTAATAAAAGTAGTCTTCTAGAAAATAAACCGCCAATACCACAATACCAAAAAAGCAGGTATAACTACCTAGAACTTAGAGCAGGACATGGCTGGAATGTGCTGGCAGAAGCCTTTAATACAACCAAAGCAGTGTATACCGTAGCTGGAGAGTATGGGTATGTGTTTAACAACGTTTTTAAACTAGGAGTTGGAGCACACTATAGATTCTACCAACATTATTATGACTACATAAACAACAACGAATCTTTGGTGCAAGACGCTAGAGAATTTGAATATTTAAAACAAAACCCTTTTAAAAACGCAACAAGTCTTTCATTGTATGTAAATACCGAGATTTTAATAGATCATTTTGGCCTAGATTTTAGTGTTGGCTACAATCTTTTTAAAGAGGCGTATCAAATAGATTGGCGTATTAATGAAGGATGGGTAAATACACCAAGAGAGATACCTCAGGGCTGGGTGCTGGGTGATTTTAATAGCAAATACAATTTAAAAAAAGCCATTAATACAAGGCTAGGAATTAAATACTACCTTATTAGTACCCACAAAAAACCTACACACAACCTATACACTGCGGTACATTTAAACTCAAATCTTGGGCAAGCAGATTTTACAGAGATAACTGTTGGTTACACCTATAGTTTCACTAAATAATAAAATCAAAACTATATTTTATTGTTCTTTTTTAAATAAAACAGCAGCGCAATAGGCAGCGCCAATAGCCCTACAATCCAAAGACTATCAAAGAGTATGTAAGGGGCAAAAAAAAGTGTTAAAACATATCCAGCAATAGCTCCTCCAAAATGAGCGTCATGGCCAATATTACCTCTTTTGTTTACCATACCATAAATAGAATACAGTAAATATCCAACACCAAAAAGCCAGGCAGGTATTGGTATTGGAACAAAAAACAAATATAAGCTCATCGTGGGGTTTAATAATATGGCAGCATATAGTACACCAGTTACCGCTCCACTTGCCCCTATTGCACTGTAATACGGCTCTTGTTTATGAAATATAAAAGACAACCAACTTCCAGATAACAGGGCAGCAATATAAATGCAGACAAAAAGTAGTGTGTTTAAATAAGCCACCACAACAGGTGCAAAGAAATAGAGAGTCAACATGTTAAATAACAAATGGTTGACATCTGCATGTAAAAAACCCGAAGAAAACAGTCTAACCTTCTCCCCTTTTTTTATGCCAGAGATGTTAAATTTATACTTGTCAAAAAAAGTGCTGTCTTTAAAACCAATTAAAGTAACAACAACAGTAGCGGCTATAATTACAAGTGTTGCTAAATCTATATTTTGCATAGGTGTTCGTATTATTAACTAAGAAGTTATGTACTACAGCGTAAAATTACAAACCTGCAATTTGCTTGATTTGTAAAATAATACCATTTGCCAGTGTATCTGCTTTATCCTGGGTTACGGCTTCTGTATATATTCTAATAATTGGTTCTGTGTTTGATTTACGTAAATGAACCCAATTACTCTCAAAATCTATTTTAACCCCATCAATGGTCGTTATTTCTTCTGCTTTATAGGTGTCTGCCATTTTTTCTAAAATAGCATCAACATCTATCTGTGGGGTAAGGGCAATTTTTTGCTTGCTCATGTAGTAAGATGGATAGGATGCGCGAAGAGCGCTAACGGCCATTTTTTGTTCTACCAAATGACTCAAAAACAATGCAACTCCTACCAAACTATCACGGCCATAATGCAGCTCCGGGTAGATGATACCGCCATTACCTTCTCCACCAATTACAGCCTTAGTGTCTTTCATTGTTTGTACCACATTAACTTCTCCAACGGCGCTTGCGGTATAGGTTCCATTATGCTTATTGGTAATATCTCTAAGGGCTCTAGAGGAGGACATATTAGAAACTGTATTACCTGGGGTATTTGCCAAAACATAATCTGCAACAGCTACTAAGGTATATTCTTCACCAAACATTTCGCCTTTTTCATCAACAAAGGCCAGCCTATCTACATCTGGGTCTACAACAATACCAAAATCTGCACCCTGGGTAACAACCTCTGTCATTAAAGCTCCTAAATGTTCTTTTAAAGGCTCTGGGTTGTGAGGAAACTCTCCATTAGGAGTGCAAAATAATTTTACAGGTTGTACTCCCAACGCCTCTAATAAAAGAGGTATAGCAATACCTCCTGTAGAGTTTACACCATCTACCACAACTTTTAAATTTGCTGCTTTAATTGCCTTTACATTTACTAAATCAAGAGCTAGTATTTCATCTATATGTAAGTCTATATAGGCGTCATTTCTTGTTATTTGCCCTAGGTTGTCTACAGAGGCGAAAAGCATGTTTCCACCCGCTGCAATATCCAAAATTTCTTGCCCAGCAGCGGCATCCAAAAACTCTCCTTTATTATTGAGTAATTTTAAAGCGTTCCACTGTTTTGGGTTATGACTTGCTGTAAGTATGATACCTCCATCTGCATGCTCCATCATAACAGCCATTTCTACGGTTGGCGTGGTCGATAAATCAAGATTGATAACGTTTATACCTAAACCAACCAAAGTGTTCATTACCAATTCCTGAATCATATTGCCGCTAATACGAGCATCACGCCCCACCACTACGCGGTAAGAATCTTTGTCACGCTGCTTTTTTACCCAAGTTCCGTAGGCTGCTCCATACATTACAGCGTCTATAGGTGTTAGGTTTTCTCCTTGAGCACCACCAATGGTACCTCTAATTCCAGAAATTGATTTTATTAATGTCATTATGTAGTTAGTTTTTTATAGTTAGCTACTTAAAAACTCTAAGTAGATAAATAGTCTTTGTTTTTTAGAATAAACCCAACAAAACAAGGCTGCTTTAGATGCTTATAATTCTGAACAAATATACTTTTTTAAAAAGAAAATGTTGCCTTGTAATTTGTGTAAATTTACACTATGAATTTTCTAGCTCATATATATCTCTCCGGGGAAGATGAAGGTGTAACCATTGGTAATTTTATTGCAGATAGCATTAAAGGAAAAAAATACCTCAACTACAGTGAAGATTTGCAGAAAGGAATTTTACTGCACCGCAGCATAGATACTTTTACAGATCAACACCCTTTGGTAAGACAAAGTACCAAACGCCTGCATGAAAATCATGGACATTACAGTGGTGTTATTGTAGATATTTTTTATGATCATTTTTTGGCTAAAAACTGGGAGCAATACCACCCAGCCCCTTTGAGTGAATATGTGTCTCAATTTTATAAACTACTTGAGACTAACCTTGAGGTATTACCACCTAATATCCAGAACATGTTACCAATTATGAAATCTAATAATTGGCTTTTGAGTTACGCTACCACTAGAGGTATTAATACCATTTTAGAGCAAATGAGTAGGCGCGTAAAACATAAAAACAGCATGCATATAGCTACTGCCGATTTAGAAAAACACTACACAGAATTTGAAAAAGACTTTAGCATCTTTTTTGAAGAATTAAGAGCATTTTCAAAACATAAAATCATATCGCTATCATGAAACTAAAAAACGCCCTGCTTTGTTTATTTGTACTGCTAAGCTTTTGGCAATGCAATAGCCCGCAAAAAGAAATTTTACAAGCTACAACTCCAGTATTAGGAGTAACCTCTCAAAAGGCAATGGTCGTCTCTGCAAGAGAAGAAGCCTCTAAAATTGGGAGTGAAATTATGCAACAAGGGGGCAACGCATTTGATGCCATGGTAGCTACAGAGATGGCATTGGCGGTTTGCTACCCAAATGCAGGAAATCTTGGTGGGGGCGGGTTTATGGTTTACAGAACCCATAAAGGAGAAATAGGTGCACTAGACTACAGAGAGAAAGCGCCACTGAGAGCTTTCAAGGATATGTACTTAGACCAAAACAACAAATACCTTCAGCACAAAAGTAAAACTGGTGGATTGGCTGTTGGTGTTCCTGGTACTATCGCTGGTATATTTAAAGCCCACCAAAAGTTTGGCTCCCTACCAATGCAAAGCATATTACGCCCTGTAATTTTACTGGCAAAAAATGGCTTTAAAATTACAGAAAAGCAGGCAAAACAATTTAACGACCATCGTGCTGTTTTTAAACAAGTAAACCAAGAAAACTCCATTTTTACCAAAAAATTTAAAGTTGGAGATGTTTTTAAGAATGAGGCTTTAGCAAATACACTCCAGCAAATTTCAGACAATGGTAGAAAAGCATTTTACCAAGGTGATATTGCAAAAACACTTGTAGCCTTTTTACAAAAAAACAAGAGTATCATTAGTTTAAAAGATCTTGAAAATTATCAAGCCATTTGGCGAGAACCAATCGTTTTTAATTACAAAGATTTGCGTATTATATCTATGTCCCCGCCCTCTAGTGGAGGTATTTGCATGGCACAAATACTCAAAACAACAGCAAATTACCCAATAGCAGTCTATGGTCATAATACGACAAAAACAATACAAGTTCTTGTAGAGGCCCAAAGAAGAGCATACGCAGATAGAAGCCACTATCTAGGAGATCCAGATTTTATAAACATACCAGTAGATTCTCTACTTAGTGATGCCTATCTTAAAAACCGCATGGACAGCTTTTCTTTTGACGGCGCTACTCCCTCCCATCAAATCAAACATGGAAACATTCAAGCCCCAGAGAGCAAAGAGACCACCCACTACTCTATTGTTGATAGTTACGGAAACGCCATAGCTGTAACAACAACTCTCAATGCCTCTTTTGGCTCAAAATTATATAGCAAAAAACTTGGATTCTTTTTAAACAATGAGATGGATGATTTTAGCGCAAAACCAGGAACCCCAAATTTATTTGGCCTAATTGGCGCAGATGCAAATGCTATTGCACCACAAAAAAGAATGCTTAGCTCCATGACTCCAACACTAGTAGAGAAAGACAACAAACTGTGGATGTCCCTAGGGACACCCGGAGGATCTACCATCATAACCTCGGTGCTTCAAACCATATTAAATGTATATGAGTTTAACATGTCTATGCAACAAGCGGTAGATGCCCCGAGATTTCATCACCAATGGTTGCCAGATGTTGTAAAAGTAGAAGCCACAAGCTTTGATGCAAAGACCATTAAAAACTTAGAAAACAAAGGCTATGTTATAGATTATAAAAACCCTTCAAGTATAGGGACAGTAGATGCTATATTAGTACTCCCAGATGGATCTTTTGAGGCTGGTGCAGACAAAAGAGGAGACGATACTGCAGTAGGTTTTTAAAGATAATCGAGTAAAAAGAATTACAATGCAATGTGCACTTCATCGAATATCCTATAGGTTGTAGGATAAAGACTACGTAATTCTGTAGCTTTGGCATTGTTTTAAAAAAACTTAACTAACTCTTTGCCAACATTCTGTAAATAAATTCTTGTATTAGATTTATAATAAGATGCGTAAAAAATTGTTTTCTATAAACTATTTTATTTTGATAACACTAGTGTTATCAAGCATACTGTGTATTTTTCTAATATTCTTCTTAGATCAAAAAATCACCAACTCGCCTGCTTTTATTGAAATACTACAAGAGCAAATTTCCTTATTTATAGCAATTAGCGGTTTTACATCTATTTTACTACTAGGGTATATCGTTTTTAGCATTTTTGGCATTAATAGAATGCTAAGCTCTGGAGATAATCACCTCAATATCCTTATTGAGAAAATGAATGCAGCACGTAAAATTATAGAAATAATCTACAAAAGTAAACTTTGGCTCCCTGAGGTAAAGACATTTATAGATGATGAGTTTGAAGGTTTAAGCTTTTTTCAGGTGAAAGAATTCTATAAAGGCAAATCTAAACTTGCTATTGATTATTTAGAAGAAAAAAAGGGACAAGATGATACAGATACATTGTATCTGGAATTAAAATCATTACTCTACACAGAGCCAAAACAAAAAAACCTCCCAAATACAATTATATACCCATTACAATACAATACGGCTATTTTGAAAAAATGGTTGGAACACAAAGTAGGTTCTGGACTTTGGTACCACTTTGGTTATAGATTTGGTGACTTTAAAAACGCTTTAAATCTTGATGCACTCCATGAAAGACATCA
Source organism: uncultured Flavobacteriaceae bacterium (assembly GCA_913045325.1). GTDB lineage: Bacteria > Bacteroidota > Bacteroidia > Flavobacteriales > Flavobacteriaceae > Patiriisocius. The sequence goes on along the minus strand of CAJWPZ010000038.1, from coordinate 3,890 downwards.
AGATAAAATTATAGCCCTAGCCAATAGCATTGATCCTATTGGATTTGAAGATTCTTCCTTTAATGATGTATTTCTATCAAAATTTGGAGAGTATTTAAACAAGGATTTAATACCAAAATTATTTGAGGCACAATGCGATAAGAAAAACGGTCTATCCTCGTCGTTGCAAAATCTTTACATATTATTTGCAGCAATGGTTGTTATTGGTGTGCTCCTACCACTGCTTAGCACATTGTTTGACCTACCTACAATAATACTAATAGCGAGCTTCTCATTTGTAATTTCTGCACTTGTATTTATTGTTTTTACTGGACTATCATTTCTTAGCAAATCAGTAAATTCTTAAAATTGCTCTTGTAACTATTGGCTGTTAATTAACATTTGAGCAACTACCCCTAGCCCTAAATTTTCATAGACTTTGAGTACCTTTGCAAACTATGGCAAAAAACTTGGCAAGTATTGATGTTTTGGGCGCTAGAGTCCATAATCTAAAAGACATAGATGTTTCCATACCTAGAGACCAACTGGTAGTTATTACTGGGCTCTCTGGAAGTGGTAAATCATCTCTTGCCTTTGATACCATATACGCAGAAGGACAACGTCGTTACATTGAAACATTCTCTGCCTATGCAAGACAATTTCTGGGCAATCTAGAACGTCCAGATGTAGATAAAATTGATGGACTCTCCCCTGTTATTGCCATTGAACAGAAAACAACTAGTAAAAGCCCTAGATCTACCGTAGGCACCATCACAGAAATTTATGACTTTTTAAGACTACTGTATGCCAGGGCTAGTGATGCCTATAGCTACAATACTGGCAAGAAGATGGTGAGCTACAGTGATGCGCAAATAAAAGAACTTATTTTGTCTGACTTTAAAGACAAAAAAGTAAGTATCCTGGCTCCTATTATTCGCTCCAGGAAAGGTCATTACAGAGAACTCTTCGAGCAAATCGCAAAACAAGGTTTTTTAAAAGTTAGGGTTGATGGAGTGGTACTTGATATTGTAAAGGGCATGAAAATTGACCGTTACAAAATGCATGATATAGAAACGGTCATCGACCGTTTAAAAATAAGTGACGGTATAGATAATGACAAACGTTTAACAGAAAGTATTGCCACAGCAATGTACCATGGTGATGATGTGATGATGGTATTAGATAATCAAACCAATGAAGCGCGCTATTTCAGTAGAGCTTTAATGTGTCCACAAAGTGGTATCTCTTATCCAAATGCTGAGCCAAATAATTTTTCTTTCAACTCTCCTAAAGGAATGTGTCAAAGCTGTAAAGGACTAGGAGCATTACACAAAGTAAACATAGATAAAGTAGTTCCAGATCAAAGCATTTCTATAAAAAATGGAGCACTAGCGCCTCACGGGCCACAAAAAAACAATTGGATATTCAAGCAACTAGAACTCATCTCTCAGCGGTTTGATTTTAAATTAACAGATCCATTTAAAGACATTTCAAAAGACGCAAAGGAGCTTATCTTTTATGGCGGAAATGATAAGTTTGATGTACCTTCTAAAACCCTAGGGATTACTCGTAATTACAAAATAGATTTTGAAGGTGTAGTCCATTTTATACAAAATACCTATGATGCTAGTGAAACGACTTCTTTAAAACGCTGGGCTAAGGAATATATGGATAAAATTGCTTGTCCAGAGTGTGAAGGTAGTAGGCTGCGCAAAGAATCCATGTATTTTAAAGTAAATGGTAAAAACATTGCACAATTAGCGCAAATGGATATCATAGAGTTGGCTGGGTGGTTTGAAGATTTAGAAAATCATCTAAGTGTCACCCAACTAAAAATTGCTAGCGAAATTATTAAAGAAGTAAAAACAAGACTCCAATTTTTAATTGATGTTGGTCTTACCTATTTGGCACTAGACAGGAGTTCTAAATCACTATCTGGTGGAGAAGCACAACGTATTAGATTGGCTACTCAAATAGGTTCTCAGCTGGTAGGAGTTTTATACATTTTAGACGAGCCAAGTATTGGCCTGCATCAAAGAGATAATGAAAGGCTTATAAAATCTTTACTATCACTCAGAGATATCGGGAATTCTGTAATTGTTGTAGAGCATGACAAAGACATGATAGAGCATGCAGATTATGTAATTGATATTGGCCCTGCAGCCGGAAAGTTTGGTGGTGAAATTGTAAGTGAAGGAACACCAAGTGAAATAATAAAACACAATACACTCACAGCGCAGTATTTAAATGGTACCAAAGAAATAAAAATCCCTAGCAAAAGAAGAAAAGGGAACAAACACACTCTGGAACTTACGGGGGCTACGGGTAATAATTTAAAAAATGTAAGTGTAAAATTACCCCTAGGTATGATGATTGGTGTTACAGGGGTCTCTGGAAGTGGTAAGTCTACCCTTATAAACGAAACCCTCTACCCTATTTTAAATGCTCACTTTTTTAATGGTGTAAAGGTACCAATGCCGTATAAAAAAATTAAAGGGCTTGAACATCTAGATAAGGTAATAGATATAAATCAATCTCCAATTGGTAGAACCCCACGATCAAACCCTGCAACGTATACTGGAGTATTTTCTGAAATCAGAAGTTTGTTTGCGAAAGTGCCAGAGGCATTAATACGAGGGTACAAACCTGGAAGGTTTAGTTTTAATGTACAGGGCGGCAGGTGTGAAACATGTAGAGGCGGAGGATTAAGAGTAATAGAGATGAATTTCTTGCCAGATGTGTATGTAGCATGTGAGACCTGTCAGAAAAAACGCTTTAATAGAGAAACTCTAGAAATACGTTACAAAGGAAAATCTATTTATGATGTGTTAGAAATGACCATTAATGAAGCTTGTGACTTTTTTGAAAAGATTCCTAAGATATATAGAAAGCTAAAAACCATTAGAGATGTTGGTCTTGGGTATATTACCTTAGGGCAGCAATCTACAACCCTATCTGGAGGAGAGGCCCAGCGCATTAAACTGGCAACAGAACTTTCAAAGAGAGATACAGGAAATACCTTTTATATTCTAGATGAACCTACTACAGGTCTGCATTTTGAGGACATAAGAGTGTTAATGATTGTGCTTCAGGAATTAGTAGAAAAAGGGAATACCGTTTTAATTATAGAACACAACCTTGATGTGATTAAAACAGTAGATTACATAATAGATATAGGCCCAGAGGGCGGAAAAAGTGGTGGAAAGATAATGGCAACTGGAACTCCAGAAGAGATTGTAAAAACAAACAAGGGTTTTACAGCAAAGTTTTTAAAGAAAGAATTACAAAATAAATAGTAAGTATCAAGGTAAATATGTACTTTGATTATTGGTACATTACTAATTTAAAACAGGTATACTAATGAGATCTGAAGAAAATCACAAAAATTGGAACCAGCAAAAAACCAATGATTCTTGGGCTATTTTTAAGATCATGGGTGAGTTTGTAAATGGGTATGAAAAAATGAGCCGTATTGGACCCTGTGTTTCTATTTTTGGTTCTGCTCGCACCAAACCAGACCATAAATACTACAAACTAGCGCAAAGCATTGCAAAACGTATCACAGAGAGTGGATATGGGGTAATCACAGGTGGTGGCCCTGGTATTATGGAAGCTGGTAACAAAGGAGCGCACCTGGCAGGTGGAACCTCTGTTGGGCTTAACATCACACTCCCCTTCGAACAACATGACAATCCATATATAGATAAAGATAAAAGCATTGACTTTGACTACTTTTTTGTACGAAAAGTTATGTTTGTAAAATACTCACAAGGCTTTGTAGTAATGCCTGGTGGCTTTGGAACTCTGGATGAGTTTTTTGAAGCCTTTACCTTAATACAAACTAAAAAAATTGATCAGTTCCCTTTAATTTTAGTAGGACGGTCTTTTTGGAGTGGTTTAATGGATTGGGT
>CAJWPZ010000037.1 GCA_913045325.1 uncultured Flavobacteriaceae bacterium | reverse complement strand
GGAACTTCCAATTGAAACAAAAGTCATTGAATGGTTATATAAGGTAGAATGGTAGTTTTCATTTATATAAACTTGTATATCTCCTCTATATGTACCCAGGTACTCAAGAGTATTTGTATTACCATCCCCGCCATCTTCACTACTACAAGCAACGATAAGCACAGTTAAAAATAAATAGATTAGTTTTTTCATAATACTGATTTTGAATTGTTTACCCAAATATAATAAATGAAAATCTAAAACCCACTTTACTAATTAAAACGTTGGCTTAAAAACAAAGCTGTTTTTGCTACAACAGCATTAAGTATTGCAGGCATACTAGTCTGGGGGTAGGGATGTTTACCATTAAATACATGGTTTGCTTCTGGTGCTATAAAAAGCTCACTTGTATTGCACCAGTTGTGCAAATTTTGTGCCTCTTGCATACCCACTGTAGTGTCCTTCTCTCCATGGATAATTAGCAGTGGTTTTTGTAATTCTTGCGCCGCTCTTTGAATAGTGAGCCGCTTTTGATTTTCTATAAAATTGGTGTAAAATTGCCAGTAGTGAGGCATTTGCTGTTTTGTTCTGGCGTTTTGCACATAATACACCCCTTGTTTTTTAAAATCTAAAAATCCTTGCGTATTTTCTTGAAAACGTACTTTATAATCACTCACGCCCGCCCAGGTAACAACCTTATTTACTCTTGAGTCTTCTTGGGCTTTTATAAGCACTATACCGCCACCTCTGCTGTGGCCAATTAGATTTATTTTTGAGATATCTATTTGGCTCTTATATCTAGAATCTGCGCAAATAAAATCTAGAACCCTATCTACATCATCAAGCTCTAAGGAGTAATTGTTTTGTGCAAAGGCCTCTAAATCTGGGAAATCTATAGGTTGGTTTACAGTACCGCCATTGTGAGAGAAATTAAATTTTAGAAAAAAGAATCCTGCCTGTGCAAAGGCGGCGGCAACTAAATGCCAAGGTCCCCAATCTTTAAAACCTTTATAGCCATGACAAAAAATTACAACAGGTTTGGCCTTGCCGTTATTTTTATAATAGGTATCATACACAATGGGTTTTTGTGCGAGCTGTAATGGGGCCAGTACTTGGTTTTTAATACACTGCATTACACCTCTTTTTCTTGAAAATCGATGCTTATGTCACATATCTCTTGGATAAGGGCAATGAGTTGCTCTTTAAATAACACCAGGGTTTCTTGAGAGATAACATGGTCTTTTTTAGATTGTTCTTTTACTCCAAATTTTAAAAAGCCACTGCCCAAGTTTTTAAAAGAAATAATCCCCCCATATGCCTGGGTTATTGGGGCTGTGTCATTATAAATAAGAGCGTAGGTAAGTACCTGAAAGGCTTTGCTAAAGGAGTACTCTTGCCTTATTTTTTCCCAGTGCGAAACAACAAGGTCTTTTTGCTCTACTTTTCCTGTTTTGTAATCAATAATTCGCAAATCGCCATTGTAGTGATCTATACGGTCTACCTTACCTCCAACACGAACCGGAAAATCAAGCCCCGGCACCTCAACACTAATGCCTAAATCTGCCTCAAGCGCTTTGATAATAATTTTATTGCCCGCATTTACCTCTTTGATTTCAAAATCAATAAAATTGGATACATATTTTTTTGCAACTTCAAATATGAGCAAGTTTTTACCCGTACTAAAATCTCCTCCCTTAAAGCTTTTTATAAACTGTGTGGTAACCTGTGCTGCAATTTTAGGATAAATGCTCTCTAGATCTCCTACAGATAATACCTTAGAAACAAAGGGAGTGTATAACACCTCAAGGGTATCATGAACGATGGTTCCTAGGGTGCTGGCAGCTACGGTTTCTTCTACTTCTTGATGCTCCTTTATTCTCAACACCTTCTGGAAATAAAAATCTATCGGGTTTCTAATATAACTGGTAAGAGACGAGGGAGAAAAACTCCCTGATGCTATTTCTTGTAAACGCTCTAATATTTTTGGAGTCTTCTCTATACGTGCCAATGTTTTTTGACCCATCGTTATTTTTGGGCTCACGGTAGTGTGGGTGATGGTATGATTGGGGTGTTTGGCCACTTCAAGTTGCAATAAAAATCTACTCTTCTCTCCTGTATTTAATCCCTCTGTGTGTGTATTATATAATAGGGTGGCCGTTTCTACTCTTTGTAATAAATGAGTGAAATGATAGGTGTAAATAGCGTCTTTCTCTGAAAAACTTGGAAGGTTGTATTGCTTTTTTAAATCATAGGTAATAAAAGAGGCGTTCGATTTTCCAGAGGGCAAGGTGCCTTCGTTTACAGAAGTCATTATTATGTTTTTAAAATCTAAGACCCTTGACTCTAACACCCCCATAATTTGAAGCCCCTGGTAGGCCTCTCCCTTAAAATCTAGAGTTGTATTTGCTATAAGTTCTCTGTAGAGTAGTTGCACAGTTTTGAGCGTTGTTAGGTAGGTATAAGAATCATTAAGAGCAGCAATTTTCAAAAAAACCTCTTGCAGGTGAGATACAGAAACTTCCTCAATAGCGCTTAAATTGCGAGAGCTTGCCCGCTGCAGCAGGGTATTACAACAGCTAATAGCCATACCGCTATCTTGGGCCCAGTCTTGAAATAATAATTTTAAAATTTCATGATCCTTTGGGTCTGAAATTGACAACAAATACTCTTGGGTGCTATGGGTTATGTTTTCTTTTTTAATCTGGGCTAACATAGCGCCGGCACTAGCCATCGTGTTGCTTATAAAAGGATGGCTTAAAATAGATTGAACATCTTTATAGTAATAACTACCTGCAGGTTTTGCTTTTACTGAAAATAGAATCTCAAAAAAAGTAGCAAAAGGCATCGTTTTTAGCGCTACCCCCATGGTAATGTTTACCTGATCAACATTTTCTGGCAGAGAGTGCAACAAAGGCAATAGTAGATTTTCATCTGCCAAAATAATGGCCGTATGCGCTAGTTGTTCTTTGGTGTATGTGGCCAATAGGTTGCCTACATATTTGACTTGCCCTATGTTTTTTTGAACCCCAACAAATGAAAAAGCCTTTGGTTTTATAAAATTACTAGCAACGCTAGTAAAGCTGTTTTTTTGGTAGTACTTCCAATTATTTTTATAGTCTCTTAAAAATAAAGAGGCACTATGGGTAGCATCTTCAAAGAAATAGCTGTCTGTGTCCCAAATAACCTCGTTGTGGTCTAGTTCGAGAAGTTCTTGAAGTATGTGCTGCTCTGCGGTATTAAGTGCGTTAAAACCAATAAAAACATGCTTTGTGGCTTTATTGGCCTCCATGTAATGAGAGATGTCTTCGGCCGCTTTTCTATACACAAGGCCTTGATAGCCTTGATGGTCTTTTAATAAAGTGTCTTTTAGGGTCTTATAAAATTCTTGAAGGCTGTTCCAAAAAGCGAGGTATTTTTCTATAAGCGGTGTTTTATCCTCTCTAAGGTACCAGTGGTTTAAATCTTGAATATCATTCAAGTAATTAAAAAAAGAGTGAGTATCTAAAAGGTAGCGGTCAATCTCATTGAAATCTCCTAGTAATGAAGTGGCCCAGGAGCTGTAGGTGTCAAAACTCTCTTTCTCTGGAATACTATCTAGTGTGAGATAGGTTTCATAGCTTTTAAATAATAGCGCCGTTGGGTCAATGATATTAAGGTCAGAAACAGTTTCAATAAATGTTTCTATGCTAATAATTTTAGGGGCGAAGCTTGTGTGAAGCGCTTGATTTTTTAGGTGGTTTAAAAGAAAGCCCCCTGCTCTTTTACTTGGAAGAATAATAGTGAGCTGTGATAAAGAGCCATGTTTTTTTGTGAGGTATTGAATTGTTTCTTCTAGAAAAGTATGCATGTTATAAAAATAAGAAACGCCCCCTTAAAAGGAGGCGTTTTTTATTATTTATTTGTGGAAGATTACTCTTTAGAAGAAATCTCTACACGTCTGTTTTGTTTTCTACCAGCTCTTGTGTTATTTGAAGCTGCTGGATTAGAAGTTGAAGCACCTTCTGTAGATAATCTACCTGCAGTAAGTCCTAATGATTCTAAGTAACTTTTCACAGCCATTGCTCTCTCTTCAGAAAGTGTTTGGTTTTTTGTGTCGCTACCAGTGTTATCTGTGTAACCAGTGATTACAAAAGAAGCATCTGAATAGGTACTCATAATATCTTTCATGTTTTGAAGTGTGTCATAAGAATCTGTATGTACTGTAGACTCTCCAATATCAAACAAGATAGTTTTTGACATGTCATTCAATTCTTTCATGATCTCCATTGTTAACTGAGGAGTTTCTGGACATCCTTTGTTTGCAACAGTACCAACTACTGCAGGACATTCATCGTCTTTGTCTAAAACACCGTCATTATCAGTATCTGGCCATGGGCATCCTTTGTTGGCTTTATCACCAGCTTGAGTAGCACATGCATCCTCTGCATCAGTAACACCGTCACCATCAGCATCTGGACAACCATTCATAGAAGCAAGACCTGCAACAGTAGGGCAAGCATCTTGTGGATCTGCAACACCATCGCCGTCTGTATCTGGGCAACCTGCAAATTCTGCAAGACCTGGAGTATTAGGACAGGTATCTTCTCTGTCTTCTACACCATCAAGGTCTGTATCAGGACAACCGTTAAATTGTGCAAGACCTGCAGTTTCTGGACAAGCATCTTCGTGGTCATATACACCGTCTGAGTCTGTATCTTTTCCACCAAACTTAAACAATACACCAACAGAGTGTTGGAAGTGCTTAGCTCCGTAGTCCTCAAAAGAATGCTTGTAAGTAGACTGGAAGTTTACAGCTAAAGATTCTGACATCCAAAACTTAACACCAGCTATACCATTGGCAGTACCAAATCTAGCATCACCAAGCCAAGTGTAACCTCCACCAATACCGATAGAAGGATCAACCCAACCGTTACCTAGCATTTCTCTAAAGCTATATTTTATTTCTCCATCTAAACCGTAGTAGTTAATACTTTCTATTTCAAGTGTTCCTAGTCTTTCAACTTTGTTTACAGTACCTACTGCGCCCATTGTGAATCCATCACCTAGGAAATATCCTACTGCAACTCTAGATACAGAAGGAAGAATATTGTAATGATCTTTTACATTAAAATATTCAGAAAAAAGAGTTCCGTTTTGGAAATCTTTGTCTGATTGACCGTCTCTAAGACCTGTTGGGAAGGTATCAATAGCGTTTACACCTACCTCGATAGCCCATGGATTGTTTTTATCTTGAGCATTTGTTACGCCTGTTACTAATAGAACAAGGGCAGCAACTAAGATACTTTTAAGATGTTTCATAATTATTTGTTTAGTTATGTGTATTATTAATTGCAAAAGTAAGTTGTTATACTTTATTAACAAAAACAAATCTATTAAAATTTTAATAATTTCAAAGAGTTTTTGTCTATTTAAATATCATAAGATGCTATATAACACCTAGTTTTCTACCCACTTTAACAAAAGCGGCAATAGCTTTGTCTAGATGTTCTTTGGTATGTGCTGCAGATAACTGCACTCTAATTCTAGCCTTATCCTTTGGTACCACTGGGAAGAAGAAGCCTATTACGTATATGCCTTCTTCCAAGAGCATGTTTGCCATGGTCTGTGAAAGTTTGGCGTCATACAACATGACAGGAACAATAGCAGAGTCTCCATCTACGATATCAAATCCAGCTTCTTTCATCGCTTTTTTAAAGTAATTTGTGTTATTCTCTAACATATCTCTTAATGTGGTGTCACTCTCGAGCATTTCAAACACTTTTATAGAGGCCCCAACAATTGCCGGTGCCAATGAATTTGAAAATAAATAGGGACGAGATCGTTGGCGCAATAGCTCGATAACTTCTTTTTTACCAGTAGTGTATCCTCCCATAGCACCACCCATGGCTTTTCCAAGAGTTCCAGTGATAATATCAATGCGGCCCATCACTCCTTTGTCTTCGAGGGTTCCTCTTCCTGTTTGGCCAATAAAACCAGTGGCGTGACACTCATCAATCATTACAAGGGCGTCATAGGCATCTGCTAAATCGCAAATCTTGTCTAGAGAAGCCACAATACCATCCATAGAAAAGACTCCATCTGTTACAATAATTTTAAAACGAGCTCCATTTTCATTCGCCTCTATGAGTCTTGCCTCCAGCTCTTGCATGTTGTTGTTTGCATATCTATATCTTGCTGCTTTACACAAACGCACCCCGTCAATAATCGAGGCATGGTTTAAAGAGTCACTAATTATGGCGTCTTGTTTACCTAGTAGAGGTTCAAAAACCCCTCCGTTAGCATCAAAAGCAGCTGCGTATAAAATAGTGTCTTGAGTGCCATAAAAATCTGCGATTTTAGACTCTAGTTTTTTATGAATGTCTTGGGTGCCGCAAATAAAACGAACCGAAGACATACCAAAGCCATGAGTATCCATAGCGTCTTTTGCCGCTTGTACAACCTCTGGATGAGAAGAAAGCCCTAAGTAATTATTTGAACAAAAATTTAGTACTGTTTGTCCAGTATTAATTGTTATTTCTGCGCCTTGAGGGGAGGTAATGATGCGCTCTGTTTTGAAAAGACCATTGTCTTTAATATCTTGTATTTCCTTTTGTAAATGCTCCTTAATGGTTCCGTACATATGTGTAGTTTGCGATGATTTTAAAAAAGCAAAGTTAAATTTTATTTATTAGTATTGTTTGATTTGTGTAGACCAAAATTTTGTCTTTAATAACATAGCCCATCTCAACAAGGGCGGTTGCATAGCCGTTGATTTGATCTTCATGATCATAACTTGGAGTCCCTGTTTTGTAATCTACAATAGTTACTGAGTTTGTTTGAGGATGAAAATTTAATCTATCTGGTCTTAGGGTGTGCCCTTGCTTTGTTATAATATCACGCTCGTTATAGACTTGGGCCTCATTTTCAAATAAAGCAAACAGAGCCGGGTCTTGTAATACGGTTTGCACCTTTAATTGTAAGGCGGCTATTTTTTCTTCGCGGATGGTCGCAAGGCGTCTTAATTTCTGAAAAACAAAAACCTCATCGCCATGATGTTTAATTTCCTGCATGGTGTCATGAAAAAGGTTTCCTTCTGCAATAGCCTCTTTTATGTTGCTATCTGAGTTAAGCCCCTTGGTGTTTATAATATGCAAATTATGCCCTTGGGGAGTACTACTTATAAACTCAGGAGAAACCCGCTTACTGGTTTGTTTGGTTTTTCCATGAGCTTGAGGGTTAAAATTTCCGAAGGTATACACCTTTTGGCCGTCATCCCACTTGCCCTGATGCTTTAAAAATTCAGAAAAAAGTTGCTGAAAATTTTTGATTGAATCTTTCACTTCTTTGGGGCTCTCTGTGATAATATATAGCTGCTCTACGGCGCGCGTAAGGGTTACATACAATAGGTTGTAGTTATCTAAGGCTATGGTTTGTCTTCTTTTTGTGTGAATAGCCGCCCCTTGATCGTTAAACTCAGCAATACCTTTATTGTAATTAATAAGTGTTTGATCAAAGTCTTGACTCCAAGTATTGGGTACAGAAATCCAAGTCTTAGGCTCCTGCTCCTTGTAAAGTTCTATGTTGGCATATGGAAATATAACCGCAGGAAATTCGAGGCCTTTGGCCTTGTGAATGGTCATGAACCGAACACCGTTAGTGTTCTCTCCACAGGCAATAGAGGCGGTCTGTCTTTTTGTTTCCCAAAAATCTATAAAGCCCAAGGTGTCTGCTTGTGGTTTTTGTTGGTATTCAAAAACAAGATCCATAAAACCATACAGATAGGCATCTGCAATTTTATCTAAGCCAAATTGTTTTACAATATACTCTGCTCCTTGGTACAGCGATTTTTGCGCTACCCCCTGAAGGTCGAAATCAATATCGTATTTTTTTAGTGTCTGAGAAAACAAGGCCCCAGGTTCCAAAAAAGAAGTAAAAAAGGAGTGCTTGTCTACGGCTATTTTAAAATGTGCGTGCAAGAAATCCAACACGCCTATTTTGGTTTGTGTGTCTGAGGGTTGCACACTGAGCAGGATGGTATTATAGATACATTTAACCACATCTGCATTTTCTAAAAGTAAGGTCTCTGAGGAAATAACGCTTATGTCATGCTCCATAAGATAGGTGCTTAAAAACACGCCATCATCTTTCTTGCGGGTTAACACACAGATATCACTATAGGCAAATCCGCTTTGGTTTAATTGCTTGACAATGGCAAGGGTTTTTTCTGCGTATAGTTGGTTTTTTTCTTCCTTGTTTTGGCCTTCTATAAATTCTAAATTAACATATCCATTTGCTTTTTCATTACGCTCTTGCTTGTTGCCATCGAGATATAATTTTTCATGCAGAGGGTCTTCTAAATATTGTGCCACGTAAGAGAAAAAATCATTGTTAAAACAGATAATCTCTTTTAAACTTCGGTAATTTTTAGGCAAGTTTTCTATCTCAGGATCTGCCGTGTCAAAGTCAGATTTTTCATGGATGAGTGATAAAAACTGTTCTGGATTACCTCCCCTCCATCTATAAATTGCTTGTTTTACATCTCCCACCAAAAGCAGCGAACCCTCTTTGGAGGTTTGTGCCTGAGATAGAGAGTTGTCTAACAAAGGAATCATATTTTGCCATTGCATGACAGAGGTGTCTTGAAACTCATCAATAAAAAAATGACTGTACCGCTCTCCCAATCGCTCATAGATAAAGGGCGCTGGTTGGTCTTTTATTTCTTTATGGATTAGGGCATTAAACTGTGCAAGGGGTACCAAGTTTTGCTCCTCTTGTAGTGTGGCGAGCTCTTTACTTACCAGATTAATTACAGAGAGCGGGGTGAGATTTTTTAAAATAGCTGCAATAAACCTAAGGGTATTTACTTGTTTTCGGGCAGCGGTAATAAAATCTTCAAAGACTGATTGGTTTTGGTCTATAATTGTTGCAAGGGCTTCATTTTTTTTTGCCCATGTGACGCCATACATTGGCTTTTGTGCAAGGTCTTGAATCCACATGGCAGAAAACTCTATCTTAGCATACTCTTTGGTTTTTAATCTTTCTATAAAGGTAATAAAGGATCCTCTTGAGAACGCTTTTTTGTCTAACCCGTGGGTTGTTAAAATATCAGAAACTACATGAATCTCTTTTAAAATAATTTCTTCACAAAGGTGTTTGTGCTTATGAAGTTCTTTTTTAAAATCTCCAAAGTCTGAAAGTGTTTTGTCTTTAAAAAGAGAGATGTGTACCGCATCATCTTCATTGTTTAGGAGCTTTGCAGCTTTAAAAATATCTTTGGAAATATCCCAGGATTTGTCATCATCAGCTTTTTCTAGGGCAAAGGCAACTAGCACCTTTGTAATGGCTTGGTCTACCCCTGTTTTATCTATGAGCTTATCTACCGCCTCAGTGAGTAATACCGTTGGGTCAAGGACCACTTCAAAATTACTAGGTAAGGAGAGGTCTTTCGCAAAAGTGCGAATAAGACGGTGGTTAAATTTATCAATAGTTTCTACACTAAAACCAGCATAATTATGCAATATATGGGTGAGTATTGCTTTTGCTCTTGTTTGTATTTTAGGCAACCCTAGGTGCAGCTCTGATGCGATATCTTGCATCATTTGTGATGGGTTTGTTGCAGAATTTTTTTCTGAAAAGGCCACCAAGTTTTCAATGATGCGATCTTTCATCTCTGCAACAGCCTTGTTTGTAAAGGTTAGGGCCAACAGAGATTGATAGTAGTTGTTTTTTTGTTGCCCTAACAAAAAACCCAGGTACTCTTTTACAAGTGTATATGTTTTGCCACTGCCCGCTGCGGCGTCATAAATTAAAAAAGGAGTGTCGTTTTTCAAGTAGTAATATTTTGCACTAAAATACGCAAAAGTAGATGCTAATAAAAGCTTTCCAGGGAGGTATTAAAACCTTAATATTTCTATAACAGTATAATTAGCCCTTAATGTGTAACTTTGCACAAGATTAAAAAACAATAATTTTAAAATTACTTATTATGGCTTTTGAATTACCACAGTTATCATATGCTCACAATGCATTAGAACCAAATATAGATCAAAGAACCATGGAAATCCATCACGGGAAACACCACCAAGGATACACCAACAACCTCAACGCAGCTATTAAGGGTACAGACATGGAAGGAAAAAACATGGAAGAAATTCTTCAAAACCTGGACATGAACAACAAAGCTGTTAGAAACAATGGTGGCGGTTTTTACAACCACTCTTTATTTTGGGAAGTTATGTCACCAAACGGTGGAGGTGCTCCAACAGGAGCAGTAGCAGCAGCTATTGACGCTTCTTTTGGGAGTTTTGATGCCTTTAAAGAAACTTTTGCTACAGCTGCAAAAACTCAATTTGGATCTGGATGGGCATTTTTATGTGTCCATAAAGATGGTTCTTTAGATGTTTGTGGTTGCCCTAACCAAGACAACCCACTAATGCCAGGTGTTGGTTGCGGCGGGACGCCAGTTTTAGGTATTGATGTTTGGGAACACGCATACTACTTAAACTACCAAAACAGAAGACCAGATTACGTGAGTGCATTTTTTAATGTAATTAACTGGGATGCTGTAAATGCGCGTATGGCTAATGCATAACCCCTAATATAGTACACATAAAAACCCCTCAATTTAATTCATTGAGGGGTTTTTTAATTTTACAGAGGTTTTAAAAATAGCACTGAAGGCTATTCTAAATACAGACAGCTCTTTACTTTAAAAACAGTAAGGGATTTCCTTTTTCTAGTATGTATTTTCTCGCCAATAAAGTAGCCCCACTTGTATTGAGGTGATTTCCATTTCTGTAAACAATACTGTTATCTATCTCGTAATTACAGCCTTTATTATAACACATAACATCATTTAGGTTAATGATTGTTACCTCAGGGTATTGTCTAGAAATCTGATATACGATATAATCATCTGCTCGCTTATTAAAAGGAATTAAAAGATCCTGCTTTACTATAGATGCCCCATTATTGGTTTTTAATAATTTCATCTTATGTAGGTTCATCTCACTAACTGTTCTTAGAGGATCAATAATAATTACATTTTTACCTAGATCTAGTAACTCTTTAATAGTTGCCATGACCAGCTTATAGTTTTTAGATTCTTTATCAATAAAGCGTTCCCAGTTGGTGGCCACAATGATGGTTTTAAACTTTTTTGCATAGGCCAATCTTTTCTCACCATAGGCAGTATCTCTAGTTGGGGCGCCCGTTTGGTCATCTACATCATACAGCAGAGGGTACCCTCCTGCGGCGCTGTCATGAAAATAAAGGCCAGAATCTTTTGCTAGAACGTCTATAAATGCGGCAGAATGATTGGCAAAAGAATCTCCAATAAGCATACCGTCTAAGGTGTCTTTTTTAACTCCTAAGCTGCACTGATCACAATTACCTACCTTAAAAACATCATAGCAATTTCTTCTTAGTTTATTGGGGTAATTGTTTTTCTTGTCAAACTCTATTAAGGTAGGATGCCGCTGTGGGAAGCCGTCTTTGCCGTCTAAGACACCATATACAGCTCCTATGAGAAGCAAACTAGGCAATAAAATAACCAAAAGGGTTTTTGAAAAACTATATTTAAATCTATATCTAAAGGGTTTTTCTATCCATCTCCATGAAAAGTAAGACAACAGTACCGTTAGGGTGAGTGCAAACAATAGTTTATCTAAGGTGAGTTCAAGCCCAAAATACTTAATAAAAGAAAAGATGGGCCAGTGCCATAAATACATAGAATAAGACAATAGCCCAATAAACACCAATGGCTTAAAGGCCAATACTTTATTTACAATTCCAATTGTTTTTGTGTTCTTTCCAGACAGTATAAGTAATACCGCTCCCAGACATGGGTAAAAAGCATTAAACCCAGGAAATGTGCTCATCCCGTTTAATAGCAATACAGGCAATAGTATTAGCAACAATCCTGTAATAGAAATCCAATTATTTTTAATTTTTGACAGCTTGGGTATTTTATCCCAAAAAAGGGCTAAACCCGCTCCTAAAGAAAGCTCAAAGAGTCTGGCTGGCAATAAAAAATAAGCTACTTTAGGGAAATTTGATGCTAAAAAAACAGACAGGGCTAAACCCAATACGGTAAATAAAACAATAAAATATAATCTGTTTTTAAGCTTTAAAAACCGATGTAATAGTAATAGTATTGGCGGCCATATAAAATAAAACTGTTCTTCTACAGATAAAGACCAGGTGTGCAGCAGGGGCATTAGCTCGGTGTTTTGGGCAAAATAGTTACCCCCATTTATCCATAAATGAAAATTATTTGTACTTAAAATAGTGTGTAGTGCGGTTCTTCCATATGCCTCTAGATCATTGGCAAACAAAAACAAACAAGCTGGTATGGTTACAACCAACATAACAAATACCAAAACAGGAATTATACGCCGTATGCGTCTCAGATAAAAGGATTTGAAAGAAAAAGCATTGCCAAGCATTTCTTTATCTATAGACCTTGTAATTAAATATCCAGAGATTACAAAAAATACATCAACACCAATAAAGCCTCCTTGTATCCATAGTAAGTCTGCATGAAACAAAATAACAACAATGACAGATATAGCCCTTAAACCATCAATATCGGGCCTGTAAGAAATTGGTTTACTCATTATTGCTTAGTGTGTGTTTAATAGTATCATGTAAAAGTAATGGGTTGCCGCAAAGTTACGTTTTCATACTACAATTAACTTTAATTGATTGAGACAAATAAAAAAGAAACTTTTGTAAACACAAAAAGAAATCACAGGGGTTGTGTTGCGCTTAATTAGGGGCTGTTAACTTTTAAAGTATCATATATACCTTCATCTACTCCAGAATCTGATGTCAAAATTGAGTTCATATAATCTCTAAATTCCTCAAAGAAATGAGACTCTCTATTTTTCCAATATTCCTGCCACCCTGGTTGGTTTTTTATAGAGCCTATAGAAGTTGTAAGAGATTCTTGAATATTCTGGTCTAGAGTTCCCTCATTTGCTAAATAAAAATTGTTTTGAAACGACAATATTAAGCCGTGCATTAGTATAGTAGCCTGAAATTTTTCAGCATCAGTTGTCATACTTTTTGGGTTCTTTATATAATCCCATAGAAGTTGACTTGATTGCTCACTATTACCGGTTTTAGTATACCATGAAACAGTTATTGCATTTGCAGCATTTGCAGTAGCAGATTTTGTTGCTATTGTATTTTCTTTAAACTGAACACCAACAAAAATTAGTGATATAAATAAAGCAAGCCCACCCATTATTTCAGTTATTAATGCAATTTTTTTTAACGAGAATTTCATAATCAAATAAGTTTATTCAAATATAATAAATACAAGTTTAACCTATCTAAAAGGGTTAAAAATAGCAGAACTAAAAGCAGGAGGATATGCCTATGGTTTTATGTTTTAAAGCACCAAAATCCCCGAAGTAATTTAACACCTCCCAATAGTATAAAACCCTTCCAGAAATGTGAGGGTTTTCTGTATCAAGGTTGTATCAACACATTAAGATTTATTTTTTATATTTGGGTAAACAA
>CAJWPZ010000036.1 GCA_913045325.1 uncultured Flavobacteriaceae bacterium | reverse complement strand
TTTTTTTACCGAAGGCTTAAATTGTATCTTACCCATCAATTAATATTTAAAATAGTAGTACCATGAAAAATTATATTCTATTAGCTATGCTCGTTTTGGTGAGTATAACAGGTTGTAAAAATGATACCAAAGAAACTACAAAAACTACAGATGACCAGGCGCAAGGGGCTATGATTGAAGCGACATCAAAACAAGACATAGAAACTATAAAACTAAAAATATCCCTAGAGTCTAAAGGAGAAAGACAATCTAAAGGGGTTGCATATTTCAAACAAGAAGGTGAGACGGTCTATTTTGATGCCAAAACCAAAGGGCTTACCCCTGGAACCCACGCCATACATATTCATGAAAAAGCAGATTGCGCCTCACCTGACGGAAAATCTGCAGGAGGGCACTGGAATCCAACCTTTGAAAATCATGGCCAATGGGGTTCAGAAAAAGGATACCATAAAGGAGATATCGGAAACTTTACCGTTGACAAAAACGGAATTGGAGCAATTAGCATGTCTACAGACCAGTGGTGTATTGGCTGTGATGATCCTGCAAAAAACATTTTAGGCAAAGCGGTTATCATACACCAAGGTGAAGATGACCTTAGCTCTCAACCCTCTGGAGCTGCGGGAGCAAGAGTAAGTTGTGGTGGAATTATACAATAAAAACCTGTAGAAAAGCAAAAAACGCTTTACAGGAATGTAAAGCGTTTTTTTTTATATAATTTTAAATAAAAGGCATAAAAAAAGGCAAGCTACCTACATCACACTGCTACGACCATTTACCCTTGCTGTGTTCCCACCCTGGGGGATTCTACAGGAGCTAGTTGTGTAGGACTTGCCAGGTGCAAATATACTCCATTTTGTAATTTTGCAAACAATTTTTAAGAATCATTTATAATAAATATCTTGCCATAGCTTTTTAAGCAGTTATCCTAGAAATAGGTACTTTTAAAAAAAAAATAACATCAAACAACGCTCATGAAATATTCGACCTACTTTAGCATCCTACTTCTAGTGATTTTTTGCAGCAGTTGTGGCACAAAAAACCAAGACCCTAACACGCTATTTTCATTAGAAATTCAAGGTAATAAAAAAGCAGTTTCAAATATAGACACCCTAAAATTTAGTGTAAAGAGCAAAAAAGGAGATCCTATTGATGCAGTAACCTATACTGTAAACGGAGAAAAGACAGTAGCTAATGAAATATTTCAAGGAAGTTTTGATTTTTCAAACACCACTCTTGGTGATAAAGTAATTAGTGCAGAAATTAAAAGCGGTGACATGAGGTATCGCGTTTCAAAATCAATTACAGTTTTATCTTCAATAACACCAATAGTGTATGATTATAAAATTTTAGAGACCTATCCTCATGCTATTAATGCCTACACGCAAGGCTTAGAGTTTGTGGGAGATGTTTTATATGAGAGCACTGGGCAATACGGAGAGTCTTCGCTACGTAAAACAGATTATAAAACCGGCCGAGTAGAAAAAAACATAGCCCTTGATAGGCAGTATTTTGCAGAAGGACTTACTATTATAAAAGATAAGCTATATCAACTAACCTGGAGAGAGAACATGGGTTTTATATACAACCTAGAAACACTTGAAAAAACAGCAACTTTTGCCTACAATAAAAGTAAGCAAGGCTGGGGGCTTTGTAATGATGGCACCTCATTATACAAGAGTGATGGCACTAGTAAAATTTGGAAACTCAACTCAGAAACACTAGCTGAAGAAAGCTATATAGAAATGTACACCAATACAAGTAAAATAAACAACGTAAATGAACTTGAGTGGATCAACGGCGCTATTTACGCAAACATCTACACAAAACCAGCCATAGCTATAATAGACCCGACAAACGGTGCTGTTAAGGGTGTTATTAATCTAAAGGGGCTTAAAAAGAAAGTAACACAACACAATAAACTAGATGTGTTAAATGGTATTGCCTCTAAAGGGGAACCAAACATTATATATGTAACGGGTAAAAATTGGGACAAGCTTTTTAAGATTGAGTTTTTTGAAAAAAAGTAAAAACAATACACACCCTACTACAAAGAGAATATCCTACAAGCAAATCTTTGCTACTTTACAATATTACACCCAATAAAAAGTTATATTTTTATCAAAATTTTCTTTTATGAAATACATGTATGGCCTTGTATTATTTTTCTCTATTATTTTGTGGAGTTCTTGTCGTAATGATTTTGAAACAGTTCCAAACACAGGCAACCTTGAGTTTTCAAGAGATACTGTTTTTTTAGATACTGTTTTTACTAACATTGGCTCTAGCACCTACAATCTCAAGGTATATAATAGAAGTGATGATGATATCACCATTCCTTCTATACGACTTGGTGAGGGAGAAGATTCTCAATACAGATTAAATGTTGATGGCCTACCAGGCAAGATTTTTAATGATATAAATATACTTGCCAATGATAGTATATTTGTTTTTGTAGAAACCACCCTTGATATAGACAACCTCCCTGGAGGTGGTTTGGAGTTTTTATATGAAGATCAGATACAGTTTGACACTGCCGGTAACCAGCAAGATGTGACATTAATAACTCTAGTGAAAGATGCTGTTTTTTTATTCCCTGAAGATCTAGGGAATGGCATTTATGAAACGTTAACCCTAGGTAGTGGTGAGCAGGCCGTTGATATAGAAGGATTTTTCTTAGACGATACAGAGCTAAATTTCACCAATGAAAAACCCTATGTGATTTACGGTTATGCAGCAGTTGGGCCGGGTGATGAACTTATTATTGACCCTGGAGCGCGCATACATTTCCATAAAAATAGTGGTTTACTAGTTGCCAACACAGCTTCTATAAAAGCAATCGGAACTCAAAGTCAAGATCTTGAGGCTATGGAAGGAGAGATTATATTTGAAAGTGATAGGCTTGAACCTGCATTTGAAGATGTCCCTGGGCAATGGGGAACCATTTGGTGTACTGCGGGAAGTACCAATAATGAATTTAGTTTTACGACTATTAAAAATGCATCGGTAGGAATATTAATGGATAGCAACGATGGAGATAGAACCCTCACCCTAAAAAACACACAAATTTACAACTCTGCAATAAATGGACTGCTTGCCCGAACGGCAGATATCTATGGAGAAAACCTTGTAATTAACAACAGTGGGCGATCAAGCTTAGCCTTATCTTTAGGAGGAACCTATACTTTTAACCACTGCTCTTTTGTGAATTATTGGTCTAGTGGTTTTAGATCATATCCTGCCCTGCAAATCGATAATGGGCTGGAGACAGAAAATGGAGTTATTGCTTTTGATTTAACACAAGCAAATTTTAATAATTGCATTATTTATGGGAGCGAAAACATTGAGTTAGGCTTATTTCCAATTAATGAAGGCACTGCCTTTAATTTCTCTCTTAACAGCAGCTTACTTCGTTTTAATGACATTAATAATACCTTTGAGGGTAACCCATTATACGATTTTAATAGCACAGTTATAGTAAACATAGACCCAGCCTTTGAGGATACTAGAGAAAACAATTTCAATATAGAAAAAAATGTCTCTGGAGCAGAAGGTATCGCAGATCCTAGCATTTCAAACCTAGTACCTCTAGATCTTAACGGCGCTCCAAGGAGTGACCCTGCAGATGCTGGCGCCTATCAAAGCACAGAGTTTCCTCCAGAGGGTTAAAAAAATCACATAAAAAAAGAGACATTGGAAAAACCATGTCTCTTTTTTTATTTTGAGGGTAAAACCAGTAGTGCTAGTTTACTAAACAAATAGTGGTCTATGACTCATCATGCTGTTTACCATAATAGCAATTTCATCAAGTTTACTGTCTGAATCGTGGTTCGTGATTGCTGCATCAATAAAATCTACAATTTGTTGCATGTCTGTCTCTTTCAATCCACGTGTGGTTATTGCAGGAGTACCAATACGGATACCACTGGTTACAAAGGGAGATTTATCATCAAAGGGTACCATGTTTTTATTCACGGTAATATCTGCCCTGCCAAGGGCCTCTTCTGCCTCTTTTCCAGTAATGTTTTTGTTTCTTAAATCAATAAGCATCATATGGTTATCTGTGCCGCCACTAATAATTTCATATCCTTTTTCTATAAAAGCATCTGCCATGACAGCTGCATTATTTTTAACCTGAATCATGTAATGTAAAAACTCATCTGTTAGGGCCTCTCCAAAAGCAATTGCTTTTGCAGCAATAATATGCTCTAAAGGTCCTCCTTGATTTCCTGGAAAAATACCACTATCCAATAAAGAAGACATCATGCGCTTCTTACCACTCTTTAGTGTAATTCCAAATGGGTTTTCAAAATCTTTACCCATTAATATAAGCCCTCCACGAGGTCCTCGAAGTGTTTTGTGTGTCGTGGTAGTTATTACATGACAATGAGGTACTGGATCTGCGATGATTCCTTTGGCAATAAGACCTGCTGGATGTGCAATATCTGCCAGCAGTATAGCCCCTACTTTATCAGCAATAGCTCTAAAACGCTTATAGTCTATCTCCCTAGAATAGGCAGATGCGCCAGCAATAATCATTTTAGGTTGCTCTTTTATGGCAATGGCCTCAATTTTATCATAATCAAGCATTCCGGTTTCTTTCTCCACACCATAAAATACTGGATTGTATAGCCTTCCACTAAAATTAACTGGGCTACCATGAGTTAGGTGGCCACCGTGTGCTAAATCAAACCCTAAAAAAGTATCTCCAGGTTTTAAACAAGCATGAAAAACAGCTGTATTAGCCTGAGAACCACTGTGGGGCTGAACATTTGCGTAGGCAGCACCAAACAACGCTTTTGCTCTATCGATGGCTATTTGTTCTACTTCATCAACAATTTCACAACCTCCGTAATACCTTTTACCAGGATATCCTTCTGCGTATTTATTGGTAAGTACAGATCCTGCTGCATCCATAACTTGCTGGCTGGCAAAATTCTCTGATGCTATAAGCTCCAAACCGTCTAATTGGCGCTGGTGCTCTGCTTGGATTAATTCAAAAATTTGTTCGTCTCTTTTCATAATATAAGTGTAATGCTAATTGCTTTTTTTGTGGTCAGAAATAGTGCTAATAATATCTAATTTAGCCTTTTTAAACAAAACTATTTCCAAAGAAAAAAAACAGTAAAACTATCTTTGTGTTAATTAAACATCAAAAATAGTAAAAGCAATCGTTACCTATTCTTAAAATTATATATTTGATGTAGAATTTACTAACAGAAATTAACAACTATGCCCTTAACTGCAAACGACCCCTCAAGAGTTTCATGGATTGATGTTCCACAAAACAGTGATTTCCCTATACAAAACATCCCATTTGGCGTGTTTTTAACACGTGACGACATCATCACAATTGGTACCCGTATTGGTGATACTGCCATAGATTTAGGCGCTTTACACCAGCTTGGGTATTTTAAAGGCATTGACCTTACAGATGATATTTTCCTGCAAGATAGTTTGAATGATTTTATTGCAGATGGACGTAAAACATGGCGATTGGTAAGAAATCGTATCAGTGATATTTTCTTGAAAAGCAACCAAGAATTACAAACAAATAGAGCGCATTGTGACAAGATATTATTTGCCCTTGATCAAATTGAAATGCAGCTCCCTGTAGATGTTGGAGATTACACAGATTTTTACGCAAGTAAAGAACACGCAACAAATGTTGGAAGTCTGTTTAGAGACCCAGAGAATGCATTATTGCCAAATTGGCTTCACATACCTATTGGCTACCACGGCAGAAGTTCATCCATAATACCATCGGGTACACCTGTAAGAAGACCTTACGGGCAAACCAGACCCGGAGAAGATGGAGTTCCAGGATTTGGACCAAGTAAATTACTAGATTTTGAACTAGAAATGGCATTTATAACCACAGATGCCAATGATTTAGGTAAACGTGTTGGTATTCAACAAGCAGAAGATTACATATTTGGTTTGGTACAATTTAATGACTGGAGTGCCAGAGATATACAGGCCTGGGAGTATGTACCCCTTGGCCCTTTTTTAGGTAAGAGTTTTGCCTCTACGATTTCTCCCTGGATTGTAACACTTGACGCGCTTGAGCCTTTTAGAACTCAAGGGCCAAAACAAGACCCGACGCCACTACCCTATTTGCACCAAAGCGGCCCCATGAATTTTGACATTAATCTTGAAGCATCTATAGCGCCAAAAGACGGAGCACCAACACTTGTATGTAAGTCAAACTTTAAATACATGTACTGGTCTATGGCCCAGCAATTAACCCATCACACTCTAAATGGTTGTAACCTCAGAAGTGGTGATATGATGGGAAGCGGAACCATCTCTGGACCTACCAAAGACAGTTACGGCTCTATGTTAGAACTTACCTGGAAAGGTCAAAATCCCCTTACACTTAATGATGGTAGCCAACGTAAATTTATTAATGACGGAGATACCGTTAAAATGACGGCCTACTGCCAGAAAGATGGCCTTAGAATTGGTTTTGGTACTTGTGATGGTGAAGTTTTACCAGCTCTAGAATAAGAAAATATAGTATTAATTAAAAGGGGTATCTTTAATAAAAAATACAATCATGAAAAATTTATATTTCTTACTCATAGCGGTATTGTTTAGTGTAACAGCCAAGGCTCAAGACACTTTTTCTATCATAGCCGTTGATCCTGCCACAGGTGATATTGGATCTGCAGGAGCATCCTGCGTTGATGGGGCTGCAAATTTTGGAGGTATTATAGATATTATCACCAAGATTATACCAGGCCGTGGAGGTGTAAATAGCCAAGCCTATGTATGTATCCCTAACTCAAACCTTAATAATGCCATTACCCAAATGGAAAATGGAGCCAGCCCTGATGAGATTGTAGCCTATTTATTAAATAATGATTCTTGTAATTCTCAAAATTTTAATCCTGCGTATAGACAATATGGTATTGCAGATTTTAACACCGATGGGGAGCCAAGAAGTGCAGGTTTTACAGGGGCCTCTACAGATGATTACAAAGAAGATATACAAGGCCCAACCTATAGTGTGCAAGGAAATATTTTGTTGAATGAAACCGTGCTAAACAACATGCAAGCTAATTTTATTAGCACTACGGGTACTTTGGCAGATAAATTAATGGCTGCTATGCAAGGAGCTAATTTTGCAGGAGCAGACTCTCGTTGCTTGGCAAGAGGAACATCCTCTACCTCTGCATATTTATTGGTATATAAAGCAGATGATGATATAGACAACCCGTTTTTGCGTTTAAATATTGAAGAAATGCCATTTGGAGAAGAGCCTATAGACTCTTTACAAATATTATACAATCAATTTCTAGGAGCCAATGACATTGCTTTAAAAGACAAATTAACGCTGTACCCTAACCCAGTAGATGCAATGTTTACCCTAAAACATGAACCGGGAGTACTTATCAAAAAACTTAGTATTAGTGACGTGCAAGGAAAAATAATACTACAGCCTAAAATAGAAGTATTACACCAAGGATCCATTACTATAAACACATCATCGTTGATAAAAGGTATTTACTTTTTGAATGTAGCTACTGTTAAAGGAAATCAAACAATAAAGTTTATTAAAAAATAAAGTTTGTAATATCTTATTAAAAAAAGGTGCCCTGTTATAGGCACCTTTTTTTATTGATTTTTTTAATCCAGTTATTTCTGTGTGGAGAGTTGTTGTTGTTGCCAATTAGTAATCCCGCCTTGAAGATCAAATATTTTAGTAAAACCAAGCTCTTTTAATATTTTTGATGCCTGTGCACTTCTGCCTCCTTTTTTACAATACACATATACAGGTTTATTCTTATCAAGGTAGGCTACTTTTTGCTTAAAATCAGTGTCTGTAACACAAATGTTTTGTGCATCTTTTAAGTGGCTTACAGCAAATTCGTCTTTAGTTCTAACATCTACTAGCTGGGCACTAGGGTCTTTTAAAAGCACATCATACATGGCCTTAGGAGCTATAACCTCTATAGCTTGTGGTGTTGCTTTAGCATCATTTTTTTGTGCATTATTACAAGACACACTTGCTAGAGTTATCATCAAAGCAAAAATTAAAGAACTATATTTTTTCATTTTTTTAAATCGTTTTTTCTCCTTGCCACTCCATAAAGCCGCCCATAAGATTGTATGCCTTTTCAAAGCCAATAGAATTCATGATCATACATGCTTGACCACTTCTTCCTCCAGATCTGCAATACACATAATAACTTTTTGTTTTATCCAGGTCTTTGGCTCCCTCCATAAAGGCTCCGGCGTTCATTATATCAAGGTGTTTGGCACCTGGAATGTGCCCTTGTTGCACCTCTTGTAGTGTTCTTACATCTAGTAGCACAGCATCAGGATCTGAGGATAATTGTTGTGTCCATGCTCTTTGAGTTAAATCATTCATTGCGGTAGTATTTTTTCTAAAAATAATAATTACCTAGTACATAAACGCCAAAAAAACCAAAAGGTTACACAGATAAAAAAATGGCACAAAAAAAGATATTAGAATATACAGAATATTGAAATTTTAATAGCCATTTGAATAAATATTTCTTTGCTATCTTTGAATTAACAAAGAGAAAAAGCAGTGTTTTTAGATCTTTTTTCAAAAAGCAAAAAGTAAAAAATGAATATAGTAGTAATAGATAACTATGATAGTTTTGTTTACAATCTAGTGCATTACCTAGAAGATTTAGATTGTAA
This sequence comes from uncultured Flavobacteriaceae bacterium, assembly GCA_913045325.1. Taxonomy (GTDB): domain Bacteria; phylum Bacteroidota; class Bacteroidia; order Flavobacteriales; family Flavobacteriaceae; genus Patiriisocius. The sequence continues at coordinate 8,243 of CAJWPZ010000036.1, read as the reverse complement.
GGTAACGGTTGTTAGAAACGATCAGTTTGATATTGAAAGTTTGTCATTTTATGACAAAATACTACTCTCTCCGGGGCCAGGTGTTCCATCACAAGCGGGCCTATTAAAACAAGTTATCACTGCCTATGCAGGCAAAAAACCTATTTTTGGTGTGTGTTTAGGGCTACAGGCTATTGCAGAGGTGTTTGGAGGCACACTTAGCAACCTTCCTGAGGTATTTCATGGCGTAGCCACAAAAGCGAATATTATTGTTAAGGATGCTCCTTTATTTAAAGACCTAAGCCCTGAGATAGAAATTGGCAGATACCATAGTTGGGTTGTCAATAATATTGATTTTCCTGAAAGCCTTGAAATTACCTCTGTAGACCATACAGGACAAATCATGTCTTTAAGACATAGAGAACTTGACATAAGAGCGGTACAGTTTCATCCAGAGAGTGTACTTACGCCCCAGGGAAAACAGATAATCCAAAATTGGGTGTTCATGTAAGTTGTGATTTTATAGTACCCTTACCAAAGCATTGTTATCTAATAAAAACAGGGGCATTTTCTTTAATGGTTTCTTGCTCGCTAAAACGATAGCCATCATAATCAAAGCCTTTTATATCATCAAGGGTTTGGGCGTTGGTATTAACTACATAACGGGTCATACTACCTCTTGCCTTTTTAGCAAAAAAGGAGATGATTTTGAGTTTACCGTTTTTTAAATCTTTGAATACTGGAGAAATTACAGTACTCTTTATGTTTTTAGACTGGAGTACTTTAAAATACTCTGCGCTTGCAAGATTTAAAAACAACTCTCCTTCTTTTAGTTCTTCGTTAATAGCATCGGTAAGAGTAGATCCCCAAAACTCGTATAAATTTTTAGCCTTGTTAACACCTAAGGCAGTTCCCATTTCTAGTCTATAGGGCTGGATAAGATCTAAAGGGCGTAATATACCATACATACCAGATAAAATACGTAATGTGTCATTTAGAGCGTCTATTTTAGACTCCTCAAGGCTGTAGGGGTCTAAGCCTGTATAGACATCACCTGCAAAAGCAAATACTGCTTGTCTTGCATTTTGAGAGTTAAAAGGCAAACTAAAGTCTTTATAACGCAGGTAGTTTAAATCAGCTAGCTTGTCGCTAATATGCATTAAATCACCAATAGCCTTTTTAGATTTACTTTCTAGTTTTTTATTTAACTGTGCAGCTTGGTCCAAAAAAAGTGGCTGAGTTGCTGTTTTGCTTGGAAGCTTAGATTCAAAATCTAAAGATTTGGCTGGAGATACGACTATTTTCATATAAGTGATATTTTCTATAAAAATAACAAGAAAAAAGAAATTGCACCGCTTTGATTTATGGTATTAATTAAAAAATACGACTATTTACAAATAAAAAGTTTGAATGTATTACGAGATACTATTTTTGGAATAGTTACGCCATTTGTATAAACAAGCTTCCATATCCTCTGGGATTGGAGCTTCAAAACGCATAAACTCATTGGTTGTTGGATGAATAAAACCAAGGGTTTTGGCATGAAGTGCTTGACGAGGTAATACCTTAAAACAATTATCTACAAATTGCTTATACTTCGTAAAGGTGGTTCCTTTCAAAATTGCGCTTCCACCGTAACGCTCATCATTAAATAAGGTATGGCCAATGTGTTTCATGTGTACACGTATTTGATGGGTGCGTCCTGTTTCCAGTTTACAAGAAACTAAAGTCACATACCCAAGGTGCTCTAACACTTTGTAATGGGTTACAGCTGGTTTCCCTTTATCTAGATCATCCTGGTGAAGATATACGGTGTTTTGTAATCTATTTTTTGGATGACGCCCTATATGCCCCTCAATGGTTCCATGCTCCTCTTGCATTGCACCCCAAGCAATAGCAACATATTCACGTTCCGTAGTTTTATTAAAAAACTGCTTTGAGAGGTGAGCCATCGCCTGCTCTGTTTTTGCAACTACAAGTAAACCAGTGGTGTCTTTATCTATTCTATGAACCAGCCCTGGTCTATCACTGCTGTTATTTGGCAGGTTATCAAAATGAAATGCGAGTGCATTAATTAGCGTACCACTATAATTTCCATGCCCTGGATGTACCACCATCCCAGCTGCTTTATTTACAACTAGTAGCGCATCGTCTTCATATACAATATCAATGGGTAAGTCTTCAGGGGTAAGAAGCATCTCATAAGGTGGATGCTCAAAACGAACGGTAATAACATCGTTGGCCTTGACTTTATAGTTTGATTTAACTGTAATATCATTTACAAATATGTTCCCTTCTTTTGCAGATTTTTGAATTCTATTTCTAGTTGCATTTTCTACCTTATTCATCAGGTATTTATCAACCCTTAGAGGAGATTGTCCTTTATCTGCTACAAATCTAAAATGCTCGTATAAATCATCACGCTCTGAACCAATGTTTTGCGGTCCACTAATTTTCTCCATCTCCATTTTCTTTAGTATTATCCTTTTTTTGCGTTTTAAATCTATTTAAAGAGCCATCTCCAACCACAATATCTATTACAGAGGTCTTCTGCAATTTATCTCCAGTAGCTAATTTAGTTCCTTTATGACGCAGCTCCAGTACCTGGTCGCTTATATGAGCCTTGGTGGTAATAGTTCCGATTTTAAAACCAACGGCCAATAAGGTAGGTTGCCCTTGGCGCAAGGTACGCCCTAAAACCTTTGGAATACTAATTTTTACATATCCAGATGGATTTAAAGCCAAATAAATTTTACGATCTTGTTTAACCATGTGTCCTGGCCTTGGCACTTGTTCTATTACAGAGTATTTTGGGTACTGGGGGTTGTAGTTTGCAGAATCCATAATTTCTGACCTTAAGCCCAGCTCCAGCAAGGCTTCATTTACCTGGACAACAGACATTTTTGAAAGGTCTGGAACGGCAATTTGCTGGCCATGATTGGTTGTTGTTTTAAGCCACCAAAACAACAAAAAGGTAAGCGTAATAAGCACTAAAAGTGCATATAATACTTGCTTAACTAAGTTGGCTGTAAAGGAAGACTTCATAAATTTGATACATTGACTATTAAACTACAAAAATATGAAACCTAAAGTTAGTATCTTTCTACCTTTAAACAATATTTTTGCGAAAGCTTTATATTGCAAACCATAGCAAACATCTATTTATGATATGTTAAGCAATTTATATTTGATATGTGTAAAAAAATAGTAGCCATCGCCATGGGCGGTTATTCTAGTGAGTTTGATATCTCTTTAAAAAGTGGAGAGGTAGTCTATGATGCAATAGATAAAACCCGCTATGAGGTGTATAAAGTACATGTGCTAGAAAATAATTGGTATTATGTATTCCCAGATGCAACAAAAGCAGCCGTTAATAAAGAGAATTTTGGATGCTCTTACAAGGGTACTATCATAATTCCAGATGTGGTTTTTAATACCATACACGGTACCCCTGGAGAAGATGGTATTTTATCTTCTTATTTAGAGCTTATAAATATACCCCAAACAAGCGCTGGTTTTTACCAAGCTGCCCTTAGTTTTAACAAACGTGATTGCTTGAGTGTCCTAAAAAAATTCGGTACTCATTGCGCAAACTCTATGTATGTTAACAAGGGAGATGATATAGACATCAAAGAAATTATAAAAACAGTAGGCCTACCTTGTTTTGTGAAACCCAATAGAGCTGGTTCTAGTTTTGGTATTAGCCGTGTACAAACTGCTGAAATGCTACCAAATGCCTTACTTGAGGCCTATAAAGAAGACACAGAGATAATTATTGAGAGTGAACTTGTAGGTACAGAAGTATCTGTAGGTGCCTATAAGGATAAGGGGGAAATACAGGTTTTAAATCCTACAGAAATTGTTTCAGAAAATGACTTTTTTGATTATGAGGCAAAGTATCTTGGGAAATCTCAAGAAATCACACCCGCTAGAATTTCAGATAAAGATAAAAAAGCGGTTCAGCAAGTAACAAAGAAAATTTATAAACTACTGAACATGAAGGGAGTTACTCGTAGTGATTTTATTATACAAAATGGGGTTCCGTACTTTATTGAGATTAACGCAACACCTGGGCTTTCTAAAGAAAGTATCATTCCAAAACAGCTTGATGATGCCCAGATATCTTTAACAGCTTTTTTTACCACACTACTTATAGAAGCTTTGGAGGACTAACTGCAACACCTCTCTCACTCTGGCAAGGCAACTCCTTTACTAGAAAAGGGATAAAATCTGTATCTTTACGCTATAAAATAAATATCGTGTCAAACACTTCAAAAAAAATAGCTGTATTTCCTGGATCTTTTGATCCTATAACACTGGGCCATGTAGATATTATTAATAGAGCATTACCCCTTTTTGATACTATCATTATTGCCATTGGTAGTAATGCAGCAAAAAACCATATGTGGTCTTTGGAGCAAAGAAAAGCTACCATTGAATCCCTTTTTGAAAATAATGATGCGATAAAAGTAGCTACCTATCAGGGGCTAACTGCTAGCTTTTGTAAAAACCAAGGAGCACAGTTTATTTTAAGAGGACTTCGTAACTCCACAGATTTTGAATATGAGCAAACCATTGCTCAGGCTAATGATAAAGTAAATGGGATAGACAGTGTTTTTATAATCTCAAGCCCAGAGTATGGTTTTATATCTTCTTCTATTGTTAGAGACATAGCCAGAAACGGCGGTGATTACAGCAAGCTTGTCCCTTAGTGTATTATAGCACGTGGTGAGTAAACCTCTCTAAAGTTTTTCTTATTTGGGTTTTTTCATTCTCTTTACTAATGTTAATACAACTCCCACCACTATCAAAACTAAAGAAGGATAAAAAGTAAGCAGTGTTAAAAGACCAAAACCCAGCCCATTCCCTGCATCTATAATAGACAAAGCGTCTAAAGCAATTACTATTAACAATGGAGTAGATCCAAAAAACAAAAGACCAAGGCCTACTCGCAGTAGTATATGTAATTTATTCCAAAAAAGTTTAACACGCATGCTTTGTGCTGTTTATGTACAATATTACTTTAAAGATACGCCTAATTATCTAATGAAGTATTGACATCAAAATAGGGCACAAAAAAACTCCGCTAGTTTCCTAGTGGAGTTTTTTTATACGTAAAAATCAACCTATAGCGCAGCTACGTGCTTAGCCATGTTAGATTTTAAGTTAGAAGCTTTATTATTATGAATAATATTTTTCTTAGCTAACTTATCAATCAAACCGTTGATAGAAGGCAAAGTTTTCTCTGCTTCTTTTTTGTCTTCTAGCTCTTGAAAACGCTTCATCGCATTACGAGCAGTTTTGTGCTGGTAACGATTAAGTAAACGCTTTGTTTCGCTACTTCTAATTCTCTTTAATGCTGACTTGTGATTTGCCATAATTCTTTATATTAACTTTTTTGTAGTCCGTAGGGGAATCGAACCCCTGTTACATGGATGAAAACCATGCGTCCTAACCCCTAGACGAACGGACCGATTGTTTTTAATTCGGCTGCAAAAATACAAACATTTTTATATGCTACAAACCCTATTGTAGATTTTTTTTAAAAAATATTAATACGCCTTTGCAAACAAAACTTTTCTAGCAGATACCTTTCCTGTAACAATACACGTGCCTGCTTCATTATCAGTATCTAAGGGTATACAACGTATGGTCGCCTTGGTTTCTTTTTTAATTTTTTCTTCTGTTTCAGAAGTACCATCCCAATGAGCAGAAATAAATCCGCCTTTTTCATTCAAAACTTTTTTGAATTCATCATAGTTAGAAACCTTTGTAGTATGCGTAGTTCTGTAGTTTATTGCCTTGGTAAATAAGTTGTCTTGAATTTCTTCTAAAAGGCCTTCTACTCTAGCCACCACAGAGGTTGTTTCTACAATCTCTTTGGTTAGCGTGTCTCTTCTTGCCATCTCTACAGTTCCCTTTTCTAAATCTTTAGGTCCAATAGCAATACGCAAGGGCACACCCTTAAGCTCATATTCATTGAATTTCCATCCTGGTTTATGAGTATCTCTTTTATCAAACTTAACACGCACTCCTTTAGCGCGCAGGTCCTTCATTAAGTTGTTGGCAACTTCACTTACAGCGTCAAACTGCTGGTCATTCCTGTAAATAGGAACAATAACAACTTGATCTGGAGCTAGCTTTGGAGGTAAAACAAGCCCATTATCATCACTATGAGTCATAATTAAAGCGCCCATTAAACGGGTAGAAACACCCCAAGAAGTAGCCCAAACATATTCCTGTTTTCCTTCTTTATTTGCAAACTTCACATCAAATGCCTTGGCAAAGTTTTGACCTAGAAAATGAGATGTTCCTGCCTGCAGGGCTTTCCCATCTTGCATTAATGCCTCTATACAATAGGTTTCTAAAGCGCCTGCAAAACGTTCACTTTCTGTCTTTAAACCTTTTACAACTGGAACCGCCATATGATTTTCAACAAAATCTGCATATACATTCATCATTTGCTCAGATTCTGCAATGGCCTCCTGTTTGGTGGCATGTGCTGTATGTCCTTCTTGCCATAAAAACTCTGTGGTACGCAAAAACAGACGAGTACGCATTTCCCATCGCACTACATTAGCCCACTGATTAATCAAAAGTGGTAAATCTCTGTAAGACTGAATCCATTTTCTGTACGTGTCCCAAATAATTGTTTCAGAGGTTGGACGCACAATAAGCTCTTCTTCAAGCTTTGCTGTTTCATCAACCACAATACTTCCATCATCTGCAGTTTTAAGCCTGTAGTGTGTTACCACGGCACACTCTTTTGCAAAACCATCAACATGACTTGCTTCTTTACTGAAATATGACTTGGGAATAAATAAAGGGAAGTACGCATTTTGATGTCCCGTTTCTTTAAACATTCTATCAAGCTCTGCTTGCATCATTTCCCAAATAGCAAAACCATAGGGTTTAATTACCATGCAGCCACGAACACCACTATTCTCGGCAAGATCAGCCTTTATAACTAGTTCGTTATACCATTTTGAATAATCCTCATCACGAGTTGTTAAGTTCTTAGCCATAGATTTAAGTTTGGCACAAATATTGTAAATATTGTTCTGATTAGTTTAGCTCGACAAAACTAACTAAATTTACCACGTTCAACAATAAAATACTACTGTTATGCAAGCATCTTTTATTACATTAAAAAAAATAGTTCACCTAAGCACTCTTAGTGTTATTGCATTACTTTTAAATGCTTGCGGAAGTTACCCCCAAACTACTTTTGAAGACAGCAACACCAACTACAATACTCAAAACACAAGTCAGCCCCAAGAGGTAGCCAAAGTACAGCCTCCTAGTGATAGTTACTACAAACAATATTTCAACTCAAAAACAGAGGCTTACGATGCCCTTGAACAAGGAAGCGTATTTACAGATATTGACGCCTATACAACTACTGGAAGTATAAACAAAGATGGGTACATCGTTGAACAACAAACCAAAGAAGAGGACGAATATGGCTCTTGGGGAGAAAACAGTAAAGATATTACAATAAATATTTATGACCATTCACCTATAGTGCGTTGGAACCGTCCTTACTGGTGGTACGGCTCAGGTTGGGGATATTCCTACAACTGGTGTAGCCCTTTTTGGGGTATAGGCTATGGATGGGGATACCCTTATTATGGATACTATGGATGGGGATACCCTTACTATTACGGAGGATATTATAACAATTTCTACAACCCATACTACGGAAATCCATACAACGGATACGTATTTAGTAGAGGAAGAAGAAGTTCAGATTACTATAATGGTACGTCATCTTTAAGAACAAATCGGTACTCCATGAGAGATGCCTCAAGAGGGGTTTCTATTGCCAGAACAAAAAACATAAGAAGAAGCACAAATAACATTACTGCTTCATCAAACACTAGGGCTGCAAGAAAAGCTAGAGTCGCAAGAAACATGCCTAGCAAAAGGTATTCTAGAAACCAAACAAACTACTCAAGTAGATCAAACCAAAACTCTAGAAATAATAATAATAATAGTAATAGCCAAAACGCTAACCAAAGAAACTCTAGTAATTACAATACAAGAAGTAACAATCAAAGTAACTCTAGAAGCAATATAAAAGCTACTCCTACAAGAAGAAGCTCTACTATAAGTAGACCAAGAACAACTAGAAGAAGTAGTAGCTCGAACCGTATAAAAGGATAAAACACAATTCTAGATTATTAGTTTACCATATACCGTAACTATAAAAAAACCTCTCCATAATTTTATGGAGAGGTTTTTAACTTTTAAGTAAAAAGGAC
>CAJWPZ010000035.1 GCA_913045325.1 uncultured Flavobacteriaceae bacterium | reverse complement strand
ATAAGTATCATCCCAATTCTTCACTTTAGGATCTCCTAATTTACCTTGAGATTTTGCAACTAGCATAGACACCGTTGCATCTCCAGTAACATTTATAACTGTTCTACACATATCTAAAGGCCTGTCTACGGCAAATATTAAAGCAAGGCCAGCCTCAGGTATACCTGCGTACCCCAGCACACCCACAAGCATTACCATTCCAGCTCCAGGAACTGCAGCAGACCCAATGGAGGCCAGTGTTGCCGTTGCAATGATACCCAACTGTGTTCCAAAACTTAAATCCATACCAAAGGCTTGCGCTATAAAAACGGCAGCAACTGCCTGGTATAGACTAGTTCCATCCATATTAATGGTGGCTCCAATTGGTAACACAAAGCTAGATACCTCCTCTTCTACTCCAAGGTGCTCAGTAACACGCTCCATAGTCACGGGCAGCGTTGCAGCACTACTACTGGTAGAAAATGCCAGTAACTGAGCTGGTGCTATACCATTTAAGAAAAACTTTGGTGACTTTTTAGTGAACACCTTTACTAGTACTATATAAAACACTACCATTAATAGTAAACCAAACACTACAGAAACCGCGTACATACCAAGGGCTGCAAATAAATCTGCACTTGGGGCTTCCACAACTAGGGCTGCCATTAATGCAAATACACCATAGGGAGCCGCTAGCATAATTAAATCTACCATTTTTAATATAACCTCATTAAGCCCATCAAAAAAGCCTTTAACAGTCTTTGCTTTTTCTTCTGGAATTAAAATCAATGAAATTCCAAAAAACACCGCAAAGAAGATAACCTGTAACATATTTCTGTTACTAGAGGCAGCACTTACAATATTACTTGGTACCAAATCTATAAGCGCCTGCAAAGGACCGGCATCTTTTTGTGCTGCTGCAGCTTGAAGCTTTGCATCTGCATCGCCGCCATAGGCTTCAACAAGCTCATTACGAGTGTCTTCATTAATTGTTTTTCCGGGTTGCACTAGACTTACCACTGTAAGCCCTATAGATACTGCTATTACTGTTGTTATAACATATATAGAAATAGTACGCATGCCCATTTTAGACAAACTTGAAATGTCTTTTAGGTCTGAAATCCCCTTAATTAAAGCCGCCAATATTAGTGGAATGGCGATGAGCTTTAAAGAGCTTATAAATATAGTCCCAAAGGGTTTGATCCAATCTCCAATAAACCAGGCGCCCCAATCAAAATTAGTGAGCAGTAGTGCAAAGAGCACTCCTACTAACATACCTAAAAGAATTTTCCAATGTAATGCTAATTTTTTCATATGCTGTTGTTGATAATAAAGTTTAAATGGATACTGAATTTATAATTTAGATATTTTATTTGCTAACCAAAAATCTGCAATAGTCAAGGCGGCCATAGCTTCTACTATAGGTACCGCTCTTGGAACAACACAAGGGTCATGGCGTCCTTTGCCTTGCATTTCTACTTTTTCACCATTATGGTTTATGGTTTGCTGTTTTTGCATTATTGTGGCTACGGGCTTAAAAGCTACCCTAAAGTAGATATCCATACCATTGCTAATACCGCCTTGTATTCCGCCAGATAAATTACTTTGAGTTGTTCCATCTTCATTAAAAAGGTCGTTATGCTCGCTTCCCTTCATCCTTGCGCCACAAAAGCCGCTACCAAACTCAAACCCTTTTACTGCATTTATAGAAAGCATTGCTTTACCTAGCTGTGCATGTAGTTTATCAAAAACAGGCTCTCCTAAACCAACAGGAACATTCTGTATAACACAGGTAACGGTACCTCCTATGGTGTCTCCTTGTTTTTTTATTTCTTTTATTTTAGTGATCATTTTTGATGCCGTTTCTGCATCGGGGCACCGTACCTCATTTTGTTCTGTTTGCTTAAAATCTAGTGCTTGATAAGGCTTTTCTAGAAAAACATCTCCTACAGAAGACACATAAGCATCTACTGTTATGCCTGTTAATAGCTGTTTGGCTATTGCACCTGCTGCTACCCTACTTGCTGTTTCACGAGCAGAAGAGCGTCCACCACCTCTGTAATCACGGTGGCCGTATTTTTTATCGAAGGTGAAATCTGCATGGCTTGGTCTATAGCTATCTTTAATGTGCGCATAGTCTGTAGATTTTTGATTGGTATTTTCTATAATAAAACCAATAGGAGTGCCTGTTGTTTTACCCTCAAATATTCCTGAGAGAAAACGCACGGTATCTGCTTCTTTACGCTGGGTAACAATAGTAGACTGCCCAGGTCTACGGCGCATCATTTCATTTTCAATGGCATCAAGGTCTATAAATACTCCAGCAGGACAGCCATCAATGACACCACCAATAGCCTCTCCATGAGATTCCCCAAAGGTGGTTAGTTTAAAAAAATTTCCGAAGGTGTTACCAGCCATATCTATCTTTTATAACAAATGTAATTTTTAAGGTTCAATACAAAGAAATAAGGTCGAAAAGATTGCAATTGATTTCATGATGTGTGATTTCAGATATTAAAAAAGGAAAGGTACTATTTTGTTAGAAAATATAGGTTAAAAATTTTCTTAAAACGCCTACTAGGAAGATATTTGGCAACTATATTTGTAAAAAATTACTATTTTGAAAAAAGGTATTAAAGTATTTAAAATTATAAGTTCCCTAGAAGCTATATCATTTATTGTGCTGCTTGGTATTGCTATGCCCTTAAAATATATTTGGGATATGCCGCAACTAGTTCAAGTTGTGGGTATGGCACACGGCGTTTTGTTTATGCTATATATTGTTTTTGCAATTTACGCTTGGCATGAATTAGAGTGGAGTATCAAAAAACTTAGTATAGCTATAGTTTGTTCTGTGGTGCCTTTTGGCCCTTTTTATGTAGAACGCAACTATTTGTAAAAAAAAGCTTTTTCAATACAAGTATTAAAAAAGCTTTTACAGAGATATTTAGTAAAAATTACTTGGCAATATTTACAGCCCTAGTTTCTCTAATTACAGTTACTTTAACCTGTCCTGGATAGGTCATGTCTGTTTGGATTTTTTGTGAAATTTCAAAAGATAATTGCGCTGCTTTATCATCAGACACTTTTTCACTTTCTACCATTACTCTTAATTCTCTACCTGCTTGTATCGCGTAGGCTTTATTTACACCACCAAAACCAAAGGCAATATCTTCTAGGTCTTTTAAACGCTGTATATAACTATCTAGCACTTGGCGTCTTGCACCAGGTCTTGCACCGCTAATTGCATCACAAACCTGTACTATTGGTGAGAGTAGGCTTGTCATTTCTATTTCATCATGGTGGGCACCAATTGCATTACAAACCTCTGGTTTCTCTCCATATTTTTCTGCCCATTGCATACCTAAAATTGCATGAGGTAGTTCTGTTTCTGTCTCTGGCACTTTACCAATATCATGTAAAAGCCCTGCCCTTTTTGCAAGTTTTGGGTTTAAACCTAGTTCGCTAGCCATAACCCCACAAAGCTTTGCAACCTCTCTGGAGTGTTGTAATAAATTTTGACCGTATGAAGAACGATATTTCATGCGTCCCACAGCTTTTATTAGCTCTGGTTGCAACCCATGTATTCCTAGGTCAATAACCGTACGTTTACCAACTTCGATGATTTCTTCCTCAATTTGGTTGGTGGTCTTCTTTACAATTTCTTCTATTCTTGCTGGGTGTATTCTACCATCTGTCACTAATTTGTGAAGCGATAGTCTAGCTACCTCTCTTCTTACACTATCAAAACAAGAAAGGATAATTGCCTCTGGGGTGTCATCCACTATAATTTCTACTCCGGTGGCAGCCTCTATGGCTCTAATATTTCTTCCCTCACGACCAATAATACGCCCTTTAACATCATCACTCTCTAGATTAAACACAGAGACACAATTCTCTACAGCTTCCTCTGTACCAATACGCTGTATAGTACTTATAATAATTTTTTTAGCCTCTTGTTGTGCGGTCATCTTAGCCTCCTCAACAGAATTTTGTATGTACCCCATGGCAGCTGTTTTGGCCTCATCCTTTAGGGTTTCCATTAATTGATTTTTTGCATCATCTGCAGATAAACTAGAGATAACCTCTAATTGTTCTACTTGGCTTTTATGCATCTTATCCAAATCGAGTTGCTTTTTCTCAATAAAAACCAAACGCTCATCATAAGATTTCTTTTTGTTTTCTAGCTCATCGGTAGATTTCTTACCTCTGGCCAACTCACTAGATACTTGAGATTCTTTGTCTCTGGTTCTCTTCTCTGCCTCTACCATTTTTCTCTCTCGAGAATTGATCACTTTTTCATGCTCAGATTTTAGTTCAATAAAGCGCTCTTTGGCCTGTAGCATTTTGTCTTTCTTTAAAGACTCTCCATCTTTCTCAGCATTTTTAATAATGCTTGCTGCTTCTTTTTTTGCAGAGGCTATTGCGGTAGTGGCATTGTTTTTTTCTAACATTTTGGCTATTATAAACCCTACTGTTACTGCTACTACTGCTGTTATTATAATCGTGACTATATTGTCCATGATTGTAGTTATTAATTGTTATTTGCTAGAATTCTAGCGCTTACTTTTTGTTAAGCGTGCTCAAAAATGGAGCATAAAAAAACCTACATCAATATTTGATTTGCGTAAACTCCCTTAAAAAAAAGTTTAGGACTAATAAGCTGATCAAGAATCCGCTCGAAGACGGCGCGCTTTTACAACTTTAACTCATCCTTCTCAAAAGAATCTCTGTTGAGTTTACCAAAATGTATATTAATGTAGGCAGTAACCTATTTGTATGTAAAGAACGTTACGATAGTTGGTCTTGTAATAAGTCATTTAGTGCTTTAATTTTGTGCACTATTGTTTCTGCTCCTTCTACTGTTTCAATATTTTTTTGCTCTACTTGGGTTGCAAAATGCAATGCAGACATGGCAAGAACATCTTGCTTGTCTCTAACTGCGTAGCTACTTTCAAACTTTTTAATCATTCCATCTATCTTCTTAGCGGCTTTTCTAAGACCCTCTTCTTGATCTGGATGTATTGTTAATGGGTACACCCGGTCTGCTATAGAAAGTTTAATTTTTAATTGGTTTGACATATTTTATTACTATTGAGAAAGGTGTGTAATACACTGATCAATTTCCCGAACAAGAGCATTTATTTTGAGTTTTGTATCTCGTTTATATTGGTCGCTGCCAAGCATCGAGTTTGCCAATTTTAAGGAGCTGCATGTTGTTTTTAATTCTGAAATTTCAGAAGAAAACTTACTTTGCTGCTCTTTCAATAGTATGATCTGTTGCTCTAAAGAGGCTTTATCTTGGGTAAGTTGTGAATACTTATTCAAGAGTTTACTAATCTTATCTTCTAGAGAATCAACTTGTTCTATAATAGAACTCATACATTGGGTATTTCAATACTATTACTACAAAGTTAACCGACCCTATCTAATAAACAAACTCTTTTGCATTAATTTTTGTTTTATTGAAAGACTATCACAATATTTGTGTAACGCTTCCCTTTATAGTAGACAGATTAAAGTACATTATGAACCTATTACGTATTCTACTAGTTATTTCAGTTTTTCAATTACAAGGGCAAAACACCATTGATCCTAATTATTTCTCCAACCCCCTAGAAATCCCCATGATACTCTCTGGGAGCTTTGGCGAACTGCGCAACAATCATTTTCATAGCGGGCTTGACATTAAAACCCAACAAAGAAGCGGTGTTCCAATATACGCACCTGCAGATGGTTATGTGAGCAGAATTAAAGTAGGACATTACGGGTATGGTAAAGCGCTATACATTAAGCATCCTAACGGGTATAGTACTGTGTATGCCCATCTTCAAAAATTTGAAGCAAACATACAAGACTATGTCAAACAAAACCAATACAAAAAAGAGCGATATGAGATTGAACTTTTTCCAAAGCAAAGTTTGCTGTTAGTAAAAAAGGGAGATCTTATTGCCTATACTGGAAATTCTGGAAGTAGTGGCGGCCCTCATCTACATTATGAGATAAGAGATTCTTATTCTAGACCCATGAACCCAATGCTCTTTGGCCTAGAAATTCCAGACACTAAAGCGCCTTCAGTAACGTCTGTTTTTGCATACCCTGTAGGTGATGATGCTACAGTAAACCAGTCTAGGGAACCTGTAAAACTTAGACTTATAAAACAAAAAGACGGCACTTATAAAACTGAAAAAATTAGTGCCTTCGGAAAAATTGGCTTTGGAATCGCTGCCACAGATCAACAAAATGGTGCCTATAATAAAAATGGGGTGTATCGTATAAATACCTCTTACAACGGCAAACCAAAAATAGATATCGCTTTTGAAAAATTCTCCTTTGACGAAACACGCTATCTAAACAGATATATTGATTACACCTATTTTAAAGATCATAAAATTAAAATCCAGAAATTGTTTCGCCAAACAAACAATCCTTTAAGCATAATACAGCAAGAAGATGACAACGGCTTTGTGAACATAGCTGATGGTTTTTCATCAAATTACACCATAGATATTAAAGACTACCAAGAAAACTTAACACAAATCACCATTCCAGTTATAGGCAAAAGAGATAGCCTTGTTGTTAAAGAACAAGCACCCAAAGATTTACAATACATACCTAGTGCAACCTCAAGTAGTATTCAAAGAGGTATTTTTACCGTTACTTTTCCCAAAAATGCACTATATCAAGGCAGTTACCTTGATATCAAAACATCTGCAGATACCCTGCATTTACATACAGATAATATACCTGTGCATAAAAATATTTCTATTAGCATGGATATTAGCAATTACAACACGGTAGATAAAAACAAACTCTATATTGCTAGACAAGCCTATAAAAACACCTATTATTACACCACAACCCGAAGAGAGAACAACATTCTTACTGCAAACACAAGAATCCTGGGATCCTATTCACTTGCCATGGACACGATTGCTCCCACTATAAAGGCTTTTAATTTTACAGATGGAAAATGGATAAGCAACAACAAAACATTGCAACTAAAGATTGAAGATACCCATAGTGGAATTAGTAGTTACAGAGCGACGTTAAACGGCACCTTTATATTGATGGAATATAATTATAAAAAAGACGTTTTAACCTATGACTTTAATGACAATATGGTTACTGATACTCAAAACAATTTAAGATTAATTGTAACCGATAATGTTGGAAATAGCACTACATTTGAGGCTATATTTTTCAGAAAAAAACTTTAATATTCGCTTTTGAAAACACATATCAAACTTCTACTAATTTTCTCAATTCTATACTCTAGTGCACTTTGGGCTCAAAAGGCAACTGTTAGGGGTGTGATACTAGATATGTTTGACCAGCCCATACCTAGTGTTAATATTACCTTTGGTAATACGGGAGCAATTTCAGATTTAGATGGGTATTATCTTATTGAAATTTCTGCAAACAAACAGGTGCAGGTTACCTACAGCCACATAGGTCATAAAAACGTACAAGCAACATTAAATTTGTCTAATAACGAGGATTATGAATTAAATCCTGTCATGAAGACAGACATAGAACAAATTGCAACAGTTGTTATCTCAGGAAGAGAAAACAAACGCATACAAGGAATTACCACCTTAAGTCCAGAGGCAATTAGAAGAATGCCTTCTGCCATAAGCGGGGTAACAAGTTTGCTTACCTCATTGCCAGGTATAAATAGCAATAACGAACTTAGCACACAGTATGCTGTTCGTGGTGGTAATTATGATGAGAACCTAGTTTATGTAAATGAAATTGAGGTTTACAGGCCTTTTTTAATTAGAAGTGGACAACAGGAAGGATTAAGTTTTGTAAACGATGATCTTACCTCTAGTGTAGATTTCTCTGCCGGTGGTTTTCAGGCAAAATTTGGTGACAAACTCTCTTCTGTTTTAGATATTACTTATAGAAAACCCACCGAGCTGCAAGCCAGCGTAGATGCTAGTTTACTTGGAGCAAGTGTTTCTGCAGGAGGCATCTCTGATGATGGTAAGTTTACAGGTATTGTGGGGTTACGCTACAGAGACAATAGTCTTTTTGTGAATGCCAAAGAGACACAAACAAATTTTAAACCTACATTTTTAGATGCCCAAACATACCTTAGCTATAAGTTTAATAATAAGCTGGAAGTTGGTTTCCTGGGAAACATTGCCATCAACAAATACAGTTACAAACCCCTAACAAGGCAAACCAATTTTGGAACCCTTGCAGACCCTGTTGCTCTATTGGTATTTTATGACGGGCAAGAAGAAGACAAGTATGATACCTATTTTGGAGCCTTAAAGGCAACCTATGTAGCCTCACAAAATTATACAGCAAAATTTATTGGGTCTATATACCAAACCCAGGAGCAAGAATACTTTGATATTTTAGCCCAATACAGACTAGGAGAAGTAGATACTAGTATTGGTAGTGAAAACCTAGGAGAGGTTACCTTTAGTGAAGGTATTGGCTCTCAACTCACACATGCAAGAAATAACCTTGATGCCTTGATTGTGAATTTAGAGCATAAAGGGAATGCTACTATTGGAGAAAATGAATTTGAATATGGCGTAAAATTTACCCATGAAGATATAAGAGATCGTGTTCAAGAATACGAGATTATAGATTCTGCAGGATTCTCTATTAGGCCGCCTGTTATAGATTTTGCTAATTTACAGCCCTATGAGCCTTTCACTTCAGAGATTGTTCCTTATACAAACATACGCGCTCAAAATGATGTGCAAATAAATAGACTCAGTGGCTATGGACAATGGAGCCGTAGAACAACTATTGGCAGCACTGATCTTTGGCTAAATGCAGGTGTAAGAGCTCATAATTGGAGCGTGAGTGGCCAAGACATACAAACAACTACCCAAACAGTCTTTAGCCCTAGAGCGCAAGTGAGCCTTAAACCAAATTGGGATAAGGACATGCTTTTTAGATTGTCTGGAGGTGTGTACCACCAACCCCCTTTTTATAGAGAATTAAGAGATTCTACAGGAACTGTAAGACCTGGCGTGAAGGCGCAAAAATCTATACATCTTGTTTTAGGTAACGATTACAGTTTTGATTTATGGGACAGGCCATTTACCCTAAACTCTGAAGTGTATTACAAGAAACTCACAGATGTAAACCCCTATACCCTAGATAATGTTAGGATACGGTATAGAGCAAGAAATAATGCTGTTGCCTACGGCTATGGTTTAGATTTGCGCTTGGCAGGAGAA
Source organism: uncultured Flavobacteriaceae bacterium (assembly GCA_913045325.1). Lineage (GTDB taxonomy): Bacteria > Bacteroidota > Bacteroidia > Flavobacteriales > Flavobacteriaceae > Patiriisocius. The sequence goes on along the minus strand of CAJWPZ010000035.1, from coordinate 7,972 downwards.
TTTGTTCCTGGAACAGAAAGCTGGATAAGCCTTGGGTATCTTAAAACACAAGAAAACATAGACAACAGAGGGTACATCTTTAGGCCCACAGATCAACGATTAAAAATAGGAATGCTATTTCAAGATTATGTTAAAGTGGTTCCAAACTTAAAAGGATATTTAAACTTGCAATACAACACAGGGCTACCAGGAGGCTCTCCTAGTTATGCAGATCCTTATAATTTTCAAGAGCGTTTGCCAGATTACAAAAGAGTAGATTTGGGGGTTTCTTACGTAATTATAGATGCCCAAAGACAAAAAGAAGAAGGCGTTTTAAAATATTTTAAAGAACTTACTCTTGGTGCAGAGATATTCAACATTTTTGATGTACAAAACTCTATATCAAATACATTTGTAAGAGATGTATACACTAAGGTACAATACTCCATACCCAACTACCTGTCTCCAAGGGTTTTTAATGTACGTTTAACCGCTAAATTTTAAGCTATGAATATTGCAAAAAGATTTGGTTTTTATGGGTTTGGATTTATTATTGGCCTAGTGCTATTATTTTTCTTTTTAAACGGAAAAAAAGCTGGCTGTGATTATGGGCCAGACGCACGTACGTTAAAAAACATTAAAATCAAACAAAGAGTATTCTCTACCCAGAGTCTTCAAGATTTGAAAAAAAATAATCTTGACACTGCTACCGTATCTTCTTTGCTTAAATTAGGAGATGTTAATTTTGGAGAGAGCAATACAAAATTAGACTCCTGTAAGGTATATGTTATTGAAGGGTCTGTTAAAAAAATAAAGTTGAAAATGAGCGTGCAAAATTGTGAAAAAACCGCAACCATAACCTCTATAGCTGTTCAATAACAACTATCTAGTTTTAGTTTGTTACTATGTATGGTTAATTTATAATTTAAATAAACATACTTCTTGTACAGCAAATCGCATAATAATCCTGCCCATTGTGTTATCTATGGGCATTTTTTTGTACCATTATAAAAAGTCAAATAAAAAACAATGCATTTAAAAAATCCACACAGAAACCCGTATAACTTTGAATTGCTACTACAAGCCAATGAGGAGTTAGAGGCGTTTGTATTTACCAACGAACATGAGGTTCAAACCATTGATTTTGCAAATCCAAAAGGGGTGTTTCAGTTAAATAAAGCGTTGTTGTTACAACATTATAAGCTAGATGATTATCAGCTACCTATCGGGCATTTATGTCCTGCAGTTCCTGGTAGGGCAGATTACTTATGTCATGTTAAAACATTGCTTGATGAGCGCTTAGCTTCAAGTAATGACAATACAATCTATAAGGTGTTAGATATAGGAGTTGGTGCAAACTGCATCTACCCTATTATAGGCGCCCAGCTTTTTAATTGGCAAATGGTAGGTGCAGATATAAATAGTGATGCTGTTGGTTCTGCAAAAGAAATTGTTGCAGCCACAAAGGGATTAAAAAAAAATATTGAAATAAGGCATCAATCCAATAATGCAAATATTTTCACAGGTATTATTAAAGAAGATGAGTATTTTGATCTTAGCATATGCAATCCTCCTTTCCATACAAGTGAAATTGAGGCAAATAAAGGCACCATGCGCAAGTTAGCTAACATAGCAAAAGATAAGGATTATGCTTTTAGGCAAGAACTAATACATAATTTTGGTGGAAAAGCCAATGAGCTTTGGTGTAATGGCGGTGAGGCTCTTTTTATAAAAAGAATGATTAAACAGAGTATAAAATACAAAAAACAAGTGGGTGTTTTTACAACACTAGTTTCAAATAAAGAGAACCTAAACAAGCTATACAAACAGTTAGACAAAGCAAAGGCAAGTCATAAAACAGTGGTAATGCATATCGGTAATAAAAATAGCAGGATGCTTACCTGGAGTTTTGATGAACAAAATCCAACACAGGTTTAAAAGCTAGTTATGAATTTCTTCTAGTTTTCTCTTTTTTGAGCAGCGTAAGCTCTCTACTGGTTTGTCCAGCGACAGAGGTATTCTCTTCGGCCCTTCTAATTAAATACGGCATAACATCCTTTACAGGTCCAAAAGGAATGTATTTGGCAACATTGTAACCCCCAGCTGCTAGGTTATAGCTTATATGATCACTCATGCCGTATAATTGGCCAAACCATACTCTGGTATCATTTTTTTGCAGCTTCTTGGATTTAAGTATCTCCAGGGCCTTATAACTACTGTGCTCGTTATGTGTGCCAATAAACAAAGAGATATCCTCCAAATTGTCTAGTATATACTCCATAACGGCATTAAAATTAGTGTCAGTTGCTTGTTTACTCTCGCAAATAGGAGTTGGATACCCTTTTTCTTGAGCCCGATTATTTTCTTTTTCCATGTAGGCTCCTCTAACAACTTTAAAGCCTAATTTATAGTTACCAGCTACGGCTTTTGCGTGCTGCTCTTTTAGATACCCTAAGCGGTCCCAGCGGTAACATTGCAGGGTATTAAAGACTATGGCTTTTTCTGTGTTGTATTTTGCCATCATGGTTTGGCAAAGTGTGTCTGCTGCGTCTTGCATCCAAGACTCTTCACCATCAATTAATAAAGAGATATCACACCTTTGAGCGGTATCACAAACCCTTTGGTATCTATCTTGTATAGATTGCCACTCCCCTTTTTCTAGAGTGGTTAAAGATTCTTTTGCTGATCGTTTTCTCCAAATTTCAAAACGACCAAACCCTGTTGGTTTAAATACAGAGAATGGCATTGCATCTTTGTTTTTTGCAAACTCTGTAAGCTCTACTACCTTTTGCATGGTAGCATCAAATTGAGATTTTTCCTGTTTTCCTTCTACAGAATAATCTAAAACAGAGCTCACCTTAGCACGGTGCAGATTATCAACAACACTCATGCAATCTTTTTCATTCACCCCGCCACAAAAATGATCGAATACCGTTGAGCGAATAAGCCCCTCTACTGGCAAATTAAGATTAAGAGCTACTTTTGTAGCCATGGTACCTATTTTTACTAGTGGCTCTTTAGAAATCATCTTGAATAGAAAATAAGCACGTTCTAATTCAGAATCACTTTTTAATTTAAAAGCAGTTTGTGTGTTGTCAAAAAGAGTGTTTAGGGCCATAATAAAATTTCTCGTACAAATATAGTTAGTTTTGATGGTCGTTAAAATACAATGCTCTAATTTTGTTACTCTAAGTTTGAATAATTTTTAATACTTTAAACGCCAAGAATTATAAAAACCTATCATACACTCACCCACTATGGAAAAACAGATTGTGACACAACACACAGCCATTTACTGTAATGAAAATAGATGGTCGTTGCTAAGGGCTGGTGTTGAGAAATTAAACCCGACTAAGATTTTTATATTAGTAGACACCAATACTTTTAAGTATTCTCTTGAGCTATTTTTAAAACACGCTGTTATAAAAACCCCTATTGAAACCATTATAATGCCCAGTGGTGAGAAAAATAAAACAATTCACACCTGTATTGATATATGGAATACATTAACCAAAAAAGGGGCAGACAGAAGTAGCCTACTTATTAATCTTGGTGGTGGTGTTGTAACAGATGTGGGTGGCTTTGTTGCCTCAACATTTAAAAGAGGGATTGAGTTTATAAATGTCCCGACATCTCTATTGGCGATGGTTGATGCCGCTATAGGAGGTAAAAATGGTGTTGATTTAGGAACGCTTAAAAATCAAGTAGGAGTAGTTAATAACCCAAGTATGGTGGTTGTTGATCCTGTTTTTTTAAACACATTACCAAAACAAGAAATCACCTCTGGATTTGCAGAAATGTTAAAACACGCCCTTATAGATAGTCAAGACTATTGGGAGCAACTTCAGGGTTTTGATGTCAAAAATCTAAAAAGTACCCAGAACTTAATATGGAGCTCTATAGAGATTAAAAATAATATTGTCTTGCAAGATCCTAATGAGTTGGGCGCTAGAAAAGTACTTAATTTTGGACACACCCTTGGTCATGCTATTGAATCTTACTGCCTAGAGAGTAAAACTAGACCAACACTTGTTCATGGGCAAGCCATTGCAATTGGTATTGTTTTAGCCATCTACATCTCAAGTAATTTAGTTGGTTTTGATAAAAACAAGCTAGCAGAAATCACTTCTTTTATTCTAACTAACTTTAAAAGGCAGGCTTTTAACAGGCAGGATATAGAATCAATTAGTACTCTTTTAATACATGACAAAAAAAGCAAAGCTGGGGCAGTATTATTTGTGCTACTAGAAGACTTTGGTCTAGCTCATATCAATAGAGAAGTCCCCAAGCCCTTAATTATAGAGGCTTTTAAATACTATAAAGATTTTAAAATAAACTAAGAAAAAACCCCACTATTTACAATAGTGGGGTTTTAAAATATATGTTATCGTTTGTTACAATGCTCTAAATATAGAATGCATCAATCGTTTTTTGTCATTGATACTCTCCTCCAAAGAAATCATCGTCTCTGTTCTTGTAACGCCTTCAATATCATCTAGTTTATAGATGATATCTTTTGCATGAGTTGTGTTTTTTGCTCTAATTTTACAGAAAATGTTGAATTTCCCAGTGGTAACGTGAGCCACTGTTACAGAGGGTATTTCATTAATTCTCTCAAGTACAAACTGTGTTTGAGATGTTTTCTGTAAATAAATACCAACATAGGCTATAAAAGAATACCCTAACTTGTTGTAGTCTAAACGAAGTGAAGATCCAGTAATAATTCCAGCATCCTCCATTTTTTTAACACGAACATGTACTGTACCTGCAGAAATACCATGCTTTTTTGCAATATCTGTAAAGGGAGTTCTTGTATTTTCAATAAGCATATCTAAAATGCTTTGATCTGTGGCGTCTAATTTAAATTTCATATAGTATAATTTAACTACAAAGATAATTCATTGAATTAAACAAAACAAATTTCAATGTTAAATCAACATTAAATTTTGAGTTATATCAAAAATCGTTGCTGTTTTTTTATCAATTAGTATATTTTGGTGAGAATTCACTAATATTCTTCCGCCCTGTAAATCAAAGTGTTGATGGCCAAAGACATTATTTTTTTCTTGCATACTATCAAAATATAATTCAAATTCAATCTTTTGATGTAGTAACTTTTCTTTGTATTGAAAGCTAATAGTTTGTAAGTTATCTTCTCCATCAACACGAACGTTATACAAAACAACATCTTTATATATCTTTTGATTTTCTGGGATAGTAAAATACTCTTTGTAATCTAAACTATTATTTTGAGAGGCTGTATCAAGGTCAAATAGCGCAATTAAGGCGTAAAACACAAATGATCTAGACTGCTCACGGCTGTAGTCGTTAGGGTAATGTCCAGCTTCAAATAATATTGTTGGAGATCCACTACTGGTGAAGCTATCACCCACACAATTTTGATTAAATGTGTCATCAAATCGCCCTATTTGATTGTGGTGGTATGCTTGAATGTAGTTTTTCATTTTAACGATAAGCTCCATAGCAATCTCTCTTGCAGGTGTAATGGTTTTTAAAGCATCTGCAGAGGGGGCTAAAAACGACAGGGTGGCTGGTTTAGGGCCGTCAATACCAAATATACTGCGCTGATCGTGCATGTTTAAGCATAAATGGGGTTGCAGGCTGTCAAAAATAGATCTTAATACCCTACTCTCGCTTTGAGAGACATCTTCAGCATCTCTATTTAAATCTATATTGTTAGCATTTTCACGAGTATACAATGCCGCTCCATCTGGATTTAAAATTGGAAGCACATAAAATGAATATTGTGAGAGCAATTGTGCTGTTTGTTGGTTGTTTACACTGATATATTTAAAAAAATCAAACAAAGCCTTTGTTGTGGTACTCTCATTACCGTGCATTTGAGACCAAATAAGCACTTTTTTAGCACCTTTCCCGAGGGTAACTAAAGGAATCTCTACTCCCATTTCAGAAAAGCCCGCTACAGATACATTAAAAATATTTCGATAGCTATCCAGTAAGGGTAGGATGTGTTTGATGGTAATATACCGTCCTGTTAAACGGTCTTCAAAATTGTCTGTATACCAAGAAGTAATTTGCATTGTAGGAGTGTAAGTATACAAAAGTAATCAAACCTAAGTTTACACATGTAAACAGAAATCGCTGCCATAGAAGGTGTTATTTGTAAACAATACGCGCTATTTAATAAGTAAAAACACCAAACAAACATATATTATATACAATATATTGCATTTCAGCATATTATGGTATTTAATATAAAGCTTTAGTTAATACATATTAACAATATACATCAATTATCTTGGTACTCTAAGTGCTATAAATTACATTTGTAATATATTATTTGTTTTACAAAAGTTACAATGGTAAACACTTCAAATTTTTCTAAAAGACTGCAGAAAATTCTAGATTTTTATGGCGTTACCGCGACATCATTTTCAGAAAAAATAGCGTTTAACAGATCTACCATTTCTCATTTACTCTCTGGCAGAAATAAACCTAGTTTAGAATTTGTCATGAAAGTACTTCAAACATATCCTGAGGTAGACCTTTATTGGCTATTAAATGGAACAGGCTCCTTCCCTACTGCATCAAAGAAAACTTCCTTACATGGTGAGCAAAAAAACAATCCAGACAAAAAGCAGCCAATAGCAACAAATAATAGCCAAGATAAAAACCCAGCAAACTCATTAAACACAAAGGCTATAGAGCGAATTGTCATCTTTTATGAAGATGGTACTTTCAAGCAATACAATACCTGCGTGTAGGTACGTTTTTAAAGTAAATTGCCGAACTTTGTAAAAAAAAGACAATGCGTTACTTTAACTATCTTCTTTGCTCCTTATTATTTTGTAGTTGCTACAATGTGGAGCGAAGTTGTGAAGATTTTAAAACTGGGACCTTCAGTTTTCAGCAAATGGTAGGCACAGAGCTTGTAAGGTCTACTTTTGTACGTAACGATAGTATTGCAATTGAAACCTATAAAGGAGTAACAGACACCTTCTCTGTACGTTGGATTAACAACTGTGAGTATATCATGCGGAAACTACATCCAAAAAACACCTACGATCAACAAGCAGTGCATTTTAAAATATTGAGCACCACAGAAAACTCCTATCTTTTTGAATTCCAGATGGTGGTTAAAAAACAAAATCAAGAAAATATAGTTAAAAAAGGAACGGTTACTAAAATTACAACTCCATGAGCACTGATAAAAACTACTGGACTCAGCGGTACGAAGATGCGCTTACTGGTTGGGATGTAGGAGAAGTCTCTACCCCGTTAAAAACATATTTTGACCAACTTACAGACAAAACCATGCGCATCTTAATACCAGGTGCTGGTAATGCGCATGAGGCAGCATATCTTTTTAAACAAGGCTTTACAAATGTGTTTATACTTGATATATCTGCCATACCTTTAAATGAGTTCAAAAAAAGAAATCCTGATTTTAATGAACAGCACCTTATTGAGAAAGATTTTTTTAAACACAAAGGAGTCTACGACCTTATTGTAGAGCAGACATTTTTCTGCTCCTTTGTACCACAGAAAATGAATAGGGTAAAATACGCAACTAAAATGGCCTCTTTGCTTGCCCCAAAAGGGAAACTAGTTGGTTTGTGGTTTGATTTTCCGCTCACCGAGGATCTAGAAAAACGTCCTTTTGGCGGAAGTATAGAAGAATATAAAAGTTATTTAAGCCCACTGTTTACCATACAAACCTTTGAGAAATCTTATAATTCTATCCCTCAAAGAGTGGATAAAGAATTGTTTGGAATTTTCAGTAAAAAAGAAAACAAACCCAAACAAGCCAACAATCCTTTACATGGTATTACCCTTAAAGCCATTTTGGAAGAACTGGTTGCCAAATATGGCTGGGAATATATGGACCAGAAAGTACGTATTAATTGCTTTGCGCTAAACCCGACCATAAACTCTAGTTTAAAGTTTCTTCGTAAAACTCCTTGGGCGCGAGAAAAAGTAGAACAACTATATCTAAGAAGCATTAAATAAC
>CAJWPZ010000034.1 GCA_913045325.1 uncultured Flavobacteriaceae bacterium | reverse complement strand
GTTTTGCCTCAGGAACCTATTTTGTAAAGGCTACTTCAAAGGATGCTAGTAGTGTCATACAGGTTTTAAAGAATTAGATTGTATTTATTGTATAAAAAAGTCCCGAGCTATATTAGCTCGGGACTTTTTTTGTTTTATGGTAATAAATTAATCCCTAAAAAAGTTTTACTTTATAACTAATTTTTGTGATGTGATTACTTTTTCTGGGCTTTCTATTGTTAAAATATATATGCCAGATGTAAGGGTAGAAACATCCATAGTTTGGTTTGCTTTACTATAAGGTATTTCCTTAATCTTCTTACCTAAAACACTATAGATAATAACTGATAAATTTGTTTGGTTATCACTTAAGCTAATACCAATAGCATCTGTTGCAGGGTTAGGATAAATGGTAAAGCTTTGCTCATTGTTGTTTCCAACACCAAGGGTTCCCCAGCGGTCTTCTGCGGGTGCTCCTCCCCAAATAATAGTGGCTAGATATGGGTTATCAATAAACGGGTTTCTGTTCCCATATGCGTTTTCTAAATAATTGTTTCGTTGATCTTCAAAGGTAGAATCTACAGGGTCCTCTACGTTCCATTGCAGGTATACTTGTAGCATACTGTTGCCACTTTGTAAGGCTCCTGTTCCATTTAATGAAGGCAGGCATCTATCACCATAACGCGTATACATATACATCATCATTCTGGCTACATCACCTTTCCACTCATCACCAGGATACCAATTTCCATTTACAGTAGCAGCTGTTCCAGAACCTGCTGTAAACTTTTTGTTTCCACGGCTTCCATTCATTTGTACATCACTGGATCTCAGGTTGTGTGGGTCTGCAACAATACCCGTATAAATATTACTAGTACCGCCCATTTCTGGGTCTGAATTGCTTCGTGCAAAAACGTGTTCTCTATTAAAATTACAAGAATTACCTCCAAATTCTTGTTTGTTTCTGGTACGTTGGGGAATGCAACTTGAATTGCTGTAACCATATATTAACAACACATTTTGACTGTTGTCTGGATCTTCATCAGTTTCTAACATGGTATCACGCACATCACCATAGGTAAATGTTGTATTATTGATATCAATCTTTTCTTGGAGTTCATTATACAATGCTTCTCCTGTAAGGCTAAGGTTTACGTTGTTATAGTAAGATTGTTGTGCAAATAGAATACTTGTTACGCTTAAGCAAAAAAGTAGTTGTATTGTTCTCATTTATATATTTTTTTTAAGTAGTGCCATATAAAATCCATCAAATCCAGAACTTGAAGGAAGAATTTTTTCGTCTTTTACAAAGGTAAAGGTTTCACCAGCATCACGCTTTAAAAATGCCTTTACTTGTTTTTCATTCTCGCTTGGTAATATGGAACAGGTTGCATACACTAGATCTCCTCCTGGTTTTACCATTCTAGAATAGGAATCTAAAATTTCAGCTTGGGTTACTTTTATTTCTTCTAAAAAATCAGGATTCATTTTCCATTTAGCGTCGGGGTTTCTTCTTAAAACACCTAGTCCTGTGCAAGGAGAATCAATAAGAACTTTGTCAGCCTTTTCTAAAAGTTTTTTAATGACTTTGGTAGAATCTATAGTTCTAGTTTCTATGTTATGAATACCATTACGGCGTGCACGTCTTTTCAGCTCATTTAATTTATTCTCATAAATATCCATGGCTACCACCTGCCCTTTGTTTTCCATCAGTGAGGCAATATGCAAGCTTTTACCTCCAGCACCGGCACAAGCGTCTATAATGCGCATACCAGGCTTTGGATCTAAAAGCGCTGCTACTTTTTGAGAGGAGGCATCTTGTACTTCAAACCAACCCTTTTTAAAGGCATCTGTGATAAACACATTTGCACGCTCTCTTAAGACAAGTGCCTGTGGGTATCCTTTTATTGTTTTTGTGTGTATTTCATCTTCTTTTAGGGCTAGTTGTACCTGCTCTAGTGTTGCCTTTATAGGATTCACTCTAAGAACCACTTCGGCCTGCTTGTTTAAAGCAGTTAATTCTTTGTCCCATTTTTTCCCTAATTCTTTTACTCCTAGTTCATCCAACCAATCTGGAATAGACTCTCTAATTTTTCTTGTTTTTGATAATTCATCAAAACGACCTTTAATACGCCTTGTTGGAGTTTGTTCAAACTGTGTCCAGTCTTTAGGTATAGCAATTCCTTTTAGGGTGCACCAAACGGCAAACATTCTGTACAGATTACCGCGAGAGAAAGGAGCTTGTACCTCTGCAATCTCTTCATAAAGGCGTTTCCACCTCACTATGTCATAGGTAGTTTCTGCAATAAAACTGCGATCTCTTGAGCCCCAACGTTTGTCTTTTTTAAGGGTAGCTCTTAATACTTTATCAGCTTGTTTTTGCTCATTAAAAATAAGGTCTAATGAATCAATAGTAGCAAAAACAAGGGTTCTGTGTAATCTCATAGGTAAATAATAAACAGCATTTTGTATGCCTTAATGCGTTTGCAAAGGTATCTTATTTTCAACGATTTGTTTTAGTTACTTTTACTAAAAAATAATATGTCAATAAAACATTTTTTTACGCTCATTTTAGTTCTTTTTTTGAGCGCCTGTAGTACCACCTCTAAGAAGAAACCTTTTACTGGTGTTAGCATTTCAGAGGTGTTTACAGACAGCCTAAGCATACGGGCCATTGTACCTCAAGATGCCTCTAGTGTTTGGTTTGCTGCCAATAAAGGAGTTGTTGGACTCATAGCCAATAAAACTCCTAAGTTAGTAACGGTTCAATACGATAAAAAACCCTTGCATTTTAGAGCAATAGCAAAGACTACCTCCGCTGTGTTTATTTTGAGTATTGATACACCTGCGGTTTTGTATAAAATAGACATTAAAGATAATGAGGCTACCGCTATGCAAGAGGTGTATCTAGAAACTGGTGCAGGTGTTTTTTATGATGCTATTTCTTTTTGGAACGACACAGAAGGTATTGCAATGGGAGATCCTATAGATGGTTGCCTTTCTATTATTATAACTAGAGATGGAGGTAATTCTTGGACTAAGTTACCCTGTGATAACCTGCCAGATATTGTGGCAGGGGAAGCTGCATTTGCAGCCAGCAATTCTAACATAGCAATCCAAGGGGATCATACCTGGATTGTAACAGGAGGACAGAGGGCCCGCGTATTTCATTCTCCAGACAAAGGTGTTACCTGGGCTGTGTATGATACTCCTATGCTTCAAGGAGGTGTTATGACGGGTATTTATAGTGTAGATTTTTTGGATACCAACACCGGTGTTATTGTTGGTGGAAATTGGGATGATAAATACTTTAATCAAGGCAATAAAGCGATTACTAGAGATGGTGGTAAAACATGGAGTTTGCTTAGCAACGGCAAAGGTCCTGGATATCGCTCTTCGGTATCTTTTGTTCCTGGAACAAAAGGACAGGGTCTTGTTGCCGTTGGGTCACCGGGTATTTCTTATAGTAGCAATCAAGGGGTTACCTGGAGTGAATTGTCTAAAGAGGGCTTTTACGCCATCGAATTTGTAAATGATAGCGTTGCTTTTGCCAGTGGAAGCAAGAAGATATCAAGATTAATCTTCTATTAAATACCGATGAAATACTAATAATATAGATAAAATACAAATAATACTTTTTTTGTAGGAAAATTCTTTCTATATTTGTCTCAGGTTAATTTTTGAAACTTTTATTATATGCCTCAAATGTAATATGAGTTCACTAATGGCGAGAATAGCGGGGGCTTTCTCGCCATTTTATGTTTTGCTATTTCCGATCTTTAGTGGCAATAAATAATATATAAGAAATACTAAAACACTTATAAGTACGGCAAAGTGTAAATAAAACACGATAAAAAGCATTTTTTTCTTGTGTAGTCTAAATAAAGAGTTATTTTTGTACTCTACTTATATTAGTAACGTTAGGCACGTGCCCCAAATGTGTTTAACAATTATCAAGAGCAGCCCCCAAGCTGCTCTTTTTTATGTAATAAACCAGCCCTAGGCTAAAGATTGCATCTCAACAAGACTGTAATACATTCCTTTTTTTGCTAATAGCTCTGCGTGTTTTCCTTGCTCAACAATACATCCTTTGCTTAGTACCACGATCGTATCCGCATTTTGAATGGTAGAGAGTCTGTGGGCAATGACAATAGAAGTTCTATTTTTCATCATATTCTCTAAGGCGTCTTGAACCAGACGCTCACTCTCTGTATCTAGGGCAGAGGTTGCCTCGTCTAGAATCATAATTGGAGGGTTTTTAAGAACTGCTCTGGCAATACTTAGGCGCTGCTTCTGGCCACCACTTAATTTATTACCACTATCCCCAATATTAGAATCAATAGTTTTAGGTAACTCTTTAACAAACTCCCAAGCATTTGCAATTTTTAAGGCTGCTATGATTTCTTGATCTGTAGCATTTTCTTTTCCAATACGTAAGTTTTCCCTAATGGTATCATTAAACAAAATAGAGTCTTGTGTCACAAGCCCAAGTAATCCTCTTAATGAGTTTTGAGTCATGTCTTTTATATCTATACCATCAATGGTTATAACTCCAGTATTTACATCATAAAAGCGAGTAACCAGGTTTGCAATGGTGCTTTTACCGCTACCACTTTGGCCTACTAGTGCAACGGTATGACCCTTGGGTATTTCTAGAGAAAAGTTTTGTAATACATTTTCTTGTTCATACTTAAAGCAAATGTTATCTATACGCATGGTATTTGTGAAGCCTTGTTTTACAATTGCGTCTGGTTTGTCTATGATACTAGATTTAGTTTCTAGAATCTCCAAAACACGCTCTGCGGCAGCGTTCCCTCTTTTCACGCTATAACTGGCTTTACTTATAGCCTTAGCGGGTGTAAGAATATTGTAGGCAAGCCCCATATAAACTATAAAGGCCTCTGCGGGAAGTGTTTTATCTACCAGTACCATAGATCCTCCATACCATAACAGTATAGAGATTACTGCAATACCTAAAAACTCACTAGTAGGTGAGGCTAGGTTTTGTCTATTTAATAAAGTATTCGATGATTTAAAAAAGCGCAGGGTAGAATCTTCAAATCTTTTTGAGAAAATCTTTTCTGCATTAAATCCTTTTATGATTTTTAAACCTCCTAATGTTTCCTCTAATAGAGATAAAAAATAACCTTGCTCTTTTTGTACCTTATCACTATGACTTTTTAGTGACTTTCCTATTTTTGAAATTAGAAAACCAGACACAGGAATAAAAATAAAAACAAATAAAGTAAGTTTAGGGCTTATGGCAAGCATGGCTATAATGGTAAATAAAATCATTAGAGGCTCCCTTACAATTAGCTCTAAAATAGACAGAAAAGAGTGTTGTACCTCTAGTACATCATTGGTAATTCTGGCAATGGTGTCTCCTTTTCTTTTTTCTGAATAGTGTGAAACTGGCAAATCTACTGTCTTGGTATACAAATCATTACGTAAGTCTTTTAACACGCCATTTCGCAAAAAGGTAATAAAATACATCGCTAAATAACCAAATAAATTTTTCAATAAAAACGTAGCAATAACAAATACAATCATGATGGTAAGGGCGCTCATCTCTCCAGAGGCCTCAATACGCTGTGTGATGTAAAAATTTGAAAACTGCTCAAAATAATCTCCAATTTTTGTAATACCCAGGTAGGTAGGTTTTACCAATACTTTTTCTCCATTACCGAATAATACCTTTAACATAGGCATTAAAGAAACAAAGGCTAGGGTTCCAAAAAAAGCATAGAATACGTTAGCGGCGATGTTTAACACCGCATACTTTTTGTAAGGTTTTGCGTATTGTAGTATTTTTTTGAAATAATTCATAGGCTTATACTATATTTAAATCAGTGCAAATAGCATTTATTTTATCTTTCAGTAGTACTGAAATATCTGGCTGTTGCTTGTCTTGAACACTGATGTAAAATTTAATCTTAGGTTCTGTACCACTTGGTCTGGCCGCTATCTTGCTTCCGTCTTGAGTGTAGTAGATAAGTACGTTGCTTTTAGGGATTTCTATAGGCGCACTAGTATTGTTTACAACATCAGTTATAACGCTAGTATTGTAATCCTCTATACGCACCACTGGGCTGCCTGCAATTTGTTTTAGAGGGTTTGTGCGCAAGTCTTTCATGACTTGCTCAATCTCTTGGGCACCTTTTTTTCCTTTTTTAACAAGGGAGACAAGATGTTCTTTATAGTATCCAACTTCTTTGTAAATCGTGTCTAAATATTCAAATAAGGTGCGTGATTCCGCTTTTTGTTGCGCAGCAACCTCACAGGCCAATAAACTTGCAGTCACAGCATCTTTGTCTCTTACAAAGTCTCCCACCATAAAACCAAAACTCTCTTCTCCTCCGCCAATAAACTCTAACTCAGGAAAATCTTCCACCATTTTGGCAATCCATTTAAAGCCTGTTAGTCCTTCTTTATATATTACTTCAAATTTAGCAGCAATTTTTGCTATCATTGGCGTTGAAACAATAGTAGAGGCAATAAATTGATTCCCCGTAATTTTACCAGCCTTCTTCCATTTTTCTAACAAGAAATAAGTCTTGATGGCCATGGCTTGGTTTCCGTTAATGATTTCCATGCTGCCTTGGCTATTTCTAACCGCAATTCCTAATCTATCACAATCTGGATCTGTCCCAATAACAATGTCTGCATTTGTTTGCTGTGCTATCTCTATAGCTATTTTAAGCGCCTCTGGCTCTTCTGGATTTGGTGAGATTACCGTAGGGAAATCTCCATCAGGGGTTGCCTGTTGTGCTACCACATGAACATTTGTATAACCTGCTGCTTCCAAAACTCTTGGTATCATAGTAATGGAGGTACCGTGCAAGGCTGTAAAAACAATCTTTAGATCTTCTTTAGCTTTTGTAGGGGTATTATAACTACCGTTTTCTACAGCAGCCTTTGCGAAGGCATCGTCTACCTCTTGGTCTATTTCTGTTATTAATTTATCATTGGCATTAAAGAGAATATCACTATACTCCAATGCATTAATTTCTTTTATAATTGCGGAGTCTTGTGGGGGTACTAGCTGGCCTCCATCTTGCCAATATACTTTATACCCATTGTATTCTGGAGGGTTATGTGAGGCAGTGAGTACTATACCACAATGACAGTCTAAATGTTTAACTGCAAAAGATAATTCTGGAGTAGGGCGCAAATCACTAAATAAAAACACCTGGATACCATTGGCAGAAAATACATCTGCAACAACCTGTGCCAATTCTTTAGAGTTATGTCTACAATCAAAAGCAATAGCAACTTTTAGTTTCTCACTGGGGAAGCACTGCTTTAAATAGTTACTTATTCCTTGTGTGTTTTTACCAAGGGTGTATCTGTTTATTCTATTATCCCCAATACCCATAACACCACGCATTCCTCCGGTACCAAAAGCTAGGTTTTTGTAAAAAGCATCATCTAATGCCTCTGGGTCATTAGAAATCATGTGTTTTATTTGTTCCTGTGTATTGATGTCAAAAGTAGGAGAAAGCCAAGTATTAACGCGATCTAGTATTCTTGGGTCTATAGTATTCATTAAGCGGTGTTTTGTATGCAAAAATAGCCAATTTTAGGCCAGTTGTGATGTGAGATATTCACAAATTTTAAAAGGTTGATATAAGATGTGTATCTATAACGTGGTTTTTACGCTATAGTTGTTGCTTTCTTTTTTGGAGCGTAAGAGTAGCTCTCCTAAAAATCCAGCCAAGAATAATTGTGATCCAATAATCATAGCGGTTATAGCTATATAAAATTGAGGCCTTTCTGTTATAAGCCTACCTGTTGGATTAATAAACAACTTGTCAACTCCTAGATAAAAAGCAAACAAAAACCCAATAGTTAGCATAAAAGCACCTAAAGCACCAAATAAGTGCATGGGTCTTCTGCCAAATCTAGAAAAGAACCAAAGTGTAAGTAAATCTAAGAATCCGTGGGTAAAGCGTTCTGCACCAAATTTTGTGCTGCCATATTTACGCGCCTGGTGTTGTACTACTTTTTCTCCAATATTTGTAAACCCTGCGTTACTTGCCAAAACAGGAATGTACCGATGCATTTCTCCGGTAACCTCTATGTTTTTTATTACATCTTTATGGTAGGCTTTAAGCCCGCAATTAAAATCATTTAATTGGACACCAGAGGTCTTTCTTGCCGCCCAGTTAAATATTTTAGAAGGAAAGTTTTTAAATATCTTAGAATCATACCGTACTTTTTTCCACCCAGATACCAAATCATACCCTTGATTTAAAATCATGTTATAAAGCTGAGGTATTTCTTCTGGATTATCCTGCAAATCTGCATCCATGGTTATAATCACATCCCCTTGAGCCATTGCAAAACCAGCATGCAGGGCTTGAGATTTACCAAAGTTTCTTAAAAACTGAATGGCTTTTATTTGGGGGTGTTGTTTGTGTAAAGAGTCAATAATAGACCAAGATGTGTCTGTAGAGCCGTCATCTATAAAGATTACCTCATAGCTGAAGCTGTTGGCTTGCATCACTTTTGCAATCCAGAGGTATAGTTCTTTAATAGATTCCTCTTCATTTAAAAGAGGTATGACTACAGATATATTCATAGGTTAGTCTATGGCGTTTGGGTCTACTTTTTTGAAAATAAGCCCAATAAGTAATCCAATAACCGCTTGCACGATTAATCCGGAGAAATACGATTTGACTTGATTTGCTATCGAAAAGTTATCAACTTCTTTAAGTTCTCTCAAAGATTCATCTATTACCTCTTGTGGGGTATTGAATCGCTCCATAAATTCTCTGGTCATTTCAATACTTTGCTCATTTAAATAAGAGGCAAGTTCTGTGTCTACAATAGAAAATATTAATATACCTACTACCGTGCTTATAGCTAAACCAACTGCTGTGGTTATAAAGTATGCCGTGAAGGCCTCTTTAAAGCTCATAAACCCGCCCAGTATGTCTTTTGCTTTGGCTGTTGCAAAAATACCAGTACCTATAACAACCAAAATAGTACCTACACCAATCCAAACAGAGAGAAATAATTCTTGGTTTAAGGCATACATTAATACCGTTGAAATTGCTAAAATTCCTCCAAGAACTAAACCGTATTGGATAGCACTTTCTTTTAGTGTAACATTTGCTTTTGACATTTTTGTGTTTTTTTTGATTGAATAAGTTAGTAAACAAATGTAGTAAAATGTTACAAAACAATTTGCTCAACTACGCAGGTATGCTGTTTTTAATTTCGATTCACTTTTTTTGAGCTAACATTTCAAAAAAAAATCACGCTATTTGCATAGCGTGATTTATTGTACAAACGTGTACCTGTATTAAGAACGCCCATAGAGCTTCTCATAAAGGTCTTTGTACATTTCCTTAATTACTTTACGTTTAGATTTCATGGTAGGAGTAAGGTGTCCTGCCTCAATACTCCATAGATCTGGAGTAAGCTGGAAGGTTTTTACTTTCTCCCAACTTCCAAAACCTTCGTTGTGGAAGTTAATTTCTTCTTGGATACGGTCAATCAGCTTTTGATCTTGAGATGCAACTACTGTGTCTTTAGAAATATTATGACCTTTTAGAGCGCTCCACTGGTTTATCCAATCCCAATTTGGTTGTATAAGTGCAGCTGGCATTTTTTCTCCATCACCTACCACAAGAATTTGCTCAATGAATGAAGACTGCTTCATTGCATTTTCAATTAATTGAGGTGCTACGTATTTACCACCACTGGTTTTAAACATAGATTTTTTACGGTCTGTAATTTTTAAGAAACCGTCATTATCTATTTCTCCAATATCTCCGGTATGGAAATACCCATTTTTAAGCACCTCTGCAGTTTGCTCTGGATCTTTATAGTACCCTTGCATTACTTGAGGTCCTTTGATTAAGATTTCTCCATCTTCGGCAATTTTAACTTCGGTGTCTGGTAGTGCTTTACCAACACTTCCAATTCTAAAGCCACCATTACGCAAATCGTTAACCGTTACAACAGGAGAGGTCTCTGTGAGGCCATACCCTTCCATAACAGGACACCCTGCTGCATTAAATACTCTAGCTAATCTTGGTTGTAATGCTGCAGATCCAGAAGCAATGGCCTTTAAGTTTCCACCAAGGGCTTCTTGCCACTTACTGAAAATTAACTTGCGGGCTACTTTTAGCTTTGTTTCATAGACCCATCCGTTTTGACCATAAGGCTCCCATTGAAGGCCTAAATCTACGGCCCAAAAGAATAATTTCTTTTTAACTCCTGTTAAATCTGCTCCTTTGGCAATAATTTTATCATATACCTTTTCTAGTAAACGCGGCACGGCCGTCATTACCTCTGGATGAATTTCTTTAAGGTTTTCACTGATTGTTTCTAAACTTTCAGCAAAATGAATACTTACTCCACAATATTGGTACATGTACAACAGCATGCGCTCGTATATATGACATACAGGTAGAAAACTCAGCGCTTTAGACTTACCCATTTCTATAGGTAACCTTCCTTTACTGTGTTTTGCATTACAGGCAATGTTTTTATGGCTTAGCATCACTCCTTTTGGCCTGCCGGTAGTTCCAGAGGTGTATATAAGTGTAGCCAAATCATCTTCCTGCACCGCATCCATACGTTTTTGGACTTCTTGTTGCAGGTCTTGATTGTCATTACCAAGGGTAATAACCTCTTGCCAAGAATCACAACCATCTATATCTTCAAAGCTGTATACTCCCAAAAGTGAAGGGACATTTGCTTTAATTTTATTTATTTTATCTAGTACTTCTTTACAAGAAACAAATACATATTTAGATTCTGAGTGATTGAGTACATACTCATAATCCTTCTCAGATATGGTAGGATAAATAGGCACATCTTGCGCACCTATTTGTAAAATACCTATGTCACAAATATTCCACTGAGTTCTATTTGTCATAGAAATAATGGCTACTTTGTCATTGGCTTTTACCCCTAGTTTAATCAAACCGCGGCTAATTGCATTGGCCTGGTCTATATATTGCTGGGTGGATGTCTTAACCCACGTTCCGTTAACTTTACTAACGAGCGCCCCCTCTTGAGGGTAGTTCTCTAATTGGTAGTACGGAAAATCAAAAAGTCTTTTTACTTCTGTCATATCATTATAGTTTCTGTGAATGCAAAATAGCGAAAAATATTGATTTTAAATAACTTGAAGAATTAAATCCAAAACGCAAAAAAAAATGTCATATCAGCGAGCCGATATGACATTTTTTTTAAACCTATAGGTGTAGTTATTGTTTTATGATCTTAAAGGTTTGTAGGGTTCCTTTTTGAGATAGTTTTAATATATATATACCAGGGGCAAGATCACTATAATCTAATGAATGATTTGCAGATGCTTTGCTGGTTTTTATAAGGGTACCATCCATAGCGTATATAGCTGCAATGTAGTCTGTTAGGTTGGTTGTAATATGTAATATGTCTTTCACTGGGTTTGGATAGATACCAAACCTATATTGCTGGATATCTTCTATGGAAAGCGTATCTTCATTTAAGGTGTTAAATGTTAAATCGTCAAAGTAAAACCCGTCTCCTTCTACATTATTATCTGACCTAAAAATAAAACGCGCACGTATAGTTTGTCCAATATAATCACTCAAGTCTATTTGTTCTTGTACCCAATTATTTTGTGTCCCATCATACAGTGGTTGACCCTCTGGTTGGTCTTCGCTTCCCGGATTGGTGTACAACCCACATTGTGATATCCAACTGTTACCTCCGTTTACAGAAATTTGGAACTGCGCATAATCATAATTATTTTCTATATCAAACTTGGTCCAAAACGTTACGTTAGCACCAATAACATCGGTGAGGTCTATGGTGTTATTTAATTCTATAGATTTATTTGCGTTGTCATTATAATCTCCATTTGGTGATTCTGTGATGCTACTTGGCGCAGAAACAAAACTTTGTGTAGTTGTAGCCCATCCATTATTTGAGTAGTTTGAGGTAGAGGAGGCATCATCTTCAAATATAGCGGTAAGGCTCCCAAATGTTTTTGTAACTAGAAGTGTTGTGTCAAAGCTTCCGTTATTAACAACTAACTCATACACAATTAGATCTCCGCTATTTACTGAGCCGCTAAGACTGTATTGTATGTTTCCGTCTTGTGTTTCTAAAAGTTCAAGACCATTAAAGCTTACAGCATCTCCTGCGGCGTTAATATTGTTAGATATAGGATTAAGTAAAACACTAAAATCTCCATTGCCAGACAAACCAAATCTTTTTATTTCAAAAGAAGCATCTATCATAGGGCTAGTTCCTGTATAGATAGGCGCGGTATCTTTTATAGAGGCAAAGTTATTGGTCATTTTTGCGGCCGTTACATTATGATACATCATAGATTTAGAAATGGCTTCTATTTGATTTGAGGGTGGCCAAAACTCAGGGCCAATTTCTGGAGTATATGCAAGTATTTTATCATGGGTTCCAACGGTTCCGTACATAAAGTCATCACTGTCTCCAGCGGCTGCATATAGTTCTGCTGAGAGTATGTTGTTGTATCCATTTTGTGAAACTAATTCTGCCCCTAAATTATCAAGTAATTCTTCATCTGCAGATGGCGTGTTTTCTATGTATCCATAAGGGCGCAGTAATAGTTCACCATAACTATGGTTGTTAAATGCCATGATAAAATTATGCTGCTCTACAAACCATTTCATGGCTTGGTTCTCTACCTCACTAAAGGGAGAAGAACCTCTGTAGACTTGACTGTCTGGATTTCCAGATGATCCCTCGCCGCCCCACATACCATTGCCAGAGTTTCCATCAATAAAATATTCATAGTTTCTATTGTTATCTACACCAAAGGTTCCATTGCCGTTGTTTCTTCTGTTTTTCCTCCAAAAGCCACCTCCATTTGGATTGGTCTTTTCGTTGTAAAGGTATCCGTCAGGGTTTACAACAGGAACAAAATAAAGTTCGGTATTATTAACAATGCTTTGAACCTCTGTATCTGTTTCATAATTTTCTAGCAAATACCACATGTAAAAAATAAGCTGATGTAAAGACATTGGCTCACGGGCATGGTGTATAGCCGTGTATAATATTTCTGGTTCTGGCTCTGAAGCATCTGGGTTGTCACTAATTTTAACCCATTTAATGCCATTTCCGCCAATAGATGGAGTGACAGAGTTGTCTGGCTGTCCTTGGGTTAAGAAAGTACTAATATTTGATTTTGTTGTAATTAAATTAGGGTAGAGTGCCTTCATTTGGTCTAACTCATCCAATACTTCTTGGTATGTAAAATAGCCGCCCATAGATCCTGCAGGATCATTGAAATGAACTGGAGTTTGATAGGTTTCACTTAGCGCTGCACATTCTAGGTTTTTAAGAGGTACTCTAAGGTTGTTTTGAGTTAAAAAATGCTGTTCAAGATCATCTATTAATACCTCAAGTTTAAAACCATAATCACGCGCAATGGTAAGCTCTTTGGTTGAAAAATCTGAAATAATAAAATGTCCTTTTTTGTGTTTTCCATGATCTACGGCCACACCCAAACTCTCTAATTGAGATAGTTGTTGGGAATCTGAGTAGTATATTTTTGCACGTTGAAATTTCTCTTGCAAAGACTGAGAAAAACTAGTAAAAGTAACACATAGCAATAAAAATGTAAGTAACGTATTTTTCATTTTATTTTCATTTCAAGTAAATAACCTAACAATAACAACCAAAGGTATAATAGTAAATGCTTTAGAGTGTTAAATATGAATTAAAAGTGAGAAATTAATTAGTTTCCAGCCATTTTCTTGCATTTACAAACCCCTCTAGCCAAGGACTAACCTCATCATTTGTGTTTTTTGGGTAGTGCCCCCAATTCCAAGGAAAAGTTGAGCGCTCTAAATGTGGCATCATTACAAGGTGTCTTCCAGAGGCGTCTGTCATCATTGCGGTGTTGTAGTCACTTCCGTTTGGATTTGCTGGAAAACTTTCATATCCATATTTTCCAACGATGTTGTAATGACCTTCTTCTTTAGGGAATGAAAACTTACCCTCTCCATGGGCTGCCCAAATACCGAGGGTGCTTCCTGCTAGAGAAGATAGCATTACCGAGTTATTTTCTTGAATGGTTACTGAGGTGAAATTACACTCAAACTTTCCGCTATCGTTGTGTAACATTTTTGGTTTCTCTGTGTCTTGAGGATTTAGTAATCCTAATTCAACAAATAATTGACATCCATTACAAACCCCTAGAGACAGGGTGTCTTTTTTTGCAAAGAAATTTTTCAATGCGGTATTTGCTTTTTCATTATACAAAAATGCACCTGCCCATCCCTTTGCGCTTCCTAGCACATCACTGTTTGAGAAGCCGCCAACTGCCGCTATAAATTTAATATCTTCTAAGGTTTCTCTTCCTTGTATTAAATCTGTCATGTGAACATCTTTCACATCAAAACCAGCCAAGTACATGGCGTTTGCCATTTCTCGCTCGCTGTTAGATCCTTTTTCCCTAATAATAGCAGCTTTAATCCGTTTTTTGGAAGGGTCTATTACAGGTTTCTTACCGTCAAAGTTTTTTGGGAATGTAAACTGTAAGGCTTGATTTTTATAGTTTTCAAAACGAGGTACTGCCATATTTCCGCTCTGCTTTACATCCAGTAGGTGAGAGGTCTTATACCAAGTGTCTCTCATCTGTACAATATCAAAAGATATCTGGTCTTTATAGTTGGTTAGCGATAGCTCTTCTTTGCTTGACACCGTTCCTATTTTAACAAAATCTATGCTGTTTTCTAGTAAAGTATTTTCGAAAACATCATCATGTGATGCTTGAATTACTAAACCGCAATTCTCTGAAAACAAAACCTTTACAGTATCTTTTTCTTCAAGACCAGATAGGTTTAAAGTGGCACCTAGATTGGTGTCTGCAAAACACATTTCTAAAAGGGTAGTGATAAGTCCTCCAGAGGCAACATCATGACCTGCTGCAATTTGGTCTTCCATAATAAGACCTTGTATGGTGTTAAATACGCTGGCTACATAAGAGGCATTTTTTACTGTTGGAGCCTCATTTCCAATGCTACTTAACACTTGTCCAAAAGAGGAACCTCCTAGTTTAAAATTGTCTTGGCTTATGTTTATGTAATAGATACTTCCTTTGTCTTTTTGTAATACAGGCTCTACAACTTTTTTGATATCCTTGCAGTGTCCAGCAGCGGTTATAATTACAGTTCCTGGAGAAATTACTTCCTCATTTTTGTATTTCTGCTTCATAGAAAGAGAATCCTTTCCAGTTGGCACATTAATACCAAGAGCGATACTAAAGTCACTGATGGCTTCAACAGCTTTATACAAACGAGCATCTTCTCCTGGATTATTACAAGGCCACATCCAATTGGCAGATAATGAAATACTCTTTACTCCTTTTTCTAGGGGGGCCCAAATAATATTGGTTAGAGATTCTGTTATAGCGTTTCTAGACCCTGCTACAGGATCTATAAGTCCTGAGATAGGAGAGTGCCCAATACTTGTGGCAACCCCTTGTTTGCCGTTATAATCTAGTGCCATCACTCCACAATTATTGAGTGGTAATTGTAAAGGCCCAGCGCATTGTTGTTTTGCTACTTTACCCGTTACACAGCGATCTACTTTGTTGGTTAACCAATCTTTACACCCTACAGCCTCAAGGCTTAATACCGCAGAGGTGTATTTTTTAATTTCAGATACATCATAATTTGCGGGGGTGTAATTTCTATCTATGGTTGTATCTCTCATGATTGTTTCTGGAGAGCTTCCAAACATATCACTTAAGGCAAAATCCATCGGTTTTTCTCCTGTTTTTTTGCTCTCAAAAGTAAATTGATGATCTGCTGTAACTTCTCCTACTTGGTACATTGGAGATCGTTCTCTATCTGCAACGCGTTGGAGCGTGTCTATATCTTTTTTGCCAATAACAAGACCCATGCGTTCTTGAGATTCATTTCCTATAATTTCTTTAGCAGAGAGTGTTGGGTCTCCAAGAGGTAGGGCATCTATATTAATTTTTCCTCCCGTGTCTTCTACCAGCTCGCTTAAGCAGTTGAGGTGGCCTCCTGCGCCATGATCATGAATAGATACAATAGGATTTACATCACTCTCTACCATCCCTCTTACAGCATTAGCAGCCCTTTTTTGCATTTCTGGATTTGAGCGTTGTATGGCGTTTAATTCTATACCGCTGGAGAAGGCACCTGTGTCTGCACTAGAGACAGCAGCGCCACCCATACCGATGCGGTAATTTTCTCCACCAAGAATCACTATCTTATCTCCTTGTTGAGGTGTATCCTTTAGGGCTTGTTCTGCTTTACCATACCCAATTCCTCCGGCCATCATAATAACTTTGTCAAAGCCAAGTTTTCTTGCGTGTTCTTCGTGCTCGAAGGTGAGTACAGAACCTGTGATAAGTGGTTGGCCAAATTTGTTTCCAAAATCACTAGCTCCATTACTTGCTTTAATTAGTATGTCAAGGGGTGTTTGGTACAACCAATCTCTTTGCTCCATGGTTTGTTCCCAGGGGCGATTTTTTTCTAACCTTGAGTACGATGTCATGTACACTGCGGTGCCAGCTAGGGGCAGTGATCCTTTTCCTCCAGCCAATCTATCTCTAATTTCTCCACCAGATCCTGTTGCAGCTCCGTTAAAAGGCTCTACTGTTGTAGGAAAATTGTGTGTTTCTGCTTTTATTGAAATAACACTATTAAAATCTTTGTTTTGATAGTAGTCTGGCTTGTCTGCACTCTTTGGCGCAAACTGTGTGACTACAGGTCCATTTACAAAAGCAACATTGTCTTTATAGGCAGATACAATTTCGTTTGGATTTTCTTTAGAAGTTTTTTTAATTAACTTGAATAAAGAAGATGGCATTTTATGGCCATCAATGATAAAGGTGCCATTAAATATTTTATGTCTGCAGTGTTCGCTATTGGCTTGACTAAAACCAAATACTTCAGAGTCTGTAAGTTTTCTATCTAGTTTAATAGCAAGGGCATCTAGGTAAGCAATTTCTTCTTTGTTTAAAGCCAAGCCTTCAGTTTGATTATAGGCAGCAATATCGTGAATATCTTTTATGGCTTCTGGTGTTGCTGAAACATCAAATATTTCTTGATTTAATGCAGGAAATTTCTGCAATAGCATAGGGTCAAAATCACCAACTATTTCAGCTGCAGGTATAAATTCTTCAATCCTAATAACTCCCTTAATGCCCATGTTTTGAGTTATTTCAACAGCATTTGTACTCCAAGGTGTTATCATGGCAGCACGAGGCCCAATAAAAAAATCCGCGATTGCGGACTGCTCTATTTGTGATGCATTTCCAAAAAGCCACTGCAGTTTTTGGTTGCTCTGTGTTGAAATTTCTGAGGTTGTCTGGACAGCAAAGACTTTGGTGTTAAGGTCTCCAAAAAAGTGAATCATTCTTGATAGGATTTCAATGGTTTTTAAAGTGTAAAGGTAGTTTTTTTTCTGAAATTTTTTAATAGAATATACCTGATTTAGTCAAGGTTATAAGAAACTTTTTAACAGTTTTATCTCTTAGAAAATCATCTATGAGATTATTGTGAGTTGTTTTATTAGTTCTTAGGTTTTGGTGTTGTT
>CAJWPZ010000033.1 GCA_913045325.1 uncultured Flavobacteriaceae bacterium | reverse complement strand
AGAATTTACAGATAGTGAACTTACTCAAATGAGTATTGGTGGAGAATTATCAATCAATGATGCTTCTTTGGCAAGTATAGCTTTATATCCAAACCCTGCAAATAGTGAAATAATACTTAGCACTGCAAACACAAATGATAGCGCTTCTTATAGTTTGTATAATACTTTTGGGCAGTTGCTTGAGCAAGGTGTTGTATCAAACAACAAAGAGGTAATTTCTGTTTCCCAATATGCTACAGGAATTTATTTTATTGTGGTTAAAAATACAGTTACAAACATAGAGTCTACACTAAGATTTATTAAGCAATAATAAAAAAAAGACTCATTTGAAAAAACTAAAAGAACGTTGGAATATAGATTCTAACTGGAGGTTAACAGTAGTATTTATAGTCTTTGCGATAACTGGCAGCTCTGCTGCCAAGTTTGCAGGGCCAATAACAGAGCTCTTAGGAATTACCAAATCAATAGGTTGGTATTTTTATTGGCCTTCAAGAATACTTATTATATTTCCTGTGTATCAAGTACTTCTGGTGTTCTTCGGTTGGTTATTTGGTGAGTTTGATTTTTTCTGGAGCTTCGAGAAAAAGATGCTTCGCAGTATGAAACTTGGTTTTATACTTAAAGACTAATACTTAGTTAAACAGTATAAAAAAAGCCCTTACAAAAATGTAAGGGCTTTTTTATTGATATATTTTGCAATGCTTATGGTATATGGTGTAACTACACACATATCTGTGTTTTAGTTAAGATAGGTCTGAGCTTATGAGTTTTAGAAATTCATTTCTAGTTTCTGTTTTCTCGAATTGCCCTCTAAAACCGGAGGTAGTTGTAACACTGTTTTGTTTTTGGACACCGCGCATCATCATACACATATGGCTTGCCTCTATTACAACAGCAACACCCTTTGGCTGCAATGTGTTGTTTATACACTCTAAAATGTCATGAGTAAGTCTTTCTTGTACTTGAAGCCTTCTGGCAAATACATCAACCACACGAGGTATTTTGCTTAACCCTACAATACGACCGTTGGGGATGTAAGCAATATGTGCTTTACCAAAAAAAGGAAGCATGTGGTGCTCACACAAGGAATATAGTTCAATGCTTTTAATAATTACCATGTCATGATAATCTTCATCAAACATGGCTCCTTTTAATATGGCTGCTGGATCTTGATCATATCCTTGGGTTAGAAATTGCATGGCTTTAGATGCTCTCTCTGGTGTTTTTGTTATTCCATCACGAGTCACATCTTCTCCTAGCTCAGATATAATATCTGAGTAATTTTTTTTAATACTTTGGGTAGCCTTGTGGTTATGTTCTTCAAAGAATTTATAGTTACTCATTTAATTTTGTTTAAGTTTTTCTGCAAAAAATTGCTGTATTTTCTCAATTTTGGGTGTAATAATAAATTGGCAGTAAGGCTGCTCTTTGTTTTGATTATAGTAATCATGGTGTGTTTGCTCTGCTTTATAAAAAACATCTACAGCACTAATTTGAGTGACAATAGGATCTTTAAATACAGATGCGGTAGTAAGAGAATCAATAAAGTCTTTAGTCTGTGTTTTTTGATCTTCGTCATTGTAGAAAACACCGCTTCTATACTGGGTGCCCACATCATTTCCTTGACGGTTTAATGTGGTAGGGTCATGAGTAGCAAAAAAGACCTCTAATAAGGTTTTAAATGAAATCACAGAAGGGTCAAAATCTATACGTATTGCTTCAGCATGACCAGTAGTACCATTGCAAACTTCTCTGTATGCTGGGTTTTTTATGTGTCCACCAGTATAACCTGAAACCACATCAATTACTCCCTCTAGGCGTTGAAATACGGCTTCTGTACACCAAAAACAACCGTTAGCAAATATTGCTTGTTTAATTATTTTATCCATAATCTAAACAAAACTACGTTAATTTAACACTGTAAGTGTAAATGAAAATCTTTTTAACTTTTTATTAGTAAAAGAGCCTCTAGCATAGCGGTAAATTTGCATTTTTGACTTACACCAATTAATTATACACAAGTATTTTTTTATGAAAAATATTGTTTTTTTCTTTGTGTTTTTACTACACACAACACTTCTATTTTCTCAACAAGAAAAAACACTTACTGCAACTAGAATTTCTCAGGCGCCAAGTATAGACGGAGTATTAGATGATGCTATCTGGAATAGTCTCCCATACTATGGTGATTTTAATATGTTAGAGCCTGGCACCCAAGGAGAAATTCCTAAAGAATATCAAACTAAAGTCCAACTAGCCTATGATGATACTGCTGTGTATATAGCAGCATACATGGAAGATCCAAACCCAGAGGCTATAGCAAGTCAATTCTCACAGCGTGATGATGTAGAAGCTCAAGCAGATTTTTTTGCAGTGGCATTAAACACCTACAATGATGGTATTAATGAAACTCGTTTTGGTGTTACTAGCGCCGGAACTATTTTTGATTCTAAAATATCAATCAACGATGAAGACCTAGGTTACAATGTTGTATTTCAATGCAAAATATCCAAGGATAGCAAAGGGTGGTATGCAGAATTTAAAATACCTTATAATGCGCTTCGATTTCCTGAGCTTGAGGTTCAAAATTGGAGTATCAATTTCTACAGGCGTATTATAAATAGTAATCAAACCCATAGTTTTGCGGCTATTGATAATACAAAAGGGAGATCTACGCAATACAACGCTGCAATTCTGGGTGTTGAAAAAATAAACCCTCCTGTTCGTCTTACTTTTTTCCCTTTTACTCAAGGAGCTGTTTCTGCTTTTGAAGGTGAAACTTCAACAAGTTTTAGTGCTGGTATGGATTTAAAATACGGCCTTAGTGATAGTTTTACCTTAGATGCTACTTTGATACCAGATTTTGGACAAGCTGCCTTTGATGAGATTACCCTCAACCTAGGACCTTTTGAACAAACCTTTGAAGAGCAAAGGCAATTTTTTACTGAAGGAACAGAACTTTTTAATAAAGGTGACCTTTTTTTCTCAAGAAGAGTAGGCGGTGCTCCAAGTACAGAAATTACAGATCTAGAAGAAAACGAAGTTGTTGACCAATATCCAGAAAGCGTTAATTTAATAAATGCTATAAAAGTTTCAGGAAGAAATAAAGACAATTTTGGGTTTGGTTTTTTTAATGCCATTACAGAAAAAACATATGCAAAGGTAATAAATGAGCAAACAGGGATAGCAAAACAGGTCTTAGTAGAACCGCTAACCAATTATAATATTCTTGTGTTAGATCAGCAGTTTAATGACAACTCATCAATTTCTTTGATTAATACTAATGTTACACGTGATGGCCAATTTAGAGATGCAAACACAACGGCTGTAGTATATGATGTCTCAAACAAACAAAACACCTATAATGTTTCTGGAAGAAATGTGGCCAGCAATGTGAGTAAAGATAACGGGATTAGTACAGGGTTTTTATCTGAAATAGAACTCTCTAGAATAAAAGGAAAGTTTAGATACCGCTTAGAGCATAAACTCGCCAACACCACCTATGACATCAATGATTTAGGCCTAAACAGAAGAAATAATTTCAATAATTTTGAGGCAGAAATTTCTTATCAAAATTTTGAACCAAACAAAACATTTAATAAGTATAAGTTCGAATTATCTGCCAGACATAGACGCCTTTATAATCCTGATGTAATCACAGGAAACTCCTTTAGACTAGAGAGCTTTTTTGTGTTAAAATCGAGAATAGCCTTTGGAGGTTTTATGGATTATAGATCAAGTAATGATAATTACTTTGAACCCCGAGTAGAAGGGAAATACGTCACATTTTCAAAAAGTTTAGGAACTAAAATGTTTATATCTACAGATTACAGAAAGTCTTTTGCGGTAGATTTTGATATTGGGCAGCGAAAAGATTTTGATCAACCCCAGCAACAGGTTTTTATAGAGTTTTCTCCCAGGTATCGTTTTTCTGATAAATTTCTTGTCCTTATAAACACTGAGTTTTCTCAAAGAAACAATCAATTTGGGTATATAGATAACACAGAAACTGATGTATTTTTTGGACAACGAGATATACAAAGCATTGAAAATTCAGTAACAGCAAGTTATAATTTTGATCCCTACAGAGCTATAGACTTGCGTTTTAGGAATTATTGGACTAGTGTAGACTACAGTGATAATGTTTTTTTTAAACTCAACGATGATGGCACTAAAGATGTTGTAGACTATCAAATAACTGAGGATAATGATCCAAACACCAACTTTAATATCTGGAATTTAGATCTAAGTTTTAGATGGCGTTTTGCACCTGGAAGTGAAGCCAGTTTGTTGTACAGAAATCAAATCTTTAATAGTGATAACCAAGCCACTTTAGGCTATACGGAGAGTTTAAACAAGCTGTTTGCACAATCTGTACAAAACACTGTATCTCTAAGAGTTACCTATTTTTTAGATTACAATAATGTTTCCTATATTTTTAATAAAAAATAAGCTTCTTCGAGATATCCCATATAAATAGCAAAGAACATTTTATCTTGTGCAATAATGTGAGTATTTTGCTTGTTTAAAACTATATAAACAAAACACTATGAAAAAGTTTTATATCTCTATACTTGCAGGTCTGCTCCTTTTTCCTGGATGCTTTGAGGACTTTGATGATATTCCTGTTTCTGACTTAGAAATTAATTTAGAGATTCAAAACTTTATCTATCGTGGTTTAAATTATTTCTATTTATATAAAGCAGACACCCCAGAGCTTGCCAATGACGCCTTTTTATCTAATGAGGATAGAAACAGTTTCTTAGAAGGTTATGAGTCTCCCGAGGCATTATTTGAGTATTTAAAATCTGACCAAGATCGTTTTAGTTTTCTTACAAATGATTATGTTTCCCTAGAAAATAGACTAAGCGGCGTAACACTTAATAATGGTATGGAGTTTGGCTTGGTTTTTTACCCTGATGGAAGCGGCAAAGTGTTTGGGTATGTGCGGTATGTACTACCCAATTCTAGCGCTGCAAACAATGCTTTGCAACGAGGATATATTTTCAATACCATAGATGGCCAACAACTAGATGAGTTTAACTATAATGATTTATTAGCCCCAGATACCTACAGTATTGGCCTAGCAACCTTTGACGGAGTTACCATTACTCCTACTGGGACATCTATTGAACTCACAAAATCACAAATCACAGAAAACCCAATACACATTGCCACAACCCTTACCATAGAAGGGCAAAAAGTAGGATACTTGATGTATAATGCTTTTACAAGAGATTTTGATCCAGAGTTAAATGCAGTTTTTGCTGAGTTTAAAAACCAAGGCGTTGAGCACCTTATTGTTGATTTAAGATACAATGGTGGTGGTTCTGTAGAAACAGCGGTAGATCTATCCTCTATGATAACGGGGCAGTTTAATAGCCAAGTATTTTACACAGAGCAGTGGAACCAAGACCGGCAAGCGCAGTATGCAAGTCCTGGACTGTTTAATTCCGAAATTTCAAATGGTGATTTAATTAATAGTTTAAATCTAGACCAGGTATACATCATTACAAGTGCTCGCTCTGCCTCTGCCAGCGAACTTGTAATAAATGGTCTAGCACCTTATATTACAGTAACCCAAGTGGGAGATACCACAACGGGTAAATTTCAAGCTTCTTTTTTATTATATGATGCTCCAGCGCCAAACTTTAATAGATCACAGGCTAATTTAAATCATACCTACGCCATGTTACCACTTGTTTTTAAAACGGCAAACGCCGCAGGAAATACAGATTATGTAGATGGGCTAATACCAGATATAGAACAAAAAGAAAACTATGCAAACTTAGGGCAATTAGGAACCATAACAGAGCCCTTACTTGCAGAAACACTTAACCAGATATTTCCTGGGCTTGCTCCTACAACAGTGTTTGATAGTTTTACAGAAATTGGAGACAGCAACAGCAATAATATCTTGGAAGGCATTATGTTTATTGATAAATAACTAAATGTGTAATACACAAACTGCCTAAAGAAAATAAAACACCTATGATAACAGTAAAAAACATCCACAAATACTATGAAAAACTACATGTTTTAAAAGGTGTAGATCTTCATATAAAAAAAGGAGAAATTGTATCTATCGTAGGGGCTTCAGGAGCTGGAAAAACTACCTTACTTCAAATTTTAGGTACTCTTGATGGTTTTGACAATGGAGCGTTAACTATTAATGATACCCAAATAGCTTCTTTAAACAAAAAACAACTCGCAGCTTTTAGAAACAACTCTTTGGGATTTATTTTCCAATTTCACCAATTGCTTCCAGAGTTTACTGCCCTTGAAAATGTATGTATACCTGGATTTATAAAAAAAACAAACAAAGCAGATGTAGAAAAAAGAGCCAAAGAGCTTCTTGCTTTTTTGGGATTAACCTCTAGAGAGAATCATAAACCCAACGAGCTCTCTGGAGGAGAACAACAACGAGTGGCTGTTGCCAGAGCGTTAATTAACAACCCAGCAATTATTCTAGCTGATGAACCTAGTGGAAACCTAGATACAGAAAGTGCAGAAAATCTTCACAATCTATTTTTTAAACTAAGAGATGAATTTGGGCAAACCTTTGTTATTGTTACACATAATAAAGATTTAGCTGCCATGGCAGACAGAAAACTAACCATGCAAGATGGTACTATAATTACTCAATAGAGCACTCTTTTTGAACTACACGGTACACTTAGAAATCATCATATATATCTAAAAATGAAGCTTGACAAAACCCAATTAAAAGAATTTTTAGATCAAAAAGTACTACAGTACAATACCCGAGATTTTATAGGTACAGATCCCATCCAAATTCCGCACCATTTTAAAGAGAAGGAAGATATAGAAATTTCTGGTTTTTTAATAGCCACTATTGCCTGGGGAAACAGAAAAAGTATTATCACAAATGGAGAGCGTTTATTGAATATCATGGGCAACTCCCCTTTTGATTTTGTTTTAAACTACACAGGAAATCATAAAAAATATACCAAAGGTTTTGTGCACAGAACTTTCAATGAAGAGGATCTACACACCTTTTTCTTGGCCCTTTCCAATATCTACAAAAAACATCAAGGCCTAGAGGCCGTATTTTCAAAAAACGTCACAAATCAAAGTATGCAAACTGCTATACATGACTTTAAAAAGGTGTTTTTTGAGATTTCACATCTTCCTAGAACACAAAAGCATGTGAGTGATCCTTTAAAAAATAGTGCTGCAAAGCGTATTAATATGTTTTTAAGATGGATGGTTCGTCAAGACAATACTGGAGTAGATTTTGGTATCTGGAACAGCGTCTCTCCAGCCGTTTTGTCCTGCCCTTTAGATGTTCACAGTGCTGGTATTGCTAGAAAGTTAGGTATTTTAACGCGTAAACAAAATGACGGTAAAGCCTTACAAGAATTAGATAAGGCACTGCGTAAAATGGATCCTGTAGATCCCGTTAAGTATGATTTTGCACTTTTTGGCTTGGGCGCCTTTGAGAAGTTTTAAAAGTATAAATTGCTTTAATGTTATTATTTGATCTTAATTAACTTCGGTTTTTTATCTTTGCTGAAATAGTATATACCTAAATGCAGTTTAAATACCCGGAACTTCTCTACGCTCTTTTTCTACTACTGATTCCTATTTTAATTCATTTATTTCAACTCAGACGCTTTCAAAAAGTGGCTTTTACCAATGTTTCCTTTCTAAAGAAAGTGAACATGCAAACACGCAAAAGCTCCCAAATAAAGAAATGGCTTGTCCTGCTTTTAAGATTACTTGCTGTTGCTGCAATTGTAATTGCATTTGCAGAACCTTTTAAGGCTTCTACAACGGCCTTAAATAGCGCTAAAGAAACCACCCTTTATATAGACAACTCCTTTAGTATGCAGGCCAATGGCCCAAAAGGACCTTTATTAAATAGTGCACTACAAGAGCTGTTAACCAAAATACCGCCAAAGGCTACCATTAACTGGTTTACCAACACTTCTTCAAAAAAAGGGGCCAGTGTGCAAGAAGTAAAAGAAGATTTTTTAAAACTAGGCTATACTCAAAAACAGCTTAGCGCAAAACAAGTTCTATTAAAAGCCGATGGGTTTTTCAGCAAAGATGAAACCTCAGATAAAAGATTGATATATATATCAGACTTTCAAAAAAATGAAGCGTTTCCAAAAGTAAGCGATCGCTTTAAGGTAGATGCAGTTCAGTTAACCTCCCTTTTACAACAAAACATTGCTATAGATTCTGCCTATGTAGTGGCAAACAAGACTGGAATTACTCAATTAAAAGTAGCCTTGTCAGCAAAAGAACTTTCAAAAACCACAGTATCTGTTTCTTTATATAACAAGGATATACTAAGCTCAAAAATTGCAGTAGATTTCACTAAACAAAACAAACAAAACATCACCTTTGATATAGATGCAGCAACTGGCTTTAAAGGCAGTATTAGCCTTACAGACACTGGTCTTAGCTATGACAACAGTCTATATTTCAGTATAAATACCCCGGCAAAATTAAAAGTGCTTAGCATAAATACAGCCAATGCAGATTTCTTACAACGTTTGTTTGCTACCCAAGAATTTGAGTACACAACTCAAGATGCAAACACCCTTAACTATAGTTTACTTGCTCAGCAAAATTGCATTATACTAAATGAATTAAAAAACATTGATACCTCGCTGAGTAATGCCCTTAAAGAATTCTCTCAAAATGGCGGGAGTGTATTAATTATACCTGCCCTTGATATAGATATTACAAGCTATAATAGCCTATTGAGTAATTTAAACCTAGGATCCTTTGAGAGGCAGCTTGTTCAGCAAAAGAAAATTAGTAACATTGTTTTTGAACACCCACTCTACAGTGATGTATTTGAAAAACGCATTACAAATTTTCAATATCCAACCATAAATAGTTTTTACACAATCACCTCAAAGGCACCCACTTTGTTAGGTTTTGAGGATGACAAACCTTTTTTATTGGGTTTTAAAAACAACTATATAGCAACAGGTGCTTTTAATACACAAAACAGTAATTTTATTAGCTCTACATTAATTGTACCTACGCTTTATAATATAGCCAGGCAAAGTCTAGAGACTCCAAAATTATACTATACCATTGCATCTTCCGTATCCTTTGGGGTGGCTACTAAATTAACAGAAGATGAAATATTAAATATTAAAGATAGTATCGTTAACTTTATACCACTGCAAAAAGTGAAGGCTAACAAGGTTATTATTACCACCAATGCATATCCTAAAAGTGCAGGAACATTTTCCATAAACAAAGCAGACGAGTTTATAGAAAGTGTGAGTTATAACTATAACAGAGATGAAACAAGTGGTATCTATGGTGATGTAAAAAACTGGAACGGGGTAACACCACATCAAAATATTACTAGCTTATTTGATGCTATTTTAAAAGAAAATACAATTACAGATTTTTGGAAATGGTTTGCACTACTAGCGCTTGTATTTCTTATTGCTGAAATGTTAGTTTTAAAATTTTATAAAAATTAAAAACCTATAGCATAGGTGCTGTAGGAAGTAACCTGTAAATTTGAGTATTATGAGCATATTACTAAAATCGGCTACCGTTGTAGATCAACAAAGTAAATACCACTTAAAAAAGTGTGATATCCTTATTGAAAAAGGAATTATATCAAAAATTGCCTCTTCTATACCAGCACAAAAAAACATGCAGGTTATAAGTCGCCATAATTTACATGTTTCCAGGGGTTGGTTTGATAGTGGGGTTTGTTTTGGAGAGCCTGGTTTTGAGGAACGTGAAAACATTAAAAACGGTTTAAAAACAGCCGCTTTATCTGGCTTTACTACCGTTGCATTAAATACAAACACCTATCCTGTACCAGATAACAAAGGAGCCATCAGGTTTTTAAAAACAGTAGCACACAACCATGGTGTTACTCTTTTACCAAATGGGTGTCTTACCCAGAAAGCTAAGGGAGAAGACCTAGCAGAACTCTTTGATATGCAAGGTGAAGGAGCGCTTAGTTTTTATGATTATAAAAAACCCATAGCAAACCCAAATTTGCTAAAAATAGCCCTGCAGTATACCCAAAGTTTTAATGGCCTTGTACAGTCTTATCCTTGTGAGAAAGCAATTGCACCAAAAGGAATGGTAAACGAGCATCTAAGCGCTACCCTACTTGGGCTTAAAGGCATACCTTCTCTTGCCGAATCTCTGCAAGTGGCTAGAGATCTTTACATCTTGGAGTACACCGGAGGTAGGCTTCATATCCCCACAATTTCCACCAAAGAGAGTGTAGGGCTTATAAAACAAGCAAAGAAAAAGGGACTGCATGTTACCTGTAGTGTATCTATTAATAATCTTACCCTTACAGATGATGTGCTCGAGAGTTTTGATACCAACTACAAACTCATGCCTCCTTTAAGAACACCACAAGATGTAAAGGCTCTAAAAAAAGGACTTAAAGAAGGTACTATAGATATGGTGACCAGTGACCACAACCCTATAGATATTGAGAATAAAAAAATAGAGTTTGACCACGCCAAATATGGTAGTATTGGTCTTGAAAGTTGTTTTGGAGCACTACAAAAAGCAACAGATTTAGAAACAGCAATACAGGCATTAACCCAACAATCTGTTTTTAATATTTCGCAAAGTAGTATTACCAAAGGAGAAAAAGCAACTATTACCCTCTTTGACCCTTCATTGCAATGGGAGTTTGAAAAAGAGCATATTATCGCTACATCCAAAAATGCCGCTTTATTATCGCAACCGCTTTTAGGGAAAGCCTACGGAATTGTAAATAACAATAAACTTGTTATTAATGACTAATACTACAACACCTAAAGGAAAGAAAAAGGCGGTCATAGCCAACATTACCTTTATTGGTATGTTTATAGCTATAAGTATGAATAACAATGACGGTCCAGACATATTTGCGACCAAACATATTCGTCATATGTTTGGATTGTTTATTCTTTTTATTTGTTCTCAAGTAATTGTAGCATATGTAAGTTCTGCTTTAGGAGACATTATTCTACTGCTATCAATAATTCTTTGGATCTATTCCATTGTTTCTGTCAGTCAAAACAAGGAACCTAACATCCCTTTTTTGAGTAAGAAATTTCAACAATGGTTTACTTTTTTAGAGTAGAGATACTGCCATTAACCATCAAATTTTAAACAGTAAACATGCAAACCACTCCAAACAACTCAAAAGCGCTTGCTATTATCACTTACATAACCTTTATTGGCTGGATTATAGCTTATATGCTCAATAACAAGCAAAAAAACTCACTAGTTAGCTACCACCAAAGACAGGCTTTAGGTGTTCAACTTATATATTTTTCTATTGCTTTTTTAATAACTCTTACTGGCTTACCAAGTCTACAAGTACTTTTTCTTGGAGTGTTTATTCTCATGATAATAGGAATTTCAAACGCAAGCAATCAAATAAACAAACCCCTGCCAATGGTTGGAACTTATTTCGAGAAGTGGTTTGAAAGTATCGTATAAGATTTATAATAAACAGCGTGTCCTTTAATGTGCTTTAAAGTCTAGCACTCTTACCTTTTAAACATGAAAAAACAACAATTACCTTTAGAGTATAACTACCAAGGACCAGAATTTACAACAAACAAAGCGCCTGTAATTATTTTACTACACGGCTATGGCAGTGATCATAATGACTTGTTTTCTTTTGCGCCTCATTTGCCAAAAACCCATCATATCATTGCTTTGAAGGCTCCTTTGACCATGCAACCCCAAGGAAACGCATGGTATTCTATCTATTTTGAAGCTGGCGATTCTAAATTTAACGACATACCTCAAGCCCTTGCAGCTAGAGATCAAGTTTTACACTGCATAGACACTATTATAGAAACCTATAATGCAGACCCAAATAATGTTACATTAATAGGCTTTAGTCAAGGAACTATTTTAAGTTTTGCGGTTGCACTTAGTTATCCAAAAAAAGTTAAAAATATTATTGGCCTTAGTGGCTATATAAGCAAAGACATGCTTACACAAGGATATGAGAAAAACGATTTTAGTCATCTCAATGTATACACCTCTCATGGTAGTGTAGATCAGGTAATTCCTGTTTCATGGGCACAAAAGACTCCTGGGTTTTTAAAAGAATTAAATATAGAATGTACCTACAGTGAATTTCCTGTTGGACATGGAGTAGCCCCAGATAATTTTAATGAATTTACTGCCTGGCTAGACAAGCAGTAATGACTTGTATGAGAAAAGAAATAATCTTTACTTAAAAGAATATAAAAAAGAGCTGAGAGGAACAAGCTCTATGGTGTTGTCTTGAGTAAAGAAATATTCTATAATAAGTTCTCCCCAGTTGTCTCCATCAGAGAAATCTGCTTGGATCCACCTGCTGTTTAATAATTTTATTTTGTTGATTTTAAAATCACCCCTTACAGAAGCTACAGGTATAATAGGGTTCCCTCCTTTTACACCATTTTGATCATATATTTTATTGTAAATAATAGCTTCAACATCAGCGGCTTCAAGGCCAAGGCGTTCAATATACTCTAGGGCATTTTCATTGCCTTGAAGACTAAAATAATTTGCATCAGAAATAGCCTCAGAAAAACCAGAAAGGGAGTCTTTGGCTTTTTCTAACTTTAAAGAAAGTCCTTTAATTGTTTTGTCTTGAGCTTCCCATATAATCTTTTCATTTGCGTATTGAAAAACAATGAACAAAACAGCAAAAAAGAACAGGTACATAAAAATACTTTTTTTCATAATTCAAATAATTTTATAATTCAATAGTTAAACCGTCGTAGGCTAAAAAAACGTTTTCAGGTAGTGTTTCCTGAACTCTTTGATGAAATCCTAAATGGTGGCTAATATGGGTTAAATAGGCTCTGTGAGGCTTTACTTTATCAATAAAAGCAAGGGCTTCTTCTAGATTAAGGTGTGAAGGATGCGGCTCGTGCCTCAGGGCGTTAATAACTAAAACTTTGGTGCCTTTTATTTTTTCAATCTCATCAGGGGCCATTGTTTTTACATCAGTTAAATAGGTAAACCCTTCCATAGAATAACCAAGCACAGGAAGTGTGTTGTGTAATGCCTCTACAGGAGTTACAAGGGTATCATCCAATAAAAAAGGTTGTTTTTTTGATACAACATATTGAGAAATTGTTGGCGCACCAGGGTATTTATTATGGGTTTCAAAAATATAACCAAACCGTTTTTTAAGGGCCGCAAACACTTCTATTGTTGTATAAAAGCTAATAGCACCTTGTCTAAAATAAAAGGGTCTTATGTCATCCAGCCCAGCGGTATGATCACTATGCTCGTGAGTAATTAGAATTGCATCCAATTTCTCCACTTGGTGTTGTAACATTTGTTGTCTAAAATCTGGACCGCAATCTATAACATAGGTCTTATCATCAATTTCTAACAGTACAGAAACTCGCAATCTTTTATCTTTTAAATCATCACTTAAACACACAGGATGTTTGCTCCCAATTACAGGAATACCTTGAGAGGTTCCTGTACCTAAAAATGTGACTTTAAAGTGAGATTTCATAACCACAAAAATACTAGTATTTTTTTTGTTTGGCTATTGTTATCGCTACCTTTGTTGCACAACAATTAACCGCCGTTATGCCAAAGACTATAAAAGGAGATAAAGAATTCGAGGCGATTCCTTCCATAAAAAATAAAGCC
Source organism: uncultured Flavobacteriaceae bacterium (assembly GCA_913045325.1). Lineage (GTDB taxonomy): Bacteria > Bacteroidota > Bacteroidia > Flavobacteriales > Flavobacteriaceae > Patiriisocius. The sequence continues at coordinate 4,483 of CAJWPZ010000033.1, read as the reverse complement.
TTACGTATCAATTTAAATGAAAACATTTACGGGACTTTTGCTGAAATAGGCGCTGGTCAGGAAACGGTACGTAATTTTTTTAGAGCAGGAGGAGCATCTGGTACTATTGCCAAGACTATATCTGCTTATGATAAAGACTTTAGTGATGCCATTTATGGTGTTGAAGAAGATGGAAGATACGTAACAGAAGATCGCCTTAAAAAGATGCTCACTCATGAAATGAATTTGATTGAGGAGCGAATTTTGCGTGAAAAACATCCAAACAAAATATACTTTGCCTATGCAAATACGGTAGCCACCATAGATTTTGCTAAAAAATACAAAGGACATGGTTGGGTTGGTATTCGGTTTCAAACAAATCCAGATGAGGCCTATAGTGAAATTATTTTACACATTCGTTTTCATGAAACTGAAGCTTTATTGCAACAGCATACCCTTGGTACCTTAGGTGTAAACCTAATATATGGAGCATACTACAAGCACGATTCTCCAAAAAAGTTATTGCGTTATCTCTATGATCATATAGATAAAGATAAAATTGAAATTGACACCATTAATTTCTCAGGGCCTAAATTTAACAATGTAGACAACCGTTTAATGAGCTTACAGCTTATTAAAAATGAAATGACTGATGCAGTAATGTTCGGCCCAGATGGAAAGAATGTCTTGCCAGCAAGAATATTACACAAAAAAAATATATTGGCACTTCGTGGTAGTTTTAGACCGGTAACAAAGGTGAATATTGACATGTTTGATAAGTCACATGAAATGTTTATCAATGAATCTAAAGTAGATAAAGCTAGAACAGTCACTATTTTTGAAATTACACTTTCAAACCTTCGTGCCGAAGGAGAAATCGATGAAGAAGATTTCATGGACCGCGCAAGATTATTATGCTCTCTAGGGCATACCGTTATGATCTCAAATTTCCAAGAATACTATAAGCTAGTAGAATACTTCTCCAGATATACTAAAATGCGCCTTGGTCTTGCCATGGGAGTAAATAACCTGGTTGATATTTTTGATGAAAAGTATTACCGCCATCTTAGTGGTGGCATACTAGAGGCTTTTGGTAAGTTATTTTTCAAAGATTTAAAGGTATACCTCTACCCTATGAAAAATAAAAAAGGAATCTTCACTACAAGTGAAAATTTAAAGGTACACCCGCGCATGAAAGAGTTATACAAGTTTTTCAAATACAACGGGAAGGTGATAGATGTAGAGAACTACAACCCCGATGTAATGGGTATATTTTCTCGTGAAGTATTAGCAATGATTGAAAACAATACTCCTGGTTGGGAAGAAATGCTTCCTCCAGGTGTTGGCGAAATAATAAAAGAAAAAAAATTATTTAGTTATTGCTCAGAAAAATAATTTACTGCTTATATACTTCAAAAAAAACGGTGCATCTAGCTTACAGTTGTTTAAAGCTTTAGATGCACCATTTATGTTTTAGCGATACGAATACTAAGAAACTATATACTCTCTAGGATTTGTAATGCATGAGTTTTAGTTTTTACTTTATCGATAACATGAGTGACAACACCCTTATCAACTAAAAAAGTTTTACGGTGAATACCATCGTATTCCCGGCCCATAAATTTCTTTAATCCCCATACACCAAATGCCTGTATTACGTCTTTATTTGTGTCGGCAAGCAAAGGAAAAGGAAAATCATATTTATTTCTAAAATTAGACTGTTTTTTCTCTGTATCTGCACTTACACCAATAATATCGTAGCCTTTATCTTGCAAGTCTTTATAATGATCTCTTAAATTACAAGCCTCTGCAGTACATCCAGGTGTACTTGCAGCTGGATAGAAAAACACAATGACCTTTTTATTTTGATAGTCTTGCATGGTAATTGTATTTCCATCTTGATCAGTAACAGAAAAATTTGGAACCTTGTCTCCTACTTTAAGTGTATTCATTTTGTAAATTTGTTTTAATGTTAGTGATAAGTAGCCAATATCAAATTAAGGCCTTCAAGCAAACACTACTATAGATGTTATGCTTAATCTGTAAATTTAAACCAAATGACTAAACAAGAAAAGGTAGATTTTGTTATAAATACGTTAAAAGAATTATATCCAGAGATACCTATACCACTAGACCATAAGGATCCATATACCCTTTTAATTGCGGTGTTATTATCTGCTCAAAGTACAGATGTGAGAGTTAATAAAATAACACCTTTGCTATTCAAAGAGGCAGATAACCCCTATGATATGATCAAGCTCTCTATTGATCAAATAAGAGAAATTATAAGGCCTGTAGGGCTTTCTCCTGCCAAAGCAAAAGGAATTTATGGCCTATCTCATATATTAATTAACAAACATCAAGGGGAGGTCCCTAATGATCTAGAGGCCCTTGAAGAACTTCCAGCGGTGGGTCATAAAACAGCAAGTGTTGTTATATCTCAGGCTTTTGGTGTGCCAGCATTTCCGGTAGACACTCATATTCATAGACTTTTATACAGATGGGGTTTCACTAATGGTAAAAATGTAACACAAACAGAAAAAGATGCAAAAAGACTTTTCCCTGAAGCTGTCTGGAATGATTTACACCTTCAAATTATTTGGTATGGGCGTCAATATTGTCAAGCTAGAGGGTGGAATTTAGAAAAGGATATAATTACCAAAACAATTGGTAGAAAAACGGTGCTTACTGACTACTATAAAAAAAAGAAAAAGAAGAAATAAAAAAAGCCCCGAAATAGCTATTTCGGGGCTTTTTTGATATTAATTTAAAAGTGTTTCAAACTTAATACTTTGATATTCAAAAACTCGTAAAGCTTTAGAGTAGTTAAGAAGAAACCTTACTGTTTGATCTTTTGGAACCATATTTTTATCCACCTGTCCAGAGGGTGAAGATCTTGAGTACATTTTTTGCATACAGTATATGATTTAGAGGTTAATCTTAATCAATAACGATGCAAGCTTAGAAATATTGTATTAGTCTGTCAATACAATATTATGCTTGTCTATCACTTTACGTAAATTAATAAGTGCATAGCGCATTCTTCCTAGGGCTGTATTGATACTTACTCCAGTTTGAAGGCTTATTTCTTTAAAGCTCATATCTTTGTAAATACGCATCATTAGCACCTGTTTTTGATCATCAGGCAGCTCATCTACAAGACGTCTTACATCTGAGGCAACTTGTCCTTTTATGATGGTGTTTTCTGCATTTAATGAGTTGTCAGAAAGTACTGAGAAAATATTAAAATCTGAGTTATTTTCAAACTTAGGCATACGGTTATTCTTTCTAAAATGGTCAATAACCAAGTTATGTGAAATACGCATTACCCATGGCAGAAATTTACCTTCCTCATTATACTTACCTCTCTTTAAGGAATTGATGACTTTGATAAAGGTGTCTTGAAAAACATCTTCAGCAACATCTCTATCAAAAACCTTTGAATAGATAAAACTATAAATTCTTTGCTTGTGTCTAGTAATTAGGGTGGAAAGTGCAGACTCGTCTCCTTGTAGGTACGCGGTTACTAAAACCGCATCTGTAGATTTGCTTTTTTTCATATCAGTACTTTTTAAGTGAACAACTATAAAAATAGGGTCAAATAGTTGTTGTCGTAAAATTAAAAAAAGTAAAAATATGCTATAGGCAAGGATTTTAGTTTACATAGGTGTAAGTGGTAAATATAAGTACATTATGTTTACAATTCAAAATAAAAATGACGTTTTTATTAAAAATAACTTAAAACTCGCTGCTTTGTGTGATACAAATAGCATTATGTTATCTTTGTGAAAACCCACATTTAACTAGGCTTTACATTGAAAACCCAACCACTAGATCCAAAAGAAAATATCATAATAAAAGGTGCTAAGCTGCACAACCTTAAAAACATAGATGTAGTGATTCCTCGCAACAAACTTGTTGTAATCACTGGGCTTTCTGGTAGTGGTAAATCATCATTGGCCTTTGATACCTTATATGCTGAAGGACAAAGGAGGTATGTAGAAAGCCTGTCTAGTTATGCAAGACAGTTTCTTGGAAGGCTCAACAAACCAAAAGTAGACAGCATAAAAGGAATCTCTCCTGCCATCGCTATAGAGCAAAAAGTAAATTCGACAAACCCAAGATCTACCGTTGGTACCTCAACAGAGATTTATGATTATCTAAAATTATTATTTGCCCGTATTGGAAGAACCTACTCTCCGGTAAGTAATTTGGAGGTTAAAAAAGATACGGTTTCAGATGTTATAAAATACATAAAGACATTTGCGGTAGGAAGCAAACTCCTTTTGCTGGCCCCTATTGTGCTGGAAAAAGGGCGCTCCTTAGACAATAAAACCAAAGCATTAGCCCAACAAGGCTTTGCGCGTGTAAAACTAGATAATAAGGTGCTCCGTATAGATGAACTGGAAGATACTTTAACTCCCAAGAGCATTCAACTAGTTATTGACCGTGTCATTTTAAAAGAGGATGAAGATTTTTACAACCGTTTGGCAGATGCCATTCA
>CAJWPZ010000032.1 GCA_913045325.1 uncultured Flavobacteriaceae bacterium | reverse complement strand
ATTGATGTAATTAACACAACCTATAATGCTTCTGTCCCTAAAGTGGATATTGGTACTTACGGTACAGTTACTTTGCACAACAATTAAGTAGCATTCAGTACAGTTTAAAAAACCCCAGATAGAAATTCTATCTGGGGTTTTTTCATGCCTTTATATCTAGTAAGGATGTTTTTTTTATGCCAACTATAAGGATGTAATTATTGTATCCTAAAGGTAATTACAGGCATGTTAGCGTGGTTTACTAAATCCTCGCTTATACTACCATTAAAAAAATGAGAAAGTCCTTTGCGGCCATGGGTACTTGTTCCTATTAGTTTTGCGTTTTTCATTTTAGCAAACTGCAAAATACCATCCTCAACAGAGTAGGCGTTATGTATATTAATGGTGTGGTTTTCTTCTTTAGAGTCTTTAATAAAATCTTGCATGAGACTATTTGCCTGTTCTGTAGTTTTAAAGCCTGCAGGTGTGTTTACGTATAGTAAATGCATTTTGGCATCCATGGCTTTAGCAAATTTTTGTGCCTGGGTAAAACTCCAACGGCTCTCCTCTCCAAAATCTGTAGCAAAAACAAAGTCTTTAATGTTAAAATCTGTATGCTCGTTTTTGATCACCAAAACAGGTATGTTGGCAGTGCGCACAACTTTTTCTGTGTTACTACCTATAAAAAGTTCTTTAAAGCCGTTAACCCCATGAGATCCCATAACAATAAGGTCAATGTCTTTTTCTTCTACGGTTCTATTAATATCACTATATATTTGGTCATGCCCAATGGCTTCATGTATCTCAATTGGGCCTAGATAGTCTTTTTTTAAAAGCGCTTCAAAGCTTTTTTCTGCCAGTTTAATAAAGTATAAAGACTCTGGCATGCTTGCATTGTTTTGTACACCGCGAATTTGAGAGGGCATGTCTAAAGAGTGTAAGAGGTAAATTTCACTATTGTGCTTGGTTGCAATCTCTACAGCTACTTTTAATGCATTTTCTGCTTGTGATGAAAAATCTGTTGGAACAAGGATGCGTTTCATAGGCTGTATATTAAGATTAATAAAAAAAATTCTTACATGAAGATACAAAAAATTAATGTGCCCCGCTAGGGTTTTTTAATTTCAAATAAAGTACTATATTTGCACAGAAATTATGATGAAAAAAGGAGGGGACAGCTAGTCCCCTCTTTTTATAACCAAAATTTAATGAGAGAAAAAGTCACCCAGTTATTAAATGAAGCATTAAAAGAATATACCCATTTGTTCTTAATTGATATGGAAATTGCTTCAGATAATAAGATTGCTGTTATTATAGACGGTGATCAGGGAGTAAAAGTAGAAGATTGTATTGCAATAAGCAGGGCTATAGAGCATAATTTAGACAGAGAAGAAGAAGATTTTTCTCTAGATGTTCTTTCTGCGGGCGTTTCGCGCCCACTTAGCTTGCCTAGGCAGTACAAGAAAAATCTAGGTAGAAACCTGCAGGTAAAAACAACACAGGGCCAAACCATAGAAGGTAAGATTACACAAACAACAGATACCCAGGTAACCCTAGAGTGGAAAGCTCGGGAGCCAAAACCTGTTGGAAAAGGAAAGGTAACGGTTCAAAAACAAGCGGTACTTCCTTACACAGATATTGTAGAAGCAAAAGTTATGGTAACATTTAATTAAAATGATATGGAAAATTTAGCGTTAATTGATTCGTTTTCAGAATTTAAAGACGATAAACAGATTGATAGAGTAACCCTGATGGCGATACTTGAAGATGTTTTTAGAAATGCTCTAAAGAAAAAATACGGGAGTGATGATAATTTTGATATTATTGTAAATCCAGACAAAGGAGATTTAGAGATTTGGAGAAACAGAGTGGTTGTTGCAGATCAAGACGTGATGGATCCCAACGAGGAAATATCATTAACTGAGGCTAGAAAAATCGAGGACGATTTTGAAGTTGGCGAGGATGTTTCTGAAGAAGTGAAGCTAATGCAGTTAGGACGTCGTTCTATCTTAGCATTAAGACAGAACTTGATTTCAAAAATACATGAGCATGACAATACTATCATCTACAAGCAATTTAAAGACTTAGAAGGTGAAATCTACACGGCAGAGGTGCATCACATTCGTCACAGAGCAATTATATTGTTGGATGATGAAGGAAATGAGATTATCTTGCCAAAAGACAAGCAAATCCCTTCAGACTTTTTTAGAAAAGGAGATAACGTTCGCGGAATTATTGAGAGTGTTGAGTTAAAAGGAAACAAGCCTGCCATTGTTATGTCACGTGCGAATCCTGTATTTTTGGAGAAATTGTTTGAACAAGAAATTCCAGAAGTATTTGATGGCTTAATCACTGTTAAGAAAGTGGTGCGTATTCCTGGAGAAAAAGCGAAAGTAGCCGTAGAGAGCTATGATGATCGTATCGATCCTGTTGGTGCCTGTGTAGGTATGAAAGGGTCTAGAATACACGGTATTGTTCGTGAATTAGGTAATGAGAATATTGATGTAATTAATTACACCACTAATTTAAACTTATTTATAACACGTGCCCTAAGCCCTGCTAAGGTAACTTCTATTAAGATTAATGAAGAAACCAAGCGTGCTGAGGTGATTTTACGTCCTGAGGAGGTAAGTAAGGCTATTGGTCGTGGAGGTCACAACATTAGACTTGCAGGTCAATTAACTGGATATGAAATTGATGTGTTGCGTGAAGGAGCAGAGGAAGATGTAGAATTAAGCGAATTTAGTGATGAGATCGATGAGTGGATCATTGCAGAATTTAGCAAGATAGGCCTTGATACAGCTAAGAGTGTATTAGATTATGATTTTAATGACCTAGTGAAACGTACCGACCTTGAGGAGGAAACAATTCAAGAGGTTATCAATATATTGAAAGAAGAATTTGCCGAGTAGAATACATAGTAGTATTTTTATCATCAAGATTTAAAAGTAGTTAAAAAGAACAGACAAGCATTTTTATGGCTGAAGTAAAATCGATACGACTCAATAAGGTACTTAAGGAGTTTAACATCTCTCTTGATCGTGCTGTAGATTTTTTAAAATCTAAAAGCATAGACATAGAGGCGCGCCCGACTACAAAAATTTCTGATACAGAATATAAACTCTTGTCAGAGGGATTTGCAAAGGACAAAGAGAAAAAAGTAGAGTCCAAAGAAGTAGGCGAAGAGAAACGTAAAGAGAAAGAAGAACTCTTTAATGATCGCGAACGTGAACGCGAAGAGCAAGAGAAGCGTAAAGCAGAAGCTGATGCTGCTGCAAAAATTGCCGCTGATGCCCTCGCTGCAGAAAAAGCTGCTGCAGCTGCTGCACAGAAAGTTATTGAGGCAAAAGCAACTTTGAAAGGCCCTAAAAAAGTTGGAAAAATTGATCTTGATGTCAAGGGTAACGTAAAGACAAAACAAAAAGAAGTTGTAGCGCCAAAAATTTCTAAGGATAAGCCAGATGATAAGCAAGCGAAAGTTGCTGCGCCTGCCGCACCTGAAAATACCCAACAAGATACACCCCTTAAAAAGACTGCAACTCCACTTGATAAGGAGGCTGCAAAGGCTGTAAAAACAAAAAAAGACACACCAGCTACTAAAGAAGCTGAACCAACACCTGCTGTTGTTGATGAATCGGTGACTACTCAATATAAAAAATTAAATGGTCCTAACTTTACAGGACAAAAAATTGATTTAACTCAATTTAAAAAACCAGAAAAGAAAAAACCAGCTCCAGGAGCACCAGGAGATAAAAAAGGACGTAGACGTCGTATTACTAAAGAAGCTCCAAAGGGTGGTTCTGCAGCAAATACAAGAGAGAAAAGAGGCCCAGTAAGAAGAGTGGTTCAAAGAGCCAATGTCCCAAAAGCAGAGCCTACAGAGGAAGACATCCAAAAACAAGTAAGGGAAACCTTAGAGAAGCTTAAAGGAAAATCTTCTAAAGGAAAAGGAGTTAAGCATAGAAGAGAGAAACGTGATATTCATCGTCAAAAAACAGAAGATGAATTAGCACAACAAGCAATAGATAACAAGGTCTTAAAAGTGACTGAGTTTGTTACCGCTAGTGAAGTAGCTACCATGATGGATACTCCTGTTACAGGAATTATATCTGCATGTATGTCTTTGGGTATGATGGTAACAATGAACCAACGCTTGGATGCAGAAACGATTTCTATTGTTGCAGAAGAGTTTGGATATGAAGTAGAATTTATTACTGCAGATATTGAAGAGTCTATACAAGAGGTAGAAGACGCTCCAGAAGATTTGCAAGTAAGAGCTCCTATTGTAACGGTGATGGGTCATGTTGATCATGGTAAAACATCGTTGCTTGATTATATCCGTGAAGAGAATGTAATTGCAGGAGAGTCTGGGGGTATTACCCAGCATATTGGCGCCTATGGTGTAGAATTGCAAGATGGCCAAAAAATGGCTTTTCTTGATACACCTGGTCACGAGGCCTTTACAGCCATGCGTGCAAGGGGTGCACAAGTAACAGATTTAGCTATTATTGTAGTGGCAGCAGATGATGCTATTATGCCACAAACAAAGGAGGCAATTAGTCATGCCCAAGCGGCAGGAGTACCAATTGTGTTTGCAATCAATAAAATAGATAAGCCAGATGCTAATCCAGAAAAAATTAAAGAACAATTAGCGCAAATGAATCTTCTTGTTGAAGATTGGGGTGGTAAGATACAATCTCATGATATTTCAGCAAAAACAGGAGCGGGTGTGCCAGAATTACTTGAAAAAGTATTGTTAGAGGCAGAACTTTTAGAGCTAAAAGCCAATCCAGATAAAATTGCAAATGGTACCATTGTAGAAGCTTTCTTAGATAAAGGGCGAGGATATGTATCCACAATCTTAGTTCAAGGAGGTACCCTTAAAATTGGAGATTACGTTCTGGCGGGTCAGCACAGTGGTAAGGTAAAAGCCATGCATGATGAGAGAGGTAAGAAAGTAAGTGAAGCGGGACCTTCAACACCAGTTTCTATTTTAGGTTTAACAGGAGCGCCTCAAGCAGGAGATAAATTTAATGTATTTGATGACGAGCGTGAAGCAAAAGATATTGCAGGTCGTCGTACTCAATTACAGCGTGAGCAATCTGTTCGTACACAGCGTCATATCACTTTAGATGAAATTGGACGTCGTATCGCACTTGGAGACTTTAAAGAACTTAACATTATCTTGAAGGGTGATGTTGATGGATCTGTAGAGGCCTTGACAGATAGTCTACAGAAATTATCTACCGAAGAGATTCAGGTAAATATTATACATAAAGCCGTTGGTCCTATTACGGAGAGTGATGTGCTATTGGCCTCTGCATCAGATGCTATTATTATTGGGTTTAATGTAAGGCCAATGGGTAATGCTAGGCAAATTGCTGATAAAGAAGAGATCGATATCCGCACCTACAGTATCATCTATGCGGCAATCAATGACCTCAAAGATGCAATGGAAGGAATGTTGTCTCCAGAGATGAAAGAGGAGATTACAGGTACTGCAGAAATACGCGAAACCTTTAAGATTTCTAAAGTAGGAACCATTGCAGGTTGTATGGTAATCACAGGAAAAATTATTCGCAACGCAGGAATACGTTTAATACGTGAGGGTGTAGTAATATATACTGGAGAGTTAGACAGTCTTAAACGATTTAAAGACGATGCTAAAGAAGTTGCCAAAGGATATGATTGTGGTATGCAAGTGAAGAACTACAATGATATCAAAGAAGGTGATGTTATAGAGAGTTTCCACGAAATAGCTGTGAAGAAAAAACTTAAATAACACGAAACACTATCATAATTTCAACAATAAAAAAGCGCTAGATTCATGTATGAATCTAGCGCTTTTTTATTGAAGAGTGTTTTATTTTTTTTCTAGTACAAAAGCTCCAGAAAACCTTCTTTTGATTTCAATTAATGCTCTGTCTGCCTGAATTCTTGTGGAAAAATTACCTGCCCACACCTTATAATTTGGCGTTTCGTATTCTATAGACGCAGGCCAAGTTGAGTAGGTATTTCTGTATTTTCTTAGGTTTGTCTTTGCCATTTCACTATTCCCGTAAAATAACTGGATGGTGTAGCCCTGAGCCATTTTATTTTCGCTTTCTAAACTCTTTTTTATGGTGAGTAAATCATTTATTTGAGCATCAGCATTTATGGTAATAGTGCCAGGTTGAGCGAAAGAGAATTGTGTTAAAAAAACAAGTAAAATACTGATAATAAATAGGTTAAATGTGTTGCGCTTTTTCATAGAATATAGTTGTTATTGCAAATGTACAAGAGTTTCTGTTGTTGAAGTCTAAATTTATTATTTAGAACAATTATAAATTAAGATTATACAAAATAATTAAATTTCAAATTTGGTCTTTATGTAGTATTTTTGCACAGTTATTTATGGCATCGTAAAGGGCTTGATATTTATGATAAATGGCAAACCAATTACGTGCCAAACTATTGACGAAAATTAAAAATTAGTATGCAAAAGGTGAATTTAAAAAGACTTTCTTCAATTTTGTCAGTAGTAGCCTTAGCCCTCGCGCTATTGTTATCTAAAAATGTATTGGCTCAAGCTACTCCAGCAGATGATACTGCTGCAATTTCTGCCAATGGTGGTGATGCTGCTCTGGGTGAAAAATTATTTAAGGCAAATTGTGCTGCTTGTCACAAACTATACAAAAAGGCAACGGGTCCTGCTTTGTATGGAGTTGGAGATAAGTATGAGAAAGAGTGGTTGTATAGTTGGGTTAAAAACAGTGCAGCCTTAATTGCCACTGGCGATTCTCGTGCCAATGCTATTTTCGAAGAGTACAATAAATCTGCAATGAATGCCTTTCCTGGTTTGTCAAACACAGATATCGATAATCTAATAGCCTATACCTATACAGAGAAAAAGGTCTCAGTAGCTCCAGCTCCTTTGCCAGGTGCCGCAGCGGCAGGTTCTGGAAGTGGCGTTTCAAACAACATCATACTAGGGATACTTACTTTTGTGTTTTTACTTTTGGTCACCATACTATTTTTAGTAACAAAAACATTAAACAAATTTGCAGTTGCCAATGGCATTGCTCTTCCCGTTAGAGAACATAGAAAGCCTATCTGGAAATCATTTATAGAAAATCAATTTTTACTATTAGTAACCGCGGTTATATTTTTATTAGGCTCTGCATATTTTATATATGGCGGGCTTATGAGTGTTGGTTTAGATCAAGGATATGCTCCTGTTCAACCCATTCATTACTCACACAGAATTCATGCCGGTTCTAATGAGATTGATTGTAATTATTGTCACTCATCTGCAAGAAAAAGTAAGCATTCTGGTATTCCTTCATTAAACGTTTGTATGAACTGTCACAAGAGTATTGGGGAGGTTGCAGAAGGTGTTCAAGCAGAAGGTCTTGCTGAGTTTGGAGTAGATTACAATAAAGAAATTCAAAAACTATACAAAGCTGTTGGTTGGGATGAAGACAACCAAAACTATACTGGGGAGACAGAGCCAGTGAAGTGGGTTCGTATTCACAACCTACCAGACTTTGCTTATTTCAATCACTCACAACACGTTACTGTTGCTGGTGTAGATTGTCAGAAATGTCACGGTCCTGTTGAGGAAATGGAAATTATGTACCAGTACTCTCCCTTAACAATGGGTTGGTGTATTAATTGTCACCGTGAAACAAACGTCAAGGTTCAAGGCAATGATTACTACAATAAAATTCATGAAGAGTTATCGAAGAAATATGGGGTAGAGCAATTAACAGCCGCGCAAATGGGTGGATTGGAATGTGGTAAGTGTCACTATTAATTCAATTATAATAAATTAAAAATTTTAAAACGAAAAACGATTCTAGATTGAAGTTTAGTATTTCAGAATAAGAAACCTAGTTCGCACATCGAAATTATATAATATGGCATCAAACAAGAAATACTGGAAAAGTGTTGAGGAGCTAGATGAAAACAGCACTATTGTTGAGGCGTTACAGCAAAACGAATTTGTTACGGACATACCAACAGATGAGTTTTTGGGTGATAAAGAAACCTTAGAGGCTTCTTCAACTACGCGTCGTGATTTCTTAAAGTACGTTGGTTTTACAACTGCTGCAGCATCATTGGCTGCTTGTGAAGGACCCGTAATTAAATCAATTCCTTACGTTGTTGCGCCAGATGAAATCGTTCCAGGTATAGCAAATTATTATGCAAGTACCATAGCAGATGGTTTTGATTTTGCAAATGTACTTGTTAAAACCCGTGAGGGCCGCCCTATTAAAATAGAGCGTAATGATCAATCTAAGCATAGTGGTAGTGTAAACGCTAGAGTACATGCCTCTGTATTGTCATTGTATGATAACAACAGATTAAAAGCACCACAACTTGCTGGTAAAGATGTTTCTTGGACAGATTTTGATACAGCTGTTGCAGGAAAACTAAACCAGATGCAGGGTAAAGATGTTGTTTTATTGACTCAAACTTTTGCGAGTCCATCTACCTCAAAATTAATTAAAGAATTTACTAGCAAATTTCCAAACGTACGTCATGTAGTGTACGATACAGTTTCTTGTTCTGAAGCGTTAGATGCATTTCAAGCGGTTTACGGGATAAGAGCAATGGCAGATTATGACTTTAGTAAGGCTGAAGTAATTGTGTCTGTAGGAGCAGATTTATTGGGAGATTGGCAAGGTGGAGGTTATGATGCTGGTTACGCAAAAGGTCATGTACCAACCAATGGTAAAATGTCTCGCCATGTTCATTTTGAAGCAAATATGTCATTGACTGGAGCCAATGCAGATAAGCGTGTACCCGCAACCCCATCACAACAATTACAAGTATTAAAAGCCCTAGCAGGCGGCAGTGTTTCTGGTCTTCCAGAAAAAATAGCTAAAGCAGTTGCTAGTGCAAAAGTACAATTAGCAAACGCAGGAAATAAAGGTGTTATCGTTACTGGACTACCAAGTGTCGAAGCCCAGAGAATCGCGCTTCAAGTAAATGCAAATAGCGTTGTAATGGATGCTGTTTCTCCAATAATGACACGTCAAGGTAGCGCTACAGCAGTAGCTTCAGTGATGCAGGGTGTTATAGATGGGTCTGTTAAAGGATTGATTACAGTAGGTGTTGACCCTGTGTATTCATTTCCAAACAGTGAGAAATTTGCACCAGCATATCAAAAACTAGAAATGTCATTGGCATTTTCAATGAAGAAAGGCACTACAGCAGCATTAGCACAAATGGTTGCCGCAACGCCTCATTATTTAGAATCTTGGGGAGATGTACAAATCAAAAAAGGTTCTTTTAGTTTAATGCAACCTACCATTCGTCCTTTATTTGATACAAGACAGTTTCAAGATTGCTTATTGACCTGGACAGGAAATACTACAAAATATAACGATTATATTAAAGACACTTGGTCTGGAGTATTGGCAGGAACCACTTGGAATAAAGCACTAGAGGCTGGGGTAGTTACATCTTCAGAAAAAGTCTTAAACGAGGAGATTTCAACAGGAAAAACACCTCTTGAAAATAGCACATCAAATGCGGCGCTAAATAATACTTCACAAGATGGTACATTAGAGCTTACATTATATACAAAAACAAGTTTAGGTGATGGGCAACAGGCTAATAACCCTTGGCTGCAAGAAATGCCAGATCCAATTACAAGAGCATCGTGGGATAACTATGTAACTGTTTCAAAAGCAGATGCAAGTGCGATGGGTCTTATAAATGAAAATGTAGCGAATGGTGGTTTAAACGGTAGCTATGTAAATATAAAAATGGATGATGTAGTTATTAATAATGTACCTGTTTTAATCCAGCCAGGACAAGCAAAAGGTTCTGTTGGTTTAGCGCTTGGTTATGGTAAAACAGCCGCTATTCAACAAGAAATGCAAACGGGTGTAAATGCTTATGCATTTTATGATAATTTCTCTTCAGTACAACGTGTTAGATTAGAAAAAACAACTGGAATGCATGAGTTTGCTTGTGTACAGTTGCACAACACGATGATGGGTAGAGATATTATTCGTGAAACTACATTGGAGGTATTTAATACTACAAAAAGAAATCACGAGGGAGAGTTGGATTGGAATCCAATGCCTAAGGTCTCTAGAGATCACGAAGAGATTCCTGTTACGTCTCCAGAGGCAGATTTATGGACATCTTTTGACCGCTCCATAGGCCATCACTTTAATTTGTCTATAGATTTAAATTCCTGTACGGGTTGCGGTGCATGTGTGATTGCATGTCATGCAGAGAACAACGTTCCAGTAGTAGGTAAGCAAGAAATGCGTAAAAGTAGAGACATGCATTGGTTGCGGATTGACAGGTACTATTCTTCTGAAGAGAGTTTTGAACAAGATGAAGATAAGAAAATAAATATGTCTGGCCTTGGTGAGTCACTATCTCAGTTTGCAGAAATGGAAGATCCATCTGCCAATCCACAAGTGGCATTTATGCCAGTAATGTGCCAACATTGTAACCATGCTCCATGTGAGACGGTTTGTCCAGTAGCGGCAACCTCACATAGTAGACAAGGGCATAACCATATGGCATATAACCGTTGTGTAGGTACAAGATATTGTGCAAACAACTGTCCTTACAAAGTACGTCGTTTTAACTGGTTTTTGTATAATGAGAATGATGAGTTTGATTACCACATGAATAATGATCTAGGAAGAATGGTCCTTAATCCTGATGTGAACGTTCGTTCTAGAGGGGTTATGGAAAAATGTTCCTTCTGTATCCAGTCTACCCAAGCAATTATTTTACAGGCAAAACGGGATGGACGTCCAGTGGCAAAAGGAGAGTTTAATGATGCCTGTGCGTGTTCTGCAGCTTGTGAGTCTGGGGCAATGCGTTTTGGTGATGTGAATGAAGAAGGTGGTGTCATTTCAGAGTTGGTAAAAGATGACCGAGCTTACCATTTGTTGGAAGCGGTAGGTACCAAACCAAATGTGGTTTACCAAACTAAAATAAGAAATATAAAAGAAGCGTAACTAACTAAGAAATAGTATATAAAGTATGGCGTCGCATTACGAAGCACCTATAAGAAGACCCTTGATTATAGGAGATAAGAGCTACCACGATGTAACAATCGATGTAGCCGCTCCTGTTGAAGGTAAAGCCAACAAATCATGGTGGATTGTATTCACTATTGCTCTTGTTGCATTTGGATGGGGATTAGGTTGTATTATTTACACCGTAACTACTGGTATTGGAGTTTGGGGATTAAACAAGACCGTAGGTTGGGCTTGGGATATTACCAACTTTGTATGGTGGGTAGGGATTGGTCATGCAGGAACTTTGATTTCTGCTGTACTGTTACTCTTCCGTCAAAAATGGAGAATGGCAATTAACCGCTCTGCAGAAGCGATGACTATCTTCTCTGTAATACAAGCAGGTTTGTTCCCAATTATACACATGGGACGTCCATGGTTAGCATACTGGGTATTGCCAATTCCAAATCAATTTGGCTCTTTGTGGGTAAACTTTAACTCTCCTTTATTGTGGGATGTATTTGCAATTTCTACATACCTATCGGTATCACTGGTTTTCTGGTGGACAGGATTACTACCAGATTTTGCCATGATTCGTGATAGAGCAGTAACTCCTTTTACAAAAAAGATTTACAGTATTTTGTCTTTTGGTTGGAGTGGACGTGCAAAAGACTGGCAACGCTTTGAAGAGGTATCTCTAGTATTGGCAGGTTTGGCTACACCACTTGTACTTTCTGTACACACCATTGTATCTTTTGATTTTGCTACTTCAGTAATTCCAGGATGGCATACTACTATTTTTCCTCCATACTTTGTAGCTGGAGCAATTTTCTCTGGTTTTGCAATGGTAAATACACTTTTAATCATAATGAGAAAAGTGTCTAAACTTGAGGATTACATTACCATACAGCACATTGAGCTTATGAATATTGTTATCATGCTTACAGGTTCTATTGTTGGTGTGGCATATATTACAGAGCTGTTTATTGCATGGTACTCTGGAGTAGAGTACGAACAGTATGCTTTTTTAAACAGAGCCACAGGGCCTTATTGGTGGGCATATTGGGCTATGATGACTTGTAATGTATTCTCTCCGCAGTTTATGTGGTTTAAAAAATTACGTACAAGTATTATGTTCTCTTTCTTTATCTCTATTGTGGTAAACATAGGGATGTGGTTTGAGCGTTTTGTAATTATTGTTACCTCATTACATCGTGATTACTTACCATCTTCTTGGACCATGTTCTCACCAACTTTTGTTGATATAGGAATCTTTATAGGAACCATAGGATTCTTCTTTGTATTGTTTTTACTATATGCCAGAACCTTCCCTGTAATTGCTCAGGCTGAAGTGAAATCTATATTGAAAAGTTCTGGTTCAAAATACAAGAGTTTGCGTGCAACCCATGGAGATGATGTGAAGCACTATGATGCTGTTGCATCTAATGTTTCTCATAAGAGCACTACAAAAACAGTAGCCCCTGAAAGTAGTTATGACCAAAGTAAACTAAGCGCCTTGTTGAATAAGTTAGGAGCCTTTAATGCTGACACACAAACTGCTGATGATTTGAAGAAAATTACAGGTGTAGGTCCAGTTTTACAAAAGAAACTAAACGCAATGGGATTATTTACTTTTCAGCAGATAGGTAGAATGACCAATGAAGATTACGATTTATTCGATGAAATATTAGGCGAGTTACCAGGAAAAGCTAAACGCGACGATTGGGCAGGACAAGCTTCTAAACTTAAAAACAACTAGTATGGCTTCCAAAGTGATACATGCAATTTATAACGACGATGATATACTAATGCACGCAGTGAAACAAACGCGCGCAGCAAAATATAATATCGAAGAAGTCTACACACCCTTTCCGGTGCACGGGCTAGACAAAGTAATGGGTCTTGAACCTACACGTATTGCCATTACGGCTTTTATGTACGGTATTGTAGGTCTTACAGTAGCAACCACGATGATGAATTTTATCATGATTGAAGATTGGCCTCAAGATATTGGTGGTAAACCAAGTTTTAGTTACATAGAAAACATGCCTGCTTTTGTTCCAATTATGTTTGAATTGACAGTGTTTTTTGCTGCCCATTTAATGGTGCTTACTTTTTATATGAGAAGTAAACTATGGCCATTTAAAAAAGCTGAAAATCCAGATGTAAGAACAACAGACGATCATTTTTTAATGGCCGTTGATACAGCAAATCACGATATAGACAAAATGTCTAAATTTTTTAAAGACACAGGAGCCGTAGAAATTAGTATAGTAGAACCTGATGATGATCATTAATATGAAAAACATACTCCATATAAGTATTGCTTTAGTAGCAATGATAGTATTGGTTTCTTGCGGAGGTGATACAAAGCCTAGCTACCAGTATATGCCAAATATGTATGAGCCTGTAGGATATAAAACCTATGGTGAATATGAAGTTTTCCCAGGAAAGCAAGAAGCGATGTTACCTGTTTTAGGAACCGTCCCAAGAGGCTATGCTCCTTATGAATATCCTGATACAACAAAAGGCTCAGATGCTGCCAAGAAAGATTTGAAAAATCCATTAGAGGTTACTCAAAAAAATCTGGACGCAGGTAAAGAATTATATACCATATTCTGTGCTGTTTGTCATGGAGACAAAGGAGATGGAAACGGTATTTTAATGCAGCGTGAAAAGATTTTAGGGATTCCAAGCTACGCTGCTGCTGGAAGATTAATTAATGACGGTGGTGTTTATCATGTACAAATGTATGGGTTAAACTCTATGGGTTCTTATGCCTCTCAAACCAATGAGCTAGAACGTTGGCAAATCACCCAACATGTTATGAATTTAAAAGCAACATTAGAAGGAACTCCATTGAGTGTTCCTGTGATTGTTGAGGTGGAAGAGATTCCTGTTTCTGAAACGAATAACGAAGAAACATACTAATTAAAAGAACAATAGAATAGCATAGATATGAATTATACGCTACCTAGTAAACTTAAATTATTTGCAGTCATTTTGATGGTGATTGGCGCTGTCGGTATTGGTGCAGGGTTTTTGTCTGCTCCAGGATCTACCGCAGAGGTAAAAGAAATGATGGCAGCACATGGTGATGATCACGGTGAAGATACTGCTACAGAAAGTCACGATGCATCTGCTACTGCTCATGGCGAACAAGCTCATGGAGCTTCTCATAGTGCTGCAGACCAGGAAAAACATTTAGAGCATACCTTACATCAACTACAAAACAGACCTTGGTCTGCTTTGTATGTAGCTTGTTTCTTTTTCTTTATGATTGCTTTAGGAGCCCTGGCTTTTTATGCAGTAAATTTTGCCGCACAGGCTGGTTGGTCTCCAGTACTTTTTAGAGTAATGGAAGCTGTTACTGCCTACCTAGTACCTGGAGGTATTATCATGTTTGTCTTATTGGGGTTATCAGGATTCCATATCAATCATCTATTTGTATGGGCAGACCCAGAAGTTGTAGCTCATGACAAATTACTTCAAGGTAAAGCTAGTTGGCTTAACGGAACATGGATGCTTATAAGAGCGGCTATATTTTTAGGGGGATGGATCACTTACCGCTACTTTGCAGTAAAGTTTTCAAGAGCTGGAGATACTGCTCAAGCCAATGACCATAGTAACTTCACAAAAACGTTTAGAATTTCAGCAGGATTTTTAGTATTCTTTTTGTACACCGAGTCTATGATGTCTTGGGATTGGATTATGAGTTTTGACCCGCATTGGTTCTCTACCTTATTTGGTTGGTACGTTCTTGCTGGTATGATGGTTTGTGCCATTACAACTATTGCTTTAATAACAATCTTTTTGAAGTCTCAAGGGTACCTAGAGATTGTAAACGATAGTCATATCCATGATTTGGCTAAGTTTATGTTTGGTTTCAGTATTTTCTGGACCTACCTATGGTTCTCTCAATTTATGTTGATTTGGTTTGCAAACATTCCTGAGGAGGTTACTTATTTTATGACGCGTATCGAGGATTTTAACACTCCATTCTTTGGTATGTTGATATTAAACTTTCTGTTTCCTTTATTGCTGTTAATGAATAGTGATTATAAACGTGTTAATTGGTTTGTAGTTTTAACAGGTATTGTAATATTAGTTGGACATTACATAGATATCTTTGTAATGGTTATGCCCGCAACAGTTGGAAAAAGTTGGTTTATTGGAATTCCAGAAATTGGTTCTATGTTATTTTTCCTGGGTCTTTTTATTCTTGTTGTTTTTACAGCATTAACAAAAGCACCATTACTATTAAAGAACAATCCTTTCATGAAAGAAAGTAAGAATTATCATTATTAATTAATTATTTAGAAGACCAATAACGATGACCGCATTTTTAATTGTATTAGTAATCATTCTCTTCGGAATCACTGTATTACAGATGGGTAAGATTTTTGGAATGTCAAAAACACCAGAAGAATTAGGCGAGTCTTCAGAGATAGCTTCAGATAAAGACAATAACGTCAACGGGTGGTTGATGCTCATGTTTGTGTTTGTTACCTATGCTATATTAATTGTTTCATTCTGGAAATGGGGCGAGGTTTTATTACCTAAAGCCGCTTCAGAACATGGACAAGGAATTGACGATTTATGGTTAATTTCTATGGTACTTATTTTCTTTGTAGGGTTTATTACACTTTGGTTGTTAAGCTACTTCGCTTTCAAGTACAGAGGAAATAAAAACAACCGCGCTTTGTATTTTGCAGATAATGATAAGCTAGAATTTATCTGGACCGTTATTCCTGTAATTGTTTTAGCAGGACTTATTATCTATGGTCTATTTACCTGGACAGACATCATGAATGTTAGTGAAGATGAAGATCCAATGATTGTTGAGTTGTATGCATATCAGTTTGATTGGAGAGCTCGTTATAGTGGAGAAGATAATACACTTGGTGAGGCCAATGTGCGTTTAATAGAAGGAGCAAACCAATTGGGTGTAGATACCTCAGACCCAAACGCACAGGATGATGTAGTTGTTAATGAGCTTCACTTACCCCTGGGGAGAAAAATATTATTTAAAATGCGATCTCAAGATGTACTTCACTCTGCGTACATGCCACACTTTAGAGCACAAATGAATTGTGTTCCTGGAATGATTACACAATTTGCTTTTACTCCCTCTGTTACTACAGAGCAAATGAGATTGGATGAAGAGGTTATGGGTAAAGTGAGAAGAATTAACACCATCAGAAGAAAAAACTCTATAGAATTAATTGCAAAAGGAGATGAAGCATTAGAGCCTTATGAGTTTGATTACCTATTGCTTTGCAACAAGATTTGTGGTACCAATCACTACAATATGCAGATGAAAATTATAGTAGAAACTCAACAACAGTATGATGCTTGGATTGCACAACAAGCAACCATTGCTACATCCCTAAACAAATAAAAAACGAGCTAAGATATGTCAGCACACGCAGAAGAACACGCAGTAGATGATCACGGGCATCACCACAAAGAGACATTTGTAACTAAATATATTTTTAGTACAGACCATAAAATGATTTCTAAGCAATACCTTATCACAGGTTTGTTTATGGGTATTATTGGAATAGCGATGTCTATTTTGATGAGAATGCAGCTTGCCTGGCCAGAAGAGCCATTTGTAATATTTGAAATGTTACTGGGTAAATGGGCAGAAGGCGGCGTTATGGACCCTAGTGTATATCTTGCACTGGTTACCATTCACGGTACTATCATGGTCTTCTTTGTACTAACCGCTGGTCTTAGTGGTACTTTTAGTAATCTATTGATTCCCTTGCAAATAGGCGCAAGAGATATGGCATCAGGATTCTTGAACATGGTTTCTTATTGGATGTTTTTCTTATCAAGTTTAATTATGCTTATGTCTTTATTTGTTGAAGCAGGTCCTGCTTCTGCAGGTTGGACTATCTATCCGCCATTAAGCGCATTGCCTCAAGCAATTCCAGGTTCTGGAGCTGGTATGACGCTTTGGTTAGTTTCTATGGCAATATTTATTGCATCCTCATTAATTGGGTCATTAAATTATGTAGTAACGGTTATCAACTTAAGAACAAAAGGAATGCGTATGACGCGTCTTCCTCTTACTATATGGGCGTTTTTTGTAACAGCTATTATTGGTATTGTATCATTCCCCGTACTTTTATCTGCAGCGCTTATGCTTATTATGGATAGAAGCTTTGGTACTTCGTTCTTCTTGTCAGACATTTTTATTGCTGGAGAGGTGTTACACAACCAAGGAGGGTCACCCGTATTGTTTGAACATTTATTTTGGTTTCTAGGACACCCTGAGGTGTATATCGTTATACTTCCTGCCATGGGTATGGTTTCAGAAATATTAGCTACAAATTCTCGTAAGCCAGTATTTGGATACCGGGCGATGGTAGCTTCCATTCTAGCCATTGCATTTCTATCAACCGTAGTATGGGGTCACCATATGTTTATCTCTGGTATGAATCCATTTTTAGGATCTGTATTTACTTTCACAACCCTACTTATTGCCATTCCATCTGCGGTAAAATCTTTTAACTGGATTACAACTCTCTGGAAAGGAAACCTGCAGATGAACCCTGCCATGTTATTTTCTATTGGTTTTGTATCCACCTTTATCACTGGAGGATTAACAGGTATTATCTTAGGAGATAGCGCACTAGATATTAATGTTCATGACACCTACTTTGTAGTAGCTCACTTCCACCTTGTGATGGGTATATCTGCACTCTACGGTTTGTTTGCTGGGGTGTACCACTGGTTCCCAAAAATGTTTGAAGGGCGCATGCTCAATAAAAACCTAGGTTTTGTTCATTTCTGGATTACCGTTATTGGCTCTTATGGTGTGTTTTTCCCTATGCACTTTATAGGAATGGCGGGATTACCAAGACGTTACTATACCAATACTGCTTTTCCATATTTTGATGATCTAGCAGATGTTAATGTTGTTATTACCATATTTGCGATTATCACAGCAGGGGCACAAATAGTGTTCTTATACAACTTTATTCATTCTATGTACTACGGAAAGATAGGGCCTAAAAACCCTTGGAGATCTACAACCCTAGAATGGACCGCTGAGGTAAAGCACATTCATGGAAACTGGGATGGTCCTCTTCCAGAGGTACATCGTTGGGCATATGATTATTCTAAGCCAAATAGCGATGATACAGATTACATGATTCCAGGTCAAGACTTCATACCACAAGATGTTCCAATGATGGAAAATGAAGAAGAGTTGCATCATTAATTATAAGACTATAAAAAAA
>CAJWPZ010000031.1 GCA_913045325.1 uncultured Flavobacteriaceae bacterium | reverse complement strand
CCAATCATTTAGTTGATTGGATCTTTTTTTTTGCACTAAAATCAACCAATATATTGGGGCTATTATTATACCAGTATCGTGGTGGTGAGAAGCCAAAGGCTTCGATATTTTTTCTGTGTTAAAAGCAGTTTGCATTATATTCTTTTTATTACTCTCAAAAAACAATACGTACTTGAACAAGAGTGAGTAGTGTTGAGAAACTTCAGGTTTCGAAGCTTTAACTTTTTAAAGGGAGCTTGTTTTGCCTCTTAAATAGTTTATCTAGCTTGATAGATTAAACCTGCTTGCTCTTTAATTATTTTAGCTTTTTTTAATTATTCACATCATAGCTTTATTTTAAAAGTGAAATCTATATTTTATTTCAATAAAATATTGCTTACACATCCCATGAAAAATTTTGTATTTAAGTTAATTTATTTCTAATCCTACAACCCTCTTTTTAAACTACTATTTTTCTCCTATTTAGCTCCTAATTACATCATGTTTTTATATTTCCTTTTCAATTTTCGTTAAGATTGTTGAAATTATTCTACTAACAAATTACACTTTTTTATGCCCCCTTTTTTTCTTGTAAAACCCTCATTTATAATTTTCTTTATTTTATTTATTTTTAATTCTTGCAAAGACACAAAAGCTTCTATTTTAGAGTCACCTCCCGTGGTGAACCAAGTTGAAAAAGTAGCCAAGCTTAGCGAAACCCAATTAATGGTTGCTGAGTTAGCTGCTTTAGTTTCTCAAGGAAAACCTATGGATTATCTTCACTGGAATTCAAAAAAAGCCACATTTTTAAAAAAATATTTAGGCAAAGGATCTGTACAACAACAAATGTCAACTTGGTTTAAGTATTGTACAGAGTTGCTTGCTAGTGGTAACAGTGAAGGCTGTATTACTGAAGTTTCTAACTTTCTTGAATTAGACAAA
This sequence comes from uncultured Flavobacteriaceae bacterium, assembly GCA_913045325.1. GTDB lineage: Bacteria > Bacteroidota > Bacteroidia > Flavobacteriales > Flavobacteriaceae > Patiriisocius. The sequence goes on along the minus strand of CAJWPZ010000031.1, from coordinate 17,665 downwards.
AGCACTCTTAAGCAACGATTAACAAAACAGAATACACTTATTTTTGAATTATTGGCATTATCGTATTTGAGGTTAGGGGAACAAACAAATTGCCAAACCAACCATACTTCATCTTCATGCATTATTCCACTCCAAGAACCAGGATATCATAAGGCTATATTTGGGTCTACAAAAGCGATAGAAATATACAGTCTATTACAAGACACTTTTCCAAACGAAAAATATAAATGGTTTATTAATTTCGCTTTTATGACCTTGGGAAACTACCCTGAGATGGTTCCTTCAAGACATAAAATTATTTTTCCAAGCGCTAATGAACAAAGTGATTTCCCTTTCTTTAATGAGATCGCTATGAATGTCGGAGTTGCGCACAATGGTCTTTCTGGCGGTACGTGTATAGATGATTTTAATGGAGATGGGTTTTTAGACATATTTAGTACCTCCTACGCAATGGATGATTCTGTTAACTTGTCTTTAAATGACACCAAAGGTGGTTTTATTAATGCAACTTACGATTCAGGTTTATCTGGAATTGTTAGTGGACTAAATAGTATTCATGCCGATTATGATAATGATGGTCATAATGATATTTTTGTGCTACGCGGGGGCTGGCTTGGTAAAAAAGGAGGTCACCCTAATTCTCTATTAAAAAATATGGGTGATGGCACTTTTACAGATGTAACAAGGTCATCCAAGCTATTGTCATACCATCCTACTCAAACTGCCAGTTGGGGAGATTTTGATAATGATGGTAATTTAGATTTATTCATTGGTAATGAAACAAGTGCTAGTGCTGGTGTACATCCTTGTGAGCTATTTAAAAATAATGGAGACGGAACCTTTACTAATGTAGCGTCAGTGCATGGCTTTGATTCTATTACCGGTTTTATAAAAGGTGTAACTTGGGGAGATATTAATAATGATGGTTGGCAGGATTTATATATATCTGTTTTGGGAGGCGAAAACTATTTGTTTAAAAATAATAAAGGAACTTTTGAAAATATTAGTTCATCTTCAGGAACTCAATCACCTCACTACAGTTTTCCTTGTTGGTTTTTTGATGTAAACAATGATGGTTTTCAAGACATATTTGTTAGCGGTTATGACTTGGACCATTTGCGAGATGTTGCGAAAGACTACAGCAGTGAAATTCAAAATATTAATACAACTACAGAAAAACCTCGTCTCTACATAAATAATGGTGATGAGACGTTTACTGAATCTGCAAAACAATATGGCATATCTAAATCTCTTTATGCAATGGGTGCAAATTTTGGTGATATTGATAATGATGGGTTTCTAGATTTTTACGTAGGAACTGGAGCACCAGATTTTAGCACCATAATTCCAAACCGAATGTTTAAAAACATCCAAGGAGAAAGATTTGAGGAAATAACCTCTGCTGGAAATTTTGGACATATACAAAAGGGGCACGGTATCGCATTTGCAGATATAGATCGTGACGGTGATCAAGATATTTACTCTGTTATGGGAGGTGCTTATCAAGGAGATACTTTTACTAATATTTTATACGAAAACCCAATATCCAAAAATAATTGGATTGTAATTGAACTGCTTGGAACTTTAATGAATACCTCTGCAATAGGAGCAGTCATTGAAGTTAAACTTAATAACAACAGGGTGCTTTTTAGAACTGTTTCTACAGGGGGCTCTTTTGGTGCTTCTTCACTTCAACAAGAAATTGGAATAGGACAAGAAACGATTAAAGAAATAATTATTCATTGGTCAAACCAAGAAAAACAAATATTTTCAAATGTAGATGTTAATCAAAAGATTTTAATAACAGAGGGAACAGATACTTTAGCATATCCTCGCTATAGCTATGTTCCCTTTAGAACCTCTACAAATCAACAACACATACATTAGTGTTTTTGTTAGATTTTAGTTTAGTTTAAAAAATTCGATAGTATCTCTGTTGTTACTTACCATGATGTGTTTTACTCCTTTAATAGTAATTACATCAATATCTCTTGCGTCTTTGTCATTAAAGAATCCAGATTTTTGTAAAGAAATAGTATTGAAATCACTACTCATTACACTACCTATGTGAGCATCATACCTGCCGGTTTCTACCTCTACAGGGTACTGATTACCTACCGTTATAATTTCATTTGTATCATTACCATCAATATCTAGCACTAAAATGCCATTTGTAGGCGCCACTTGAGATCTCTTTGGTAGAGCTTTAAATGTAAACTGATTATTTTGGTTTAGTAACATCGCACTTTCAAAATAAGTTGCTTTGTGTATTTCAGCATTGTTTGTGTCAAAATTACTGTATACCTGATCAAAAGTGAGACTCCCAAATTCTGCATAAGAACTTACGTTTGCTTTTATACTAGGTACTTGTTCTGATGAGCATTGTAGCCCTCTAACTGGGTATAGCTGGTTGTCATTATAATATCCTAAAGCGATATCATTGGTTCCGTTTGAGTCAAAATCTTTGGCCATTATAACAAATGGTTGCTCATTTGTAGCCTTGTGCTTACTGTTGGTTCCTAAATTACCTGCCAATAAATCAATATTTCCATCCTTATTGGTGTCAGTTGCAGTTATTGTATTCCACCATCCGATATTTTTGTCTGTACCATAAGTTTTACTTTGATTTGTAAAAGCACCATTATTGTTTATGTAAATTTCAATTGCCATCCAGTGTCCTACAATTACAAGATCTTTTTGGTTGTCGTTATTTATATCTGTAAATACAGCGTCCTTTACCATACCTATACTGCTCATATTATCTGTACGGCTAACAATTTCATTTTTAAAAACACCGTTGTTGTTTATTAAGAGTTGGCTCTCTCCAGGTTGAGGATAGTTCCCTGGTGTTTGAAATCCTCCTATAAAAAGGTCTACATCTCCATCATTGTCAATATCTGCGGCTTTTACACAACTTCCACTGGCATATACACTTGGTATAATACCTGATGTTTTTGTGAAATTTCCTATGCCATCATTCTCATACAATCTATCAAGTTGTAGGGTGCTATTTAAATCATGCTCATTACTACCACTTACCACATATAAATCTTGATCTCCATCTTTATCATAATCAAAAAATAAAACGCCCAAATCTTCACTCATTTTATCTTTTTTGAAATCTTTCTGGTTTGATGCTATAAACGTTCCATTTGGCTTTTGTAGGTATAGTACTCCAGGATAGCCAACACCATTTCCCTGATAGAAATCCTCTAGGCCGTCTGCGTTTACATCTGCAACATCTATAAAGGGTCCTTCTTGAGATAGCTTATGAGGTAATAGTATTTCTTTGATGTAATCATCATAATCATACTCTTTATGTTTGTTGTTAATGTTTATTTTTTCAGTAACATTGGTCATTAATGTTTTTTTGGTTTCTTTTTTCAAAGAGAAAGGGGTACCTTCATTAAAAGTGAGTTGGTGTATCTTATTTACTTCTAATGAAGTATATAATCTCAATCCTTTAGTTGGCCAATTGACTAGTATAGAATCTATATTTTTTGATGCTCCAAGACCAAAATGAATTCTTGAATCTGAGTGAGATTGAAAACCATTAGCATTTGCTAGCTCCCAGTATTGCTGTTTTCCTTTATCTAAAATAGAAACTTTTGCACCATATGGTATAGTGGTCTTATCTCTTAACTCAAGGGTTATAAAATTGTTTTTTGTGTTATTGTTTCTATAAACTACTGCTTGTTCGTTTAGGTTGTTTAATACCAAATCAAGATCACCATCATTGTCCAAATCTGCATAAGCAGATCCATTTGTGTTTAAAGCTGCATCTTTAAGACCCCATGCTGCACTTTTATCTTTAAAGGTTAGATCTCCATTGTTTTGGTATATGTAATTATAGGTTTTTGATACAGGAATTTCTGCTTGTAGTATGTCAAATATTTTTGGATTCTTAACACCTTTATCTTTATTTTTAGAGGTGTAATCTTTATTCATTACATCTCTTTTGTAACCATTAGAAACAAATAAATCTTTATATCCGTCATTGTCATAATCTGCAAAAAGGGGGCTCCAAGACCAGTCTGTTTCTGCAATGTTTGCCATCCACGATATTTCACTAAAGGTTCCATTTCCATTGTTTAACTGTAGGCTGTTATGCATGTCTTGATAATGAAGTTTAGCATCAACAAAACCCTGGTATAATTTTGGATTCATAGACGCCATATTCACCTTCTTTGAATAATTATCATTACCAAGCATTTCAGAATTAAAAATATCTAGTAAGCCGTCATTATTAATATCTGCAATATCTAGGCCCATAGAAAACTTTGACATATGCTTTAGGGCTGTAAATAATTCATTTTTAAAAGAACCATTTTTTTGATTTATTAATACATAATCTGGTTTAGAATAATCATTGGCTACGTACAAGTCTTGCCATCCATCATTGTTAAGATCTGCAGCGATTACTCCCAAACCAAAAGCTACATTTTGAAGCCCTGATTTTTTTGTGATATCTACAAATGTACCGTTACGGTTTTCATAAAGTTTATCACTATCACTGTATGTTGCTCCTTTATCTTGGTAGGATACTTTTCCAGTAATTGTAGATTGATTAAAAGAAGTATGTTTTATAGGGTGGTTTATTATATATACATCTAGATCTCCATCATTATCTTTATCAAAAAAGCAAGCCTGTGTTGATCTAGATTGATCTGTGAAGCCGTATTTTTCTGCACTTTCAGTAAAGGTTAAATTTCCGTTATTAATAAATAAAAGATTGGTTAGTTTACTTTTATTAGTGTCTTTAAACCAACCTGCTCTGGAAATGAAAATATCTTGAAAGCCATCATTGTTTATATCAACAATAGTTACTCCAGTACACCAATCTGCAGTTTTTGAATTTATTCCAGATGTAGCTGTTATATCGTCGAATTTTAAATCTCCTTTATTGATATAAAGTCTGTTTGGAGCCATGTTTGCAGTTAATACGATATCTAAAAGCCCATCATTATTAAAATCTGCAGTGGCTACACCACCACCATTATAAAAATATTCATAATGATAATAGTTTGCCCCTTGATTCTCGATGTTAAAATTGTTAAAATTTATTCCAGATTGTTCACTAGTTAACAAAGAAAATAAGGGCTCAGCTTTTTTTGTTTCCACATTATTTGATTGTGTGGTAGTTTGCTGTACTTGCTTTTTTGTGTCAGTACAAAAGCTAAAAGCAAGAGAGATTATAAGTATAAAGTAAATTTTCATTAGAAGTTGGTTTAATTCAAAAATAGAGATTTTTTCTTGTTAATTAAAATCTCTTTTGTTAGGCAAAAAGCAATGTATAATTTGCAATATTTTATGTTTCTTTGAGCTTTACCACAAGTATTATGCGAAAACAAACACTACAAGAAGAAAAGTATAATTACTGGAGTCATGGCTTTGGTTTTGTAATTGCTTTGCTGGGTTTTTTACTATTAGTGATTGCCACAGTAGCAACTTCTATGACGGCTATTTTTGCAGTGTGTGTTTATGGGATTTCCCTTTGTACGCTGTATTTTTGTTCTACCAAATATCATCATACCCAGGAACCTGTAAAAAAACTCTTTTATAGAAAACTAGATCATATTAGTATCTATGTATTAATTGCAGGAACCTATACACCTTACACACTCATTTTTTTAAGCCATAGCAAAGGAGTATTGTTGTTTAGTATTGTTTGGTCTATAGCAATTGTTGGCACTATTTTAAAATTATTTTTTACAGGTAAATTTGAGGTAATTTCTTTGCTATTATACCTTGTGATGGGTTGGTTAATTGTATTTGATTTTACTGCCTTACAAGAAGTAGTTTCTACAAGAGCTATTTCTCTGCTAGTAGCAGGAGGAGGGTTTTATACAGCTGGAATATTTTTTTATGTCTGGAATTCTTTAAAATACAATCATGTACTGTGGCACTTTTTTGTACTTGCAGGAAGTATTTGCCATTTTTTGAGTATCTATTTAGAGCTTATATAAAATAAGCAATCACTATTGCCGCTATAATAGTACTAAGCTTCGCCAAATTAAATTTATGATCCTTACTACTTTCAAATAAAATAGTAGTAGAAACATGCAAGAATATACCAATTGATATTGCGTTCAACTCGTCTTTAAACACCATTACTTCTGGACTGTTTAAAGAAAGCCAACTTCCCAGGGGTGTCATACTAGCAAATAAGAAAAGAAAAGATAGTATTGTGACAAGCGGATATTTTGCTTTAATAAAAAAGAAAGAAAGTATCATTGCGATAGGAATCTTGTGTACTAATACACCAATAAACATGCTAGAGTGCCCTGTAATTGGAAACCCTTCAAATAAAGCGTGTATAGAAAGGCTAATAAATAGAAGCCAAGGAAAACTTTTTTGGTTTGCATGTATATGAATATGGCCATGCTCTGCACCTTTACTTAAAAACTCTAAGCAGATTTGAAGTAATATACCTACCATTATAAATGGCCCCACATACTCATTTGTAGATTGATAGACCTCTGGTAGTAATTCAAACAAAGTAACTGCCAATAAAAAAGCACCACTAAAGGCAAGGGGCAACGATAGCAGTTGCGCATTTTTTTCTTTAAGAAGTAAGGCAACACCATACCCTACAAATACAGCAAAAAATAGAGCTAAATATATCATACACCAAAAATAAGAATTAATCTCTCAGAAGTAGCAGCATCAAAAGTATTTAGATGATAATCTCCAAAAGTTTGTTTTAAATCTAAGCCTACATCTTTAAAATAACTTTTAAAATCTTCTAAGGTTAATGCTCTTACTTTCTCTGTGTACTGATAGTGTGTATTATCTGCCCTAAAAGAAATGTGTTTTTGGATATAACCATTACTTATCTCTCTTTTGATATCAAAAGAAATACCGTCTACCACCTTAGTTTCTTGTTTTACCAGATTTGCTGCTACATAAGATACATTTAAAAAATCTATAACTGCCACCCCATTGTTTGCTAGGTTGGCCTTAATAGCTTTGATGGTTTGTAAATTATCCTGTTCGTTTTCAAAATAACCAAAACTTGTAAATAAATTAAAAACACTAGTAAAGAAATCTTTTTTGTAGGGTAGGCACATATCATGTACCTCAAAATGTAAGTTTTCTTTTTCAAATTTCTTGGCATATGTAATACTTTGGCTAGATAAATCTATACCCGTAACATCATACCCTAAACTAGCTAAATACCTAGAATGCCTCCCTTTACCACAAGCAAGATCCAAAATTTTACTATTAGGGTGTAAGCGTAATTGTTGTGTGAGTCTATCCATGAAAACTGCAGCCTCACTATCATCTCTATCTTTATATAAGATATGATAATATGGGCTGTCAAACCATGAGGCAAACCAACTTGTATCTTCTTTTTGCATTGTATGATTTTACACTGCTAAAATACTGTATTTTTGCAGGAGAATGAATGAAAAGTTATGACAAAAAATTTTAAAATGGTTGCCAAGACCTTATATGGTCTAGAAGAAATATTAGCACAAGAACTAAGGCAACTTGGAGCCTCTAATATAGAAATTGGTGTACGTAATGTCTCTTTTGAAGGAGATACTGGCTTTATGTATAAGGCTAATCTATGCTGTAGGACTGCCATTAAAATTTTAAAACCCATCACGGCATTTAATGTTTTTAAAGAAGAAGACCTCTATCAAAAGGTCTATAACATTAATTGGCAACAGTATATGGATGTTAAAGGATCTCTAGCTGTTGATGCAACAGTGTTTTCTGACTACTTTAAACATTCTCAGTACATTTCCCTAAAAACCAAAGATGCCATTGTAGATCGCTTCAGAGACATGGAAGGTGAAAGACCTAATGTTGATCTAGACCATCCAACATTGCGCATTAATATTCATATAGATAGAAATATTTGTACTGTATCTTTAGACAGCTCCGGGCAATCTTTGCACAAACGTGGTTATAAAGTTGCAAATACCCTAGCCCCAATCAACGAAGTGTTGGCAGCTGGTATGATTTTAAAGGCTGGTTGGAATGGTCAGTCAGACTTTATTGACCCAATGTGTGGTGGAGGAACTCTTTTGGCAGAGGCTGCTATGATAGCGTGTAATATTCCTGCAAATTTAAATAAAGAAGAATTTGGCTTTGAAACATGGCCAGATTTTGATGTTGATTTGTACGAACTTATAGAAAATGCAGCTTTAAAAAAGATAAAAGAATTTCATTTTAAAATTGTGGGCTATGATATTGATCCTGTCACATTAAAGAAAGCCAATGAAAATATAGTTGCTGCTAATCTTTCAGAATTTGTAACCCTAGAGCATTGTGATTTTTTTGAAACAGAAAAAGGCAGAGATAGACAATTGTTTTTAGTATTTAATCCTCCCTATGATGAACGTATCTCTATAGATAATGTAGAGCGTTTCTATGCCAATATTGGTAATACTTTAAAAAGAAGCTACCCAGACTCTCAAGCATGGATGATAACCTCAAACCTTGAGGCTCTCAAACATGTAGGTTTGCGTCCTTCAAAGAAAATCAAGCTTTTTAATGGAAAATTAGAAAGTAAACTCGTGCAGTATGAAATGTACTCTGGAAGTAAAAAAGCCAAAAAGCAATAATTACTTCTTAAATACGGGCAGTAAATAGGTTAAGTTATATCCATACCCAACACCCCAATCACTAAAATCATTGGTTGTGTTAAATCCAGGGATGTATAAATTGCTGAAGTTTTCAAGCTCTGTTTCATATATTTTTCTTTTGAGCTGCAAGTTTAATGATAGGTACACATTATTAAACACCTGTGTTTTAACCCCTAGCATAAATTCTGCCCAATGTGCAGTTAAGCCTCCATATTCAATGTTTTGTGTAACATAGGTAGCAGGAAAGCTTTGGTTTGTGGAGTAGATCTCATAGCCTAATAATTCTTGACTAAAACTAGAAAACCCATACCTAAGGCCTGTAAATATTTCGTTGGTCATTCCAGCCCAATTTAAATAGGCGTTATAGTTTATCCCAACTTTAAGGTAACTTCCTTTTGTGAGCGCATTTATATTAGGCGCATCATAGTCTTTTTTTTCATTGCCTATTTCTGCTGCAAGATAGAATCTATCTTGTATTCTAAAATCTGCCAGTAGCTCAACCCCTTGATATCCATCCTCCAAAACACTTCGCAAAGGTTTTGAAAGGTCTAAACCAAAACGCAATCCGTATTTGGTTTTTTGAACTATGGTGTCTTGTGTTTTTTCTAAGTTCTCTTGTGCCACCGTATCTAGAGTAGCAAAAAGAGTACTAATGAAAAATAGTAATATGGGTAATATCTTCATTTTCTACCGTAGTGTTGTTAATAGTATTGCCAAGCATCCAGTTTGCACTACCCTCTGCTTGTATTGTTGGGTCTATATCTATGAAGCTGGTACGAAAACCGCAAGCTCTATTTATGTAAATATCTGCGCCTCTTTGATAGGTGATATTAAATGCATCTGTATTTGGCTCTGTACCTTCATAGCCTTTTGTGAAATTATAATCCACACTTGTCGCTATTGGGTTTAGGGGTATTTTATAGAGTGTATCTGTTGTGGCTGGTACAACTTCTGTTTGAGAGGTGTTTGCAAGTGTAATTCTTAAATTATCTACTGCTTTTACTTGGGTAGGGTTGCTTATGTCCATAAACTTTATCACAAGTAATGGTGTTGTTTGAGTGTCATCTGGACAAATATCATCACGCGTACAACCCCAAAGAAAAAGGGTAGTAAAAAGCAATAGTGTTATTTTTTGTATCATGTACTCAAATTTAAAGCTACCAATTATATTATTTTTCAAGCAAAACCACATTCTCAACATGATGGTTTTGTGGAAACATATCTCCCGGGACTACATTGTCTATAAATACCACACGGCCATCTGCAGCCTTAACAATAGCTTTTCCTTTAGCACCTGCATCAATTACCTGGAGATGTTCTAGTATAATTCTGTTTTGAGATATTTTTATAGCCATACTGTAAAAATACTATAAATGCCTTATTAATATTGTGCAACGACTTTAAAAATACATTTTAAATTTAGTAATTTTACAAAAGGATGATTTCTCTCCTCCGCTGAATTTTTGGGCAATCAAGAAAATAAAGGTATTGTAGGAATTTAATATATTAATTTTTAAGATTTTATGTTATGTCTTTAATAGAAAAAACAGTGTCGCAAAAAGCGATTGATTTAGAGTATAAGTACGGTGCTCATAATTACCATCCATTACCAGTTGTTTTAAATAGAGGAGAAGGTGTCTTTGTTTGGGATGTAGAAGGAAAAAAATATTATGATTTTCTATCAGCATATAGCGCCGTTAACCAAGGGCATTGCCATCCAAAAATCGTAGCAGCTCTAGTAGAACAAGCTAGTTTATTGACCCTTACTTCCCGTGCTTTTCACAATGACGTTTTAGGAGCCTACGAAAAATATGTAACAACATTATTTGGTTACGATAAAATTTTGCCAATGAATACAGGGGTAGAAGGAGGAGAGACTGCTCTTAAACTATGTAGAAAGTGGGCCTATAAGGTAAAAGGAATAGCGCCCAACAAAGCAAAAATATTATTTGCAGAAAATAATTTTTGGGGAAGAACTTTGGCTGCTGTATCTTCTTCTACAGACCCAAGTGCTTTTAACGATTACGGGCCTTATTTACCAGGCTTTGAGATAGTTAAATACAATGATTTAAAAGATTTAGAAAAAGCACTAGAAGATCCTAATGTTGCTGGTTTTATGGTAGAACCTATACAAGGCGAGGCAGGAGTTATGGTGCCTGATGAGGGATATTTAAAAAAGGCTTATGATTTGTGTAAATCAAAAAATGTATTGTTTATTGCAGATGAAGTACAAACGGGTATTTCAAGAACAGGAAAGTTATACTGTTGTCAACACGAAGGAATAAAGCCAGATATTTTGATTCTTGGTAAAGCATTATCTGGAGGAGTATTTCCTGTTTCAGCTGCATTAGCAGACAATGAAATAATGATGACTATTAAACCTGGAGAGCACGGTTCTACTTTTGGTGGAAACCCATTGGGATGTAAAGTTGCTATGGCTGCTTTACAGGTCGCTGTTGAAGAAAATCTAGCTGATAATGCAGCATACTTGGGTAATATATTTAGATCAGAACTTAACAAATATATTGAAACCAGTACTATTTGTAGTTCAGTCCGAGGAAAAGGATTGTTAAACGCTATTATCATCAACGATGATGAACAAAGCGATATAGCTTGGAATATTTGCATGAAACTTCGTGATAATGGTTTGTTAGCAAAACCTACTCATGGAAATATTATTAGGTTTGCGCCACCACTTGTAATGACAGAAGCCCAATTGCACGATTGTATTTCTATAATTACTGAAACACTAAAAGAATTTGAAGTTTAACCTATAGGTACTTCAATACTAAAAAAGAGCGACTTATAAGAGTTGCTCTTTTTTAATATCATATGTTTTAAACAATACCTTAGACTTATAACATAGATATAAATTTATGTTGCTTATGAGTATCTATAGTATGAAAACTGTACTTTTAACATCATAAAGTAAAGACAATGAAAATAGGGAACACTGTAATGGTTATTGATGATAACGTGGAGGGAACTATTGTTTGTATTGAAAACAATAAAGTCGTTGTTCAAACATTAGATGGTTTCCAAATTACCTATGAAAAGAAAGAACTAGTTGTTTTAGAAAACCCCATCTCTTCTCAAGAATTTTCTGTAGATAATATTTCTGAAGTACTAAAAAACAAAGAAGTTGTTCGTCATAAAAACTCTAGAGCGCAAAAGCCAAAACAACGAGTAAAACCTGCTATGGAAGTAGATTTACATATACATCAATTGGTTTCTTCACAAAGAGGATTAAGCAATTACGATATGCTTGAAATACAGTTAGATACTGCAAAAAGACAGTTACACTTTGCAATGAAAAAAGGGATACAACGCGTTGTATTTATTCATGGGGTTGGCGCTGGGGTTTTAAGACAAGAACTGGAGTACCTATTAAAAAGATATGATGCTGTTAGCTTTGAAGATGCAAATTTCCAGAAATATGGTAGAGGCGCTACAGAGATTTATATCCACCAAAGTAAGTTGTAATGCTTAAAACTCTGGAGTTACTAAAATCGTTTCATTTCTTATTTGTTCTATAATACCAAGAGAATAGGTTTCAATAATAATTTGCTCCTGTGTGCTCACCAAAACTAGGTTGTCTATAATGATAGTTCCATCACTCGTTCTATTGTACACATGCTCTTTATAGGCCTCTATAACAACACTTATGGCTACTTCTGGATCAAGATAGTTGGGCAGTCCTCCAGGGGTGGCTATATCGTTTGCTGGGTTTAAGTTTTGATCTATATCTTCATTTATGGTCAGTACACCGTCGTTGTCATCATCAGGATCTAGATAGTCTGGTATACCATCTAGGTCTGTGTCTCTCGGGTTTAATGGGTCATCCCCAATTTCTTGTGAGGTTAACACATTATCACCATCATCATCAAAATCATGATAATTTGGAATACCATCACCATCAAAATCTCCAAAACCTTCTTGTAATAGCTCATCAGAGCTTACAAAATCAATACCATCAAAATCATCTAAAGTTGTCTCAGATATAAGCCTAACCATACCAGAGGCACCAATATATTCTAAAATAACTCCCGGAGAAGTAGGAGGGATCGGGTTGCAAAAATAACTAGAAGATACACTGTCATCAAAACCTCTATAATTTACGATACTTCCTGTACTACTAAGATTAAATGACTGAGTACCAGATTCTATAAATAACTCTTGGGTAGTTGGTATAATTAAAGAAATACTTTCGTTAACCTGAGGGTTTATTTTAAAGAAGACACTATTGGTGGCGTCTCCACATTGTTGTAATTGTGCATCCTGAAAATCAAAATTTGTTACAATAATATCACCGTCATTACAGCCTAAAAATAGTACGGGTAAGAAAATTAATAATAAGCGGGTTCTCATATTGATATAGTCTTGAATTAAATAGCAATACAAAGTAACGCATTTCTTTAGGATAGGGGTGGTAATCATCAAAAATTTATCTGTATTTTTGTTTGAGTATTTTAATTAACATTTTAATATTTTATCATTGAGAAAAGTATATTTTGACAATGCTGCCACAACACAGTTAAGATCGGAAGTTATTAATACGATGACACAAGTGTTGCAAACTGAGTTTGGAAACCCATCTTCTACCCATGAGTTTGGGAGGTCATCCAAAGCATTAATAGAAACCGCAAGAAAAGAAGTAGCCCAGATATTAAATGTTTCTGCCGCTGAGATTATTTTTACATCTGGTGGTACAGAGGCAGACAACTTGGCTATTAAAAGTTGTGTTAAAGACCTTAACGTTACAAGAATTATTTCAAGTACAATAGAGCATCACGCTGTGTTATATGCCATACAAGATTTACAAAAAAGTCATGGTATTACCGTTGAGTATGTAAATTTAGATCATTGCGGAGCCATAGATTTTAATCATTTAGAAAGTCTTCTTGCAGATACTTCTCAAAAAACCTTGGTAAGTTTGATGCATATCAATAATGAAATTGGTACTATTCTTGATTTAAAACGCACTGCGGTGCTTTGTAAGAAATACAATACTTTATTTCATAGCGATACGGTTCAATCTATAGGGCATTATGAATTAGATTTTAGTGATATTACTTTAGACTTTGCGGCTGTTGCTGCACATAAATTTCATGGGCCAAAAGGAGTCGGTTTTGCTTTTATTAGAAAGAACTCTGGTATTAAGCCAATGATTGTAGGTGGCGCGCAAGAGCGAGGAGTGAGAGCAGGTACAGAACCTGTTTATGCAATAGTAGGCATGGTAGAGGCACTAAAGATTTCTTACAAAAACTTAGCACAAGAGAAAAAATACATCACAGGGTTAAAAGATTATTTTAAAGAATCTCTGGTTAAAGAAATACCAGACATTCTATTTAATGGATCCTGCAATGATAATGAGATTAGTACTTATACACTACTTAATGTATGTCTTCCAGTAACTCCAGAAAAAGGAATGATGCTCTTGTTTCAATTAGATTTAAAAGGTATTGCATGTTCTAAAGGAAGTGCTTGCCAGAGTGGAAGTAATAAGGGATCTCATGTGTTGTCTGCAATATTGAAAGATGAAGATTTAGCGAAACCTTCTATGCGTTTTTCTTTTTCTATCTATAACACTAAAGACGAAGTTGATTATGTGGTGCAAACCCTTAAAACCTTTATTACATCAGCAAATGTTCTAGAACATTAGTAGGTTTAAATCACTGTGGGGCATATCAAACCAATTACTTACCGATTTACTAGTTAATATTCCTCTATAAAAATAGACTCCATTTTTTAAACCTCTATCAAAACGAATGGCTTGCTCCAGGCCGCCAGATTCTGCTATTTGCAATAGATATGGTGTGAAAATATTACTTATTGAAATAGAGGCTGTTCTTGGATACCTAGCCGGAATATTTGGTACACCATAATGAATTACTCCATGTTTAATAACCGTAGGGTTGTCATGAGAGGTCATTTCAGTAGTTTCAAAACACCCGCCCATATCTACACTAACATCAATTATGATGGCCCCTTCTTTCATGTTTTCAACCATGTCTTGAGTCACTATAATGGGGGAGCGGTTACTTCCTCTAACAGCGCCAATGGCAACATCACACCTTCTGAGAGATTTCATTAAATTTTTTGGTTGTATGGTAGAGGTGTAAAGGGTATGACCTACTTTATATTGCAAATCTCTAAGACGTGTTATTGAACTATCAAACACCTTAACATTAGCGCCAAGACCTATGGCAGATCGTATTGCAAATTGACCAACTGTACCTGCTCCAATGACCACAACCTCTACAGGTGGTACGCCACTAATATTTCCAAAAAGCAATCCTTTGCCTTTTTGAGCATTCACCATTAGCTCTGATGCTATTAGTACAGATGCAGTACCAGCTATTTCACTAAGAGCCTTAACGGCTGGGTAAGAATGATCCTGGTCTTTAATAAATTCAAAGGCAAGGGCCGTAATTTTCTTTCTTGCTAATGCCTCAAAATAATTTTTTTGCCGAGTTTTAAGCTGCAAGGCAGATATCAGCACTGCCTTAGGATTAATTAACGCTATTTCTTCTTGAGTGGGGGGTTCCACTTTTAATATAATTGGACACCCAAATACTTTTTTTGTATCGGTAGTAATTTCTGCTCCTGCTTCACTATATGCGGTGTTTGAGAAACCAGACTGCTGTCCAGCACCATCTTCTAATAAAACCCTGTGCCCATTGGCAACAACAGCTGCAACGGCGTCTGGTGTCAAGCAAATACGTTTTTCTTGAGCGTGAGTTTCTTTAGGTAAGCCTATATATAAGGCTCCTTTTTGTTTTGAAATTTCTAAGGTCTCTTCTTGTGGGAGTAATTGAGCCTTGGTAAATGGAGAAGTGGGTTTTGACATGATGCATGGTTAACTGCAACAATTTACGTTTTTTTTTTAAGCTAGTACATAAAAAAAGCAAATCACCTTTTCATTCTCTATGAAAATAACTCCCCAGTTATAGCATGTTAGTAATCAGATGATTTGCTGGGACAAATATTTAACAATATCTGTTGTTCTCCTAATGGCGTTGTTGTGGATTCTTTAAAAAGCACTATTAATTCTTGAATTACCAGTGCGAAATAATGATTTAAATACTTGTTTATCATTTAGTTAGTATGTTATTTGATGTCTTGTGAAACCCTAGTGTAATTAGCCCGTAGATTTTCACTAAATTTATCATAAGCAACTAAAAATTATTTCAATGCATTTAAAATCTATATTAATTTTATTGTTTTCTGTGACAATATATTCTCAAGAGCTGTCTAATATTGAGCTATTATCTCTAGAAGACGAGGGCTTACTTGAGTATTTTGAAACTGTAAGACATGATTCTTTAAAAGCCTCCTTTGTAGCTACCATATACCTACAACGAGGCAGGCAAAGAGGCGACACCATTATGATGGCACGTGGTTTTGATAGATTAGCACAATCTTTTAGTCCTTACACCAATATAAAATACACAGACAGTGTAATTGCATTAACAGCATCCTCAAAACACATTAGCTACCCCGCCTTTGGTTATATTTTAAAAGCCTATAATTATGATAAACTAGATCAATTCAAAAAGGCCAATAAATATAGCTATATAGCCTATGATTATGCCCTGGAAGTTGGTAATATGAGCCAGCAATTATATATTCTTGAGACCTTTATATTCAATAAAGTTATTTATGGAAATAAAAAAGAAGCCCTTGCCCTCCAGCAAAAAAGACACAGGCTATTAGTAAGTAAAGCCTATTTAAAAAAATTATATACTGCTACAAGAGAATCTGCTAGAGATAGTATAAATAGTTTTTATACAAAAGAAAAAACAGAGTCTTACTTAAATTTTGCCATTTGCCATCTTTACTTGGCCCAGCGTGATTCTACGCAGTATTACCTAAACATAGCAAAAGACCTTATAGGCTCCAATAGACCAAATAATATTAAAGCTATGAAATCTTTGTATTATGAGATAAATATGGAGCACTATTACTTCACTAAAGACTATGCTACCTCTTTAAAATATAATGATTCTTTAGTTGTTTTTAGTGATTTTCTAAATGCTAATTTAATGAACATATCATTATTTAAGGGTTTGTCTTTATATGATAGTGGATCCAATGAATTAGGCTTAAAGTATTTGAATAAAGCAGACTCTGTTTTTGACACTGGAGATAGAATTAATGTCCAGCAACAGGATAATTTATTATTTGAGAAATTAAAAACCCATTACAATAGCCTAGGCGATTATAAAAATCAAATAAAGTATCTTAATAAACAATTACTACTTGATAGCTTGCTTACTAATAAGACACTTGGCTTTGAGAGTGGTGTAGTGCGCAAGATAGAAACCCCAACCCTATTAAAAGAAAAACAAGAAGTTGTATTAAAGCTGGCATCACAAATTAAAAAAACCAGACAGCGCATCACTTATATTGTGCTTATTTTCGGAATATTTACTGCACTGCTACTTTGGTATATACATTTGCAAAAAATATATAAAAAAAGATACCATCAACTTCTAGGTAGCCAGAAAAATAAGCCGGCAGTAACTAACCCGTCACAGCAAAGTGATTTAAATATCTCTGAGAGCCTTATCCAGGATATTTTAAAGCGGCTAGAGGTATTTGAAAAACAAAAAAAATACCTACAAACAAACGTATCTTTACAAAGTTTATCTAAAGATTTACAAACTAACCCTAATTATCTCTCCAGGGTTATTAATTTTAACAGAGATAAGAATTTCTCTCAATATTTAAATGACCTACGTATGGGCTATGCATTAGAAAACCTAAAAGAAAATTCAACCTTTTTAAAATACTCTATCAAGGCTATTGCTTTGGAGTGCGGTTACAGAAATGCTACCTCATTTTCAAGGGCTTTTTATAAGCAAACGGGATTGTACCCATCATTTTACATCAAGCAATTAAATAAAAAAAAATAGGGTAGTGGAGTTGCGTTTTTTGTAATCAAAAAACAAGTTGTAAAACCTAGAATATAAAACCTAGAATATAAAAGGTAGAGTATCTAAAGGAGGGTATAAGTAAAATACTTACCTGAATAAATCTTTTAATTGCTGTAACAGGGTTTTATT
>CAJWPZ010000030.1 GCA_913045325.1 uncultured Flavobacteriaceae bacterium | reverse complement strand
CCTTTAGGCATTAGTATTGCTGTTCTTGTTCCATTAGCATTTAGTTTTAATTCAATTCTATTACACTTAATTGTCGATAAAAAGCCTCCTATATTTTGTGGCCACTCTATAAATGCATAATGTCCCGCGTTTAAGTAATCTTCAATCCCAATATCGAACGCTTCCTGCTCACTACCAAGTCTGTAACAATCAAAATGGTATAACAAGTTATTTTTAGCTTGGTATTCATTTACTATAGAAAATGTAGGACTACTAAGTGTGTCGGTAACTCCTAATTCTCTAGCTAACTCCTTAATTAACGTTGTTTTACCAACGCCCATGTCTCCGTAAAACAATATGGTTTTTTCGGAAAAATGTATTATCAATTTAGAAGCTACTGCTTTAATTTCATCAAGTGAAAACGTAATTTCCATAAAAATTAACATCAAATATATCGAAATTATGTCTTTTAACCCATAATTTCAACCAAATAAAAATAAACACGCGAATATTCCTACATAAATATCACTTAGCAGACAAAGTAACAAATGGAATTACCATTTCTTCTAAGGATACACCACCATGTTGGTAGGTATTTCTATAATACCCCACATAGTGATTAAAATTATTAGGGTAGGCAAAAAACAAATCACTCTTAGCGAAAATAAAGGAGCTACTCATGTTAATTTTAGGTAACTGTATGCTTGTTGGGTTACTAGCTGCCAATACATCCTTACTTTGGTAGGTTAAACTCTTACCAGTTTTATATCTTAGATTTGAGCTTGTATTTTTATCTCCAATAACTTTACTAGGGTTTTTTACATTTATGGTTCCATGATCTGTAGTTATCATAAGTTTAAAGCCAAGTTGCGATGCCTGCTGAATGATATCCATCAGTGGCGAGTTTTTAAACCAGCTTTGGGTTAATGATCTGTAAGATTTATCTGTGGAGGCAAGTTCTTTTATTACTTCCATTTCTGTTTTAGAGTGGGAGAGTATATCTACAAAATTATATACCACGACAGTTAAGTCTTCATTTTTGTGGGTTTTAAAACTCTCTGCTAGCCGTTTTCCTTGCTTTAAACTAGATATTTTATGATAACTCCAATCCAAATCCAGGCCAAGTCTTTTTAGTTGGGCTGCTAAAAACTTATCCTCATACATATTCTTGCCCCCTTCATCGGTATCATTTAACCACAAATCTGGATGTATTTTTTCCATATCACTTGGCATAAGGCCACTAAATATTGCATTTCTTGCATATTGAGTTGCTGTAGGCAAAATACCGAAGTACATGTCTTCTGTTTGTTTCTTATAGCTATTGGCAACAATAGGTTCAAAGGCTTTCCATTGGTCATACCTAAGGTTGTCTACAACTACCAAAAGCGTAGGAGTGCCTTTTTCTAATTGCGGCGCTACTTTGTCTCTAAATAGCGTGTGAGACATAGTAGGAGGATCTATACTATTGTCAAAACATTTAGGATAGTTTTTGTCAATAAATTTGCAAAACTGGTTATTTGCTTCTGTTTTTTGAGATTCAAGAATTTCAAACATTCCATTATCCTCAATGTTTTCTAGTTCAAGCTCCCAATACACAAGTTTTTGGTACATTTCTGCCCACTGCTCAAAACTATTAACCATAGATAGATCCATAGCAATTTTACGAAACTCCTGTTGGTAATTTGAGGTGGTCTTTTCTGAGATTAATCTAGAATGGTCTAAATTCTTTTTCAGACTCAATAATATCTGATTTGGATTCACAGGTTTTATTAAATAATCTGCAATCTTAGAACCTATGGCCTCTTCCATGATATACTCTTCCTCACTTTTGGTAATCATTACCACAGGAAGTGAAGCGTTAATTTCTTTTATTTCTGCAAGAGTCTCCAGTCCTGTAAGGCCAGGCATATTCTCGTCAAGAAAAACAATATCAAAAGAGGTGTTTTTAATCTCTTCAATGGCCTCTGTGCCACTTTGAGCTTTTGTTACATGGTAGTTTCTTTTTTCTAAAAACATGATGTGTGGTTTTAGCAAATCAATTTCATCGTCTACCCAAAGTACTTTTATATTGCTCATTTTGTTATGGTATTTACTACAAACGTAGCGTTAATTCTTATTAATTTATGGTTCTCAAATATTATTTTATCCCTAATTTTTAACAGCATTGCACAGCTTTACGTTTTTGATTGCTTAATTTTGAAAATGTATTTTAGCTTACCGAAAAATAAACTATTGAATTTGAGTAACAATCTTAAAATAGTAAACGATCCTATTTATGGTTTTATTACCATACCTAGTGCCCTAATTTTTGATTTAATTGAACATCCTTATTTTCAGCGCCTTCGAAGGATCTCACAAATGGGCATGTCTTACCTGGTATATCCCGGTGCACATCATACGCGTTTCCATCACGCTTTAGGTGCCATGTTTTTGATGCAAAAAGCGGTTCAAGTACTTAAATCTAAAGGTGTTGCAATATCTGAACAAGAAAAAGAGGCACTCCTTGTTGCCATTTTATTACATGATATTGGTCATGGTCCCTTCTCTCATGCTATGGAGCATAGTATCGTAGAAAACATCTCTCATGAAGAAATTTCTTTGCTTTTCATGGAAGAGCTTAACACCATATTTAACGGTAGTTTAACACTTGCCATCACTATTTTTAAAAATCAATACCATCGCAAGTTTTTGCATCAGTTAATATCTAGTCAATTAGATATGGACCGCCTAGACTATCTGCGCCGTGATAGTTTTTACACAGGTGTAAGTGAAGGATCTGTTAATAGCGAGAGGCTCATTGCGATGCTTCATGTTAAAAACGATTTATTGGTGGTGGAAGAAAAAGGAATTTATTCTGTAGAGAAATTTATAATTGCCAGACGGTTAATGTACTGGCAAGTTTATTTGCATAAAACAGGTTTGGTGGCAGAGCAGCTATTGATGCGTTTGTTAAAACGTGCAAAAGTGTTAACTCACTCAGGAGAAACCCTTGAAAGTAGTCTTGCACTTTCTTACTTTTTAAAAAATGCTGTAACCCAAGAAGATTTCACCTTATCTGTTTTAGAAAAATTCTCAAAACTTGATGATTATGATATTATAGGAGCCATGAAATCTTGGCAATACCACTCAGATTTTGTGTTAAAAACTCTCTCTATTATGCTTCTAAATAGAGATTTATTGAAAATTGAAATTCAGCACAAAGAAATTTCTAAGCACAAAATTTCTGATAAAATTAAATTGGTAATGCAGCAATTTAATCTCAATGAAGACCAAGCATCGTACTTTGTTTTTAGTGATTCTATATCAAATCAAGCCTATCGCATGGATAATGACACTATTAATTTAGTTACAAAAGCAGGCGAAGTTATAGATGTAGCAAAGGCTAGTGACCAATTAAACATCGAGGCGCTTTCTAAAAAAGTGACTAAATACTATCTGTGTTATCCTAAGGCACTTTAGTTGCGCTTTTTTTCTATTTTTGTAATTATGAATAAGTATAAAAGTCTCCAATTAGATTTTTCTCTTCTTGGTCAAAATCATACACTATAGAAACCCTATAAATTTTATGAAATTTACAGCAAGTCAAATCGCAGGTATTTTAGAGGGTGAAGTAGAGGGAGATGCTTCTATTGAGGTATCTAAGCTCTCAAAAATAGAAGAAGGCATGCCTGGGAGTTTAACTTTTTTGGCAAATCCAAAATACACTCCTTATATTTATACAACAAAAGCCTCCATTACAATTGTAGACAAAACATTTGTAGCAGAGCAAGATTATACAACAACATTACTTCGTGTTGATAATGCCTATGAATCATTCTCTAAACTTCTAGAATATTACAATCAGGTAAAAATGAATAAAATGGGTATAGAAGAACCTGTTTTCATTTCAAAGAGCGCAACCCTAGGGACAGATATATACATAGGTGCCTTTGCATATATTGGAGATAATGCAGTGATTGGAGATAATGTTAAAATATATCCCAATGTCTACATAGGAGATAATGTTAGTATTGGTAATGGTAGTGTGTTGTTTTCTGGAGCAAAATTATATTCAGAAACTATAGTTGGTGCCCATTGTGTTATTAACAGCGGTGCTATTATAGGGGCAGATGGTTTTGGTTTTTCTCCAAATGAAAAAGGAGAGTTCACTAAAGTGCCACAAACAGGAAATGTTATTTTAGAAGATTATGTAGACATTGGAGCTGCAACTACCATTGATAGAGCTACTTTGGGAGCTACAATTATACGTAGAGGTGTTAAATTAGATAATCAAATTCAAATCGCACACAATGTTGAAATTGGTCAAAATACTGTGATTGCTGCTCAAACGGGTATTGCTGGTTCTACCAAGATAGGAGCTCAATGTCTAATTGGAGGGCAGGTTGGTTTTGCAGGTCACTTAACAATAGGCAACAATGTACGCATCCAAGCCCAAAGTGGTGTTGGAAAGAATATTAAAGACAATGAAACAATACAGGGCTCTCCGTCATTTAATTATGGAGATTTTAGTAAAAGCTATGTTCATTTTAAAAATTTACCTAAAATAATGAGACGTTTTAATGCCTTAGAAAAAAAAATAAATGATGAGTGATATCCTCCCAAATCAGTGTACCATTAAAAAAGAAGTTACCCTTAAGGGTGTTGGACTTCATACAGGTAAAAATGTAACACTAACCTTTAAACCGGCACCTGTAAACACAGGGTATATATTTAAGCGTATAGACATGGAGGGCGCTCCTTGTATAGCCGCAGATGCAAACTATGTAACCAACACTCAAAGAGGTACTAATCTTGAAAAAGATGGTGTAACCATCCAAACATCAGAGCATGTATTGGCAGCTTTAGTTGGTTTACAGGTTGATAATTGCATCTTAGAATTAAACGCTTCAGAACCTCCAATTATGGACGGTTCATCAAAGTTTTTTGTTGAAGCTATAGAAAAGGCAGGAATTGTCTCTCAAGATGCTGTTAGAGAAGAGTATGTTGTCACAGAAATTATTAATTACATAGACCAAGAAACCGGAAGTGAAATCACGATTCTACCTTCAGATACCTACCAAGTAACTACAATGGTTGATTTTGGCACCAAAGTATTAGGCACCCAAAATGCTTCCATCCAGAATATCTCTGAGTTTAAAACAGAAATTTCTGATTCTAGAACTTTTAGCTTTCTTCACGAAATAGAAATGCTACTTGATCACGGTCTTATCAAAGGAGGTGATTTAAATAACGCCATTGTATATGTAGACAAGCAATTATCTGAAAAGACGATGGAGAAATTACGTCAAGCTTTTGGGAAAGATACAATTTCAGTAAAACCAAATGGTATTTTAGATAATCTTACACTACATCATCCTAATGAAGCTGCAAGACATAAGCTTCTAGATGTAATAGGTGATTTGGCATTAATTGGAACCCGTATTCGTGGTAAGGTTATTGCAAATAAGCCAGGACATTATGTGAATACCCAGTTTGCTAAAAAACTTTCTAAAATTATTAAGAACGAAAAACGAAATAACATACCAAAGATTGACATAACGGCAACTCCTGTGAAGGATGTAAACGCTATTATGGAAATGCTGCCTCACCGTCCACCTTTTTTATTGGTAGATAAGATCATGGAACTAAGTAGTAACCATGTAATTGGCCTTAAAAATGTGACCATGAATGAGCCCTTCTTTGTTGGCCATTTTCCAGGAACCCCTGTCATGCCAGGAGTTTTAATTGTGGAAGCGATGGCTCAAACAGGAGGAATACTAGCCCTTAGTACTGTGCCAGATCCAGAAAACTATTTGACATTTTTTATGAAAATAGACAATGCCAAATTTAAAAGACAAGTTAACCCTGGAGACACATTACTATTTAAATTAGAGCTTATAACACCTATAAGGCGCGGTATTGTACATATGCAAGGAACTGCCTATGCGAACAATAAACTTGTTACCGAGGCCGAGTTAATGGCACAGATTGTTAAAACAAAAAAATAATTAAATGAATCAACCACTAGCTTACGTACACCCTGGCGCAAAAATCGCTAAAAATGTAGTTATAGAGCCATTTACAACCATACACAATAACGTGATCATTGGAGATGGAACCTGGATTGGATCTAATGTAACAATCATGGAAGGTGCCAGAATTGGTAAAAATTGTAATATTTTTCCAGGTGCAGTAATTTCTGCCGTACCTCAGGATTTAAAATTTCAAGACGAGGAAACTACCGTGGAAATTGGCGATAACGTAACCATTCGTGAATATGTTACGGTAAACAGAGGTACAGTAGATAGAGGAAAGACCGTAATTGGTGATAATTGCCTTATTATGGCTTATTGCCACATTGCCCACGATTGTATCGTAGGTAACAACTGTATCTTTTCAAACAATAGCACTTTAGCAGGTCACTGCACCGTGGGTGATTATGTAATTCTTGCAGGTATGACAGCGGTACATCAGTTTTGTATGATTGGAAACCACGCATTTGTAACAGGAGGGTCATTGGTTCGTAAAGATGTACCACCATTTGTAAAAGCTGCAAGAGAACCTTTATCTTATGTAGGGATTAATTCTATTGGTCTAAGGCGTAGAGGTTTCTCTCCAGATAAGATTAAAGAGATACAAGGTATTTACAGACTTTTGTTTCAGAAAAACCACAACACTTCTCAAGCAGCCTCTATTATTGAAGCAGAAATGGAAGCTACACCAGAGCGTGATGAAATACTAGAATTTATCAAAAATGCGAAGCGAGGTATCATGAAAGGATATTTCAGCAACAACTAATATATAAATAGAATGATGAGTGGAATCACTCATTGCTCGAAACAAACAACAATAACAATGGCAAGTACATCAGATATTAGAAACGGTTTATGTATTAAATACAACCATGACATCTTTAAAGTAATTGAATTTTTACACGTTAAACCTGGAAAAGGACCTGCATTTGTAAGAACAAAGCTAAAGAGTGTTACCAATGGCAAAGTTATAGATAACACCTTTTCTGCAGGACATAAATTAGAAGATGTACGTGTAGAGACTCACAAGTTTCAATACCTGTATAATGATGGTGACTTTTATCATTTCATGAACCAAGAAGACTATACTCAAATTCAATTAGTAGAAGCTACCCTAGACAAACCAGAGCTTATGAAAGAAGGAGAAGTGGTAACTGTAATCATAAATGCAGAAGACAACGCACCACTCTCTGTAGATTTACCAGCTAGTGTAATACTTGAGGTTACTGCCACAGAGCCAGGCATGAAAGGTAATACGGCAACAAACGCAACAAAGCCGGCCACTGTTGAGACTGGGGCAACTGTAAACGTGCCACTGTTTATAAATGAAGGAGATAAAATTAAAGTAGATACAGAAAAAGGTAACTATAAAGAACGCGTTAAAGAATAGCGCTGTTTTAAAAGCAATTTAAATCCCAACCTATGTCTCAATACGTTGGGATTTTTTATATTTGGTAACTCATCTTTGAATTATGAAATTTTCAACACCCCAAACCCTAAAAGACATCGCAACTTTATTGAGTTGTGATTTTGTAGGTGATTCTAATTTCCCTGTACTAGGCATGAATGAAATTCACGTGGTAGCGCCAGGTGATATTGTTTTTGTTGATCATCCTAAATATTATGATAAGGCATTGGCCAGCGCCGCAAGCGTTGTTTTAATTAATAAAAAAGTAACCTGCCCACCAGGAAAAGCCTTGTTGGTTTCTGAAGATCCATTTAGTGATTTTAATACACTAACCAATCATTTTAACCCTTTTGTAAAAGCTACGGCTCTAGTTTCAGATACCTCTAAAATTGGTGAAAACACCATTATACAACCCAATGTTTTTATAGGTAATAATGTGCAAATTGGTGCTAACTGTGTCTTGCATAGTAATGTGGTTATTTATGATAACACTATAATTGGAAACAACGTTACCATTCATGCTGGATCTATTCTAGGAGCAGATGGGTTTTACTATAAAAATAGGCCCAAATTATTTGACAAACTTCTAAGCGGGGGTAATGTTGTGATACAGGACGATGTAGATTTAGGCGCCTTGTGTACAATAGATAAAGGTGTGACGGGTTCCACTACTATTGGAGAGGGATCTAAACTAGACAATCAAGTTCATGTAGGCCATGATACTATTATAGGGAAAAGGTGCCTAATTGCAGCACAGGTGTGTATTGCAGGTTGTGTAGTTATAGAGGATCTTGTGACCCTTTGGGGCCAAGTAGGTATTACCAGCGGGGTAACAATTGGCAAAAAAGCTGTGATTTCGGGACAAAGTGGAGTGAGTAAATCTCTTGAGGGGTATAAAGCTTATTTTGGTAGTCCTGCAGATGAAATTAGAAAAAAACACAAAGAGCTAGCATCCATAAAGCTCATACCAAGTATTATTGAAAAAATAGATAATTTATAATGAGTACAAACACAAAAAATATAGTTAAAAAGTTTTATCAGACAGATTTTGTGACAGACCCCCAAGCAGGCATGAGTCTTTTACATGATGATATTGTTCTTATCTGGAATAGCACAGAGGGGCTTACCATTATGCATCAAAAAGAAATTATTGAAACATTTGAAGAGGTAAGTAGAACCTATGAAGAGCTTCGTATTGAGGTTAGTCATGTTTTAGAGGATGATAATTTTGTAACCATTAGATACAAGTACTACATAAAAACCATCGAAAACCCTGACGAAGAACTTGGTATCGCTCATTTTATTGCCATTTGGGAAATCAAAGACGGTAAGCTATTCAGAGGGCATCAAATTAGTCAACCCGTTATGAGCATTGATGATTCTAACGGTACATACAACAAAGTAAAAGTATAAACTTTGTTTCTTACCCAAAACAAAAATAGTACCTTTGCAAGGCAATAGTATTGGTTGTTTTTTAACTAAAATTTTAACCCAACCACAGCTTTGTTTCAAGAAATAAATTAACATAGACAAAATATATTCATGAGTGTTTTAGTAAATAAAGATTCAAAAATTATAGTTCAAGGATTTACTGGTAGTGAGGGTACTTTTCACGCTGGCCAAATGATTGAATATGGTACCAATGTAGTTGGTGGAGTAACTCCTGGTAAAGGAGGGCAAAGTCACCTTGAAAGACCTGTTTTTAATACCGTGGCAGAAGCTGTTACAGAAGTAGGAGCAGACACTACAATTATATTTGTACCCCCTGCATTTGCCGCTGATGCAATAATGGAAGCCGCAGACGCTGGTATTAAAGTAATAATTACCATCACCGAGGGAATACCAGTTGCCGATATGATAAAAACGGCAAACTATATTAAAGATAGAGACTGTAGATTAATTGGTCCTAACTGTCCAGGTGTTATTACTCCAGGTGAGGCAAAGGTTGGTATTATGCCAGGTTTTGTATTTAAAAAAGGAAACGTAGGTATTGTTTCAAAATCTGGAACTCTTACCTATGAAGCTGCAGACCAAGTGGTAAAACAGGGCTTAGGTATTACAACTGCCATCGGAATTGGTGGTGATCCAATTATAGGAACAACCACCCAACAAGCGGTAGAGATGCTAATTAATGATCCAGAAACTCATGCAGTTGTTATGATTGGAGAAATTGGAGGTCAACTTGAGTCAGATGCTGCCCATTGGTATAAAGCAAGTGGTAGTAAAAAACCAGTAATTGGTTTTATTGCCGGAGAAACTGCTCCAGCAGGAAGAACTATGGGTCATGCAGGTGCCATTGTAGGTGGAAGTGATGATACTGCACAAGCCAAGAAGAAAATTATGCGTGCTTGTGGTATTCATGTTGTTGAATCACCAGCAGAGATAGGAAAAAAAGTTGCTGAAGTACTTAGTTAAGTTCTTTACTAGCAATATATATAACGTTTGGGTTTTTAATAAATCCAAACGTTTTTTTTATGATATTTAATGACAACACTACTAATACCATCGGTTTTAAAGAGGGCGTAATTTATTTAGATTACATTTTTTAGCGTTTAAAACCCAGTTTATAAGAATTTGAATGGGTTTATATTTCCTTTTGGATATTGTTATTATTATATTTATAACTTGAGAACAAATTATAGATTATTTAAAATAAACGTATGAAGCTTTTAGAAGGAAAAACAGCCATCATTACTGGTGGAAGCAGAGGTATAGGAAAAGGAATAGTTGAAGTATTTGCAAAGCACGGCGCTAACGTAGCCTTTACCTACAATTCTTCTGCAGCACCTGCTGAAGCCCTAGCGCAGCAGATTACTGCCATGGGAGTAAAAGCAAAAGCCTACAAGAGCAATGCAGCTAGTTTTGAGCAGTCACATGATTTAGTGAAGGCAGTATTAGAAGACTTTGGTGGGATTGATATTTTGATTAACAACGCAGGAATTACAAAAGATAATCTACTAATGCGCATGGGCGAAGATGATTTTGACCAAGTAATTGAAGTAAATTTAAAATCTGTTTTTAACATGACTAAAGCAGTTCAGCGTACCATGCTTAAGCAAAGAAAAGGATCCATTATTAATATGAGTTCTATTGTAGGGGTAAAGGGAAATGCTGGCCAAACAAATTATGCTGCATCTAAGGCAGGTATTATTGGTTTTTCTAAGTCTGTAGCACTAGAACTGGGATCCCGAGATATACGCAGTAATGTAATTGCCCCTGGGTTTATTGAAACAGAGATGACGGCTAAACTTGATGAGCAAACCGTACAATCATGGCGTGATGCGATACCACTTAAAAGAGGTGGTTCTCCACAGGATATTGCAAATGCTTGTGTTTTTCTAGCCAGTGATCTTTCTAGTTACGTTACAGGACAAGTTATTAATGTAGATGGAGGTATGCTTACCTAATGTATTTTTATTGAAATGTGTATTTTTTACACTAGGTACACAGTTATACCCTTAATTGCCTCAAGTTTGAATCTAGAAACTATTCTTTATATTGTAATTGCAGCAATTATTTCTTTAATAGTTACTGTCTTTATCTATGGGTATAAAACCAAGTATAGTACTAAATTAACCTGGATATTTGGAATCTTACGTTTTACGACGCTCTTTAGCATATTGGTGTTATTAATTAACCCAAGCTTTGAAAGTCAAACCTATAGTATAGAAAAGCCAAAACTTCCAGTTCTGGTTGATAATTCATACTCTATTGCTTCTTTAAATCAAACTCAAAAGGCCAGTAGTGTGCTTGAAACATTAAAACAAAGCAAGGCTTTAAACGATAAGTTTGATGTCTCTTACTTTGAGTTCGGCACAGATTTCCAAGCATTAGACTCCCTTAGTTTTGATCAAAAAAACACGAACATATCTAGCGCTTTAACCTCTGTTGAAGAATTATTTGATTCGCAAATCGCTCCTATTATTTTAGTTACAGATGGTAACCAAACCTTTGGTGCAGATTACCAATATATTGATTCAAAACTACGTCATGGTGTATATCCGGTAATTCTTGGAGATTCAATCAAGTACCAAGATCTTAAAATTCAAAGCCTGACTAGTAATCGGTATTCATTTTTAAAAAACAAATTTCCAGTAGAGGCTGTTTTGGTCTATAGTGGCACAGATGCTATCTCTTCTGAGTTTGTGGTAACTAAAAAGGGACGGGTAGTGTACCGTAAAACAATTTCTTTTTCACAAACAAACAACACGCACATTGTTTCTTTTTCTCTTCCTGCTCAAAGAGTTGGTCTCCAAGATTATACAGCTAGTATAATGGCTTTAGAGCAAGAAAAAAACAAAGTAAATAATACCAAGCGTTTTGCCGTTGATGTTATCGATCAAACAACTAATGTGCTAATTGTTAGCGCCATACTGCATCCAGATGTAGGGATGTTAAAAAAAGCGATAACAACAAACCAGCAGCGCAGTGTTACCTTTATAAAACCTCAAGATGCCGCCGCTGTTCTAAACGACTATCAATTAGTTATTTTATACCAACCAAATAGCGAGTTTACCTCTGTTTACAAGCAGCTTCAAAAACTTAAAAAAAACACCTTTGTTTTCACAGGGGTTCAAACAGACTGGATTTTTGTAAATAGCGTACAAAGTTATTACAACAAAGAAGTAGTCAATCAAAATGAGCGAGTAACTGCTAGTTTAAATACGGGCTATGGCGCCTTTGGGATTTCTTCTATTGGTTTTTCAGATTTCCCGCCCTTGCAAACCAAATTTGGGTCACTATACATTAATGCACCTAATCAAACCATTTTAGAGCAATATGTGGATGGCATTGCCAGTGAAAGCCCTATGCTTTCCACAATAGAAATTGATAACACCCGACATGCTATCTGGGATGGAGAGGATCTATGGAAATGGAGGGCTCAATCTTACAGAGACACGCAAAGCTTTGAGGATTTTGATTCTTTTATAGGGAAACTGGTACAATACCTTGGATCAAATAAAAGACGCAGTAGGCTAGAGGTAAGTAGCACCTCTTTTTATTATAACAATACCCCTATTAATATTAGTGCGCAGTATTTTGACAAAAGTTTTGTTTTTGATCCTTCAGCTGAGCTAGCAATCACTGTTGTTAATACTAAAACTAAAAAATCAAATACCTATCCTTTACTGTTGAAAAACAACTTTTACCAGGTGGGATTAAATACCTTAGAGCCTGGCACCTATAGCTATACTATTTCTGTTAGAGATCAACAAATAGCTAGAAGCGGAAATTTTACGATTCTAGAGTTTAATATTGAGCAGCAGTTTTTAAACGCAAATAGTAAATCCCTAGAGCGTTTGGCATTAAAAACAAATGGTGCTGCATATTATCCAGAGCAGATAGATGAGTTAATTAATCAATTAATTACAAATCAAAGCTATGTTTCTACTGAAAAAAGCCAGCAAAAAGCAGTACCTTTAATTTTTATTAAATGGCTCTTGGGGCTTATCGCTTTATGCCTTTCAATAGAATGGTTTATCAGAAAATTTAACGGACTAATATAAAAATTAAAATTCATGGAAAAATTACCAAAAATTGGCCTGCCAATTATTATCATTATCGTATTTGTTATAGTACTATTAACTAAATCTGCTGTTACTATAGACTCTGGTGAGGCTGGAGTATTATATAAAACTTTTGACAAGGGTGTTGTTGTAGATAAGCCACCACTTAGTGAAGGTTTTCATTTTATCGCTCCTTGGAACAAAGTGTTTGTTTATGAGGTAAGACAACAAGAACTTTTTGAAAAAATGAAGGTTTTATCTTCAAACGGATTGGAAATACAAATTGATGCATCTGCATGGTATGAGCCAGTGTACAGCGAGCTAGGAAATCTTCACCAATCTTTAGGTAAAAATTACCTAGGTAGAGTTATACAGCCAGCTATCCGCTCAGCAGCGCGTAGTGTTGTAGGGCGTTATACTCCAGAACAATTGTACTCAAGTAAGCGTGATGCAATTCAAGATGAAATTTTTGAAGAGACAAAAACAATTCTAGAAAAGCAATATGTACAATTAAACGAAGTATTGGTTCGTGATGTAACACTTCCAAATACAATTAAAGAGGCAATTGAACGTAAACTGCGTCAAGAGCAAGAATCTTTAGAGTATGAATTTAGACTAGTAACTGCTTTAAAAGAAGCAGAGAAAGTAACTATTGAGGCGCAAGGTAAAGCAGATGCTAACCGTATTTTAAGTGCTTCTCTAACAGACAAAATTCTTCAAGATAAAGGGATTGATGCTACACTTAAGTTAAGCGAATCTCCAAACACCAAAGTAATCGTTATAGGTGGAGGTGAAGGTGGATTACCCTTAATTTTAGGGAATAATTAATACCCTTAATTAAAAATTTTAAAAACCGTCTTTATTTTAAATAAAGACGGTTTTTGTATGTAATATATTAAGGAGTGGTTTCATACTGTTTTTGATCAAAAATATTAATAGCCTATTGTTGAAATAAATCCATTAAATAACACTATTTTCGCACGCTGAAACATTCAGCTTCTATAAGCTGCTGCTATTTCAGTAAATAAGCTAATAATTAACACCTTAGGTGTTTAGCCCTTTGAGTATGAAAATTAAAAATATTGCAATTATTGCACACGTTGATCATGGTAAGACAACCTTGGTAGATAAAATTATGCATCACTGTAGCTTATTTCGTGAAAACGAACATACAGGAGATTTAATTCTAGATAATAATGATTTAGAGCGCGAGCGTGGTATTACCATTACTTCAAAAAATGTTTCTGTAGTATACAAAGACACAAAGATTAATATAATTGACACCCCAGGTCACGCCGATTTTGGTGGTGAGGTAGAGCGTGTATTAAACATGGCAGATGGTGTTTGTTTACTTGTAGATGCCTTTGAAGGTCCTATGCCCCAAACACGTTTTGTATTGCAAAAGGCCCTAGATCTTGGCCTAAAGCCTTGTGTTGTAATTAATAAAGTAGATAAAGAAAACTGTACTCCAGAAGAGGTGCATGAAAAAGTATTTGACTTAATGTTTGAGTTGGGTGCAGAAGAGTGGCAGTTAGACTTCCCAACAGTATATGGTTCTGCAAAGAACAACTGGATGAGTGATGATTGGAAAGATGAGACAGATAATATAGAGCCATTACTGGATATGGTATTGGAGCATGTTCCTTCTTTTGAGGTTAAGCAAGGAAGCTTGCAAATGTTAATTACATCTCTAGATTTCTCTTCTTTTACAGGTCGTATTGCTATTGGCCGTCTGCAAAGAGGTACTTTGAAGGCAGGTATGCAAGTTGCTTTAGTTAAAAGAGACGGTAGTATCAAAAAAACAAAAATTAAGGAATTACATACTTTTGAAGGTCTAGGTCGTAAAAAAGTAGAAGAAGTACAAGCAGGAGATATTTGTGCACTTGTTGGTTTAGAAGGATTTGAAATTGGTGATACTGTTGCTGATCTTGAAAATCCAGAAGGAATGAAGACCATTGCAATAGATGAGCCAACGATGAGTATGTTGTTTACTATTAACGATTCACCTTTCTTCGGAAAAGATGGGAAATATGTAACTTCAAGACATATTAAAGAGAGACTTGAAAAAGAATTAGAAAAGAATTTAGCGCTGCGCATGGAACCAACAGGTAGTGCAGATAAGTTTTTAGTTTTTGGTCGTGGTGTATTGCACCTTTCTGTACTAATTGAAACCATGCGTCGTGAGGGGTATGAGTTACAGATAGGACAACCACAAGTAATTATAAAAGAGATTGACGGGAAAAAATGTGAGCCAATTGAAGCGTTAACTATTGATTTGCCAGAGACGGTGAGTGGTACTGCAGTAAATATGGTATCGCTTCGTAAAGGAGAAATGGTTTCTATGGAAGCTAAAGGTGAAAGAATGATTTGTGAATTTTTAATCCCATCTCGTGGAATTATAGGACTTCGTAATCAACTTCTTACAGCAACAGCAGGTGAGGCAATTATGACACACCGCTTTTTAGAATACCAACCCTTAAAAGGGGGTATTCCAGAACGTCAAAATGGATCTTTAGTATCTATGGAGAATGGAAATGCAATTCCTTATTCTATTGATAAGCTGCAGGATAGAGGACGTTTCTTTGTAGAGCCAGGTGAGGATATCTACGGAGGACAAGTTATTGGAGAAAATACACGTCAAGATGATATGGCTGTAAATATTACCAAGACTAAAAAGATGAGTAACGTAAGATCTAGTGGTGCAGATGACAAAGCAAAAATTGTTCCTGCTATTAAATTTTCATTAGAAGAAGCACTTGAATATATTCAAAAAGACGAGTATGTTGAAG
Organism: uncultured Flavobacteriaceae bacterium; assembly: GCA_913045325.1. Taxonomy (GTDB): domain Bacteria; phylum Bacteroidota; class Bacteroidia; order Flavobacteriales; family Flavobacteriaceae; genus Patiriisocius. The sequence goes on along the minus strand of CAJWPZ010000030.1, from coordinate 3,701 downwards.
TTACTCCTAATTTCTTAAGAATACGTAAAGTGTTTTTAAAAGAAGTAGACAGAAAACGTAATAAGTTTTAGAGAACACTTATTTGTTTAACGATATCAAAACCGCTTTGAGGAATTCCTGAAAGCGGTTTTTTTGTTTAACATCAATACTGATGCACTAATTTAGTGAAGTAAGGTGGCTTTAATAGTAACATTTTGAAGAGGCCACTCTTTAGCATCTTTAGGAAGCTTTGATATTTGAGTTACCACATCCATACCTTCAATAACTTTTCCAAATACAGTATAGTTACCATCTAGATGTGTGGTAGCGGTTTTTGGACCTAAGAAAATAAAAAACTCAAAAGGCTCTGTTTTATGATCATCGTTATCTCGGTAATATTTGGCGCCAGAGATAGAACCAAAGAAGTGATTGTGTTTAATTTCATTAGGAATTCTGTAGGTATGCCCTAGGGTATACCTATGTTTTTGAGTTGAAACGTTGTCACTACTTCCAGCTTGAATAATGAAATTAGAGACTACTCTATGGAAATAGGTAGTATTAAAATACCCTTGTTTTACGAGATAGATAAAGTTAGCTCTATGCAGTGGTGTGTCTTTAAATAACCTAATAACAATAGTGCCATAAGGTGTATTAAATGCAACTCTTGTTTGTTGATGGGTTTCTCCATAGGCTGTTAAAAATGAAACAACATTCTCTGGAGTCATTTTTTCTAGCTGTTTTGAAACTCTTAGAGTATCACTCCTGTCAACAGATACAGTAGTACTGTCTTTGCCAGAATCTATTTGCTTGCTTGCTAGCTTTTCAATAAAAACATTTTCTTTGTTTTTTGTATCTTCACATTGGATAAACAGTGTAGTTATACATCCACAAACAAACAGTATTTTACCTAGGTATGACATTTTCTACTTTTAATAAACAGATTGTAAAAATAACCAAATTGGACTTGCCAGGGGAGGCTTCTCATCATAAAATGGCTCCCATTGAACGTCTAGAAGAACTAACAAAACAATCACTAAAAAAGAACAATGCGAAAAGGGCTTCTGTAATGGCGCTGTTTTATCCCAACAAAGATGGCGATACTCATTTGGCATTAATTTTAAGAAAAACATATAAAGGAGTTCATTCTGCCCAAGTAGGTTTTCCAGGAGGAAAGCAAGAACCCTCAGACCTGTCCTCTATGCATACTGCGCTAAGAGAAACTCAAGAAGAAATTGGTGTATTGCAAAAAGATATAATAGTGTTAAAGAAACTTACTCAAATCTTTATACCACCCAGTAATTTTTTTGTAGAACCTTTTATAGGTGTTTGTAAAAAAACGCCACAGTTCATACTTCAACAAACAGAAGTGGAGGCCTTAATAGAAGTAAAAATTTCAGATTTACTAGATGATCGTATTTATTGTACCAAAAGGGTATCTTCATCTTATGCGACTGATATACAAGTTCCTGCCTATATATTAAATACACATGTGGTTTGGGGAGCCACTGCTATGATGCTAAGTGAGGTAAGAGAGTTACTTAAACAACTTTACAACCATTAGTTTTTTGTATATTTGCTTTTGGACATTTTTTTAAATGTTATACTAAATGAATACACTTTTATGGGGCTTTTAAAGAAAAATCCATTTGGACATATTTTATTTTTAAAACTGTGGTTGATCCGAATTTTTGGCTCTCTCACACACCGCCGCTTTAAAGGATTTAACAAGCTTGAGATTGAGGGTAGTGAGATACTGCGTAATCTTCCAGATAACAATGTCTTATTTGTATCCAATCATCAAACTTACTTTGCTGATGTAGTTGCCATGTTTCATGTATTTAATGCCAGTTTAAGTGGGCGTGATGATAACATTAAAAATATTGGTTATCTATGGAGACCAAAGCTTAATCTCTATTTTGTTGCCGCTAAGGAAACTATGCAAGATGGCTTATTACCAAAGATTTTGGCCTATGCAGGATCTGTAAGTATAGAACGTACCTGGAGAGCAGAAGGTAAAGACGTGAACCGTCAAGTTAAGATGAGTGATGTAAACAGTATTGCTTTAGCATTACAAGATGGCTGGGTTATAACATTCCCGCAAGGTACAACAAGGCCTTGGAAGCCAATTAGAAGGGGTACAGCGCATCTTATCAAACAAAACAAACCAATAGTGGTTCCTATTGTTATTGATGGCTTTAGACGCTCTTTTGACCGTAAAGGCTTACGTGTTAAAAAGCGTGGTATACTTCAATCAATGGAAATTAAACAGCCTCTAGATATTGATTATGATAACATATCTGTTGCAGATTTGGTGGAGAAATTAGAGTACGCTATTGAGCAGCATCCTTCATTTCTAAAAGTAATACCAGCTTCAGAGATAGAAAAAGAAGAAGATTTAAACTCTCAAAGAGAATGGAGTTATTAAAACACAAAACAACCTAATAAAAATACAAGTAAAGCCCCACTGATAACAGTGGGGCTTTTGTTTTAATGTATTTAGATTAAAACTCTATCTTTTCAAGCTCTTTGTAATTGTTTTTTAATCTTTTTAAAAGGATGCCATATATGACCCTGTAAAACAAACCTATAAAACCTAAGGCTAGTATGGTTAAAATAAACTGTGTTACAAAAAAGCCTGATGTAAAACTTTCTAAGTTTAGATTTTGGTAACTATCATTTGATGCAATCAGTAATTCAAATAATTGTTCTTTGTTTGAGAAAAAATAAAAATTCATATAAAAAAGAACTAGTGCCGTACTTACAAGATTATAAATAACAAAATTTGTGACCGTTTTTCTTGTTTTGATTATTTTTTGCATGAGTATTTTTACCGTTGCAGTGGTCTTAATGTTTTTTTGATTTAAGTAGAACAAAACTAAAAACACCCCAATAATTATATAATGAAAAACATAGGTAATACGTATGGTTTGTTTGAGGCCCATTTGATCAAACAATTCTGTGTTTGATTCTGGAGTTAGGAGCCCACATGCAATCCAAAAAACAAGTTCAATGATACTAATTATAAATATCCACTTAACAATAGATGCAGATTTTTTATGTAATAGTCTGTAAATATCGTCATAAGAAAGCTTTGGAAGTTGTTGATTCTCTTCCTGCCATTTTGATTTTAATAATTCTAAGCCATCCATAAGTTAAGGATTTAAAATTTTTCTTAATTTTCCTTTAATTCTATTCATTTTAACTCTAGCATTTACTTCACTAATTCCTAAAGTTGCTGAAATTTCTTTGTAATTTTTATCCTCTAGATATAAAAACACCAGTGCTTTGTCTATGTCATTTAAGTCTTTTACAGCTGCATACATTAATTTGAGCTGCTGCTCTATGGTGTCATCATACTCCTGTGCTCTAATCTTAAAGCTCACACCTTCAAAGTTTTGAGTTGCAACGCGCCTTTTGCTTTTACGATAAAGTGTAATGGCTGTGTTTAAGGCAACGCGATACATCCAAGTACTAAACTTTGAATCACCTCTAAATTTAGGATACGCTCTCCATAATTGTATGGTAATTTCTTGAAACAAATCATTATGCCCATCACTATCGTTGGTATACAAACGACAGATTTTGTGCACTATATTTTGGTTTTGCTCCAGTTGGGTAACAAAACTATGTTCAAGTTCTTTATTCAATGGTTGGAGTTGTGGTCTTGTATATTAGTATGTATTGAAAATGATTTGTTACAATATACATCATATAAATCATTG
>CAJWPZ010000029.1 GCA_913045325.1 uncultured Flavobacteriaceae bacterium | reverse complement strand
TTTGATTTGACAAGGCTTTTTGATGGCAATGCACGTGTATTTTAATTTGGGCAGGCCAAAGAGGTATCTGCCATTCTTGGAATTAAAGAGACTTTATGCTTTAAGGCAAAATAAATAAGCTTTTGTATGTCATCTTCACCCCTAGGATAGGCAACCCCTAAAGGTATTTTGCGATACACAGAGGCATCAGTTGCATACATAGTTTTATGTAAATCATCAAAAAAAAGAGTACCTAGTAAAGAGTTGGCTAATTGCTGTAGTAGCTGTTTCAAAATATAGAGTTGGTTTCTAAAAATAGAAAAAATACATTCAATATCATGCTATAAATCACCAAAAAGACGTGGTTTAAAAAAATTAAGCCCCTTGAGATTTTAAAAGTACACGCTCGTATAGCGCTTCGTATTTTGGTACTATTGTTTTAGTGTCAAATCGTAGAGAAGAAATTTTTGCATTTGTTTTAAAGCTGGCTAAAGTAGCATCGTCTTTTAAAATAGATATGGCATTTGCTGCCATTTCTGTGATATTGCCAACTGCACTTAAATAACCGCTTTGGCCATCTATGTTTACCTCTGGAAGACCACCTGCATCACTTGAGATAATTGGCACACTGCTAGCCATTGCCTCAAGGGCCGCTAGACCAAAACTCTCTTTTTCTGAGGGAAGTAGAAATAGATCTGAAAAACATAATATTTTATTTACCTCATTACTATTTCCCAAGAAAACAACCTTATCGGCAATGCCTAAAGATTCTGCAAGCAATTCTGCAGGTTCTTTCTCTGGGCCCTCACCAACTATGAGTAGCTTAGAGGGAATTTCTTTTTGGACTAAATTAAATATATGAATTACATCTTGCACCCTTTTTACTGGTCTTAGATTACTAACATGAGTAATAATACGCTCCTGTGGCAAGGCCATTATAGAACGTTGGCAATCTGTGTATTTATTTTCAAAGCGTTTGGTGTCTATAAAATTGGGCACCACCTCTATGGTGTTTTTAATATCAAACAAACGCAGGGTATCGTCTTTTAAACTCTGTGAGACAGAGGTGACACAATCACTGTTATTGATACTAAAGGTTACCGCTGGTTTGTAAAAAGGGTGATTCCCTACAAGGGTAATATCTGTACCGTGCAAAGTAGTTACCATTGGTATTTTTATACCAGCCTCTGCCAACATTTGCTTGGCCATATATCCTGCATAGGCATGAGGTATGGCGTAATGTACATGCATAATATCTATTTTATATAATTTAACCATATCTACTAGCTTGCTGGAAAGGGCTAACTCATAGGGTTGGTATTTAAACAATGGATATTGTGGAATGGTAACTTCATGAAAATGAATTTTCTTAGAAAGTAAATCTAAACGTACAGGTTGTTTGTAAGTAATAAAATGGACCTCATGACCATGATCTGCAAGGGCAAGGCCTAATTCTGTGGCTACAACACCACTTCCTCCAAAGGTTGGATAACAAACAATTGCTATTTTCATATATAAAAGTTACTGCTTTTAATTAATGTAGTAAAAAGGTCTTTAATAGAATTATAAAAATACTATTATTAGACCATATCATTGCAAGGTATTTTAAAGAGACTTAGCCTGCTCCCAATACACATCCATCTGTGCCAAGGTCATGTCTTTTAGGGCTTTACCTTGCTGGGCGGCCTTTTTCTCTAGATACTGAAACCGTTTGATGAATTTTTTATTGGTGCGCTCGAGGGCATTTTCTGGATCTATGTTTAAAAAACGAGCATAATTAATCATTGAAAAGAGTACATCACCAAACTCAGCTTCCATCTTTTGCTGGTTTTTGGCAGCTACCTCAACTTTTAACTCTGCAAGCTCTTCTTGCAGCTTTTCAAACACCTGTTCTGGATGTTCCCAATCAAAACCAACTCCTGCTACTTTGTCTTGAATTCTATTTGCTTTGACCAGTGCAGGCAGTGATTTTGGCACTCCTTGCAAAACGCTTGTCTTTCCTTCTTTAAGCTTAAGGTTTTCCCAGTTTTGTTTTACCTGTTGTTCGTTTTCTACCGTAACATCTGCATAGATATGAGGATGTCTTGAGATTAACTTATCGCAAATTTGATTGGTTACATCTGCAATATCAAAGGCATCTGTTTCACTGGCAATTTTAGCATAAAACACAATATGTAACAAAAGGTCTCCCAACTCCCCTTTTACTTCCTCTAAATCATTTTCTAAAATAGCATCTCCAAGTTCATAGGTTTCTTCTATAGTGAGATGGCGTAAACTCTCCATGGTCTGTTTTTTATCCCAGGGGCACTGCGCTCTTAACTGCTCCATAATAGTTAGTAATCTATCAAAGCCTTGCAATTGTTGTTGTCTTGTATTCATAGTAAAAGAGATGTGAATAAGTCTTGGGGACACTAAAAGTATGAGTATAAAAATACTATTATAAAATGAGCTAAATTCATCATAAAGAATAAATATGGTTTAAAAAAACCAAAGCTTAATGGCCATAATACTTACCATGACTATTAAAAAACCCCGGATAAACCCATCCCCTTTTTTAACAGAAAGCCTACTAGATACCCAGGCACCAGCAGCATTTCCAATTGCCAAAATAAGCCCTATTTTAAAATCTACTTTATCATTCAAAATAAATACGGCCAATGCGCCAAGGGTGTAAATAAACACTACAAATACCTTGGTGGCATTCACCCTAACCAAGCTCATGTAATGGGTGTAATGCAAGTACAAAATGATTAAAAAACCTATGCCAGCATTTATAAACCCTCCGTAAATTCCTAAAAAGAAAAAAACAATAATACCTAGCCAAAGATATTTCCCGGTAAGACGTTCTTGTAAATTAGTTAAATTGGTTTTTGGTTTAAAAATAATAATTAAAATAACCGCGGCCATAATAATGGCAAGCACCTTATTGAAGATTGCCTCATCTATATCTACGGCAATTTTAGCTCCCAAAAGGCTTCCAAAAAAAGCAGCAATACCAAGGTATATATTAAAAGGAAACGTACTAACACCTTTGCTTCTAAAGCCCGCTGTGGCCAGAGCAGTTTGTATGATAATGGCAACCCTATTAGTACCATTAGCAAGTGTTGGTGGTAAGCCCATAAAAATTAATACAGGTAATGCCAATAAAGAACCTCCACCAGCAACAGTATTAATAAAACCTACAACAAAACCCACTACAATTAGTATGGGATAATAGTACCAGTGTTCCATAATACAAAGGTAGTGAGGTTTTTAAAAAATGTGCAGTACAATTTTTTGAAATTTTAAAACTAAAGATTGCTTACTATTAAAAAGCTTGTTATATTTGCAGCCGCGTTTAGGTGTATAGCCTAAATAGACACTTTGGAGAGTTGGCAGAGTGGTCGAATGCGGCAGTCTTGAAAACTGTTGAGGGTCACACCTCCAGGGGTTCGAATCCCTTACTCTCCGCAAAAAAACCCGTAAACAATTTGTTTATGGGTTTTTTACTTTATAGTTTTTTTATGGGCACTAAAACGAAGTTACTTTAGGGCTTTAAGTACTTCTGCAATCTAGTTCCTAACAACAGATATTGCTTGTCTGGCTCTTCTAATTTGGCACTCACGCTTGCACTACTTTAAGTCGTTTTTTTACTGTACTAGACTTATTTTATTTCACTTTCACTCAAAACAAAATAACATTCTATACATTTACTAATTATATGAAAAAATCACTTTGCATACTGTTGCTGTTTTTATCTAATCTTGCCCTTTGTCAAGAATACAAACCATTATTAGATACCTATAACCAATGGAGTGTGCGGTATTGTTTTAGTGGCTGCTCTACAGATATTTATTATACAAATGGAGATACCATTGTTGATGCAATGAATTATAAAGTACTCGATGGATACCATTACATATCAAGAGGTTTTTTACTCAGAGAAGATGTTACTGAAAAAAAAGTATACTTAAAAACGATACTACCAAGTGGTATTAGAGATTATCTTCTTTACGACTTCTCACTTGAAGTAGGTGACTCAATAGATATTAAAAACCCTGCTTCTCCATTTATAGAAGATGCAGGATATTATAAAGTAGATGCAATAACACTTCTCCCTCTAGTTGACTCCAACCTTTATCGTCATTTTTATTTATCTCCAGCTGCCTCTAATACAATCAGTGAAAACGATGCAATTTGGGTAGAGGGTGTTGGGTCACTATCGTTAATAAACGCCCCGGGGGGAGACCCTGATGTTAATTCAGCAGGAAGAGTAGCCTGCATGTTTAAAGACGGAGTTTCTTTTTATGCAGATCTAGATATTATAGAAGATTGTGAAGATATTATTTTAGACAAACCGCTATTTCAACCAACCATAAATAACAGCAAAATTATAAACGCCTTAGTTATAAATGAATTTTCTGTGATAAATATCGAGCCGTTTTTCGCATTAGCTATTTACAACTTAAATGGGCAACTCTTGCAGCAGATTAATTTAAACAATCAAAATACAGTGACCCTAAACCTTTCAAGTTATAAACCGGCTATGTATCTAATTGTTTTAAAATCTCAAGATGCTACGCACCAGGTTTTAAAAGCACTTGTTCAATAATCTTTTACATTGGTAAACAAAGCCACTATTGCAAGCAAAAAAATCCCGCATCCATAAAGGGTGCGGGATTTTATTAAAAGATACATTTTAAAACAAACTCAACCCTTGGCTAAGATGAAATTAAAATATGTTTTACAATCCAACTCTAAACATTAAATCAAGACCTACGAAAGGTGCTGCAGCAAATTCTGAGTTTCTTCTATCTGCGTCTTTTCTGCTACCTATTTGTTTTGTAAGTACTTGTACAACACTTGCGGCATTTTTATCATAAAGAGCATAATCTGTAGTGTCTAGACCAACTCTTGCACGTACAATAAGCATATCATTTAAAAATCCGTAGGCTGCAAAAGCAGAGAGTCGAATAGACTCTTCTTGAACATAAAATTCTGAATTTCTTTCATTAGAAAGGTTATACGATTTAACTGAAGACAACAAGTTAGCTCCAAGGCTAAAGGCATCTGTTAAAGAGTAGTTTACATCTGCGCGTATTGGTAGTGTTGCATTTACGTAAAATTTACTATTTTTTGACTTATACCAAAGCCCTATTATAGGTGTTACGGTAGTACCAAAATTCTCTGACGATACATAGGCACCAAATTTTAAAACTTTTCTGCTAGAATATTTTTTTTCAAGTAGCGCAAGACCACCCATCTGGAAATCATCTGATCCAAGATTATTAAAATCTGAAGCTAGTTTTGGAAGTGCTACGTATGTTCCACTCCATTTATTACCATGTTTGATCTTCACACCTAGATTAAGTCTTGTCATTATTAAATTCTTGCTTCCATCCACAAAATCATACTGTGATCCACCAAAATCAAAAAACATATTACCTAGGCCTGTATTTTCATAGGTAAAACCTGCAAGAATTACAGCTTTTGATGTAATAGGAATAGGTAAATAAAGTTCAATGTTGGTGTTGCTAACATCTGTCTCTAATGAATCCGTAACATTTCCAAGGGTAGCCTGCGAGTGTGAGACTTTGAGAATATCCAGATAATCCTGAGCATTTACCATAGATGCACTAGCAAAAAGGGCAATAAAAAGTATACTTTTTTTCATAATGTAAAGTGTTTGTTAATTAGGGGTGTAATTTAAACAATTAAAAATAAAACACTACTAAAATATAATATTCAATACTTTTAAGTCAAATTATTAGGATACTAATAAATGTAAAGGGCTTGCTATTTTTGTTTAACTTTAACATTAAACCATAAAACATTATTTATTTTTACCATATAATGTTGATCCAACTAAGGGTCATTAAAATTAAATATATGTTTGGGCTATTTAAAAAAAAATCAGAAAAACAGACCCTAGAGGCTGCCTATCAAAAACTCACCAAAGAGTCTTTTGATCTTTCTAAAACAAACAGAAAGGCCAGTGACCAAAAAGCCTATGAGGCAGAACAGGTAATGAAAAAGCTAGAATCATTAGCAAAAACACCTTCATAAATATGGCTACAGCCAGCGATACTTTTACCGAAAGAGAACTAGACCGCATCATAGAAATGGCCTGGGAAGACCGCACACCCTTTGAAGCTATTTTGTTTCAGTTTGGGCTCCCAGAAAAAGAAGTCATTAAAGTAATGCGCGGAAATCTTAAAGAATCTAGTTTTAAGCGTTGGCGAAAACGTGTAAATAGCGGTGTGAGTCAAAAACATCTTAAAAAAAGAAACCAAGACATCACACGCTTTAAATGCTCAAGGCAAAAAGCCATTTCTGGAAATAAGATAAGCAAGCGTTAAATGAATTTAGCCAAAGATAAAGAGCCTACCTTTCCAACATCTTATAAAGAAATACTCCAGCGTATTGACGCCATAGACCCTCTAAAATACAGAGCTTCTAGAAACTACATAGATGGCGCTGTATCATATTTGTCTCCCTATATCTCTAGAGGTGTTATTTCTACAAAATTTATTTTTACTGAAATTTTAAAAAAAGGGCATCACCCCAAACAAGCAGAAAAGTTTATTCAAGAACTAGCCTGGAGAGACTACTGGCAGCAAGTATGGATTGCCAAAGCAGATGCCATAAATCATGACATAAAGCATATTCAAGCACCCGTTTCAAATACAGAGGTGCCAAAAGCAATCCTGGAGGCTACCACAGGTATTAATGCCGTAGATAAAGCCATAGAAGAGTTTTACAAAACGGGTTACCTGCACAACCACCTAAGAATGTATATCGCTGCCATTTCATGTAATATGGGTCGTAGTCATTGGAAATCACCTGCAAAATGGATGTATTACCACCTACTAGATGCAGATTGGGCAAGTAATGCACTGAGTTGGCAATGGGTTGCAGGAGCCAATGCAAATAAAAAATATGTAGCCAATCAAGAAAATATTAACACCTATTGTTTTACCAATCAAAAAGGCACTTTTCTAGACATACCCTATGAAGGTTTTACAGACATGGATGTTCCAGAGGTTTTAAAACAAACAAGCCCCTTTGTATTAAAAACACCCCTCCCAAATAAACAAGCAATTTCTATAGACAACTCATTGCCTAGCTGTATATATAACATGTATAATTTAGATCCTCTTTGGAAACAAGAAATTACAGCAAATAGAATTTTACTTCTAGAGCCCTCTTGCTTTGACTCCTACCCTGTGTCACAAAAAACAATAGATTTTATTATTGACCTTGCCCAGCAAAACATACCCAATATTCAAATATATGTAGGTGAGTTTTCTAGTTTGCAACAGCAGTATGGTGTTAGCAATACATTTTTTAAAGAACATCCCTTAAACAAGCATTATAAGGGAATACAAGATCCTAGAGAGTGGATGTTTGATGTCCAGGGATATTTTCCTTCATTTTTTGGATTCTGGAAAAAATGTAAAAAACAAATCATCTATTGAGCACAAAGCCAATCAATATTGTATGGCTTAAACGTGATCTTAGAACCCAAGATCATCAAGGGTTTTCTCGTGCAGAAAATGCAGGCATAGACTACCGTATTGTTTATTTTTTTGAGCCTAATATAATTACCTACCCAGATACCAGTGAGCGCCATCTGCAATTTATATACCACTCAATAAAGGCCATAGATAAAACCCTAGCCCCTTTTAATAGATCTGTAGATGTTTTCTACGGTAGTGCCCTTTCTATTTTTGAATACCTGAGTAGCAATTTTAATATACAACACATTTTTAGCTACAGAGAAAGTGGTACTAAACTAACCTGGCAGCGTGATAAGAAGGTAGCCTCTTTTGTAAAAACAAATGATATTTGTTGGGAAGAATTTCAACGCGATGGCATTTTAAGAGGTATTAAAAACAGAATAGATTGGAGCAAACAATGGCAAGCAAAAATGCACACACCGGTACTACAAAACAATTTTTCTGTTACCACACAAACTCCTTTAACACACGCTTTTTCATTGCCTGAAAAATTGGAATTAAAACTTAAAGACTACTCAAAATACTACCAACCAGCTGGAGAGGGTAATGCCTGGCGTTATATAAAATCATTTGCCGAAAACAGAGGGTTTAATTACCAAAAACATATCTCAAAACCCGCTCAAAGCAGGCTAAGCTGTAGTAGACTATCTCCTTATTTGGCTTGGGGAAACATGAGTGTAAAACAGGCATTTCAATACATAGGCACTCACCCATCTGGCACAAAAAACAGCAAAGCATTTTCTGCCATGCTCACAAGGTTGCATTGGCATTGCCATTTCATACAAAAGTTTGAGGTAGATTGCAGTTATGAAACCCATTGTATAAATAGCGGTTATGAGCTTTTGCAGCACACAAAAAATGAAGCTTTCCTAAAAGCATGGAAAACAGGAACTACAGGAATCCCATTAATAGATGCATGTATGCGAGCGGTAGAACAAACTGGTTGGATTAATTTTAGAATGCGCGCCATGGTAGTCTCTTTTTTAACCATGAACCTAGATCAAGACTGGAGAGAAGGCACCTACCACCTAGCTAGACAATTTCTAGACTACGAGCCAGGTATTCATTATCCACAATTCCAGATGCAGGCTGGCACCACAGGTATTAACACCGTAAGGTTATACAATCCTGTTAAAAACTCTCAAGAACATGATCCTGAAGGTATCTTTATAAAAAAATGGATTCCAGAACTTGCTAATGTTCCTCTTGCGTTTATACATGAGCCCTGGAAAATGTCTGCTATGGAACAAACCTTTTGTAATGTGTATATTGGTGAGCAGTACCCTTTTCCTGTTGTAGATTTGCAACAAAGCGCAGCTACGGCAAGAGATAAAATATGGGGCCATAAAAAACACCCTGCAGTACAAAAAGAAAAAAAACGCTTGTTAGACACTCACGTAAATAAAAAACACAATGATCTACACTAAAAAAGATATTGAGCAATTAGACCGCGTAACTAGGTTAAAAATAATTAATGCTGTTACCGGTATAAAACCTGCAAATCTTATAGGAAGCATCAGTGATTCTAAAATAACAAATCTAGCCATCTTCAGCTCAGTGGTGCATCTGGGCAGCAATCCAGCCTTACTTGGGTTTATTTCAAGACCTCAAACCCCAGAAGTTGGCCACACACTAAGAAACATTAAAGAAAACGGATCTTATACTATAAATCATATTCATCCTAGTTTTGTAAAAAATGCACACTATACCTCAGCCAAATTTACAGCAGAAGAATCAGAATTTGAGCGCTGTGGGCTTAGCCAAGAATACCAAAGAGATATCTTGGCTCCTTTTGTAAAGCAAAGCACCTTTAAAATGGGGATGCAGTTTATTGAAACATTAGAAATCAAGCACAATGGTACTTTAATGGTAATTGGAGAAATACAAAAATTAATTATCGATAACAGCGCAATGGTTAATGATGATATAGACTTGCAGGCTAGCAATAGTGTTGGTATTTCTGGTCTAAACAGCTATTATGAATTAAAAAAAATAGCAGAATTTCCCTATGCTAGAATAGAAGAATTACCTGAATTTTAAAAATGAAAAAACAACATCTCCCTCAAAAAATATGCACAGTTTGCAAGCTTCCCTTTACTTGGCGTAAAAAATGGGAGAAAAACTGGGAACACGTAAAATATTGTAGCAAACGTTGCAGCTCAAACAAATGAAACAGATCCATCTTATATTTCCGCATCAACTATTTAAGGCATCTCCCCTTTTTGATATAGATGCCCCCATTTACCTAGTTGAAGAATATTTGTTTTTTAAACAATATCCTTTTCATAAACAAAAAATAGCCTTTCATAGAGCTACCATGAAGCGGTATGCAGATTTTCTTACCCAGCAAAAAAACAGAGAGGTTACCTACGTGGAGGCTACCCAAAAAATTTCAGATATAAGAGAGCTACTTCCGGCATTAAAAAAACAAGGTATTAGCCACATAAACTATATAGACCCTACAGATAACTGGCTTGATAAAAGAATTCAAGAAGGGTGTAAGGCTTTAGGTATTTCCCTAAAAGCATTAGAAAACCCACTTTTTTTAAACACAAAAGAAGAGTTACTTCCCTTTTTTGGAAAAAATAAAAAGAAATACCATCAAACAACTTTTTACAAAGAGCAACGAAAAAGGCGAAACATATTAATGGATCCAGAGGGTAAGCCTACAGGAGGAAAATGGACCTTTGATACAGAAAACAGAAAAAAGTATCCCGCAAAAAAAGTGCCGCCTACCATTTCATTTCCAGATCTAGACTCTTACAATATAGAGGCAACACAGTATGTAAACACTCATTTCTCCAACCATTTAGGAAGCCTTACCTCTTACAGCTTATACCCTACTAGTTTTGAAGATACAGAGGCTTGGTTACACCAATTTTTTGAACAACGTTTTATGGAATTTGGGGTATATGAAGATGCAATAGTTGCAGAAAACTCTATTTTAAATCATAGCGTGTTAACACCAATGCTAAATGTTGGTCTAATTACTGGCTCACAAATTATTGACACTTGTTTAGATTTTGCTGAAAAAAATAACGTGCCTATAAACTCTACAGAGGGATTTGTGCGCCAAATTATTGGTTGGAGAGAATTTATACGTGGTATTTATGAGTCTAGAGGAAGCCAAGAGCGGACCACCAATTATTGGAAATTTACCAAGAAAATACCTGCATCTTTCTATGATGGCACAACGGGAATCCCTCCCATAGACCAAACCATAAAAAAAATACTAGAAACAGGCTATTGCAACCACATAGAGCGTCTAATGATTTTAGGCAACTTTATGATGTTATGTGAGTTTGATCCAGATGAGGTATACCGCTGGTTTATGGAACTATTTATTGACTCCTATGATTGGGTAATGGTGACCAATGTGTATGGCATGAGTCAATACGCAGATGGAGGACTAATGGCAACCAAACCCTACATAAGCGGTAGTAACTATATCATTAAAATGAGTAATTATAAAAAAGGAGATTGGCAAGCTACCTGGGACGGCCTATTTTGGAGATTTATGCACACACACAGAGCATTTTTCTTGTCAAACCCACGCCTTGGAATGCTAGTGCGCATGTATGATAAAATGCCCACAGAAAAACAGCAAGCCCATCAAGATAATGCAAAGTTATATCTAGATGCCTTAGGATAAATTTATACTACAAATGCTTGGTTATTTTTTTACTAAGCGGGCTTGTAATAGAATAATAGTGATCTATTAATGATCCACTTTCATTAACAATGTACTTCTGGAAATTCCATTTTACGGTAGAATCTCTTTTACCGTTTAAGGTCTCACAGGTAAGAAAAGTGTATAATGGGTGTTGGTTAATTCCTTTTACATCAATTTTTTCTGTAATTAAAAATGTTACCCCATAATTGACTTGGCAAAAGCTTTGTATTTCAGCAGCATTACCAGGTTCTTGTTTCCCGAATTGATTACATGGCACTCCAATTACAATTAATGAATCTTTATAGCTATCACTTAATTTTTGTAACTCTTTATACTGTTTTGTAAAGCCGCATTTTGAGGCAACATTCACAAAAAGTATCTTTTTCCCTTTAAAAGAAGAAAAATCAATAGCCTTACCATCTATGGTATCTATAGCTATGTCATACAAACTAGGGGTTTGTTTATCCTGGGAAGAGAGATGGGTTTTATTTGGTATATCTAAATTCATAGTGCAAGTTTTTAAAAAAGAAACTAATTTTTGTTAGTAAGGATACTCAACAAAGTTTCTTGGGGTTTCATACAGCTTGATTTTCAGTTCCAAATTAGCTTCTAATTTGGGTTTAAGAAGATTGTAAATTGAAATAGCAATATTTTCTGCAGTGGGGTTTAGATCCTTAAACTCTTGGGTGTCTAGATTTAAGTTTTTATGATCATACCTATCTAATACATATTTTTTTATAAGGTCAGACAAAATTTTTGTGTCTATTACATACCCAGTTTCTGGATCACAATGTCCAATTACCTTTACCTCTAGATCATAATTATGCCCATGATAATTTGGATTGTTACACTTTCCAAAAACATCTTTGTTTTTTTGATCACTCCAATTTTTGTTGTGTAATCGGTGTGCGGCATTAAAGTGCTCGCAACGTACAATAGCTATTTTATTCATTTTGATACAAATTTTAATATGGTAAATGTATCTGTAATATTCATTTAATATACCTTACAAAACGTTAAACATTGTTTTTTTACACTTAATAAAACAATATTTTTGCTTTTTAAATTCTCAGAAACCATTTAAGAGCGAACCATGAAGCAAACAACACCAGCCATACATATCATAGGTGGAGGAATTAGTGGGTTAATTGCTGCTACAGTTCTAGAACAGCATGGCCTAAGACCAACAATAATAGAAGCCTCAGATAGACTTGGTGGTAGAGTTAAAACAGATAGTATAATGGGGTATAACTTAGATCACGGATTCCAGGTCTTGTTAACTGCCTACCCGGCCGCAAAAAAATACCTAGATTTTGACGCCCTAGCATTGCAAGAGTTTATACCTGGATCTGCTATATTTAAAAATGGAAGACAAAAAATTATTGGAGATCCCTCAAGAAAACTATCCCTTTTACTGCCTACCCTATTCTCTGGAATTGGAACGGTTAATGACAAACTAAAAATACTAGCTTTAAATAGAAGGTTAAAGAAAAAATCAATTCAAAAAATATTTGCCGAAAAAGAACAAACAACACTATCCTATCTTAAAGATCTTGGGTTTTCTAGTGCAATAATTACAGATTTTTTCACCCCTTTTTTTAGCGGAATTTTTCTTGAAAACAAATTAGAGACATCAAGTAGAATGTTTGAATTTGTTTACAAAATGTTTGGAGAAGGTAATGCAGCCCTTCCAAAGCATGGTATTGAGGCCATACCAAAACAATTGTTTGGAAAATTAAAAACCACAACCTGCATCTTAAATACGAAAGTAAAAAGTGTTGAAAACGGTAGCATCAAACTTGAATCTGGAGAAACCATAAAAAGTAACTTTACAATTATTGCAACACAGGCCAGTGGGCTAGTTTCAAATTTAAAAAACCAAGCTACGCAATGGAAATCTTGTGACACTCTTTATTTTGAAGTATCAAAAAGAGAGATTAAAAAACCATTAATTGGTCTTATAGCGGCGCCTGGGGCACTGATAAACAATATTTTTTATCATACGAGTTTAAAAACAAGCACAACAAGCAAAAAAGAACTTCTTTCTGTTACTGTTGTAGACAATCAAAACCTAACAAATAAGCAGCTAGTAACTGGGGTTCAAAAAGAGTTGAAAGAGTTATGCAATATAGATTCTTGCACCTTTATAAAACAATATAACATACCAATGGCTTTGCCAAATTTAAAAGACATACAGTATGAAATGCTACCCTCTGAGACAAGGCTCACAGAAACTATATTTCTAGCTGGAGACACGCAGTTAAACGGTTCTTTAAACGCCGCAATGATTGCCGGAGAGCGGGCTGCATTTGAGGTAATACACCTAGCTAGCTAAGGTTTCAAATTATAGTCATAAAAAAATCTCGATAGTTGCCTATCGAGATTTTTTTTATTGCTGAATTATTTTATAATCCACTTATATACCCGCCATACATATCTTTAAACCTAACACCATCTGTAAGGTTATATTTACTTAACTTTTTCATCTCTACCATAGCCCACAGTATAAACTCTTTCATAAATGGAATATCATCATTGGAAGTTTGTGGAGCATAGGTGTGTATTAGATCATCTAAAGGCTCTATTCTATCGAGCTGTAATTGATATTCTTGATCATCGAGAGTATCAAGAAGTTCAAAGCTAGATTGCTCAAAAAACCAATTTACAAGCTCATGATAAGGGTCTTTATCATCTTGTTTTTGCAGCTTTTCTATCTTAGGAAAATAAAGTAAAAATTGAGTTTTCACCGCATCAGCCACTAACTGCATTGCGACCTGGTCTGCACCTTCTTGTTCTCCTTCATAGACCAATTCTACTTTACCTGTAATAGAGGGTATGATTCCTAAAAAGTCACTCAAACGCAGGGCAGTTTCTGGATTTCCATTTTTTAAACCCCTACGCTCTGCGGTACTTAGTAAGTTTTGAAATGCGGTAATACTCAAACGAGCACTAACACCACTTTTTGAGTCTATAAACTCACTCTCTCTGGCCTGAAAACTAATTTGTTCTAATATATCTTTTGCCAACTCTGGAACATATACATTTTCTTTCTCGGCTGCTGCAGCCGCAGTTTCTTGGGCCGTGATACTTTTTGCAATCTCTAGTGTTTGCGGATAATGTGTTAGTATCTGAGAGCCTATTCTATCTTTAAGGGGCGTTACAATACTACCTCTGTTGGTATAATCTTCTGGATTTGCTGTAAACACAAACTGAATATCTAGTGGCAGTCTTAGCGCAAAACCTCTAATTTGAACATCTCCTTCTTGTAATATATTAAAAAGAGCAACTTGAATACGAGCCTGTAAATCTGGTAATTCATTAATAACAAAAATACATCTATTGGCCCTTGGTATCATCCCAAAATGTATCACTCTGTCATCTGCATAACTCAATTTTAAATTTGCAGCCTTGATTGGGTCTACATCACCAATTATATCTGCAACGGTAACATCTGGAGTGGCTAATTTTTCAGAGAAACGCATATCTCGATGCAGCCAAGTAATAGGAGTCTCATCCCCTTTTTCTGAAATTAAATCTTGTGCATATCGAGATATAGGTTTAAAAGGGTCATCATTTATTTCACTACCAGCAACCACTGGTATAAATTCATCCAACAGAGTTACCATTTGTCTTGCCAAACGAGTTTTTGCTTGCCCACGAAGCCCCAATAGATTAATGTTGTGCTTTGATAAAATGGCGCGTTCCAGTTCTGGAATAACCGTATACTCATAGCCGTGTATGCCCTCAAACACGGTTTGCTTTTCTGTTAATTTATGTAGTAGGTTACTGCGCAATTCATCTTTGATTGATTTGTATTGATACCCAGATTCTTTAAGGGCTCCGAAAGTTGTACTATTTTGTATGTCCATATATAGGGGTCTGTTCTTGTGTTATTATAATTTTTGTAAGCTAAACCCAGCTTGTGGTAGGCTATTATCTTAGGTTTCGTTTTCTATTTGTTTGGTAATCTGTAAATATCATTTCTCCTAAACCTTGTAAACCGGTATAAAAAGATTTTCCTTGATTGGCCAGAGTGAATTGATCTACAAATTGTTGTAGGTAAGGGTCATTGGCAATCATAAAAGTAGTGATAGGTATATGCAATTTTCTTGCCTGGGCGGCCATCATATAGCATTTATTGACAATGTGCTCATCTAGACCATTACTGTTTTTGTAATACCGCCCATCTGGCAAACGCAAGCAACTTGGCTTGCCATCTGTAATCATAAAAATTTGTTTGTTGGTATTTCTTTTTCTTCTGAGCATATCCATAGCCAATTGTAATCCTGCGACAGTGTTGGTATGGTAAGGCCCAACGGTTAGGTAGGGTAAATCTTTTATTTTGATAGGCCAAGCATCATTACCAAAAACTAAAATATCAAGGGTGTCCTTGGGGTATCTGGTGGTGATGAGTTCACTTAGAGCCATGGCTACTTTTTTTGCCGGAGTAATTCTATCCTCTCCGTACAAAATCATAGAATGGCTAATATCTATCATAAGTACGGTACTCATCTGAGATTTATGCATAGACTCCTCTACCACAAGATCATTTTCAGTAAGGCGAAAATCTCCGATACCATTATTAATTTGGGCATTTTTAATGCTTTCTGTCATAGAGATTTGATCCATGGCATCTCCAAATTGATACTGCCTAAAATCTCCAGATTGCTCATCACCGGCGCCAAGGTGTTTGGTTTTATGATTTCCTTGACCAGAACGCTTTATGTTTCCGAAGATTTGCTCCAGGGCACGTTTTCTTAATGATCTTTCTAATTTTTCTGTGATAGATAATTTTCCATCGCCTTGTCCAGCTCCATTATTTCCATCTTGCTCAAATTCTTCTCTTATGTATCCGCGATCTTTTAATTCTTGAATAAAATCATCAATGGTATACTCCTGTGTGGTAATCTCATACTCCTGGTCTAGTTGGCGTAACCAATCTATAGCTTCATCAAAATCTCCAGAGGTATGGGTAATGAGTTCTTGAAAAACACCAAATAAACGATCAAAGATAGACTCCTGCTCTGCACTGTGCTTGGTGAATATAAAACCAGATTTCTGGTGCTGTAATGGGATATGCTTTGAGTGTTTATTCATAGTATAAAATTACGGCTTATTCTGAATAATTAAAAAACCAAAACGTTAAACTGCTATTAAAAAACGTATCAAAATATGTAAAAAATTTAAGTGTTTTTTAAGATTTTAAACGCTCGTATGCCGTTTTGCTTGTTTATATTTAGTTCTTATTTTTAAAAGAAAACCCAGCCATGAAAAAAAGTCTCTTATTGATGTTTATTTGCATCACCACTACCCTTATATCGCAAGAGTTACCCATAGATTATTTACAAGACCTTAAGCCAAGAAACATTGGTCCTGGAGGTATGTCTGGTCGTGTCACGGCAATAGATGTTGTTATTAATAACCCAGAGGTGATGTATGTGGGTACAGCATCTGGTGGTTTGTGGAAATCTGACAGTGGTGGTATTTCTTGGAAGCCTATTTTTGATAATGAAAAAACTGCCTCTGTAGGAGCCCTGGCAATTCAACAATCTAACCCTGCTGTGATTTGGGTAGGTACTGGAGAAGGAAACCCAAGAAATAGTTTAAACGGCGGCTACGGGGTCTATAAATCCATAGATGGTGGCCATAGTTGGAACTCCATGGGTTTAGAAAAAACAAGACACATTCATAAAATACTCATAGATCCTACCAATCCAGATGTGGTGTATGTGGGTGCTATTGGTTCTCCTTGGGGTGAGCATGAGCAGCGCGGGGTTTATAAAACCACAGATGGTGGAGAATCCTGGAAACAAATTTTATTTCAAAACAATAAAACGGGTGTTGCAGATATGGTCATGGACCCTACAAATCCAAATAAGATAGTTGTAGCCATGTGGGAGCATAAAAGAGATCCTTGGTTTTTTAAATCTGGAGGAGAGGGTTCTGGAATTTTCATAACTCACAATGGTGGTACAACCTGGGAAGAGCGCACACACAAAGATGGGCTGCCAGAGGGAGACCTAGGACGTATTGGACTAGCCATAGCGCCCAACAAACCAAATATAATATATGCCCTGGTAGAGGCCAAAAAAAATGCACTCTACAAAAGTACAGATGCAGGATTTACCTGGACTAAGACCAATGACAAGAGTGATATAGGGAATAGACCTTTCTACTACAGTGATATATTTGTAGATCCTCAAAATGAAAATAGAGTGTACTCTGTCTTTACCTATGTTAATGTAAGTGAAGACGGTGGTAAAAACTTTAAACAACTTATGCCTGCCTATGGTGTAGATAATGGAGTACATCCAGATCATCACGCCTGGTGGATACATCCTACCAACGGAAATTTCATGATTGATGGTAATGATGGCGGCATGAACATTACCAGAGATGGAGGGAAAACTTGGCGCTTTATTGGTAATATACCTGTAGCGCAGTTTTATCACATCAATGTAGATAATGAATTTCCTTACAATGTATACGGGGGTATGCAAGATAATGGTAGCTGGAGAGGTCCTGCCTATGTCTGGAAAGACCAAGGCATAAGAAACAGCTACTGGCAAGAAATAAGTTTTGGAGACGGGTTTGATGTAGTCCCAGACACAGAAGATAGCCGTTACGGCTGGAGTATGAGCCAGCAAGGTTCTGTAAGTAGGTATGACCATCAAACAGGAAATAACTACACGGTAAAACCAACTCATGAAGATCCAGATGTTACCCTGAGATTTAATTGGAATAGCGCCATTAACATTGATCCTTTTGATGCAAGTACCATTTATTTTGGGAGTCAATTTGTGCATAAATCTATAGACAAGGGGCTTACTTGGAGTGTGATATCTCCAGATGTAACGACCAATGATCCAGAAAAACAAAAGCAGAGCCAAAGTGGCGGCTTGACTATGGATGCTACGGGCGCCGAGAACCACACCACCATTTTAGTGATAGAACCCTCTAGTTTAGAAAAAGATATGTTGTATGTTGGCACAGATGATGGCCGGGTGCATGTAAGTAAAAATGCAGGAGGCGCTTGGGAGGAAATTTCAAAACTCCCTGGATTGCCAAAAGGAAGCTGGATTACACAAATTAAAGCCAGTAATAAAAATAAAGGGGAGGCGCTTCTGGTAGCAAATAACTACAGAAGGTTTGATTACACTCCTTACGCATACCGCACCACAAATTATGGACGTTCTTGGACTAGAATTTTAGGTCCAGAAGACACCCAGAGTTATGCCCTTTGTATTATAGAAGACCCACAAGAAAAAAACCTACTGTTTTTAGGAACAGATGATGGCCTGTATTACTCTACCAATGCGGCAAAAACTTGGACCAAATGGACACATGGTTTCCCGACAGTACCTGTAAAAGACTTGGTGATTCAACAAAGAGAGAACGATTTGGTGATAGGAACTTTTGGCCGCGCCGCTTGGGTGTTGGATGATATTAGCCCACTGCGCGCCATAGCCAAAGAAACTAGACTTTTAAAAGAGAGGTTAAAAGTATTTACTCCACCCACGGCATACCAAGCAGCCTACCAGCAGCCAACAGGTAGCAGGTTTGGCGCAGATGCGATGTACCAAGGAGAAAACAAAGCTTATGGAGCGCATATTAGCTATTGGTATAATGCAAAACATACAACTGCAGAAGCTGAAGATGATAGTACTCAAGAGCAAAAGCCGTCAAGTGATTCTATATTCATGAAAATTTATGACCAGGACCGTTTGATTAGGACTCTTAAAAGAAAAACTCCAGATAGCTCAGGAATTTATAAATGGACCTGGTATTTAAATGAAGCCGGCGGAGATAGACCCTCTAGAAAAATAAGAAAAAGAAAAAATGAACCAAGTGGCACCACCGTAAAACCAGGAAACTATAACATTGTTTTATCCAACGATGGGGTGACCACTCAAACTACCATTACTGTGGCTAGCGATCCAAGATTAGTTATTTCTCAAAAAGCTATTGACCAAAAGTATGCAACTTCAAAAACGATTCAGCAGATGACCCAAGTTGCTGCAGATGCTGTTAAACAATTGGTAGAAAGTAAAAACACGGCAGCTAGTTTTAGTAAAACATTAAAAAAAGAAGACAAAAAGCTGCACAAAGAGGCTATTGCCTTAAGCACTGAAATTTCAGAAACTATTGAAAACCTTATTGCTCTTTATATAGGTAAAGAAGATAAGCGCCAAGGCATCACTAGAAATCCTGAGGTTACGGTACTAAATAGAATTAGAACAGCAAGCTGGTATGGCGGTAGCAGGCCAGATGGCATGACAAAAACAGAGATAACGCTACTAAAACATGCTAAAAACAAGCTCAATGAGGCGCTTGATAATACCAATGCGTTTTTTGAAAAAGACTGGAAAGCTTATAAAGAAGCTATGACTAAGGTGAAAACAAAACCTTTTAAAGACATCAAAGTATTTAGTAAGAATTAAAAAAAGTATCCCTAAATTATATTTTAAAGAAATGAAAAAAACAATTGCATTACTGCTTATTACACTTGTAACAATTCAAAACACAAACGCACAAGAAAACGGCCAAGATGAATTTGGATCTTGGGGAATGTTTTTTGGAAATGCACGCCTGACAGATAAAATTAGTATCTCTCCAGAGGTACAGTATAGAACCTATGAGTTTGGTTCAAATTTTAACCAGTTACTGCTAAGAACAGGAGTGAATTGGCATATAAACAAGAGCACGACGGCTACTATTGGGTATGGGTATATTTCCACAGATGGAACCTTTAATGAACCAACTGGTGAGCAAAACACGCTAGAGCACAGACTCTATGGGCAGTTTACCAGTAAAAATTCTTTAGGAAAATTTAAAGCAACACATAGGTACAGGTTCGAACAACGTTTTATAAACAATCCCCTTTCAGCAAATGACACGCAATACAGAGTGCGGTATTTACTGAGGCTCACCTACCCTATTAGTAAAAATTGGTTTGTATCTGCCTATGATGAAGTTTTTATTAACCTACAAGAACCTGTTTTTAGTCAAAACAGACTATATGCGGCCTTAGGATATCATTTAAACAGCGCTATAACAACACAGGTAGGGTATTTAAAAAATCATTTTACAGGCAAAAACTATGATCGTTTTCAAATAGGAATTTGGTATAAGCTAGATTTTAGATCCTAAAGAATTCTAATGTTTTAATTTTTACTTTAACCTTTAAACGTGAAATTAATTTTTATATTTTTTTGCATGTTTGTAGTAAATAAATTTATAATGAGAAATGTAATATTCGTAAGCTTTATTCTAGCACTTTTCACAAACTACAGTTTTGCACAATGCCCTGCTGGACAAGTCGAAATTAGAGTGGATATTTTAACCGATAATTACGGTTACGAAAACTACTGGACCTTATCCTATGAAAGTGGAGATGTCATTATCCAAGGCGGTCAAGAAGGTGTTTATGAAAACTTCACTAACTACTCACAAACTGTTTGTGTTGTTGAACAAACAAGCGTTGTTTTTGAAATCTATGATCAATACGGGGATGGCATTTTTACACCAGGTGGATATTGGCTGTATGTAGATGATTTTCTTGTTTCAAGCGGTTCTAATGATATTGGATCTTATGCAACTTTCACCACAAATACGCCCTGTGAAACATCGGAAGCTTTACTTGATTTGCAAAATCACATAAATGGTAATAATGTACTCTCACAATCAGAGCTACTAGCAATCAGGGATATACTTCTTGCACAACCTGAATGTCTGCCTAACGAAGAGGTAATAGTACTTGCAAAAAGTATCATCGAGGATTATGACAATCTAGTAGGGCCACTTTTCTCTACTCCTGATACGGTCAACGGTTTTTCAAAAGATCCCCTTGCAGCGCCTGGCCTTGGTTTGGAAAGGGCTATGATAGCACTCCAACAAGCAATACTCGACTTTGTAATAACGCCGGAGGTGTATTTAGAATATCCAGAACATATTGATGGGTGGGTATTTAATACTAGTTATACTTTTCCTGGATATGTTGACCCTCCAGCAGATCCATCGTTGAATCACTCTGTTCTAATCAGAGCTAATTTTGAAGACCCCGATGGAGCCAATCCATACTTTAACATCAACGGAGATGGAACTAATCACGCGCTTAGACCAACCGGGCTTTATCTTGCTCCAGGGACTATAGCTACCGTAACGGTACCTAATAACTTGGTGGGTCAAGATTATTACGTAAGGGTTGGCTCTCATGAATGGGACCTGGGAGTTAGACCAAACTTTTATCGTTTGGACAGAATCACCAAGAAATACCCTATTAACGATACCTCTATTGAGGTTTTCAATCCATTTGGTGGTGCCATCTCCATTGTTGTTCCATACGGAGCAGATGAGGGGATTATAGAGGTAAATGTGAAAAATGGTGTAGAGTCCCCTTTCTTTTCTCTGAAGTCGTTTTATGAAACACCAGATTTTAATCAAGAACTTGCCAAGCCCGGACCCTGGGCTGTCTTTGAAACAGATAATGTTATGTTCACCATACCGTCACATTCTATAATTCCTGGTCAATATGACCTTATGCAAGCCATGCTAGACTGGGATACGGCTTTACAAGGTGTCAATTCTATTATGGCTAGAGAAATCGTGTCAGATAAGCACAACATGTACATGATTGCTGATATTACCATTAGGTTTAACGCCTATTCCATAGGGTATCCTATGTCGAATACACCACTAAACTTCACGAATGTGCCTGGACCTGATTATTTTATGAATGGCCCGGGGCCAGATGATGAAGTAAACTTTCATGAATCTGGGCATGCATTGGCGATGAGCAAATTTCCAGGAGAAGGGGAAGCATTGGTCAATTTTCCATACATCATGGCCATGAATTATGGCCTGAATGAAGACCTCAACCAAGCGGTAAAATACAGCTTTGTACCCAATACTTTTGATATTGATAAAACAGCAACACACCGTATGGTATCAGATACTTTTGGTGCGGAGAGGGATATTTCAAATACTACAACTGATGAAGTGCGTTACCAGCATAGAGGATACGGTCACTATTTTGAAATAGTAAATATACTTGACTGGTGTCCTGTAAGAAATTTCTGGAAGCAAGAGTTCATTGACTTCGAAAACGGAATAGACCATGGTGTTAATAATCAAGATATTGATAGTAGAATGCTACGCATGTCGGCCGCTGCCCAAGTGGATTTACGTCCCCTATTTCATATTTTTGGAATCCTACCACAAGACCCTACCGCGTTACAAAACTCATTGAATCAAATTGAGATTGTTCCATCTCAAACTATTTACAATAGACTGCAAGATTATTTTGCCCTGATTCCTGAGGACAACTCGGCATTTGTTGATTATGCCTTAAGTGTATATCCAAATCTATACTCAGATGGACCTACCGCTACTCCAGATTATGGTGTGGGATGGCATTACCAAAAATCGCTAATTTACGATACCACGGAAGCACAACAGAGAACTGAAATTCTTCAAGATATCCTCGAGCTGTATTATCCAGATAATGAACCTTCAAATGACACTCCAGATGTCTGTTGCCTTCTAGATACCATGAGTATCGATATAGTAAATGAACAAGTCATAGTGATAGGGGGCGTAGAACCATATGACATAACAATTGATGTAAATGGTGATACACAAATAGTAACTGTAATAGATTTTGACGGCTGCCAGGCCACTGCAGAATTTCCAATCCTTAGTTTGTCTGAAGAGCTTTTACAAAGAATCAGGATATACCCCAACCCTGCCTCGACAGAAATCCATATTGATGTGATAGATAGTAGCCTTAAAATAGAAAAATTACACGTATTTTCTATAGACGGTAAGATCGTTAAAGAGTATCAAAAAGCAGATCGAATACTTGATGTAACCGCACTAAGCAATGGTATTTACATACTAAAAATTGAATTGGCTGATGGTGCACAGATTAGTAAACAAGTGATGGTTTTAAGATAGAAATGGTCCATAATATAAGAATACTAGAAAATGTTAACTTATACTGTATTAGATTTGAAATTACCAAGACACAAGCCAAAAAGAAATTGACAAAATAATAAAGTTGTAAAACATATAAATCTTCATTAAAATAGTGTGAGGTAACTCCCCTATTCTCCTGTTTAATTCTAGAAAAGATCTTAATTCTCAATGGGAGTAAATGTGCCCTTTAGTAAAGCTAGCATTTAAATCATTTAACATCTGATTTTTAGGATCAATCATGTTTTTATCT
>CAJWPZ010000028.1 GCA_913045325.1 uncultured Flavobacteriaceae bacterium | reverse complement strand
ATAATGTAACTTATAGAGCTACATATATTATTGATGAAGAAGGTACTGTAGTGCACGAAAGTGTTAATCATATGCCATTAGGACGAAATGTAAACGAGTTTTTACGTTTAATAGATGCCTATACACACGTTCAAGAAAAAGGGGAAGTATGTCCTGCTAATTGGGAAGAAGGTAAAGATGCAATGAAACCCAATGCAAAAGATACCGCAAGTTATTTAGCTGCACACGCAAACTAAATTTTAATTACTAAAAACTATTAAGAAATCATTTTGGGATAGCGGTTATTTGTTTAGTCGCTATTCTGAAATATTAAATAAATAAAGATGATTCAAGAATTAAGCAAAGACAACCTTAGTACTGTCATTGAGGAAAATAAAAAAGTAGTGGTACAATATACAGCAGGGTGGTGCGGTAATTGTAGAATAATGAAACCCAAGTTTAAAAAATTAGCTACAGAAAATCCTGATATCATTTTTGTAATTGCCGATGCTGAAAAGTTTCCTGAAAGTAGAAAAATGGCAACGGTAGACAATCTACCTACATTTGCAGCTTTTGAAAACGGAAGTTTTAAAACCCAAACTCAAACAAATAAATTTGAAGTTCTCAAAGACTTCATTACAGCCCTACAATAATGAGATTACCTATAATCAAGCATTTAACAGCTTTCATTGAAAATAATGATGAAGACTTTGTTATTGAAGCTATTGAAACACTCGAAGATTTAACTGAAGCTTCATCCTTAAAAGATGAAGAACTAGATGTCATTGGAGAGTTAATATCAAATATGTATGGCGCAATAGAGGTAAGCAAATCAATTAAAAGTGGCGTTCCAAGAAAAGATGCTTTTAATGAATTTATGAAACGTGTTTTAGGAGCAATTGATAGCTAAACAATTCTTAATAATTTAAATAAAATGGACAAAAGGATAATTCTCATAATTTTATGGCTGCTTTGCACTATAGGTATGATTCTTCATTTCAATTATCATATTGGAGAATTGTTCTATGGCATAGATATTATAAGACCAGATGCAAATGGCGAAGTGCCACTTGGCGTATTTATAATTAGGTCTGTATTTTATCATATCCCTTTTGTGTGGATACTTCTTATTATGTATCGCAGCTCAAAATTCTGGAAAATCAGTTTATTTGTAATAAGCAGCCTTTATGCTTTAGCACATATAGGACATTTTATTGGTGAGCTTAGTAATGAGGCGCTAAGCATATCTCAAGTTAGTTTGTTATTTACAGTCTTAGTAACGTCTTTAATGCTTGTTTTTGAGCATTACAGGTATTGGAAACAGGATCATACAAATTAATCAGATGTCTACTCATTTCGATACAAATTTTGTAACATACGCTGTTAATCACGTAAACGAAGATCATTCAGATGCTTTACTAAGCATTTTTAAATATACATACAGCAAAAGTAGGGTAGAGATGGTTACTCTTATAAGTTACAATACAGATAAAATGATCGTAAATGCTTTCGATTATTCTGGAAAGTCACAAAGATTTGATATTTCATTTGTGAGACCTCTTCAAAGCGCAAAAGAATTTAGACCTGTCCTAATTGAAATGTTAAAATTTGCAAAGGAAAATTTAAAATAACACGATATTGTCTAATATCAAATTCAGTCTTTAAAGGGTCAATATCTAGGTTTTTGAGAATATCCAATAAATGAGCCTGCCATTATTTGCAGTAACCAAACCTTGGTTGTTTAAATGTAGCCATTGCAGCTTCTTAAGGCCACTAATATCTTGGTTTTAAAAATTTACTATGAATACATATTTCGGTTTTCTATAAATAGAAATTTTGCATATTGGCAAAAGAGTTAAGTATAGTTATTTTTTGAATATTTAGACACCATTTTAAACTCTGGCTTTACATACCATTCCATTAGCTTGGATCTCGATCCAAGCTCTTTAGAGGGATGTTCCATAAGGTGTGTAAATCATAATAGAAAGCATAAATTTGGTGACGTGTAACTCTTAATTAAAACAACATTGTTTGTACTAATTAATATTTATTGATTCTCTACTTTTTACAATTTCTTTAACTAATTTAGCATTCTAAATTTTATTGAATGCCAGCTAGAGAACGTAATAAGTTTGTAAAAAGAGGAGAGATTTTAGAACTTAAAATAGAGGATTATGCCTTTGGAGGAAAAGGAATTGGCCGTATACGAAACGAACATGGAGAATTTGTTGTTTTTGTGCCAAATACATTACCAGGACAATTAGTTAAAGCACAGGTTAAAAAAACCAGCAAAAAATATGCTGAATGCAAATTATTTGAAGTTCTAGAACAATCAGAAGATGAAGTAGCTATCGATTTTCAAGAGATTGCCGGAGCACCTTACATAAAACTACCTATAGAAAAACAACACAAATACAAGTACGAAAGTACAATGTCTTTATTTCGACGTATCGGTAAAGTAGAAAACGTTGAAGACTACTTTGACGAACTCATCAGTTCTCCAAATAACTTTCATTATCGAAATAAAATGGAATATAGCTTTTCTGCCATTGGATATGACCGTGAATTAAAAACGGATGTAGACGAGTTTACCTTAGGTTTTAAAAAACGTGGCACGTGGTGGTGTGGAGAAGACCTAGCTAAAGACAGTGGTTTATTTGATACGCAATTTGAAGATAGCCTAATTAAAATTAAATCATATTGTAAAGCCACAGGTTTAGCGCCTTGGCATGGGCCTAGAAAAGAAGGATTCTTTCGTTATTTTGTAGTTAGAAAATCATTTAAAACCAATAAATTACTTTTCAACTTAGTTACAACTTCACCTGATTTATCTGAGTTTGATTTAAATAGATTTGCATCATTTTTAGTAAAATTGTTTGGCGAAAGAGTTGCTGGCCTTTTGCATACTATTAATGATGAAACAGGAGATAGAACATTAGCAACTGCAGGCAAAATAGATCTTGTTTATGGAGAAGATAAAATTGTAGAGGATATATTAGGACTAAACTTTGAGATTAGTATGAAAAGTTTTTTTCAAACGAATCCTAAATGTGCTGAAAAATTATATGCTAAGGTAGCCCAATATACCTTTGAAAATAAAGAAGCGGTTGATAATACCGTAGTAATGGATCTGTTTTGTGGTACGGGTACTATTGGTCAAATTATAGCTTCGAAGGCAAATAACACCAAAATTATTGGTGTTGATATTGTTAAATCTGCAATTGAAGATGCTGAAAAAAATGCTAAAAGGAATAATATTGAAGGGTTAGATTTTTATGCAGCAGATGTTGGTAAATTCTTATCAGATAATCCAAAATTTAAAAATAAAATTAGAACTATTATTCTAGATCCTGCTCGTGCCGGTATTGCTCCAAAAACACTAATTAAAATTATTGCTTTAAATGCCAATAGAATGGTATATGTTTCTTGTAATCCAGCTACTCAAGCTAGAGATACACAACAATTGATGGAAGCTGGTTATGCCATAAAAAAAATTAGTTTAGTAGACCAGTTTCCACATACAGCTCATATTGAGACTATAGTTTTATTTGAGAAAGCAATTATTTTAGATAAAACCTAGTTTTAAACTAGCGTATGGATTATAAATTGAATTTGTCTATAAAGTAAATAAGTACTAAAGTATACTATTTTAAATAACGCAAATTATTAAATAATTTGTTTCATAATTTATATTATGTAAAATAGAGTTTTTTAACTCCAATCCTATTTATAGTAATTCGAATCTTATCTTTTAAACAATCTATAGATAACTAACAGGATTAAAGCCTACTTTTGCCAGGTGCAAAAAAACCGCTCCTCTAAACTAGAATTTATAGCCTTAATGGCGGCCCTTATGTCTGTAACAGCATTGGCTATAGATGCACTATTACCGGCTTTAGATATCATAGGTATAGATTTAGGCGTTGTATTACAAGCAGATAACCAACTGCTAATAACCATGATCTTTTTGGGTTTAGGTTTAGGACCTTTACTATTTGGCCCATTATCTGACGCTATAGGAAGAAAGCCATCTGTATATATGGGTTTTTCGGTCTTTCTATTGGCTAGTTTTGTATGCGTGCACGCTACAAGCCTGGAGATGATGATTGTTGGTCGTATTTTGCAAGGTATTGGCCTGTCTGCTCCTAGAACTATATGCATAGCTATTATTAGGGATTTATATCAAGGAGATTATATGGCCCGAGTGATGTCTTTTGTAACTATTGTTTTTCTTTTGATTCCTATTGTCGCGCCAGCAATGGGCAAATTTGTACTAGATAGCTATACATGGCAAGCAATTTTCTATGTTCAAGCAGCCATTAGCGTTGTGGTAACTATTTGGTTTTGGCTAAGACAAAAAGAAACTCTTGCTGTAAACAATAGAATTCCATTTCAATTTCATAGGCTTATAAAAGGTACTAAAGAAACACTAAGCTATAAAAGAACCATTGGTTTTACTCTTATTTCTGGTTTTATTGTAGGGTCTTTTTTAGTGTATTTAAGCGCTTCTCAGCAAATATTTCAAGAGCAATATGGCCTTAAACAAGAGTTCCCTTATATATTTGCTGCTCTTGCTGTAGCCATTGGTATTGCTATATTTCTGAATGGATCTTTTGTAGTAAAATACGGAATGGAGAAACTCGTTACGCTCTCCTTAATTGGTTACTTTACGGTGTCTACCTTGTACATTGTTATTTTTTACAACACCCCAACCCCACACATATATTATCTTTTTGGTTTCTTTAGTTTACAATTCTTTTTCATAGGCTTTCTCTTTGGAAATATTAGAGCCCTTGCCATGGAGCCTGTTGGTCATATAGCTGGTATTGCTGCAGCTATTACCGGTTTTATATCCACTATGATGGCAGTACCCATTAGCACTTTAATAGGTCGTTTTGTAGCTACATCAACCCTACCTCTGTTTGTTGGTTTTGCCTGTTGTTCTGGAATTTCAATTATTATTTTATGGTACATTAAACGAGAGGCAAAAGCAGCATAATCATATGCCTTAGACTACCCCTTTTTATAGCAGCTCCCACTATCCTACCTAAAATAGTGTTAAAGGAAAAAGAAAACCTCTAGTACCGTTTCAAATTTGATTATTTTTGGATTTATACAAGTGTTTTTTTAGTAAAAAAACAAGGTGTTTTCCTTGCAATCAACTAATAAAGCACATAAAACATCATGTCCAAATTACCAGCACAGTATAAGTTTCTTGATATTTCAGACTATGGCCGGCCAATTGCAAGATATATCGCTAGATCTTTTGTAAACACCTCTATCACTCCAGTACATGTAACATGTATGTTTATCGTCTCTGGCATAATTGCCATTATAGCTATGCACTATGGTCATTTTTTAGTGGCACTCTTTTTTTTGGTATTAAAATCAATTTTAGATGCTGCAGATGGAGAACTAGCAAGGTTAAAACAAACTCCTTCCTATACAGGACGCTTTTTTGATTCTGTGGCAGACATTCTGTTAAATGCCGCTATATTTTATACCCTATACACCATTACCTCTAGTTCATTACTTATGGCCAGTATTGCCTTTGCTTGTTTACAACTGCAGGGCACACTCTACAATTACTATTATGTGATTTTAAGAAATAAAGTAGACGGCGATACCACAAGCAGGGTTTTTGAAACCAAAACTCCCACTGCACTACCCGGTGAAAAACAAAAAACTGTTGCCTTTTTATTTATTATCTACCGTATACTATATGGAGGCTTTGATGCTATTATCTACTTTTTAGATAGAAATGCATTTGCTGGGGCTATACTCCCAAAATGGTTTATGTCGAGTCTTTCTTTATTTGGGTTAGGCTTTCAATTACTTGTTATAGGTGTATTATTAGTATTGGGTCTTAAAGAGGTTATAATCCCTCTATTTATAGTGTTATCTGTTTTTGTGATTTTATTTATTTCAATCAGAAAATTATGGTATAACTCCTAAATTTTAAAGAGTAGTTACTTTATCAAATCCTTCACGTAATGAAGCTGGGAGCCTAATTATTTCTTAAAAGGTTAAAATAAGTTGTTTTTGTTCTTCTTCTAGTATATCTTTAAGTACAATAACTAAATACCAGCTTATGAACATCAATTTTCAATACAAAGACGTTTCTGCTAGTAAAAGACTAGAGAACATGGTCTCAGAAAGACTCACTAAACTAGAAGACAAATATGATTTTATAGTAACCTGTGATGTGTATCTTAAAAAAGAAAACACGAGCTCTCCACAAACAGGTTTAATTTGTGAAATTAGAATTAACATTCCTGGATCAACGCTCTTTGCAGGGTCTAACAGCGCCTCGTTAGAAGCCTCTATTGCAAAGGCTACTAGTGATGTAAGGTCTCAACTACAACGTAAAAAAGAAAAAATGCAAATGCATTAATACCTGTAATACAAACGTATTTAAAAAAGACCTTGATGTAATTATCAAGGTCTTTTTTAAATACTATAGGTTATCTACTAAATTGATAATACCCACACTTTAAATAAGCGCCTTCTAGAAAACCAACAGGATGATCAATATCATGGTAGGTTTGTTTTATGGTGGTATAGCTTCTTTTTTGCTTGTTTAGTGTTGTAGTATTAATTGTGAAAAAATCTTCAGCTGCTACTCGTGAACTACAAGAAGCTAAAACAAGAATTCCTTTTTTTGCAGTTAGCTTCTCTCCTAGGGCTGCCAATTGTTTGTATTTTTTTTTGGCTATTGCCATCTCTTTTTTACTCTTTGCAAAACTTGGAGGGTCAATAACAACAATATCAAAACAAATACCTTTATCAATTAGAAGTTGCATTTCTGTAAACGCATCACCACTTATGGTTTTGTGAGATCCTTTATGCTTGTTTAATAGTCCGTTTGCTTTGGCTAGCGCTAGTGCTTGACTGCTTATATCTAGGCTTGTAACTTGTTTGGCTCCATTTGCAAGGGCATGAACAGAAAAGCCACCAGCATAGCTAAAAACATCTAAAACTGTCTTTTGAGCGCTTAATGCCCCTACTCTTCTTCTGTTTTCTCTGTGGTCTAGAAAATAACCTGTTTTATGACCCTTAATTACATTTGCTGAGAAGCAGATACCATGTTCTTTAAATACAATAGTCTCATCCTCTAAGGTGCCATAAATTACACTACCATCTGTAAGGGATACACTTGGGTCTTGTTGTAGTTTTCTACTCAAACGTATTACTACAGTTTCAACACCAGAAACCGCGATAAGACTATCTAAAATGTTTTTTAAATATGGAATCCAAATTTTACTGTACAACTTTACTACCAAAACCTTAGCATATACATCTGCTATGCAACCCGGAAAGCCATCGTTTTCTCCAAAAAGCAACCTGTAGCTATTTGTTTTTGTTCTCAGTAACGGAACTCTTACTTTGTAGGCCTTTTTTATCTTTTGTAAAAAGAAGTCTTCGTTTAGAGTAGCTCCACCCTCAAAGTGGACCATTTTTATTCTAATTGGAGAATCTGGATCATACAAACCAACACCAATAGCTTTGTTCTTTGAATGACTAAAAATAATTGCAATATCACCAGATACTCCCTCTTTGTTTATTTTTTCAATGCTGTCTGTGAAAATCCATGGATGGCTTGTACGAACACTACGTTCTCCAATAACACTGAGTTTTACTGCCAAAACTTTTGGAGTACCTTGGGGTAATAATTGGGTATACACTAAATATGTTTATTTAAGTTTTTTTGATATTTACTTTGCACCAAATCTACAAGTACTAGTACAGCAATCACAAAATAAAAGGTCGTTTTACTCATTGGTGTGACGTGGTTTCCAAATAGCTCAAGTTGAGCGAGGTGTCCAGCCTCAGATAAAAGCATAATACCTACAATCAATAAAATAAAAAGCCCTAGAACCTCATACATGCGGTTCTTTTTTAGAAAATCTGTAACCTTACCACTTAGCCAAATCATTACAACTCCACCAATAACTATTGCAGTAGCCATTACCCAAAAAACATCAGTGAGGGCTATAGCTCCTAAAATAGAGTCAAAAGAAAAAATCAAATTCATGACTATTATAGAGGCAATAATCATGGTCAAAGATTTTGGTTTGGCATCAATTTGATTGTGAGCGTCTAATGCCATCATGTGCATTATTTCTCTAACTGCTGTCCACATAATAAAAACACCACCCACCAAAACAATTAAACTATGTAGGTTAAAAACACCTTCTATAATACCCTCTAGATTAATTTCAAACAATGGGTCTTGAAAAAGTGCGATAACTTTTAACAAAACAAATAGCAGTACTAAACGCAAAATAATTGCCCCAATGATTCCAGTTTTACGAACTCTAGCCTGCTCCTTTAGAGGGGCTCGCTTAGATTCTAGAGAAATATAAAGTAAGTTGTCTAACCCTAAAACACATTGCAATAATGTTAAAAGACCAAGGGTTATAAAATTTTCTAGTGTAAAAAGTGCTTCCATATGTTGTACCCCTTGTTGCAGGGATGCTGTTATTGATTAATAATATATTACTACGTGTTTTGTTTTTTTTGAATAATAGCAATAGTATCATTGATGGTGCGTAATTGCTCCATGTCTTCATTGGTAAACTCCACATCAAAAGCATCCTCGACATCTAGCACAACGTCCACAAGATGTGCAGAATTAATATTCAATTCTTTTGTTAAGTCACTATCTAGGTTAATTTGTGTGGCATCAACATCATCAGGAAGATAGGTTTTTACAATAGGTAGTAATTGCTCGAAGATTTCTTTGTTGGTCATAAAATAGAATTATTTATAGGTTCTAAAGATAATACACGCATTGACATCACCAAAGCCAAAGCTAGCTTTTACTGCAGTTTTTATAGACGTTTGTACCAGGGTGCGTGGAATGCTTTTTTCTGAGATGTTTGCCAAAATATCTGGATGAATGACATCACAGTTGCTATTTGGAAAAATAAATCCATGATACATCTGTAAAACCGTTGCAACGCTTTCAATACTTCCGCTTGCTGCCAGACAATGACCTGTCATTCCTTTTAATGAATTAATATATGGAAAATCATCACCACGCCTATCCAAAGCCTGCACCCAGTTGTCTATTTCTACTGGATCTTTTATGGTTGCTGTTAAATGTCCATTAATATAATCAATTTCTTTTGCGGTGATATTTGCATTTACCAAGGCTTTACTAATACAACGTTGCACTGCCTCATTATTAGGAGCTGTCATGGTACCACCATTACGTTGTCCACCACTATTAACTTCACCCCCCAAAACTTCAGCATAAATCTTTGCGCCTCTTGCTTTGGCGCTTTCTAAAGATTCTAACAACAATGCTCCTGCTCCACTACCAGGCACAAAGCCACTAGCACTAGCACTCATTGGTCTTGAGGCTTCTTCTGGCGTGTCGTTATGTTTGTATGTAATTACTTTCATCGCATCAAAACCACCCCAAGTATAGGGACCGTCTTCTCCACAACTACCACATAAAACTTGTTTTGCATGTCCATGGGCAATACGCTCATAGCCCATTAGCACAGCTTCTGTACCCGTAGCGCAAGCAGAGGAATTTGTGGTTACTTGATTACCAGCACCAATCATACCACTGAGGTACGCACTTACTCCACTGGTCATGGTTTGTGCAACTGCAGTGCTTCCAAGCCTGCGTACGTTTCCTTTATCTATCTTATAGATAGCTTCTCTAAATTTTTCAACACCGCTTGTAGCAACACCAAAGATCACCCCTAAATCATAATTTGTTTCAATATCTTGATTTTCAATACTTAAAGACGCGTCTTCTAAAGCATCTATACCAGCAATTACACCATATAATATACCACTTGCATTAAAGTTTCTTAACTGTAATTCTGAAAAATAGTTTCGTTTTTTCTCCTCTGAAATGCTAGGAACACCTCCTACTTGACAAGAAAACTGTAAGTCTTTTAATACACGGTGATGTGTGATTCCAGAAACTCCTTCTTGTATGGCCTTTGTAAAGGCTTCTAGCCCTACTGCATTTGGAGCGCAAACCCCCATTCCTGTTATAACGACACGTTGCTTCATGATGTTTGAAATTCCTATTTATTGTATTATTTGTTTTACGATCATTCCATCTATGGTTCCTTTGGCTATCAATTCTTGTTGGGATGACATCATTGACACTTTACAGCGTAGCTTTCCAAATCTATAATAGATTTTTTCTGACTTTACCGTAACGCTCTCTCCGGGGCTTACAGATGCATAAAAGTCTATGGTGGTGTTACTCATTGCAATTCTAGGCTTTAATGTAATGTCAATATTACCTTTAGCTTCTTTTTGTATTAAAAATAAACCTAAAGAAACCACCCCAATTTGAGCCATACATTCTGTAAGCAACACACCGGGAGTAATTGGATTGTTCTTAAAATGACCTTCATAAAAATAAGAATCTTCCTTAAATTGATAGGTGCCCACTACCCCATCTTTATGTACCTGTTCAAGGCTATCTACAAATAGAAATGGTGCTTTATATGGTAATTGTGCTATAATTTCTGAATGTTTCATTTGTTAAAATACTTGAGCCTTGTTAATGAATAATTAATTAATGCTTTCGCCACCATCAATTTTTAAAATGGTGCCGTTAATCCAATTGGCTTCTGGGCTGCATAACAAATAAACCCCGTTTGCAACGTCTTGTGGAGTTGTCATTCTTTTAAAAGGATTTCTTTGTACTGCTATTTTTGCTAATTCTTCACTACCTGGTATCATTGTAAAAGAAGGTGTTTGTGTTGCCCCTGCTTGAATACAATTGGTTTTAACGCCCAAAGGAGCCAGTTCTATAGCCATTTGCCGCATTAACGCCTCTAAGGTAGCTTTTGCCGCAGAAACTGCGCCATATCCCTTCCATACCCTTGTATTACCCTCGCTAGTAAATGCAATGTTACGAACATCACTAGAGAGTTTATTTGCCTTCAACAAGGCTTGTGTCCATTGCCACCAGTTGGTACCCATTGCGTGTATAGTAATGTCAAGATCATCTTTGGCAAGTGTTTGATCTCCAACAAGAGGCTGTAAAGTACCTTTTGCAATGCTGTGCAGTAGTACAGAGACGCTGTTATCTTGAAGTGTTTCTATAATTTCTGAAATGTTCTCTGCCTTTAATGCATCTTTATTATAAGAAAGCACTGTCACCCCATGAACTTTCATGGCTTTAATTTCTAGAGACAAAGCGGTTAATTCACTTTTTCGAGTTCTGTGAACCAATACAATATGATATCCAGAAGCTGCAAGTTTATGTGCAGAAGCTAGGCCAAGACCGCTACTAGCACCTAAAATGATTGCAAAAGTGTTTTTTATCTTTGTCATAACTTTATTTTTCTCTTTTGGCTTTGTACATGAAATTTTTTCAAATACGTTTTATTAAAACTCCAACAATACCCGCTGAGCAGAAAAACCAGGTCCAAAACTCAACATCAACCCAAGTTCTCCTTTTTGCACTCCTCTGTCTAAGAATCGCTCCAAAACATAAAGTACCGTTGCACTACTCATATTTCCGAACAGACGGAGCACTTCTTTGGTGTCGTCAATGTTTTTTCCTAAACTTCCAAAGAGGTCTTCTACTGTTTGTACAATTTTCTTACCTCCAGGGTGAAAAACCAAATGGTCTATATCTTCAATGGTCTTACCAGATTTTTCAAGAAAAGGATGTACAATCGCTGGAAAATGATCGCTAATTGTTAGCGGCACCTCTTTGTCTAAAATCATTTGTAGACCAGTGTCTACCAATTTAAAGCCCATCATCTGTGTGGCATCATAGAAATGATACATCTGCTCATCAACTATACGCACACCCTTATCTGCATCACAAGAAGATAGCAGTACACATGCCGCTCCATCACCAAAAATAGCAGCACTAACGATGTTTGTCATAGAGTAATCTTCTAATTGAAATGTAGCTGTAGGCGCTTCAATTGCAACAACTGCAGCGCGCTTTCCAGGATTGGCTTTTAAAAATTGTTTTGCGTAAATAATTCCAGAAACTCCGGCTGCACAGCCCATTTCTGTTACAGGTAAGCGTACAATATCTTGGCGCATTTTTAAATCATTTATAAGATATGCATCTACAGATGGTATCATAATCCCTGTACAGCTTACCGTAATAATAAAATCAAGGTCTGTTGCTTGCCATTGTACCTTTTCTAATGCTTTTTGAACAGCCTGTTTCCCTAATTTTTTTACTTCACGGATATAAATATCGTTCCGGGCTTCAAAACTAGGATTTGTAAACACCTCAATAGGATCCATAATACTATAGCGTTTATCTACTGCAGCGCCTTCAAAAAGCTTTACTACTTTGCGTTGAAAGCGACTGTCTTGATCTTTCATCCACTGTTTTACAAATGGAATAATTTCCTTAGTCTCTCTTGAGTAAGGTGGTAATTGTGTGGCAACTGTTGTTATTTTTACAGACATGTATATTTTCTTATTTAACTAAAAGCCATTGGTATCTAAAGGCCCACTTCCAAGTAATTTGATGTTTTTTTACGGAAATATCTTTTGAAAGATCTTCCAAATCTTTTTTTCTAAATCCTCTAGCAACTGATACTAGACCGTCATGCCTAGCAGTTTTTGTACGTATAAAGATAGCACTAAATGCTTTGAATAATTGAAAAGCCAGCTTACTTCTATGCAGATCATTAACAACCAATCCTATGCGAGATTGAGCTAGGAGCGTGTTTAAAATTTTAATAATATCTTGATTTTTAAAATGATGTAAAAACAGCGTACATAGGCAAATATCAACATCAAGTGTTTTTATTTCTTCAGAAAAAATATTAAGGACACGGTACTTAATTTCAGGATACATTTTTGAGCGTGTTTTGGCCTCTTTTAGAATATGTGGATTTGCATCTATACCAATTAACTCAACTTTAAATTTATTTTTCCTTGACCACAAAGCACATTGCCTTAGAAGTTCCCCGTCACCACACCCTAAATCTACAATACGCACTTTTTTATCTTTAGGATGGTGTTTTAATAATTCTTTAATACCATTTGTGGTAACACCAACACCACCTAACAAGGTGTTGACGCGTTTTAAATCAGTGAGTAGAGATTCCATTTCTTCTCCTTGCAAAGAGAAGGTATCCATAATCTCTGTTTGTGAAGAACGTATATGTTTTGAAAAGGATATCATACTAATAGTGTTCCGTGTGTTTGTTTTATAAGCCTAGGTAGTATTCCAGGAATTACTTTAGCTATGCTAAAACCTACCTGTGTTGCCATTGGTTTTAATAACATTTTCTGTATGAGCATGCCTGTTTGTAATCTCCCAGAAAAAGAAGCTTGCCAATTGGAGGTGTACCGTGCTTCTATTGCTTGTCTAGACTGTCCTGTTTTTTTTGATGTTATAAAGATTTCAGAAAATAATTTGGCGCTGTGTATGGCCATGGCCATTCCATTTCCACACAGTGGATGGATAAGTCCAGCAGTGTCTCCTAGCATAATAACATGATTCATGACAGTTTCTTTTTTACTAAATGAAACCTGACTAATGGTTAAAGGCGCGTCAAAAAGAAGATTAGCGTTATTAAAAAAGTGTTTTAGATGTGGGTTTTCACAAAGTACTTCTTTTTGAAAGACCTCGATGTTTTTATGTTTTTTAAAGGCTGCGTAGGTCGTTAAATAACAAGCATTTACTGCGCCTGTTTCTGTTTGAGAGAGACCACAGTAGCCACCATTAAAATTATGAAGCGCTACGATATCTTCTGGCATATTAAAATCATAATGCGCCTTGACTCCTAGCCATTGAGAAGGTTTTTGAACAAAATCACGTTTCCATTGTATGTCAAGATTACTTCTTTTGCCATAAGCTCCTAGCACAAAATCTGCGGTATACTCATTGCCGTGTTGTGTTTGCACTTCAAATATTTCGTTTAAAAAACAAACCCCAGACACGGTAGCAATTTCAACAGCTGCTGTTTCTAAGAGTTTTTGGTAAAGTATGTTATCTAGGTGGTATCTGCTTATGCCAAACCCACCTAATGGGAGTTTTGTAGAAAGGAGTTCCCCTTTTGTATTTGAAATTTCAAACAAACTAATGTTTTTTGCACCCTCTTTTATTGGATCAACTCCTAGCCCATTGAGATACGGCAATACTTCATTAGAAACATACTCTCCACATACTTTGTGATGTGGATAGGCATATTTTTCTATTAGTAATACCTCAAACCCATGTTGAGATAAGTGTATGCCTGCCGTTAGTCCGGCAAGACCCCCACCAACAATAAGAACTTCAACATGTTTGCATTTTGCCATTATATAAAGAACGTCATAGTTTTTACAACAAAAAACCCTTTCACAAAATTTTATGAAAGGGTTTAATAATAGCTTTTACAAACCCTTATTAATATTCAATTAAGTCTTGTAAGGCAGCATCAAATCTGTCATTAGCCAAGTATTCTCTTTCTAAATCTGCCGCAAAAGGAATAGGAGTTTCTAGTCCTGCAACACGTTTTATTGGCGCATCCAGCGCTTGAAAACAATGCTCTGATATAAGAGCAGAAATGTCACTAGCAATACCTCCAAACATAGAGTCTTCTTGTAAAATAATGACTTTTCCAGTTTTGCGTACAGAAGTGTATATCGATTCTGTGTCTAATGGTGATAAGGTACGTAAATCTATAAGATCAGCGTCTATAGAGGTATCATCCCCTAATGTTTTTAAAGCCCAATGAACTCCCATGCCATAGGTAATTATAGTTACATCATTACCCTGTTGAAGCAGCGCAGCTTTTCCTATTGGCAATGTGTAATAATTTGTAGGAACCTGTTGACGAATACTTCTGTACAGTGCTTTGTGTTCAAAAAATAGTACTGGATTTGGGTCTTCTATAGCTTCAGCCAGAAGCCCTTTAGCATCATAAGGAAACGCAGGATAGACTACCTTCAAACCTGGAGTGTGTGTAAACCAAGCTTCATTGGTTTGGCTATGAAAAGGACCAGCACCAACCCCTGCTCCACAAGGCATGCGTATTACCACATCTGCTTTTTGAGCCCAGCGATAGTGAGATTTTGCCAAATGATTTACAATAGGGTTAAAACCAGAGGTTACAAAATCAGAAAATTGCATTTCCATAATAGACTTATACCCGCTAATGGAGAGCCCCATTGTTGCCGATACTATGGCAGATTCGCAAATAGGGGTATTTCTTACTCTATGCTTACCAAAAGCTTCTAGAAAGCCATCCGTGATTTTAAATACACCACCATACTCAGCTATGTCCTGTCCAACAATAATGCTGTTGTGGTGACGCTCCATAGCTTGTTTTAAGCCTTGGGAGATAGCGTCTATTAAACGTAATTCTTCAGTCTGTGTATTAGGGAGCGTTTCTTGATAAGTGTATGGATGATATACATCTTTTAGTTGTTCAGCTATATTTGCTGTGACGCTTGGCTCATTAAAGGCTAAATCTAAACCATCAGTAATTTCTTTTTTAATGTCACTTTTAAATGCAGAAATATCTTCCTGGGTAAGATGTTTTTGTGCAAGTAAATAATTTTCAAAGTTTATAAGAGGATCTTTAGCCTCCCAGGTATCCAATAATTCTTGCGGTACATATTTAGTACCACTAGCCTCTTCATGACCTCTCATTCTAAAGGTTTTAAATTCTAGAAGCACGGGTCTAGGATGCTCCCTCATATCTTCAACTAAGGCTTTTACCTTGGTATACACCTCAATTATATTATTACCTTCAATAATGTGTGACTCCATACCATAGCCTTTTCCGCGGTCTGCAAGGTTTTCACAAAAATATTGTTCAGTAGATGGGGTTGAGAGCCCATAGCCGTTATTTTCTATACAAAACAGTACGGGTAATTGCCAAACAGAGGCTACGTTTAACGATTCATGAATATCTCCTTCACTGGTTCCTCCCTCTCCTGTAAAAACAGCACAAACCTGTTTGTTGTTTTTTAATTTATTTGCAAGCGCTATACCATCTGCTACTCCAAATTGAGGTCCTAGGTGGCTTATCATACCCACAATATTAAACTCCTGTGTTCCGAAATGAAAACTCCTATCACGACCTTTAGTAAAACCATTAGCCTTTCCTTGCCATTGAGAAAACAATCTAGCTAATGGTATTTCTCTAGTTGTAAACACCCCTAGGTTACGATGCATTGGAAGAATGTATTCTTCTTTGTTTAAAACAGCTGTAATCCCTACAGATATTGCCTCTTGGCCAATACCACTAAACCACTTAGATATTTTGCCTTGACGCAATAAAATCAACATTCTCTCCTCAATTAATCGAGGCTTAAGCATCGATTTGTAAAGAAAAATTAACCTATCTTCAGGGATGTTTTGCGTTTGGTAATCGAAATTAATTTTTGTTGATGCCTGCAAGCTCATAGCGTTTAGTATAAGATTTCAAATGTATAAAAAAAGAAAATGCGCAAATTGAATAAATACATTTTTTTCAAACATGAAATAACCTATGTATTTTAATATATTTGTATGTAAATTTTTAGCTCATGAATAAAATCCCAAGTGTAGATTTGGCAGACTTCTTAAGCGAAGACCCAAATCGTAAACAAAAATTTGTAAATGAAATTGGTACTGCCTATGAAAACATAGGATTTGTATCACTAAGAAGCCATTTTTTAGATGACGGGCTTGTTTCAAATCTCTACAAAGAAGTAAAAGCATTTTTCGCCTTAGACCTTGCTCAGAAAAAAAAGTATGAAATAGAAGGCCTTTCAGGACAGCGAGGCTATGTTTCTTTTGGTAAAGAACATGCCAAAGGAAAAAAAGAAGGCGATTTAAAAGAGTTTTGGCATTTCGGTCAAGAGCCCAGTGATGATGCAAAGCTTTCAGAGGTGTATCCAGATAATGTTCATGTAGATGAGCTTCCTGATTTTAATGCCACTGGTATGCAAGCATACAGAATGCTAGAAAAAACAGGCATTTATGTACTTAGGGCTTTAGCGCTATATATTGGTGTAGATGAATTCTATTTTGATCACTGGGCATCAAACGGAAATAGTATTTTAAGGCCCATACACTACCCGCCTATCACCAAAGAACCTCAGGGAGCTGTAAGAGCAGGTGCACATGGAGATATAAATTTAATTACACTACTCATGGGAGCATCTTCAGGTGGGCTGCAAGTACTGCGTAAAGATGGTGTTTGGATTGACGCAATACCAGAGGAAGATGAGCTGGTTATAAACGTAGGAGACATGTTAGAGAGACATACAAATAATAAATTACGCTCTACCATACACAGAGTTACAAACCCACCCAAGGAGCAGTGGGATAGCCCACGGTTTTCTATTCCATTTTTTATGCATCCAAGGGGTGATATGGATTTAAGCTGCATGGAGCTATGTGTTG
The DNA here is from genome assembly GCA_913045325.1 of uncultured Flavobacteriaceae bacterium. Classification (GTDB taxonomy): domain Bacteria; phylum Bacteroidota; class Bacteroidia; order Flavobacteriales; family Flavobacteriaceae; genus Patiriisocius. The sequence goes on along the minus strand of CAJWPZ010000028.1, from coordinate 6,913 downwards.
ATGAGAAGCACCCAAAATCTTTTGATGATATTACAGCTGGAGACTTTTTAACGCAGCGGTTAATTGAAATTGGACATTTAAAAAAATAACCGTGGATTTAAAAGACCAACTTAAAAAATTATATCCTGATCATGTAGCTAAAACACCTAATGAGGTTGCTGTTGAGACAAAACTATGGATACAAGAAGATCCATTAATTTGTAAATATGAAAAACGAAAAGGTAAGCCAATTACTATCATAGAAGGATATACTGGAGCTATTAATGACTTTAAACAACTTTCAAAAGAAATTAAAAAACTTTTAAGTGTTGGAGGTAGTTTTAAAAACAAGCAGATAATTATACAAGGGGATTACCGAGATAAAATAATGACGTTTTTACAAACAAAAGGTTTTAAAACTAAACGTGTTGGAGGCTAATTATTTTAAAACAACTGTTGTCGTTTTTTTTCTTATTTCAAAACATAAACACTAAATCATAATTTTTGAGACCAATTGCCAAAAGTGAACTTATAATAAATGAAGATGGTAGTATTTATCACCTAAATTTAAAACCCGGTGATATCGCTACTACTATTATCACCGTTGGTGATCCAGATAGAGTTGAAGAAGTTTCAAAGCATTTTGACACCATAGATTTTAAAGCTAACAAAAGAGAGTTTAAAACGCACACAGGAACCTATAAGGGCAAAAGAATTACAGTAATTTCTACAGGCATTGGGACAGACAACATCGATATTGTGTTTAATGAGTTGGATGCACTGGTAAATATCGATTTTAAAACAAGAACTATAAAAAAAGAACATACTACCTTAACATTTATTAGAATAGGTACCAGTGGAGCTATACAAAAAAACATTCCCGTAGATAGTTTTTTGATCTCTGAGAAGGCAATAGGTTTTGACAACTTACTTCACTTTTATGACACCAAAAACCTCTTAGACCATCGTTTCTCAGATGCATTAAAAACACACTGTAATTGGAGCCCTTTAAATGCTTCACCCTATGTAGTAAATGCAAGTAAAAAATTACTTTTAGATTTTAATAACACCTTATTTATAAGAGGTTGCACAGCAACTAATGTTGGGTTTTATGGACCACAATCAAGGGTGCTACGCCTTAAAATAAAAGATGAAAATTTAAATGAACGTCTTGCATCTTTTGAGTATCAAGATTATAAAATCACTAATTTAGAAATGGAAACCTCTGGCATCTATGGACTAGCAGCATTATTGGATCATCATGCTATTTCTCTGAATGCTATTTTAGCCAACAGAGCTACTCAAACTTTTAGTGATTCTCCAAACCAGACTGTGGCCAAATTAATTACAACAACTCTTAATATCATAGCCAATAAAGTATAAATCTCGTATTTTTACAAGCCTATCAAATCACCCTATAAATGAAGTTGGTTATTCTATGAAAAATTTTAAAATTGGTGGTGTTCCAGAGCACTTTAACCTTCCTTGGTACCTAACTTTAAAAAACAAAGAGTACCAGGATAAAAACATAAACTTACGTTGGCAAGATTACCACAGCGGTACGGGAGATATGTGTAATGCCCTTCGCAGTGGTGAGATTGACATGGCTGTGATTTTAACAGAAGGTATTGTAAGAGATATTACCAAAGGAAATCCTAGTAAGATAGTACAGGTGTTTATTGATACCCCTTTAATTTGGGGAATTCATGTTTATAAAAATAGTCCCTACTCAACAATCAAAGATTTAAAAGGCAAAAAAGCTGCTATTAGTAGATATGGTTCTGGGTCGCACTTAATGTCTTACGTTAATGCAGAGAATCAAGGCTGGAACATAGAAAAAGAGCTTGATTTTGAAGTCATTGAAAATCTAGAAGGCGCTTTAGAACATCTTCCAAAAGGAAAAGGTGATTATTTTATGTGGGAGAAATTTACTACAAAACCATATGTAGACAATGGCCCATTTAAATTACTTGGCCAATGCCCTACCCCATGGCCTTGCTTTGTAATAGCCGTAAGAGATACTGTGTTAGAACAAGACCCAACAGCTGTAAAGGATATTTTAAAAATAATTAATAACACCACCAAAAAATTTAAAGCATCTGCTGGTGTAGATCTTCTAATAGCCAACAGGTACAAACAAAAAATAGAAGATGTACAACAGTGGCTATCCCTCACACAGTGGAGCCAAAAACAGCTTTCTACTAACAATCTTAAGAAAGTTCAACAAAAGCTACTGCAATTAGAATTAATTGAAAACACTGTTTCTAAAGAAAAAATCTTGTTTGACTTTTAGCCTAACTAGTTGTTTTTTAGCTTGTTATTTTTATTTAATTAAAAACGCATATTTTTTATAAGATTATTTATTCTACCCAACGCAACCCTTTATCTAATTGGTCATCTAATAGGAGTAATTACAAAATATATGAACACATTTCTTATAATTTTAGCCTCTTTAGTAGCCACCACTTTCTTCTTGTTACACTTTAGCTGTAACGATACTACTGAGCCTTCAAAAAAAGATAAAGAGTAAGTTTTTTTTTAAGTAAGTATAGTTTGAGATTATCCATTTTATAATGTATTATAAAATGGATTTTTTTTATCCTCTTACCAATTAATCGGAGTTTTACCTTGAGATACTAAGTACTCATTAGTTAGGCTAAAATGTTTATTTCCAAACCAATACCCCCTATTTGCACTGAGTGGTGACGGGTGTCCACTTGAAAGAATATGGTGTTTGCTTACATCTATTTTTTTGGCTTTTTTCTTAGCAAAACCTCCCCATAACAAAAAGACAACTCCTTGTTTATGGGTAGATATTCCAGATATAATAGCGTCTGTAAAAGTCTCCCATCCTTTTTTTTGATGACTTGCTGGTTTGTGAGCCGCTACGGTTAATGTTGCATTTAATAGCAGAACTCCTTGGGTTGCCCAACGTTCTAGATTTCCAGATTTGGGGATAGCAATGCCTAGATCACTTTCTAGTTCTTTAAAAATATTTTTAAGTGATGGAGGATGTGCAACAGTATCTTTTACAGAAAAACTTAGCCCATTTGCCTGCCCTTTGTCATGGTAAGGGTCTTGACCAATAATAACAACTCGCAAATCATTAAAACAGGTTTGTTGTAGGGCTTTAAATATATCTTCTTTGGCGGGATAACACGTAGCGTTTCGGTAAGACTTATCTACAAACGAGTTTAAAGACTTAAAATAGTCTTTGCTTACTTGTTCTTGTAAAATAGGTGCCCACGTTGGGGAAATATTAACATGCATTATGCTTATTTTTGCGCTGTAAAATTACTTCTTTTGTTAGCCATTAGAAAGTAATTATTTAAAATATAACGATTCCTTTGGTTACAAGTATGATTAAAATTGATTCCAAAACCCTTGAAGATTTAGAATTTCCTATTGTTTTGCAGCAGGTTTCAAAATTTTGTGTCACAGATCCTGGCAAACAAAGCGTGCTTTCTATAATGCCTTTTGATGATATAGAGTATATTCAAACAGCTTTGCAACAAGTTAAAGAATATACCGCCTCCTTTGGTAGTGACGCTCCCATACCGAATCATGGTTTTGAACCTATTTTCAAAGAATTACAATTACTAGACATTGAAAACAGCTCACTAGATATTACTGGTTTTAGAAAAATTTTATCCATTTGCCAGACAACACAAACCCTACTAGCATTTTTTAAAAAATTTGAAGAGTTTTATATTCATTTAAACCAAAATGCCAATACCATATCCTATCGTGCAAATATAGCCACAGAGATTCAAGCTATATTTAATAAATATGGAGAACTTAGAGATGATGCCTCTGTGCAACTGTCTCAAATTCGTAAACGCCTTAATGTAGTAAAGGGACAAGTGAACTCCTCTTTTGGTAAAGCATTAACTAGATATATTGGTAACGACTACTTAGACGAAATACGAGAATCTGTGGTAGAAAACAGACGGGTGTTGGCTGTAAAGGCTATGTATAGGCGTAAAGTTAGAGGTACGGTGCTTGGCACTTCAAAAACCGGCAGTATTGTCTACATGGAGCCCCAAGAAACCTTTGAGTTTACTACAGAGCTGAGTAATTTAGTATATGAAGAACTTGAAGAAATTAAACGTATTTTAAAAATGCTTACAGAATATGTAAGACCCTACACCCCCCTACTTGCAGCTTATCAAGAGTATCTAGTACACATAGACACCGTATCAGCAAAGGCAAAGTATGCCGTTGAAATTAATGGTGTGTTACCTCTTATTACAACACAAAGAAGACTCTCTTTAGTAAATGCATACCATCCTTTATTATACACAGCAAATAAAAAGAGAAAAGAAAAAACCCATCCCCAAAGTATTGCTCTTACCCAAGAGGGGCGCATTATAGTTATCTCTGGACCTAATGCAGGAGGAAAAAGTATTACATTAAAAACCGTTGGCTTGTTACAAGTAATGTTACAAAGTGGTTTTTTAGTACCCCTGCAAGCAGATAGTGAAATGTGTTTGTTTGACCGCATACTAACAGATATCGGAGATAATCAATCTATAGAAAATCATTTAAGCACCTATAGCTACCGGTTAAAAAAGATGAATCATTTTTTGCGTAAATGCAATAAAAACACGCTTTTTTTAATAGATGAATTTGGTACGGGTTCAGACCCAGAATTGGGAGGCGCATTAGCAGAGACCTTTTTAGAGGTTTTTTATGAAAGAGAAGCTTTTGGAATTATAACCACCCACTATGCTAATTTAAAACTCTTAGCAAACGAGCTTCCTTATGCCGTAAATGCCAACATGCTTTTTGACAGCAAAACCCTTGAACCACTTTACAAACTTTACCTAGGTGAGGCCGGTAGTTCTTTTACCTTTGAAGTAGCCCAAAAAAATGGCATACCCTATAGCCTAATTAATAGGTCTAAAAAGAAAGTAGAAGGAGGTAAAATACGTTTTGATAAATCTATTGCAGACCTGCAAAAAGAACGCTCAAAACTTAGAAAAAACTCTGAGTATCTTGAGAGCTCTGCGCAAAAGGCTAAAAAGAAAGAGAAAGAGTTAGAGGTGGTTAATCTAAAAGTGAAAGACAAACTAGAGAGTTATCAAGAACTCTATGATAGCAACCAAAAATTAATTGCTATTGGTAAAAAGTTTGACCAACTCTCTGAGAAATATCACAACAACAAAAAGAAAAAACTGTTGCAGGAAGAGTTATTTAAACTGGTAATGGTAGAAAATAGTAAGCGCAAGAAAATAGCGCCCAAACAAACAAAACAGGTTAAAACCAAACAGCGTATCACCCAACAAGAGGTAGACGTTAAGGTTGAAGAAATACGCACTCGTAAAAAGAAAGAAAAAGCGGCTGCAAAAAAAGCGCCTCCTGCGGTAGCTAAAGTGACCTTAAAAGTTGGTGATAGGGTGCGTATGATAGATGGTAGGGCGATTGGCACTATTGATACCATAGAAAAGAAAAAAGCTATTGTTAACTATGGTATTTTCACTACTAATGTGAATCTTGACGCTTTAGAAAAGGTGTCGTAATATATTGAATATAAAATACATACTCATTTTAGTGCCTTAATGATTATTTTTGAAAAGTATGAATAAACATTCTACATACCGTATTATTCTTTTTGATGGGGTTTGCAATTTATGCAACGGTGCTGTTAATTTTGTAATTCAAAGAGATACTACCAATGTATTTAAATTTGCTCCCCTACAAGAAAATGCTGGAACCGTATTATTAAAAAAATATGCTATAGACCCTCAAAAGCTAGATAGTATAGTTCTTATTGAGAATGATAAGGTGTATATAAAGTCTTCTGCAGCGCTTCGTATTGCAAGAAAAATGTCAGGTCTTTGGCCCTTATTGTATGTATGTGTTGTTATTCCTAGGTTTATTAGAGATGTCGTTTATGATTTTATTGCCAAAAACCGCTACAAGTGGTTTGGCAAAAAGGAGCAATGTATGATACCAACTCAGGGGCTTAAGGAAAAGTTTTTATAGCATAAAAGGTGTTACTTGATTAAAAAAGTAAAAAATATACATTTTCTCAAAATGAGTAGTATTTTTACAAAATAAATATACCGATATGGACTATCAAATAGTATTAGACAAAGTAATAAGTATGTCAAGCGAATATGGCCTCAAAGTAATAGGCGCCATTGCCATATGGATAATTGGCTCCTGGGCTATTAAAAAACTAATGAAGGCTGCAAATGCCCTTATGGATAAAAGCCATTATGATGAGAGTCTAAAAAAATTCTTATTAAATCTAGCAGGTATTGTCTTAAAAGTTTTACTAGTACTTTCCATACTAGGTAATCTAGGTATTCAAACCACTTCATTTGCTGCAGTGCTTGCCTCGGCTGGTTTGGCCATTGGTTTGGCCCTGCAAGGATCACTTTCTAACTTTGCTGGTGGAGTGATGTTAATGATTTTTAAGCCTTTTAAAATTGGTGATTTTATTGAAACTCAAGGTAAAAAAGGAACCGTAAAAGAAATTGAAATTTTTACTACCAAAATAGTTGGACCAGGAAATCATTTAATTATTATACCAAATGGTAATTTATCTAATGGCACTATCACAAATTATACCTGTGAGGGTACAAGACAAGTACGTCATGTAATTGGGGTTTCTTATGATGCAGATATCAAACAAACCAAAGAAGTTTTATTAAAGGTACTTAGTTCTCAAAAAAATATCTTACAAGATCCTGCTCCAAGCATAGATGTTGTTGAATTGGCAGATAGCTCTATAAATTTTGCAGTTCGGGGCTGGGTTAAATCTGAAGATTTTTGGCAGGTTCATTGCACTACTTTAGAAGATGCAAAAACAGCACTTGATGCAGCAGGGATAGAAATTCCTTACCCTCATATGGTTGAGATAAAGAAATAGTTACACCAACATATAAGTGTAAAAAAAGGCGGTCTAATAGACCGCCTTTTTTTA
>CAJWPZ010000027.1 GCA_913045325.1 uncultured Flavobacteriaceae bacterium | reverse complement strand
TAACTACTATAAAAAGCGCATCATTAAGCCGCAATAAACCAAAGTTTAAAACAACAAGGCTTGCCCGTCCTGGTCTATTGGGGGCTCTTTTTCTTTATTTGGAGTTGTATCTTGAGCAGGTTCTTCTAGAGCAGGTTCTTCTAGAGCAGGTTGGTCTTGAACAGTTTCTTCTTTAGTAGTTTGAGCAGCTACACTTTCTGAGCTTTTTACAGCTTGCTGATCAACCACCTCTATAGCGGCCGCAGGAGTCTGCTGTGGCTGGGCAAAGGGCAAAGGATCAAGAGCGTTAATTTCTAATATTTTATATTTTGTCAATTGGTTACCAAGGGCGCCAATTCCTTTCAAGGCAATGAAACGCTCTAAATCAATTACAAGGTTATCCTTTCTTTCCTTGCCTCTTTCTTTTGTAAAAACAAGCTCCGCAACCGGTCTATGATCTGTAAATATAGTTTCAAGATAAGATTTAGAATCATCTGTTAATACATTGTCTTGTTTCTCTGGAGTATCTATAAGGAACCTCTTTACATAAAAAAGTTCTTTCTCTCCAGCCCAATGTATGGCAGTTATTGGCTTTTTAGGCTCCCACTTCTCCATTACAATAAGGTCATCATCAAAATGCATGGTAATCTCTGGAATAACTGTTTTAATAAGCCCTCTTTGATTAATTAGCAACAACCTATCTGTAGGTCTAAACTCTCCCACAAGCTCACCACGTTGGTCTAGATTAAGGCGTTGTACTGTTTCATCAAACCAAATTTTACGTGGCTTTAAAGTAGATAGACCCTTTTCCTTTAACTCAATACGCTTTACAGGATACTTGGTTACAATATTTCCTTTAGAGGCGCGTCCTTTTACCAAAACATCACTAAAGTGTAAATCCCATTTTAATTTTTTAATACTTCCGCTTTGACGCAGTAATATATGTACCACTTCTGCCTCACCATTAAGGTTTGCAGTAAAATAAAGTACTTTACTGTCTTTATTACCTTGAGAGACTGGGTATTCTTTGTCACGGGTAACTCCCGTTACGTTAAAGCGTTTAACATAGGTTGGGCCTTTAGGGCCATCCTTGTAAATCATGTTATAGGTAGTGCGCTTGTCTTTCTTTTTAAATACAGCAACATGAATGATGTTTTTACCTATAAAGGTCTTACTCCCTACCTTGGTGATCATCAGTGTTCCATCTTGGGTAAATACAATAATATCATCAATATCACTACAATCTGTTACATACTCGTCTTTACGCAAGTTAGTACCTATAAACCCTTCCTCTTTATTTACATAAAGCTTGGTATTTCTAATAACTACCTTGGTTTTTTGAATATCATCAAATACCTTTATTTCTGCTTTACGCTCTTTACCCTTACTGTATTCTTTCTTTAAACGAGTAAAGTAATCTATAGCGTAGATAATAAGATTTGCCAAATGGTGTTTTACCTGAGCGATACTATCATCTAAGGCATCAATTTTTTGCTGCGCCTTATCTATATCAAACTTAGAGATGCGCTTGATGCGTATTTCAGTGAGACGTACAATATCATCTTGAGTAACGCCTCTTTTTAAATGTGTTATATGTGGCTTTAATCCTTTATCTATAGCGTTTATTACTCCTGGCCATGTTTCTTGGTCTTCAATATCTCGGTAAATACGATTCTCTATAAAAATTCGCTCTAAAGATGCGTAATGCCACTGCTCCTCTAATTCATGCAACTGTATTTCAAGTTCACTCTTTAAAAGTTTTACGGTTCTCTCTGTTGAGCGGCGTAACATTTCACTAACACCAACAAACAAAGGCTTGTTGTTTTCAATAACACACCCCAGCGGAGATATAGAACTTTCACAGTTTGTAAATGCATACAGGGCGTCTATAGTTTTATCTGGGGAAATACCAGAAGGAATATGAATTAGTATTTCAACATCTGCAGCCGTATTATCTTCTATCTTCTTTATCTTAATTTTACCTTTTTCATTGGCTTTTAAAATAGAATCAATTAAAGACCCTGTATTAGTTCCAAAAGGAATCTCAGTAATAACTAAGGTGTTTTTATCGTGTTGGCCTATACGAGCACGAGATCTTATTTTTCCGCCTCTTAAACCATCATTGTAGTTTGTAACATCAATAATACCACCTGTAGGAAAATCTGGAAAAATAGTAAAGCGCTTGCCTTGCAAGTGTTTTATAGAAGCATCTATGAGTTCTATAAAGTTGTGAGGCAAAATTTTTGTTGACAAACCAACGGCAATACCCTCTCCTCCTTGTGCCAATAGCAGTGGAAACATAACCGGAAGGTTAATAGGCTCCTTCCTTCTTCCATCATAAGAAGACTGCCACTTGGTGATTTTTGGATTAAAAACAACATCTAGACCAAACTTAGAAATACGAGCTTCAATATATCTGGCAGCTGCAGCTCTATCTCCAGTTAGGATATTACCCCAGTTTCCTTGGGTATCAATAAGTAAATCTTTTTGCCCTAACTGCACCATAGCATCTGCAATACTTGCATCCCCATGAGGATGGTATTGCATGGTATGTCCTACAACATTGGCTACTTTATTGTAACGACCATCATCAAGATCTTTCATAGAGTGCATGATGCGGCGCTGTACGGGCTTAAAACCATCTTCAATGGCAGGAACAGCACGTTCTAATATAACATAACTAGCATAATCCAAAAACCACTCACGGTACATTCCAGTAACACGTGTAATGGTTTCACCTTCCTCTGTGTCTGGTGAATCAAAATCATCTTGGTCTTCACCAACAACCTGGGCATCAAGAGTGTCGTCTTGATGGTCATTTTGCGGGGTGGCCCCATCTTGGTTTAATTCTTCTTCTGGATGTTGATCCTCGTTCATGTGTTATAATTTCACTTTTGGTACTTAGCTTGTTTTTATGAGGCCTCTTCTTCTAGGACATCCAACTCGACTTTTAGATTATTGATGATAAACTCTTGTCTATCTGGTGTGTTTTTACCCATATAAAAAGAAAGCATTTCTTCTATACTCATTTGTTTGTCTAGCATAACAGGGTCTAGCCTAATGTTGTCTCCAATGAAATGCACAAATTCATTTGGTGATATCTCACCAAGACCTTTAAATCGAGTAATCTCTGGTTTTGGCTTTAACTCCTCTAGTGCATCTCTTTTTTCTTGGTCTGAATAACAATAAATCGTCTTCTTTTTATTACGCACCCTAAAGAGAGGCGTTTGCAAAATATACAAATGCCCTTCTTTTATAACCTCTGGAAAAAACTGCAGAAAAAATGTAATTAGAAGCAGTCTAATATGCATACCATCTACATCAGCATCTGTTGCTATAACAATATTGTTATAACGTAAGTCTTCCATAGACTCTTCTATATTCAAAGCAGCCTGCAGAAGGTTAAACTCTTCGTTTTCATACACAATCTTTTTACTCAAGCCGTAACTATTTAAAGGCTTCCCTTTTAAACTAAATACAGCCTGTGTATTAACATCTCTACTTTTTGTAATACTTCCTGATGCGCTGTCTCCCTCTGTAATGAAAAGTGTAGACTCTAAATTACGCTGTTTTTTAGTATCTCCTAAGTGAACCCTGCAATCGCGTAATTTTTTATTATGCAAATTAGACTTCTTTGCACGATCTTTGGCTAGTTTCCTAATACCAGACAACTCTTTACGCTCGCGTTCTGCTTGCATAATTTTACGCTGCAAAGCCTCAGAAACCGCTGCGTTTTTATGTAAAAAATTATCTAATTGTGTTTTTAGAAAATCATTGATATAAGCCCGTACCGTTGGTAAATCACCACCCATATCTGTAGAACCCAGTTTGGTTTTTGTTTGACTCTCAAAGATAGGCTCCATTACTTTTATACTAATGGCGCTTACTATAGACTTTCTAATATCACTGGCTTCATAGTTTTTACCATAAAACTCTCTGATGGTTTTCACCAAACTTTCTCTAAAGGCGGCTTGATGAGTACCACCTTGAGTGGTGTTTTGTCCATTCACAAAACTATGATACTCCTCGCTGTATTGGGTTTTACTGTGTGTTATGGCAACCTCTATGTCATTACCTCGCAAGTGTATAATTGGATACAACATATCTTCTTTAGACATGTTATCTTCAAGTAAATCTCTAAGGCCGTTTTCACTAAAAAACTTCTCGCCATTAAAATCTATGGTTAGCCCAGGATTAAGATAGACGTAATTTCTAAGCATTTTTTCTACATACTCACTACGGTACTTAAAGTTTTTGAAAATAACCTCGTCTGGAATAAATACAACTTTTGTTCCTTTGCGCTTAGTAGATTCCTCTACTGAGCTATCTTCTTTTAATTCTCCCTGAGAGAACTCTGCATATTTTACTTTATTGTCTCTAATAGATTCTATCTTAAAGTAAGAAGACAATGCATTTACCGCCTTTGTTCCTACCCCATTTAAACCTACAGATTTTTTAAACGCTCGAGAATCATACTTTCCTCCTGTGTTCATTTTAGAAACAACATCAACTACTTTCCCTAGAGGAACACCGCGGCCAAAGTCACGAACACGTACTTCTTTATCTTTTATTCTAATTTCAATGGTCTTTCCAGCACCCATCACAAACTCGTCAATACTATTATCTAAGACCTCTTTTAATAATATATAAATACCATCATCTGGAGAAGAACCATCACCTAGCTTTCCAATATACATACCTGGACGCATACGAATATGCTCTTTCCAGTCGAGGGATCGTATGTTATCTTCGGTATATTTTGTGTCTGCCATAAAATCGTGTGAATAGTTGTTAAATATACCCTTTACAAGACAAATTTGAAAAATTTAAAACACAAAGTAATTAACAAATACAACGCCAAAATTGTGAACAACCTTATGCTATTGTTAAGAATAAATAAATGTTATTACAAAAAAAAGCAGCCCTATTTATAAATAAATAGGGCTGTCTTTAATCTATATATTATGAAGTATTACACGTTGAATCTAAAATGCATTACATCACCATCATTTACAATATATTCTTTTCCCTCTACACCCATTTTTCCGGCCTCTTTTACTTTAGTTTCACTTCCAAAACTAACATAATCGTTATATTTAATAACCTCTGCGCGTATAAAGCCTTTTTCAAAATCTGTATGTATAACTCCTGCTGCCTGTGGCGCTGTTGCTCCCACAGGAATTGTCCAGGCGCGCACTTCTTTAACACCTGCCGTGAAATAGGTTTGCAAATTTAAGAGCCTGTAGGCGCCGCGTATTAATTTTGCCGACCCTGGTTCTTCCAAACCTAAATCTTCTAGAAACATTTGACGCTCCTCAAAAGAGTCTAACTCTGTGATGTCTGCCTCTGTTCCTACTGCCAAAATAACAACCTCAGCATTTTCAGAGGCTACTGCCTCTTTTACCTTGTCTACGTATGAGTTTCCATTAACTGCTGCATCTTCATCTACGTTACACACATACATTACTGGCTTATCTGTAATGAACTGTAAAGGAGTTACAAACTCTTCTCTGTCCTTTTCTGAAATATCAATAGCTCGTATAGAATGGCCTTGCTCTAAACCATCTTTAATTTTAAGTAAAACCGTTTCTTCTTTTTGTGCTTCTTTATTACCCGTACGTGCAGAACGCTTTACTTTTTCTAATTTTTTATCTACTGTTTCAAGATCTTTTAATTGCAATTCTATATCGATGGTTTCTTTATCTCTAATTGGATCTACATTACCGTCTACATGGATAATATTATCATTATCAAAACAACGCAACACATGTAAAATAGCATCTGTTTCTCTAATGTTTCCCAGGAATTGATTTCCAAGACCTTCACCTTTACTGGCGCCTTTTACCAATCCTGCAATATCTACAATTTCAACAGTGGCAGGCAGTACTTTTTCTGGATTTACTAATTCTTCCAACTTGACCAAACGATCATCTGGCACATTTACCACTCCAATATTTGGCTCAATGGTGCAAAACGGAAAATTCGCGCTTTGGGCCTTAGCGTTAGACAAACAATTAAAAAGAGTTGATTTTCCTACGTTTGGTAATCCTACAATTCCAGCTTTCATACTTAAATATCTTTAAATGCGTGCAAATATAGCTTTTTAGCCGAAATTTAAACACCAAAATTGACTGCTGTTTATTTAAAAAAAAGCGGAAAGCGTAGAATAATATAATAGACAGCAATCAAAACAAAGTCTTAGGCATTAGATTTAAAATAATAGACAAAAAAAAAGAGCTCTGAAAATATCAGAGCTCTTTATAATTAAAAAATGAATTGGTTATTTCTTACCGTCCATTTTATCCTTCAATGCTTGAAGTGCAGAGTTAGCGTCACCTAATGTAGGCTTCGATTCGTCAGACTGCTTTTTAGCTTTCTTAGCAGCTTGCTTCACGATTTTAGCTTCCTCTTCTTTATGTATCGCCATATGAGAGGCTACCACTTTCTTGAATTCTTTGTTGAATTCAATAATTTGGAAGTCTATCTCTTCACCTTTGGTTACATCGGTTCCGTCCTCTTTCTCTAAGTGACGTTTTGGTACAAATGCAGTGATATCATCATTAAAGTTGATAACCGCTCCTTTGTCTACCATCTCGTCAATAGATGCTTTATGAACAGATCCTACAGCAAACTCAGCTTCATACTTATCCCAAGGATTTTCTGTAGTTTGTTTGTGTCCTAGGCTTAGTTTACGTCCTTCTACATCCAATTCTAGCACCACTACCTCTAGGGTGTCAGAAATGTTTGTAAACTCACTTGGATGCTTCACTTTCTTAGTCCAAGAAAGATCAGAGATATAAATAAGTCCGTCAATTCCTTCTTCTAATTCAACAAATACACCAAAGTTTGTAAAGTTACGCACAATACCTTTGTGAGTAGATCCTACAGGATACTTTGTTGTAATGTCTGTCCATGGGTCTTGCGTTAATTGCTTAATACCTAAGCTCATCTTACGCTCTTCACGATCCATAGTTAAAACTTGTGCCTGAACTTTATCACCTACGTTTACAAAGTCTTGTGCACTACGCAAGTGCGTAGACCATGACATTTCACTAACGTGGATTAATCCTTCTACACCTTCAGCAACTTCAATAAATGCACCGTAGTCTGCAATAACAACTACTTTACCTTCTACATTGTCACCAATTTTAAGTTCTTCACCAAGAGCATCCCAAGGGTGTGCGCTTAATTGTTTAAGACCTAATTGTATACGTGTTTTATCCTCATCAAAGTCAAGAATTACAACGTTTAATTTCTGGTCAAGCTCTACAATCTCGTTAGGGTGGTTGATACGAGACCAAGAAAGGTCTGTAATATGAACTAGTCCATCCACACCACCAAGATCTACAAAGACACCATAAGAAGTAATGTTTTTAACAACACCCTCTAATACTTGTCCTTTTTCAAGCTGCCCAATGATTTCTTTTTTCTGCTCTTCGATATCTGCTTCGATAAGCGCTTTGTGTGATACAACAACGTTTTTAAATTCGTGGTTAATCTTCACAACCTTAAATTCCATTGTTTTGTTAACGTATACATCGTAGTCTCTAATAGGCTTCACATCAATTTGTGATCCTGGTAAGAACGCTTCAATACCAAATACATCTACAATCATACCACCTTTGGTACGACATTTAACAAAACCGTTAACGATAGTTCCCTCATCGTGTGCTTTATTTACACGATCCCAAGCCATAATAGTTCTGGCCTTACGGTGAGAAAGAATTAATTGTCCAGTTGCATCTTCACGCACATCAATTAAAACCTCTACCTTATCTCCAACTTTTAAACCTGGATTGTAACGGAATTCGTTTAATGAAACAACACCTTCAGATTTAGCGTTGATGTCTATAATAGCATCACGATCTGAGATATGTACCACTTCTCCTTTTACTACCTCATCATCTAAAGTATCAACAAAATTCTCTGTTACTAATTTTTCAAACTCTAATAACTTACCATCATCTACAGGATCAATTCCTTCCTCGTAGTTGTGCCAGTTAAAATCAGTTAAGAATTTTTCAGGATTTGTTTCCTTTAAAGAAGGTTCTCTTTTTGGTTTTTCAGTAGCCTCAGGAGCTGATGCTTCTACTGTTTCTTGAACTTCTACAGCAGGAGCTTCTACTTTTGGAGTTCTTTTTCTTGTTTTCTTAGCAGCTGGTTTTGCTGCTTCGTCTTTTGCTTTTTCAGCCATTTTTAAAATTTTGTATCCTCTTGTAAAAGTTCTATTTAAAAAGAAATCTACAAGACTTTACTTTGTATTCTACAAGGCTGTAATAGTGAAACGATATACCCGTAGAAGGATTAAGTTTGATTTTTATGCCCAAATTGCTATTACTACACCGTCAAAATGGGCTGCAAAAATAATTCTTTTCTTTTAATTTCCAAAGTGATAGGGTAATTAATTACAATAGCTCAGGGGCTTATAAAACAGCTTGGGCAAGACCCTTAAAAAAGTGCACTAACAAGGATTGTACTAGGCTATTAAATTCGGCCTGCTATTCTGTCTTTGGCCAGTTGTAGAATGACATGAAACTGGTCTTCCAGATTCATGTGGCTATTATCAATAGCGATGGCACCTTTTGCCTTTACAAGGGGTGAATCCTTGCGGGTAGAATCTATATAATCTCGCTCCACAACATTTTTCAAAACATCCTCTAGAGAAACCTTATCTCCACTGTCTATAAGTTCTTTATAGCGGCGCTGAGCTCTTGTGGTGGCAGATGCATCTAAAAATATTTTGAGCTCCGCCTCTGGAAACACGACAGTGGCTATATCACGACCATCCATAACAACCCCTTTGTTTTGCCCTAGTTTTTGTTGTTGAGAAACCAATTTTGTGCGCACCGCAGAAATGGCAGCAACAGGACTTACAAGTCCAGATACAGCGAGTGTTCGTATTTGTTTTTCAACATTAACACCATTTAAAAAAACGTCAGCCATACCTGTGCTTTCATTTTTTTTAAAATCAATAGATATATCCTTTAGTGCATTCTCTAAAGCACCTTGATCTACTTTAGCATCTGTAATAAACCCTTGTTGCATTGCAAAAAGAGTCACTGCACGATACATAGCGCCTGTATCTACATATATGTAGTCAAGCCAATCTGCCAATTGCTTTGCAAGGGTACTTTTTCCTGTTGAAGAAAAACCGTCAATAGCGATGGTGATTTTTTTCATTATTGTAAATCTATGTTAAGTCCAAAAAAACTACTTGATGCAGCGGTATTGTATTTTGAAAACGAATAATTTAATCTCACTTTATTAAGTTTAATTCCAAATCCCGCACTCAAGCCAGAAAATGCTCGTGTATCTATAATACGTAATTCTTCTGCGCGTCTAAAGTTATAACCAAGCCGTATATTAAAACCACTTTCAGGAAATAGCTCGAGGCCAACAATAACGTGACGAAATGCCTCATCTATAAAATTAATGTTTTCTGAGGTAACAACTCCTTCCAAATCTGTAATTTCTCTGTCTGGGTTCGAAAAAGCCAAATCCCACCGCTGCATGTTTTCTAGAGTAATGTGCCACCTAATTGGTATGCGCTCTAGAATTTGAGATGCCCCCAGAATGATTTCAAAGGGAAGCGGCTCTATCTCTATATCATAAGGTGTGAGCTGGGTTCCTATGTTTCTGGCTACTGCCGTTATTTGCAAATCCCACTGGTCATGAACATACATGATACCTAGATCTGCAGCGACTCCAAAGGAGCTGTACTGCTCTAGTTGAGAGGATATAAACTTAATATTACCTCCATAATGGAAATTAGTAAAAGGAATGTTACGCGCATGGCCCACAGAAATTGCTACCTCTGCACCAGAGAAATTATTGGTAGCATTTCCTTGGGTATCGTAGCCAGCAAAATCTCCGTAATTTATATATGAAATCCCTGCATGTATTACCTGGGTGTATCTATCCCAAGAATAGGCATAGGCAACCGTACCATAATTAACGTCTGCTAAATAATTATTGTAATTAACAGATAACTGTTTATCCATTTTAGGATTAATGGCAGCGGGATTAAATAATCCTTGAATTGGATCATAATCGTAATTAGTAACTATCTTGCCTCCTAAAGCAGCTTGTCTGGGGTCATTAACCAAATTTAAAAACTGATAGGTAGCGCGCCCTCCTATTTGCCCAAGGGCAGAAAAAGTTATGAGTGAGGTTAGTAAAAATAAAACCTTTTGGTTCATAGAGGGTAGCAAAGAATTCTTTAGTACAATAACGAGTGTAAGTATAATTTATTTTCGAGAGAAAAGAAAAGAGTTTTACAATAAAAAGCAGCTAGAGAACATACCACTAGCTGCTTTTAAAAAATCATCTTATAATTTTTTAGCTCCTTTGACCTTTTCCTTTGTAAGGGCAAGGGCTAAAACATCACTCATTTCCTTTACATAATGAAAGGTTAAGCCCTTTAAATATTCTGGCTTAATCTCGTCTATATCGCGTTTGTTTTCCTCACACAGCAAGATCTCTTTTATGCGTGCTCTTTTTGCTGCAAGTATTTTCTCTTTGATTCCTCCAACAGGTAGCACCTTGCCACGAAGTGTTATCTCGCCAGTCATGGCCAAACTCTTCTTTACTTTGCGCTGGGTAAATAAAGACACCAATGAGGTTAACATCGTTATTCCTGCACTTGGCCCGTCTTTTGGAGTTGCTCCCTCTGGTACATGAATGTGTACATTGTACTTTTCGAAAATTTCTTGTTTAAGACCTAATTTTTCTGCGTTAGATTTTATGTATTCTAAGGCTATAGTGGCAGATTCCTTCATAACCTTACCAAGATTTCCTGTCATGTTTAGGGTGCCTTTTCCTTTGCTAATGGTAGATTCAATAAACAAAATATCTCCACCAACGCGTGTCCAGGCTAGGCCAGTAACAACACCCGCTACTTGGTTGTTTTCATACTTATCTCTCTCTAGTCTTGGAACTCCTAGTATTTCAATAATATCTTTATTGCTTACCTTAACATCATAAGGCTCCTCCATGGCAATTTTCATAGCAGCATAGCGTACTGTTTTTGCAATTTGCTTTTCTAGACCACGAACACCACTTTCTCTTGTGTACCCCTCTACAATTTTTTCTAATTGCGCTTTACCTACTTTAAGGTGCTCTTTGGTTAAACCATGCTCTTTTAATTGCTTTGGTAATAAGTGCTGCTTGGCAATTTCAACTTTTTCTTCAATGGTATATCCTGTAACATTGATAATCTCCATACGATCACGTAAGGCCGGTTGTATGGTACTTAAACTATTGGAGGTTGCAATAAACATAACCTTAGACAAATCATACCCTAGTTCTAGAAAGTTATCATAGAAAGAACTGTTTTGCTCAGGGTCTAAGACCTCTAAAAGTGCAGAAGAAGGATCGCCTTGACTGCCTATAGAAAGCTTGTCTATCTCATCTAGTACAAAAACAGGATTACTTGTACCTGCTTTTTTCAGACTCTTGATTATCCTACCTGGCATTGCTCCTATATAGGTTTTACGGTGTCCTCGTATTTCGGCTTCATCTCTTAAACCACCCAAAGAGATACGTATGTACTCTCTACCTAGTGCCTCTGCTACAGATTTCCCTAAAGAAGTTTTACCAACTCCTGGAGGGCCATACAAACAAATAATAGGCGATTTCATGTCATTACGTAACTTTAAAACAGCGAGGTATTCTATGATGCGTTTTTTAACATCATCTAGACCGTAGTGGTCTCTATCAAGAATTTTCTTAGCGCGCTTTAAATCAAACTTATCTTTACTGAATTCATTCCAGGGTAATTCTAAAAGTAGGTCTAAGTAATTTTTTTGAATACTAAACTCAGCAACTTGAGGATTTAAGCGTTGCATTTTAGATAGTTCTTTATTGAAATGTGCTGCGGTGTCTTCATTCCATTTTTTTGCATTACCACGCACTCTCATAGCTTCAATCTCTGCCTCAGAGGTGCTTCCACCCAATTCTTCCTGAATGGTTTTCATTTGCTGATTCAAGAAATACTCACGCTGTTGTTTGTTTATATCATTATGCACCTTTGTATGAATATCTTTTCTCAAAGAGAGTTTTTGTAACTCCAGGTTCATGTATCGGAGGGTCTCCAAAGCTCTCTCTTGCAAATCATTAATTTGTAATAGTTTCTGCTTTTCTGCTACTGAAATATTTAAGTTAGAAGAAACAAAATTGATTAAAAATGAAGGGCTCTCTATATTTTTTATAGCAAAGGATGCATCGCTAGGAATGTTAGGACTGTCTTTAATTATAGCTAAAGATTTTTCTTTTATAGTTTCTACAATTACCAAAAATTCTTCATTGTCTTTTGCAGGTCTGGCTTCCTCAACCCCTCTCACTGTTGCAGTAAGATACGGCTCTGTGGTAATCACCTCTGCTACTTGAAAACGTTTTTTACCCTGTATGATAACTGTTGTATTACCATCAGGCATTTTTAATACCTTTAATATCTTGGCCACAGTACCAATGGTATTTATATCTTCAATTCCTGGATCTTCTTCCCCTTCCTCTTTTTGAGAAACAACACCAATAATTTTACCTTCTTTATTTGTTTGATTTATGAGCTCAATAGACTTATCACGCCCAGCGGTTATAGGCACCACAACTCCTGGAAATAAAACCGTATTACGCAGAGGTAAAATTGGTAGTATTTCTGGAAGGTCTTCATTGTTCATTTCTTCTTCATCTTCTGAAGACATCAACGGAATAAATTCTGCATCGTCTTGAAATTCCTGAAATGACAAACTGTCTAATAAGGATACTTTTGATTTTGACATAGTATGGTGTAAGACATTGTGTCACAAAAAACAATGAAACAAAGTCGTTAATTAAATATATTATTTACCACTAATAGAGCGAAACCACTGATGCTCATATAAATTAGCCGGTATTACATAACTTATAATTCAATATGCATGCCATATGCTACAGTTACATTAGCAGATTTTAATCACTTATGTGTAGGGTATATAAAACAAAATACAAAAAGCCTTTTCAAGATATCGAAAAGGCCTTTTGTATTTAAAAATAAATCTTTTTTTGTTTGTTACAGTAGGTTTAAGTTAAACACCCCTTCTGTGATTTGAATTACAGTAGGATCTACTCCATCAGGATTTACGGCTGTAAATAAAAATGTAGCACTTATATCTCCAGTTTCTTGATCATAACTTTCTATGGTAAGCACTCCAGGATTAGAGACAAACTCAATGCTGCTTCCTTCTCTTGTATACAGGCCAATAGTTTGGTCCCCATTTTCTAGATCAGTACTCATAGGGTACACTCCAGGGGTAATAGTATCTGAAGGAAATCCAATTTTCATGGTTCTACCATTTTCCAGAGTCGCTGTTATGAATGTAACATTCATGCCATTTACCTCTTGGTCTGTAATCTCAAGAGTATCGTTTACACCAGAGGGCTCAAAATCAGCGCCATCAATAACCGCTTTGAAAGGCATTAAAGCTGGTGGCTCGGTTCCTTCAAAATATACAATAAAGCTTCCTTGGGTTACTTGATACACTGAAGGATCTTCTCCAAGTGGATCTCTAGCGGTAAAGGAGAAACTAGCTGCAATAACACCATTTTGCGTGTCAAACTCTGTAAATGTTATACTTCCCGGGTTTGAGCTAAGGTTTTCTCCACCAATATTTGGGTTATAAATACCGATGAGTTTTGTACCGTCAGATATACCATCTTCCATATCAAAGGTTCCAATACCCATATCAAATGGAATATCTATTCTCATCATAGAGCCAGTTGCCGTTTGTGCCTCTACTTTAAAAACCATATCATTACCAACGGTGTTTAGTGTGGTCGTTAATACCTGATCTTCATGTTCTTGCCCATTTACCAGTGCAAAAAACTGATCTACATCAACTGGATCTTCTGAACCTCCTCCGCCGCCAGGATCACCACCGCCAGGGTTTTCATCAAAAGTCATTTGAATATCAGTAAAGACTCCCTGAGTTATGGAAGCGTTTTGTATAATAACATCTCCATTGGCATCTGTAATTGGTTCTCCGTCAGCATCTAAAGCTGCTCTTGCTGCAATAAAATTAAATGTGCCAGAAATAATTAAATCTGTTTCGTTGTAGTTTGTAATTGTTAAGGTACCTCCTCCTCCAATATCACCCAGAGTTAGAAAGGGAAATGTTTCAGATTGTACATCAAAATAGCTTGCGCCATTATCGTTATTTGTAGGGTTTAGTGTTAGATCATAACTTCCATTTGCTAGTGGGCTTGCTGTCAATAATATTGCGGTATTATTGCTTGATACACCTGTAATAGTAAAATCACCGTCTACGTTGACTGAGGCTGTGGTAAAGGCCGCTGTAAAAGCAACGTCATTAACAAGTGCTGTAAATGA
The DNA here is from genome assembly GCA_913045325.1 of uncultured Flavobacteriaceae bacterium. Taxonomy (GTDB): domain Bacteria; phylum Bacteroidota; class Bacteroidia; order Flavobacteriales; family Flavobacteriaceae; genus Patiriisocius. The sequence goes on along the minus strand of CAJWPZ010000027.1, from coordinate 10,488 downwards.
CCCAGGTACAATCTCTCCAGAGGTATCCTGTTGAGGAAATTCTCCTTCTAGAGGTTCATTGGTGCAAGAGGTAAATTGAAGTGCTAAAAAAGCTATTAACATCCAATTAAGAAGTTGTAATTTTTTCATAAGTACGTAAGTTTTCCTTTGTAATAACAGCAAATCTAACTAAAAATTGTCTAGTATTAATATTTTCTTGGTACGCGTAAAAGTAAAATCACGCCAACAATAAAAAACAAGACTAAAAATAAAATGGCATTGCGCATACTGCCTGTAATTTGATCTACAAAACCATAGACCAACATTCCTAACACAATCCCTATTTTTTCTGAAACATCATAGAAACTAAAATAGGATGTAGTATCCTTAGTATCGGGCAAAAACTTAGAATATGTTGAGCGGGACAGCGCTTGTATCCCTCCCATTACAAGTCCTACAAAACCTGCTGTTATATAAAACTCTAAGGGCTGGGTCACAAAATATGCAGCAACACATAAAACAAGCCAAATACAATTAATAAAAATTAATGTATTGATGTTTCCGAACCTACTTGAAGCTTTAGAGGTTAAGAAAGATCCTAAAACTGCCACCAACTGAATAATTAAAATGCTAGAAATTAGCCCTAGTGTTTTTTTATCTGAATCTCCCCAATTAATTTCTTGTTCTCCAAAATAAGTAGCAACTAACATAACGGTTTGTACCGCCATACTGTACACGAAAAAAGCTATTAAAAATCTTTTTAATTGAACGTTTTCTGACAAAGATTGGTGTACTTGTTTAAGTTCTCTAAAGCCGTTTAAAATTACATCTTTGTTTACTTTTTTTGATGTGCCAGTACCACTTGGCAAGTAGTAAAAAGAGTATTGGCTAAACCCAATCCACCAAATACCTACTGTTACAAATGAAATTTTCATGGCCTGAATGCTAGCATCTTCTCCAGAGATACCAAAAAGTTCTGGTTTTAAAACCATAATAAGATTAAACAGAAGTAAAAAAACACTACCAATATATCCTAGAGAGAACCCTTTGGCGCTCAAACTATCTTGCTGGTCTTTAAAAGCAACATCTGGAAGGTATGAATTGTAAAAAACCAAACTACCCCAAAAACCAACTAAAGCAAGAAAATAATTAAACAAGCTTAGATATATATTCTCAAGAGAGAAAAAATACAAACCCATACACGATACCGCACCTAAATAGCAGAAAAACTTCATGAAGTTTTTCTTGTTGCCTACATAATCTGCAATACCAGATAAAAGGGGAGACAAAAAAGCCACTACCAAAAATGCAGCTGCTGTTGTGTAGGTAATTAGGGGAGTACTACGTATTTGAGATCCAAATACACTAACTGTTTCTATATTAGATTTGTTAAATAATGCACCATAAAAAATAGGGAAAACAGCAGAAGCAATTACTAAACTATACACAGAGTTTGCCCAGTCATAAAATGCCCATGCATTACGCAATTTTAAAGATCCTTTTTCCAATTTGGACATAGTATATATTTTCTGCTAAATTAAAAATATCAAATCATAATGCAGTGTTTTTATTGAGTAAAGTAATTTTATTATAAACACTGTTTCGTTTATTTACCAAAGAATACTTTTATTTTTGGCACGTAGTTTGGTATTGTATTAAAAACAAATCCAAATTCAAAAAAATAAAATATTATGAAAAAATTATTCTTATTACTATCCCTGCCTACTTTGTTACTTTTGGGTTCTTGTTACATTGAAAATGACCCTATAGAGACTGGTTCGCTGAGTCAAGTTTTTGAAACAACTGTAAGTTTTACAAATTCAAACAGTTACAGCCAACTGGTAGAGATACCCGCAGATATTGAGGTGTATGAGAGTGATGTTATTCTAGTGTACTGGCTAGAGGATGTAGTCTCTGGAGGTAATGCAGACGCCTTTGATGTATGGACTCCCTTACCGCAAACAATTTATACCAATGATGGTAGTTTCCAATACAGTTTTAATCATACCTTTATAGATGTCTTTTTATTTTTGCAAGGAGATATAAATCTTGATAGCCTTAGCCTTGGTCTAACCAATAATCAAACCTTTAGAATTGCAATAGTTGGGGCAGAATTTGCAAAAACAAACCCTAGTATGCAACAGGTATTGGCTTTATAATATTAAATGAGAAAAAAAAGATGAAAAAAGCAATTCTATTTCTACTTACCATAATGGTAGTAAGCTGTAATGCAAATGCGCAAAAAACAGTAAAAAAACAAGAAGTCTTTCCGGTAGTAAAAACAGATGCCCGGTGGAAATCACAACTCACACAAATGCAGTATTATGTCCTACGCCAGGCAGGAACAGAGAGAGCATTTAGCAGTGATTTAAACAAAAACTACACCAAAGGAACCTATTATTGTGCTGCCTGCCAGACTCCTTTGTTTGAGAGTAGTCACAAGTTTGACAGCGGTTCGGGATGGCCAAGTTTTGATCGTGAAATAAAAGGCAATGTGAGTTTTGATGTAGACTACAATCTTGGCTATGCCAGAAGCGAGGAACATTGCGCTACTTGCGGGGGCCATTTAGGGCATGTATTTAATGACGGTCCAAGAGAAACAACTGGAAAAAGGCACTGTATCAATGGTGAGGCATTACTCTTTAAAGCAGAAAAATAATGAGCAACTATCCTATACAAAAAACAGAAGCTCAGTGGAGAGAAGAACTTGGAGAAGCCCGCTATAAAATTCTACGAGAAAAAGGAACAGAACGCCCTTACACTGGAAGCTACAATCTTACCTTTGAGGATGGAACCTATTGCTGTATGGGGTGTAAAAACAAGCTATTTGAAAGTGCTAGTAAATTTGACAGCGGCTGCGGATGGCCAAGTTTTGACCAAAGTATTGCCGCAAGCGTTACTTACATTAAAGACACCACTTTAGGTATGCAGCGCACAGAAATAGTTTGCTCAAATTGTGGAGGTCATTTAGGACATGTTTTTGATGACGGCCCTACCAAAACAGGACAGCGATACTGCGTGAACTCTCTCTCTGTTGATTTTGAAAAATAGTTTGAAATCATCTCGTGTTTTATAGACATACGCAGGTTATTAATTTGGAATGTTCTTTTTTCAAAAATTTGTTATGTTTCCATTACACATTTTGTAAATTTGTACTATAAATTAACTAGCAAATAAAGTACCATGAGTAAATATGATGTAATTGTATTAGGAAGTGGCCCTGGAGGTTATGTAACTGCCATAAGAGCTTCACAACTAGGATTAAAAACTGCTGTCATTGAAAAAGAAAGTCTTGGAGGCGTTTGTCTTAACTGGGGTTGTATCCCAACAAAAGCATTACTTAAAAGTGCACAAGTTTTTGATTACCTAAAACATGCAGAAGATTACGGTCTTTCTGTAAAGCAATACGATAAAGACTTTACGAAGGTGGTGGCACGTAGTAGAAACGTTGCTGATGGAATGAGTAAAGGAGTTCAGTTTTTGATGAAAAAAAACAAGATTGATGTCCTAAAAGGTTTCGGAAAACTTATGCCCGGAAAGAAAGTAGATGTAGACGGTACACAGTACAGCGCAGATCATATAATTATAGCAACCGGCTCACGCTCTCGTGTGTTGCCAAATCTACCTCAAGACGGGAAAAAAGTAATCGGGTACAGAGAGGCTATGACCCTAGAGAAGCAACCAAAATCAATGATTATTGTTGGTAGTGGTGCTATTGGTGTAGAGTTTGCTCATTTTTACAATACTATGGGTACAGATGTTACCCTTGTAGAGTTTCAACCAAATATAGTTCCTGTAGAAGATATAGATGTTTCAAAACAGTTTGAACGTTCTTTCAAAAAAGCAGGAATAAAAGTAATGACTAATTCTTCTGTAGAAAAAGTGGATACCTCTGGCAAAACAGTAAAAGCCACAGTAAAGACAAAAAAAGGAGAAGAAATAATTGAAGCAGATGTTGTTTTATCTGCCGTTGGTATTGTTTCTAACATTGAAGGTATAGGCCTTGAAGAGGTAGGTATTGTTGCAGATAAAGGTAAAATCATGGTTAATGACTATTACCAAACCAACATTCCTGGATATTACGCAATTGGTGATGTAACACCTGGACAAGCATTAGCCCATGTAGCTTCTGCAGAAGGGATTACATGTGTAGAAAAAATTGCAGGTATGCAAGTTGAGGCTATAGACTACGGAAATATCCCTGGATGTACCTATGCAACTCCAGAGATTGCAAGTGTTGGTATGACAGAAAAGCAAGCAAAAGAAGCAGGTTATGAATTGAAGGTAGGTAAATTTCCTTTTTCTGCCTCTGGAAAAGCAAGTGCAGCTGGAACAAAAGATGGTTTTGTAAAGGTGATTTTTGATGCCAAGTACGGAGAATGGCTTGGATGCCACATGATTGGTGCTGGAGTTACAGATATGATTGCCGAGGCGGTACTTGGTAGAAAACTAGAAACTACAGGCCATGAAGTATTAAAAACCATACACCCTCACCCTACTATGAGTGAAGCTGTTATGGAAGCAGTAGCAGATGCCTACGGTGAGGTTATACACCTATAGTTTTAAACAAAAAAAACCTGCTAATTAGCAGGTTTTTTATTATTTAAAAATGCAGTGTAGCAAGTTATTTAAAATGCATAAAAGCTTGTTTTCCAAGTAACGCTTCATCGGTTTCAACATTAGCATCATCTGGCACACAGCAATCTACAGGGCATACAGCAGCACACTGCGGCTCATCATGAAAGCCTTTGCATTCTGTACATTTATCTGCAACTATATAATACACTTCATCACTAATAGGCTCCTGAGTTTCATTGGCATCCACAGCTTTACCATCAGTAAGCACAAGGGATCCTTCAAGATCTGTTCCATCTGCATAACGCCAATCATCTGCACCCTCATAAATAGCTGTATTTGGGCATTCTGGCTCACAGGCGCCGCAGTTAATACACTCATCAGTTATTATAATAGCCATTTAATTTTATTTTTATTACTGCAAATTTAAGCCCTAGTAATGGCAACAACAAATACATCTTGATAAATTGTGAAAACATTTTGTTTCTGGCCCTTGTTTCAAGGAGTAATTACATCAGTTTTTTTTACCTTTGGAAATCACATAAATTAAAATGAATCTAGACCAAAGAATAGACGCTTTTGTAACATTAGGACGTTTTTTAGCGCAGTTTGTTTCTCCCATTGATGACAACACAAATACCCTGCAGGATAAAGCCTTAACTGTAGACTCATCATTGCCTGATACTGCCGTTTTTTGTGAGAGGATGATACAAACCCTTCAAGATGCACATCATCAAAACACATGGTTTACCTATGATAACCTTGCTTTTTCATGTAAAAGTTGGAGTGATGCGCTCACCAAAGAAAACCTGACCAATTGGGTGTCAAATTACGCTATTGATGAAGTAAATTCACCCAAAACAATTGCAGTTGTCATGGCAGGGAATATTCCACTAGTTGGATTTCATGATTTTTTATCTGTACTGCTGTGTGGTCATAAAATACAAGCAAAACTATCCTCTAACGATAAAAAACTGCTGCCTTTTTTAGCTAGCTATCTATGTGCTGTAGCTCCAGAGTTTAAACCCTTTATTACTTTTACTGAAGACACCTTAAAAAACTTTGATGCAGTAATCGCTACAGGCAGTAATAATACCGCTACATATTTTGATCATTATTTTAGTAAGTATCCTCACATTATACGTAAAAACAGAAATGCTGTTGCCATTATTACGGGTAAAGAAACTCCAAAGCAAATGCAAAGCTTGGCAGATGATGTGTATCGGTATTTTGGATTAGGTTGCCGTAATGTCTCTAAAATATATATTCCACAGCAGTATAACCTGGATCACTTTTTTAATGGCATGTATGCTTGGAAACAAGTGATAAACAATCATAAATACATCAATAACTATGATTATAATAAAGCAGTTTATTTGATGAGTGATATTAAATTATTTGATAACGAATTTATGTTACTTAAAGAAGATACAGGGTACAGCTCCCCTATCTCTGTGGTGTTTTATGAACGCTACAAAGACATAAATGATGTTAAAGCGCAATTAGAGGATCAAAAACAAAACATACAATGTATCGTTTCTCTAGAAGATGTGCCTTTTGGAGTAGCACAAACACCTGCGCTTTCAGATTATGCAGATGGCGTTGACACTATAGATTTCTTAATAAAATTATAATAACTTACTACTACAATAAATATCTTTTATACTATTTTTTACACCTTTGAATTACAATTAAACACTCATGAAAAAACATAATTTTAGCGCTGGGCCATGCATACTACCTTCATCTGTATTAAAGCAAGCAAGTAATGCAGTAATTAATTTTGATAATCTTGATTTATCTCTTTTAGAAATATCTCATCGTAGCAGCAGTTTTGTTTCTGTTATGGAACATGCCAAAGAACTAGCCTTAGAACACCTAGGACTTCAAAATAAAGGCTACAAAGCACTATTTCTTCAAGGTGGAGCAAGTATGGAGTTTTTAATGGTTGCCTACAACTTTTTAGAAAACAAAGCGGGGTATACAAATACCGGAACTTGGTCAGACAAGGCCATTAAAGAAGCTAAGTTATTTGGAGATGTAGTAGAGCTTGCCTCTTCAAAGCATGCAAACTTTAATTATATCCCTAAAGACTACACAGTACCAAGTGGTTTAGATTTTTTCCATTGCACAAGTAACAATACTATTTTTGGTACTCAAATGAATGAATTTCCTCAGACAGATTGCCCCTTAATTTGTGATATGAGTAGTGATATTTTTTCTCGAAAGTTAGACTTCGAAAAATTTGATTTGATTTATGCCGGAGCGCAAAAAAATATGGGTCCTGCCGGTACAACTTTGGTTGTGGTTAAAGAAGATGTGCTAGGGCAAGTTTCTAGAAAGATACCTTCTATGCTAGATTATAAAGTACATATTAGCAAAGACAGTATGTTTAATACTCCTGCAGTGTTTCCTGTATATGTTTCAATGCTAACACTATCTTGGTTAAAAGAACAAGGAGGCATTAGCGCAATTGAAATATTAAACAATCAAAAAGCTGAATTACTTTACACTGAAATAGACAGAAATCCACTATTCAAAGGTTTTGTTGCCAACAAAGAAGATAGATCAAAGATGAATGCAACCTTCAGCCTTTTAGATGACAGCCATACAGATGTCTTTGATGGTCTATGGCAACAAGCAGGCATAAACGGATTAAATGGCCACAGAAGTGTTGGAGGCTATAGAGCCTCTATGTATAATGCCTTATCTATTGAAAGTGTAAAGGTGCTAGTAGATGCGATGCAAAATCTAGAAAACAAAGTTTAAAAATAAATAACAGTATTAAAAAAAACGTGAGGATGTAGGTCTTTACAAAAATGAAAATTATCCCTATGAAAGTATTAGCAAACGACGGAGTTTCTCAATCAGGTATTGACACATTAACTAGCGCAGGTTTTGAGGTTATCACCACAAAAGTGGCTCAAGAACAATTGGTGAATTACATCAACCAAAACAACATAAGTGTTTTATTGGTTCGTAGCGCAACTACCGCAAGAGCAGCACTAATAGATGCCTGCCCTTCTTTAAAGGTTATTGGGCGCGGTGGTGTAGGTATGGACAATATAGATGTTACCTACGCGCGTGAAAAAGGTTTAAGTGTTATAAACACGCCAGCGGCATCTTCATCATCTGTGGCAGAATTAGTTTTTGCTCATTTATTTGGAGGGGTTAGATACCTTTTTGACGCCAACAGAAATATGCCTTTAGATGGTGATACAAGATTTAAAGAGCTTAAGAAAAACTATGCCAAAGGGAGTGAACTTCGCGGAAAAACAATCGGTATTATAGGTTTTGGACGCATAGGCCGTGAGGTAGCAAAAATTGCACTTGGTTGTGGCATGAAGGTAATTGCAAGCGATAACTATGTAGACACTGCAGATATAACGCTAGACTTTTTTGATGGTCAAAAAGTAACCTTAGAGGTTAAAACAAAACCAATTGAGGATTTGATTCAACAAAGTGATTTTATTACTCTTCATGTGCCTGCGCAGAAACAATATGTAATTGGTAGAGAACAAATTGCAAAGATGAAAGATGGAGCTGCTATTATTAATGCAGCACGTGGAGGTGTTATTGACGAGGTTGCCTTAATCGAGGCCTTAGATAGCGGTAAACTTTCTTTTGCAGGTCTTGATACTTTTGAAAAAGAACCAACACCAGCAGTTAAGGTTCTTATGAGTCATAAAGTATCTCTAAGTCCTCATATTGGCGCTGCAACCAACGAGGCTCAAGATAGAATTGGAACAGAGTTGGCTACTCAAATAATAAGCCTATTAAAATAAATAAATACATAAAACTCACTAAAAACTCACAATTAGCATCATTATTTTTCAAATTGTGATAATATAATTAAATTAGCTAACTTAAACAATTAACCAAAAAAAAACTATAATGAAAAGAATATTACTTTTTTGTTTTATGATGATTACCATCTCGGTAACATCTCAAGTAACAAACCAAGGATCTCCATTGAGTTGGAAATTACTTAGTGATCAAGATCAAATTGCGGCCAAAGCACTTCCAAGTTTTGATTTAGAGCAAGTAAGAGCTGAAGATGCCTTAAATGATTATAAATTTGATAAACCATGGAGATTTGGATACATGCACAGTGTAGATTTCGGTTTTGAAGATGGACAATGGACTACGCTAAAAAACGGAGATAGAATTTGGAGATTAGCTGTTGAGTCTAAAGATGCCTTGTCTATGAACTTTATTTTTGATGAATTCTCTATTCCAGAGGGATCTTCTGTATATCTATACAATGAAGACAGAAGTGATCTACTTGGTGCATATACAAGCATACAAAACCAAGAAAGCGGCATATTAGGTACTTGGATTGTTAAGGGTGAGAAAGTATGGATAGAATATTTTGAGCCTGCAAATGTTGCTGGTCAAGGTCAATTACACATCGCAAAGGCAACCCACGGATATAGAAATGCAGACACATTTCAAGCTGCAAAAGGTTTAAATGATTCTGGTAATTGTAACTTAGATGTTGATTGTTCTATAGGTGATGACTGGGAAGACAACAAAAATCACAACAAAAGATCTGTAGGTATACTATTATCTGGAGGTGGAGGGTTTTGTACAGGAGCTCTTATAAACAATACAAATAATGATGGTACCCCATTTTTTTTAACAGCAAATCACTGTTACAGTAACCCAAATGCTTGGTCTTTTAGATTTGGTTGGATTAGTCCTAACCCAGTATGTGCTGCCAATACTAATAGTACAAATGGGCCAACAAACCAAACTATTAGTGGAGCTACCCTAAGAGCTAGAAGTACCAATGCAGATTTTTGTTTGGTAGAGATTAACAATGATATCCCTACAGAATGGAATCGTGTGTTTGCAGGTTGGGATAGATCAGATATTGATCCACCTTTTACAGTTGGTATCCATCACCCATCTGGAGATATCATGAAAATTTGTAGAGATGATGATAGCCCATCAAAACAGGCCAATGCTGGCGCTCAAACCTGGGAAATTCTTGGTGGTGGTAGTCAAGGTTGGGAACTCGGAGTTACAGAGCCTGGATCTTCTGGATCTCCTCTATTTGATGATCAAGGAAGAATTATTGGACAATTATACGGAGGAGCTGCGGCTTGTTCTGGGACTAATGATAATAATGCTCTAGATTATTACGGACGTTTAGGTGTTGCTTGGGATACAGGATCATCTGCATCTACAAGGTTAGATGACTGGCTTGATCCTCAAGGAACAAATCCTGTAGTGTTAAATAGTTTTCCTGCCCTAGAGATATTGGATCTTGATGCAGCAGTTTCTGTAGATATTCCAGAGGTAAGTTGCGGTGAGACTATTATTACACCAACCATAAACTTAACAAACTTTGGTGTAAATGATATTACAACCGCGGTAATTACTTGGCAGATTGATAATGGTACAACAAGTACAATTAACTTTACTGGTGCCTTATCTCAAAACCAAACAGAATCCTTTGTATTAGACCCTATAGATTTAGCAGAAGGTTCTTACTCTTTTAATGTAGTTCTTGTGGAAGTTAATGGTACAGAAGATCAAAACGAATCAAACAATAACATCTCTACCCCATTTTCTATAGGTGGAAGTAGTGATCAATACGCTACACTACAAGTTTTATTAGAATTAATTACCGATGATTATGCAGAAGAGACTTCATGGGAGTTTAGAGAAGTTGGAGGATCTATTATAGATTCTGGTAGTTATAATGAAGGATCAGATGATAACACGACATTTACAGAAACCTTCGATGTTGAGTTGGACAATTGCTATGAGTTTGAACTATTTGATTCTTACGGAGATGGTATTTGCTGTCAATACGGTGAGGGTGAATATACGCTATCTACCAGCAATGGAGAAGTTATTTTTGAAGGTGCAGAATTTACAGATAGTGAACTTACTCAAATGAGTATTGGTGGAGAATTATCAATC
>CAJWPZ010000026.1 GCA_913045325.1 uncultured Flavobacteriaceae bacterium | reverse complement strand
TAAAATCAATTTTTTAGGTCTTTAAGCTCCAGTTTTATTTAAAAAAATACTGTTATTTATTTGTCTTGAAGTTAAAAGGAACGCTCATGTTAATCTCACGAGGTTTACCACCCATCATTCCTGGGATTAATTGAGGAATTTTTAATATGTTTGTTTTTGCTGCCTCTTGCAAGCCTTTATTGCCGCCCGTCACACTTTTTATCTCAACAAAGCCTTTTGTATTTATTTTAAATTTCACCACCACGCGGCCTTGAATATTTTTTTTGTACTCCTGTGTAGGGTAGGTAAAATTACTCATAATATGTTTTGATAATTGATGGTTGAAACAAGTATCTTTTTCTGCAATACTACCACTACAACCTGGCCAAACAGCTGGTATTTCTTTCATGGTGAGTTTGTTTTTTTTCAAATCACCCCACTCATCTTGTGCAAAAGCAATGCTAGTAGTAAAAATAAGAAGGAGTAGTAACAGTTTTTTCATAGCGGGTATTTTTGTAAAAGGGTTAAATAGCAACAGCTCCTTTAATATGCGGGTGTGGATTGTAATCAACCAAAGTAAAATCCTCAAATTTAAAATCAAAAATACTTTTCACATCAGGGTTAAGTATCATTTTAGGCAACGCTTTTAGATCTCTTGATAGTTGAAGCTCTATTTGCTCCATATGGTTGTTGTAGATATGTGCGTCTCCAAAAGTATGAATAAAGTCTCCCACTTGGTAACCACAAACTTGCGCCATCATCATAGTAAACAAGGCATAAGAAGCAATGTTGAAAGGCACCCCTAAAAAGATATCTGCACTGCGTTGGTATAGTTGGCATGATAGTTTGCCATCCGCTACATAAAATTGAAAAAAGGCATGGCATGGAGGTAAGGCCGCTTTTCCATTTGCGACATTTTCAGAAAAAGTTTTAGAGCTATCTGGCATCACACTAGGATTCCAAGCACTAACTAGCATTCTTCTACTGTCTGGGTTTGTTTTTAGCGTTTGTATAATATCACTAATTTGATCTACCTCTTCACTATTCCAGTTGCGCCATTGATGGCCATAAACAGGTCCTAAATCTCCTTTTTCATCTGCCCACTCGTTCCAGATACGGACGCCATTTTCTTGCAAATACCCAACATTAGTATCTCCATTTAAAAACCAAAGTAGTTCATACACAATAGATTTAAGATGTAGTTTTTTGGTGGTCACCATCGGGAACCCTTTACTTAAATCGAATCTCATTTGGTGTCCAAACACACTTTTGGTTCCTGTCCCTGTGCGGTCATGTTTTTGAGTTCCGTTTTCAACTACGTGTTTAATAAGGTCGTGGTATTGCTTCATTTGGATTTCATGTTTACAATTGTAAATGTATGTAATGTGAGAAAAACAGTAAAATTTCTCAAAGAGCTGTTATCAGTATTTATTAACTGTTTTAAAATCTACACCAATGACTGGTTATCCAATAATCATTCCGGCAATTGTTGCAGAAATTAGCGATGCAATAGATCCTCCAATCAGGGCTTTCATTCCAAATTTAGAGAGTGTTTTACGCTGTCCAGGGGCTAGAGAGCCAATACCGCCAATTTGAATACCAATAGAGGCAAAATTTGCGAAACCACAAAGCATGTAGGTAGCCATGATTATTGATTTCTCATAGTTAAGATGCATGATGTTGTTGATGTTCTTCAGCTCTGCTAATTGTATATACCCTACAAATTCACTTGCGGCTAGTTTAATACCTAAAAGCTGTCCCATCATCATCATGTCTTTGGAGGCAACTCCAATAAGCCACATCAGTGGGGCGAAAACAGTACCCAAAATAGCCTCTAAAGAAAGGCTAGGGTAGGAGGTATTTGTAGCCATCCAGTCATTTACAGTAGTTATGTCTCCTAACCAACCTAAAATTCCATTTAACATGGCAATAAAAGCTACAAAAACAAGTAGCATGGCACCAACATTTACAGCTAGTTTTAGCCCTTCGGTAGTTCCATTTGCAATGGCATCTAGGATGTTTGAGCCAATTTTATCTGAAGACACCGTAACATCTGTATTAATACTTTCTGTTTGAGGGTATAATATTTTTGAAATTACAATGGCTCCAGGTGCTGCCATTACAGAGGCTGCTAATAGATGTTTTGCAAACACCAATCGCAGGGCAGGGTCATCACCACCTAAGAAACCTATGTAGGCCGCCAGTACAGCTCCTGCTACTGTTGCCATACCGCCAATCATAACCAGCAGCATTTCACTTTTGTTCATTTTCTCAAGGTAGGCCTTGATAAGCAGGGGCGCTTCTGTTTGTCCTAAAAAAATATTTCCAGCAACACTTAAACTTTCTGCTCCAGAAATTTTTAAAACCTTAGAGAGTAACCAACCAAAGGCTTTTACTGCTTTTTGGATAATCCCTAGGTAGAATAGTACAGAGGTCAAGGCAGAGAAAAATAGAATTGTTGGCAGTACTTGGAATGCAAAAATAAATCCAAAAGTGTCCATGTCTACCACCAGACCTTCAAATAAAAATTTACTACCCGCTTTGGTGAAATCTAAAATACTAATAAACAACTTCCCTATCCATTCAAATATTTTTTGAATAAAAGCAACTTTTAAAACTCCTACTGCAATTATTAACTGAAGGGCTAGACCAATCCCTACCGTGCGCCAACTAATTGCTTTTCTGTTTGCGCTAAATAAAAAGGCAATAAATAAAAGGGTAATCATACCAAGGACACCGCGCCACAGGCTGTCAAAAGAAAATCCTTGTGAGGGGATGATTGCATCTTTACTCTGGGCTATCTCATTTACAGCAGCTGAGGTTTCAGCAGCTTTAAACCAATAGGTTGTATTGTTTTCTGAAAAAGATAAGCTGTCCTGTGTGAGTTTTGTAACTCGATATCTACGAATAGTATCTGTGGGCTGGTTATAGAATAAGACTAATAAATTGTTCTGAAATATATAATCTCCACTTGCCTTTAAGTTGTTTTTTGCTGCTAGAGAATACTCAAATGCGCCATTGTCTAGTGTAAAGGTGTCTGTGCTTTGGTCAATTTCAAAAAGTGATGTTCCCTGCTCAGACTGTATGTTGTTAAAAACCCATTGTTTTTCAATGGTTTGTGCAGATAGGTTTCCCAATAAAAAAAATACAACAATACTATATAATAGCTTTTTCATAGGTTTTTGGTAAGGTTTATTCTCGCTTTGAAATTTCGTCTCTTATTCTCGCAGCACTTTCATAATCTTCATTTTTAACAGCTCCCTCAAGTAAATCATGAAGTTCTTTTAAAGTGTTGGTTTTGTAATCTTCAGATGAGCTGGGCTGGCTTTGTGAGTCATCACTTTGTAAAAAATCATCTAACAGTACATCTTCTGGTTCTTGTTTTTCTTCTTTTTTATCTCCGGTTTTAAGGAATATACCCGCACTGTCCAAGATTTCTTTGTGGGTGAAAATAGGCGCCTTAAACCTTAGTGCTAGTGCAATGGCGTCGCTAGTTCGAGCATCAACAATTTCTTCTACACCCTCACGCTCACAAATTATACTAGAATAGAATACCCCATCAACCAATTTATGTATGATTACTTGAGTGATAATAATTGCAAAAAGATCTGAAAAGTTTTTAAATAAATCATGGGTAAGTGGTCTAGGAGGCATGATTTCTTTCTCCAGTGCAATAGCGATAGACTGAGCTTCAAAGGCGCCAATGACTATGGGTAATTTTCTATTACCTTCTACCTCGCTGAGTATTAGAGCGTATGCGCCATTTTGTGTTTGGCTATAAGAAATCCCCTTAATATTTAATCTAACTAGACTCATGGTTTTATAATTAAAAAAAGCTGTTTAAACAGGATGTTTGTCCTAATTTAAACAGCCATTTCCAAAGGCACAAAGTAATAAAAATTATGCGTTTTGCGCTTTAAAAGCTTTTAATTTTTCATTTAGTTGTGGAACAATTTCAAATGCATCACCTACAATTCCGTAGTCTGCTGCTTTAAAAAATGGAGCTTCTGGGTCTGTATTTATAACTACTTTAACTTTAGAGGAGTTAATACCTGCAAGGTGTTGGATGGCTCCGCTAATTCCTATGGCGATGTATAGTGATGCCGCTACGGGTTTTCCTGTTTGTCCTACATGTTCACCATGAGATCTCCATCCCATGTCACTAACAGGCTTTGAACAGGCTGTAGCAGCTCCTAAAATAGTTGCCATTTCTTCAATCATACCCCAATTTTCTGGCCCTTTTAAACCGCGCCCTGCAGAGACTACAACTTCTGCATCTGCAATGGTCACTTTATCTGTAGCTTTATCTACAGAGATTACCTTGGTATTGCTTTGTTGAAGACTTGGTGAAAACACCTCTGATACTGCATCAGCTGCACTCTCATGTAAACCATAAGCATTTTTACCTAAACCAATTATTTTAACAGGGGTGTTTATCTGCGTTAAAGAAAAAGCCTTGTTGGTATATACACTATGTTTTATTTTAAATGGCGTGGTACTCTGCGGGAGAGCAACAACGTTAGAGACATAACCAGCCTCAAGATTTACAGCCACCAGTGGGGCCATAAACTTTGCATTTGCAGTTTGAGACAATACAACAACCGTAGCATCTTGTGATGCCGCAGCTTGAGATATTGCATCTGCATACCCTTGGGCATCAAAATTTGCAAGACTGTCATTTGTAATCTCTAGTACTTTATCTGCTCCGTATACTCCTAACTGGGAAGTATTACTTGCATTAATAGACACAGCAGTTAGGGTAGTGCCTAACTCAGTAGCTATTGCCTTTGCGTAAGATACAACTTCAAAGGCTGTTTTTTTGAAAGAACCATTTTCAGATTCTGTGTAGACTAAAACACTCATATGTTAAAGATATTTTTTATTATTTTTAAGTATTCAACTTTGTTTGAAAACCGTTTTTTTTTAATTTAAATTACTTTGGCTTCGTTGTGTAATAAATCGATCAATTCATCCACAGTGTCAACCAGTTTTACAGCACCTCTTGGAGCTGGTTTCTCATAGGTTGTTGCCTCGCTTCTTGGGCTTTGCTCTATAGCTGGTTTGATATGTAAAGGCTTACTTCTAGCTTGCATGATTCCGCGCATGTTTGGAATGCGAAGATCACTTTCCTCAACCAATCCTTTTTGCCCTCCAATAACTAGTGGCAATTTTGTTTGCAAGGTTTCTTTACCACCATCAATTTCTCTAACGGCAGTAACCATTGCGTCTTCTACCTCAAGACTAATACAGGTGTTTATAAAGTTGGCATCAATAATTTTAGCTACCATTCCAGGAACCATGCCGCCATTGTAATCAATAGACTCGCGCCCTCCAATAATTAGATCATAACCACCCTGTTTTGCAACACTTGCCAATTGCACCGCAACACTATAGCCGTCTGTGGCTGGAGTGTCTATGCGTATGGCCTCATCTGCTCCAATGGCTAATGCCTTGCGCAGTGTAGGTTCTGTCTCTGGCCCTCCAACATTAATAACATGTACAGATGCTCCTTGTTTTTCTTTAAACCACATAGCCCGAGTAAGGCCAAATTCGTCATTTGGATTTATTACAAAATTTACACCATTGGTGTCAAATTTTGTGTCATTTTCTGTGAAATTTATTTTTGAGGTAGTGTCTGGTACGTGACTAATACACACTAATATTTTCATAATTATATTTGTTTTAATTGTAGTACTTTTTTTGAGTTTCGAAAACATACTAATCTCTATATTTTCGACCACAAAGATAGTGAATATTATTCTTATTTACTATGCGTGCATAGTAAATAGTTGGCTATAAAATGTTAAATGCCTTCACTTGTGGTGTAAAAAATAAGATAATAATACTATTTTTGTTTTTTTAGATTTTTTGGGTAGTTCTGTTTAACTAGTTCAGAAGTAAAAAGATCATAAAGTATAATTAAATGTACCCACCTATGTGGGCAATGAGCATGAAGACAATTCAATTTAGAGAAGCCATTTGTGAAGCTATGAGCGAAGAGATGCGCAAAGATGATACCATTTACCTAATGGGTGAAGAAGTAGCAGAGTACAACGGTGCATACAAAGCAAGTAAAGGAATGTTAGAGGAGTTTGGCGCAAAGCGTGTAATAGACACCCCTATTGCAGAGCTTGGTTTTGCTGGTATTGCAATTGGTAGCGCCATGAATGGTAACAGACCTATTATAGAATACATGACCTTTAATTTCTCTTTGGTTGGAATTGACCAAATTATTAATAATGCCGCAAAAATAAGACAAATGAGTGGCGGGCAATTTAACTGTCCAATTGTCTTTAGAGGGCCAACAGCTAGTGCTGGGCAGTTAGCTGCTACACATTCTCAAGCTTTTGAGAATTGGTTTGCAAACACTCCAGGGTTAAAAGTTGTTGTACCAAGTAATCCTGCAGATGCTAAGGGATTATTAAAAAGTGCTATACGTGATAACGATCCAGTAATTTTTATGGAAAGTGAGCAAATGTATGGTGATAAAGGCCAAGTGCCAGAGGGAGAATATTTAATACCTCTAGGTGTTGCTGAAATCAAACGAAAGGGTAGCGATGTAACTATCGTTTCATTTGGAAAAATAATTAAAGAAGCCTACAAAGCTGCAGATCAATTAGCAGACGAAGGTATAGAGTGTGAAATTATCGATTTGCGTACGGTACGTCCTCTAGATATCAATGCCATTTTAGATTCTGTTAAAAAAACAAATCGTTTGGTGGTTTTAGAAGAGGCATGGCCTTTTGGAAATGTAGCCACAGAGATTACCTATCAAATCCAAAACCAGGCATTTGATTATCTAGACGCACCTGTTGAAAAGATTAACACCGCAGATACTCCTGCGCCGTATTCACCTGCTTTATTTGCAGAGTGGTTACCCAATAGCACAGATGTTGTAAATGCAGTGAAAAAAGTATTGTACAAAAAATAATATATTTTAAAGCCTTTGGGTTATGGATTTTAATTTGCTAATAGTCATTACCTTATAGAATGCTATTACAATGAGTTGTATTTAATGAGTTGTATTATCTTCATGAGAAACTCTTTTTTTCTTTTACTACTATTGACATGGGTTGGTGCTATGGCGCAAACCAAAATAAGCGGTTTTGTGACAGATACCGATGGAGTTTCTGTGCCTTTTGCTAACGTTGTATTTAAAAATAGTTTTGAAGGTACCATAACCAATGAAGACGGTCGCTTTTATCTAGAGAGTAATCAAACCTATACAGATGTTGTAGTTTCTTTTTTAGGATTTCAAAATAAAGAAATTACACTAGATAAAAAGGTAAACTATAACATGAGCATTGTTTTAGAGCAAGAAGCAGCCTCCCTAGATGAGGTTGTTATCTTTAGTGGCAAGACCTCTAAGAAAAACAATCCAGCCATAGACATACTCAAAAAGATTTGGGACAACCGTAGACAAAATGGAGTCAAGAAATTCAATCAATACGCCTACGATAAATATGAGAAGCTAGAGTTTGATTTAAATACCATAGATAGTACACTCACAAAAAACAAAATATTTAAAGGAATGGAGTTTATCTTTCAAGAGATAGACACCTCAAAAGTAACAGGAAAAACCTACTTACCCATTTTTATAAATGAGGCCTTCTCCCAGGTTTATGGAGACAACCTTCTAGGTAAAGAGAGAGAACTGCTCCAAGGGAATAAAAATTCTGGCTTCGAAAACAACAATACGCTAATTGCATTTCTAAAAGATTTGTACAGCCAATATGATGTGTATAACAATTACCTAAAGTTTTTTGATAAGGCCTTTACCAGCCCTTTATCTAAAACGGGTGTAGATGTTTATAATTATGTATTATTAGATAGCGCCTACAGGAAAGATAAGTGGTGTTATAACATAGCCTATTATCCAAGGCGTAAAAATGAACTTACCTTTAAGGGAGATTTTTGGGTAAATGATTCTACATGGGCCATTAAAGAGATTAATCTGCAGGCCTCCAAAAGCGCTAATGTAAACTGGATAAGAGAAGTATATATAGAGCAAGAGTTTGATGTGTTAAACGATTCTGTTTTCTTAATCACTCGAGATTACTTTATGAGTGACTTTAGTTTCCAGGATAAAGAAAAAGCCAAAGGGGTGTATGGAAGAAGAACGACCCTTTATGATAATTATGTTTTTGACAACCAAAAGCAGAAAAGTTTTTATAAAATACAAGTAGATCCCTATCAGTATGATGTTTACAACAGGCCAGATTCGTTTTGGGAAGAAAACCGTCTGGAGCGATTAAATAAAGATGAGATGAGTGTCTATAAAATGTTAGACACTCTAAAAAGCGTACCAAGATTTAAGGCCTTGTATAGCGCCGCCTCTGTTTTAGCCTCTGGATATTATGAGGCAGAAAACTTTGATTTTGGGCCTGTGTTGTCACTTTTGGGCTACAACGAGGCAGAAGGTCTTAGAGTTAGGTTGGGTGGTAGGACCTATTTTTCTCAAAATGATCAGTGGCGTATAGAAGGGTTTGGGGCCTACGGATTTAAAGATGATCGTTTCAAATTTGGGGTTTCTGCAAAGGTATTACTCAACAGAAAAAACAGACTTACCCTTTATGCCGGCTATAGAAAAGATGTAGAACAAACTGGTGCAAGCCTTTCTTCAAGCAATGATATTTTGGGCAGAAATCTAGCCTCCTCCTCCTTGATTACCCTAGGGACAAATGATAAACTAACCCGGGTTAAATTAGCCACTGTGGGAGTTTCACTGGAGCCTGTAAAGAATTTAAATATACGTCTTACAGGATCTTACCGGTCTTTGAGTTCTGCCACAGATACCTTTTCTATAGATTATCTAAAAGAAGATGAAACTATAGGCAGTGATGTACAACAACCAGAGATACGGCTCCTAGCCTTTTTTACTCCAAAGAGGAAGGTTTCTGGATATGGCGTGGAGAGAACAATCATAAACAAAGGGAGTTTCCCAAGTCTTTTTATAGGGTACACCTATGGTATAAAAGGACTCTTAGGTGGAGATTTTGAGTACCAACGTATACAAGGATTATATACCCAGCCCTGGAATATTGGGGGTATTGGTAGATTAACATCTACCATAGAGGCAGGTAAAACCTTTGGTCAGGTAAATTTGAGTCTGTTAAACCCTATTCCAGGAAACCAAACGCTTTTTAGTATTTACAATACCTTTTCTCAATTAGATTTTTATGAATTTGTGAGTGATCAATACGTGTCTTTGCATTTGCAGCACGATTTTGGAGGCCGGCTTTTCCAGCGAATTGCATGGCTTCGAGATTTTAATTTAAGAGAAGTAATTGGTTTTAGGGCGGTTATTGGTGGTATAAGTCAAGAAAACATAGCCATCAATAAATCTAATATTGTGTACCAATCTCCAAATAAGCCATACTATGAGTATAGTTTTGGTGTAGGTAATATCTTCAAAGTTTTTAGGCTCGATGTTAATTTTAGGGGTAATTATCTAAACCAGGTAAACTATCCTAATGCTAGAAAATTTGGCTTTACAGGTACCTTTGGCTTTAATTTCTAGAGCATGTATCTATCTGTGCAATAACAACTACAGCTATTTTAAAGGATGCCTGTTAGGCTAAGGCTACCCTATCGGCCGCAAAACTAATAGTGATTTTACTATTTACACCCTAATACTTAATGCTTTAAAGCTCCCTTTTTTACTTATTAAAAAGGTGTTTTTTAATTGTCTTTAATTTGTTACTTTTACCGCCTTAATTAACAAATCGAATAATATATGGAAGCAATGATGATTTACATGCCAATAGCAGCGGCATTAATAGGTTTAGTATATATGCTAATTAAAAAATCTTGGGTGATGAAACAAGATGCAGGTGATGGTAAAATGAAAGAAATTTCAGATCACATCTATGAAGGAGCATTGGCTTTTTTGAATGCAGAATATAGATTGTTATCTTATTTTGTTGTTGGAGCAAGTATCATTTTAGCAGGAATTGCTTTTTTCATGGATACTACCTACCTAATAGTTGTTGCCTTTATTATTGGAGCTGTTTTTTCTGCCTTTGCAGGAAATATGGGTATGAAAATAGCAACTAAAACAAATGTAAGAACCACACAAGCCGCAAAAACGAGTTTACCACAAGCATTAAAAGTTTCTTTTGGTGGTGGTACTGTTATGGGACTTGGTGTTGCAGGATTGGCTGTTTTAGGATTAACACTTTTCTTTATTGTTTTCTATCAAATGTTTATGGGCGGTCAATGGACAAGCACCATGGACATGACTATAGTATTAGAGGCATTGGCTGGTTTTTCTTTAGGAGCTGAGTCTATTGCTCTTTTTGCAAGAGTAGGTGGTGGTATTTATACCAAAGCTGCAGATGTTGGTGCAGATTTAGCAGGAAAAGTACAGGCAGATATCCCTGAGGATGATCCAAGAAACCCGGCTACAATTGCAGATAATGTTGGAGATAATGTAGGAGATGTTGCAGGTATGGGAGCAGATTTATTTGGCTCTTATGTTGCAACAGTATTAGCTGCTATGGTACTTGGTAACTACGTAATTAAAGACATGGGAGGCGCAATACAAGATGCTTTTGGCGGGATAGGACCTATTTTACTTCCAATGGCAATTGCAGGTGTAGGGATTATTATCTCTTTGATTGGTACCATGTTAGTAAAAATAACATCAAACGATGCAAAAGAAGCAGATGTACAAAAAGCCTTAAACATAGGTAACTGGGCATCTATTATAATGGTTGCTGTAGCATGTTACGGTCTAGTTACCTGGATGTTGCCACAAACAATGCAAATGGACTTCTTTGGTGAGGGGCTACAAGATATTTCTTCAATGAGAGTATTTTATGCCTGTTTGGTTGGACTGGTTGTAGGAGCAGGGATCTCTGCATTTACAGAATACTACACAGGACTTGGTTCTAAGCCAATTTTAAAAATTGTACAGCAATCATCTACTGGAGCAGGAACTAACATTATTGCTGGTCTGGCAACAGGTATGATTTCTACATTTTCTTCTGTTTTATTATTTGCAGCTGCAATATGGTCTTCATATGCTTTGGCTGGATTTTATGGTGTTGCTTTAGCGGCATCTGCTATGATGGCAACAACTGCTATGCAACTAGCCATTGATGCTTTTGGACCTATTGCAGATAATGCAGGTGGAATTGCAGAGATGAGCGAACAAGACCCAATAGTAAGAGAACGTACAGATATTTTAGATGCTGTTGGTAATACAACTGCTGCAACAGGTAAAGGTTTTGCCATTGCATCTGCTGCATTAACATCATTAGCACTTTTTGCTGCCTATGTTACCTTTACAGGAATTGACGGAATTAATATTTTTAAGGCGCCAGTTTTAGCGATGTTATTTGTGGGTGGTATGGTGCCTGTAGTATTCTCTGCCTTGGCAATGAATGCTGTTGGTAAAGCTGCTATGGAAATGGTAAATGAAGTGGTAAGACAGTTTAAAGAAATTCCAGGAATTATGGAAGGAACTGGAAAGCCAGAGTATGATAAGTGTGTTGCTATTTCTACAAAAGCATCATTAAAAGAAATGATGTTGCCAGGTATTTTAACCATTGGTTTTCCAATAGTTGTTGTACTTGTAGGGTTGTTAGTATATCCAGATAATAACATGTTGGTTGCTGAAATGTTAGGTGGTTACATGGCCGGTGTTACTGTAAGTGGTGTTCTTTGGGCTATTTTCCAGAACAATGCTGGTGGTGCTTGGGATAATGCTAAAAAATCTTTTGAAGCTGGTGTTGAGATTAATGGTGTAATGACATACAAAGGTTCTGAGGCTCACAAGGCTGCAGTAACTGGAGATACTGTTGGAGATCCATTTAAAGATACCTCTGGTCCTTCTATGAATATTCTAATTAAACTAACCTGTTTAATAGGATTAGTGATTGCTCCAATTCTAGGGGGTCATGCCACTGAAGAGACAGCAGCAGATGCAAATAAAGAAAACACCATGCAGGTTGACACTGTAAAACAAGTTGAAAAACAAGTGAGAGTGGAAATGACCTCTGATGATGATGAGCTATTTACAGCTACTGTTACCATAGAAACTAAAAAAGATGGTGAAACTACTTCTGAAACTAAAAGCTATACAGGAACAAAACAAGAAGTAGATGCAAAAATACAGGCTTTGGATAATGCGGGATTAGTACCTCCAGCACCTCCTGTTGCTGATTCTAATACAGATTCTTAATACTATATTTACAAGCTTATTACAATAAAAAAGGGCTGTCTTTAAAGACAGCCCTTTTTTTATGAGGTACATTAAATGTTGTTGCAGTGTTTAAAACAGCCCGTTAATCTCTGCGTCAATTTTACTAATTACCTCTCCAAGATGTTCTGGGTTTTCTACAAAATCAATGTCATCTACATCCAGTATAATAACCTTGCCTTTATTGTAGGTAGTAATCCAGGCTTCGTAACGCTCGTTTAGACGGCTGAGGTACTCAATGCTTATTGAGTTTTCGAAGTCACGCCCACGCTTATGTATTTGCTTCACTAAATTAGGTATGGAACTACGCAGGTAAATTAAAAGATCTGGTCCTTTAGTAACACTCTCCATTAAATCAAAAAGTGATTTATAGTTTTCAAAGTCTCTATTGGTCATAAGTCCCATCGCATGAAGATTGGGCGCAAAGATGTATGCGTCTTCATAGATAGTTCTGTCCTGTATTACTTTTTGGCCACGCTCTCTAATCTCTAAAATTTGACGAAAACGACTGTTTAAAAAATAGATTTGAAGGTTAAAAGACCAACGTTCCATTTCATTGTAGAAGTCATCCAGGTATGGATTTTCTTCCACATCCTCATAGTGAGGCTTCCATTTATAGTGTTTTGATAATAAACGTGTAAGGGTGGTTTTTCCTGAACCAATATTTCCTGCTATGGCAACGTGCATACTTCTATTTATTAGGTTTTTGAACTACAAATGAGTGAACATTTTTACGATCATAAATATACAAGAAATCTTCAAACACTTGCAAGTCTTGTATGCTTATTTGAGTAGTTTTTATTGATAAGAGTTTGAGACTGTCTTCTATCATTTCATAGATCATATTATCTTTGACTACCAAAACCCTCCCCTTGTGGGTTATAATTTTTTCACCTCCTTGAAAAGGGACGTTTTTTATAATGCCCCCAAAAACGGTATAGCCCTTTATAGAGGTTGGGGTGAGGATGTAATTGTAGTTAAAATCACTGGTTTGATCTGTAAGTATTTCAGCAATAGGAAGAGAGATGCTGTTTTTTGTATTAGATCTATAATTGTAAAGTTCTAGTTGTTGGGAGTCTGCATTAAAAAGCCACAATTTATTACCCCCTGCGTTGCTAACCCTACTAATATTAGCTACATCTTCTAATAGATTAAAGTTAATCTGTTCAATAAGGGAGAGTTTGTTGTCCAGTAAAATAGCCGTATTGGTATCTGCATAAAAGACAACTACATTAAATGGGTTGATGATATCTACACTAGTGATGTTCCCTAACTGGAAATCTGTAAACTTATATACCACCGATGCGTTTTCTTTACTTAGCACCAGATCTGTTAGGGTATATAAACTATCATAGCTATCATAGCCTATAAACTGACTTACAGATAATGGGCTTTGAGTCGTTTTAATATATGTTTGCCCAATAGCAGTTTGCAAACATAGTAGTATAATAAAGACAGTACACTTCATAGCCCCAAGGTACAAAAAAGCCTCGTTATAGATAACGAGGCTTTTTTGAAATTATACTAATATTGTCTTATCCTAGAAAAGGGTATCTGTAATCTGTTGGTGTAACAAATGTTTCTTTTACCATTCTTGGAGAACACCAGCGGTAGAGGTTTAACTTGCTACCTGCTTTGTCGTTGGTTCCACTAGCGCGTGCGCCACCAAAGGGTTGTTGTCCAACAACGGCGCCGGTAGGCTTATCGTTGATGTAGAAGTTACCTGCTGCGTTTTCTAAAATTTTAACACCTACTTCTAAGGCGTAGCGGTCTTCACTAAATACAGCTCCCGTTAGGGCATACTCACTTGTTTGATCTACAAGGTGAAGTGTTTGCTCCCAAGCGTCATCTTCAAAAACATATACTGTAACTACTGGTCCAAACAACTCTGTACACATGGTGGTATATTTTGGGTCATTGGTTTTAATAACAGTAGGCTCAATGAAGTACCCTTTGCTTTTATCATATCCACCACCAGCAATAATTTCTGCATTGCTATCTTTTTTTGCTTGATCAATGAAACCTGCAAGTTTATCAAATGATCCCTCATGTATTACAGCAGTGATATAGTTGCTCATGTCTTCTGGAGATCCTATTTTAAAAGTTTCCATCTGTGCTTTAAGGTGTTTCTGTGTAGCCTCCCAAATACTTTTAGATACATATACTCTACTGGCTGCACTACATTTTTGTCCTTGAAATTCAAAAGCACCCCTAGTAATTGCGGTAGCTACTTGCTGGGGGTTTGATGATTTGTGCGCAACAATAAAATCTTTACCACCAGTCTCTCCAACAATTCGAGGATAGGTTTTGTAGTTGTGGATGTTTAATCCAATTTTTTTCCAAAGCTCTTTAAATATAAAGGTAGAGCCTGTGAAGTGAAGCCCACTAAAATCTGGACTATCTAGCACAGTATCTGTAATCATTTCAGGGTCACCCATAACCATTTGTATTACTCCAGGGGGTACACCCGCTTCTTTAAATACATCGAGAACTATCTTAGCAGAGAATATTTGGCTGTCACTAGGTTTCCAAACTACAACATTACCCATCATCGCGGCACTTGCAGGTAAATTTGCTGCAATGGCTGTAAAGTTAAATGGTGTGATTGCGTATATGAATCCCTCTAGAGGCCTGTACTCAAGGCGGTTCCAAACATCACTTGTAGATGCTGGCTGCTCTGCATACATCTGGGTCATGTATTGTACATTAAAACGCAAGAAATCTATTAGTTCACAAGATGCATCAATTTCTGCTTGATGAATGGTCTTAGATTGCGCTAGCATTGTTGCTGCGTTTATTTTGGCTCTGTAGGGTCCTGCAATAAGTTCTGCGGCACGCAGAAAAATTGCAGCGCGTTGTTCCCAAGGCATTTGAGACCACATTTTACGAGCCTCTAAAGCGGTTGCAATAGCATCTTGAATATGTTTTTTCTCAGCCCTGTGGTAGGTTCCTAAAATATGTTTGTGATCATGCGGTGGTGACATAGTTGCCGTATCCCCAGTAGCTACATCTTTTCCATTTATGTACATTGGCACATCAATGGTGCTATTGAACATCTGTGTGTATGTTTTTGCAACTGCTGCACGCTCAGAGGAGCCTGGAGCGTATGTTTTTACGGGTTCGTTAACAGCAACTGGAACTTTGTAAAATCCTTTTCCCATGGTGAGTTTATTTATGCAATTGCTTGGCAATTTGCGTTTTGTTAAAGACAAAAATTTGAACTGCGAAGGTACAAAAAACTGCACCTAAAGTAAGATTTTTTAGAGATGGTTTTAGCGAAGTTACCTTATGGGTACACTAAGGCGTATCAAGGATATTAATTCATAGAAAAAGGAGCACTTAATTTAAAGTTTGGGATACTCACTTTAAATTTCTCAGTAGAAGAAAAATTAACCATCTCATAATAACCACTCATAGCTCCAAAAGGACTTAGTAATATGCAACCACTACTGTAGGTATGAAAACCTCCAGGTTTAATAACTGGTTTTTTCCCTACAACACCTTCTCCAAAAACCATATCAATATCGTTTAAGGCGTCTTTTATTTTCCAGTGGCGTGATTTGAGTTGCACTACATCTTTACTATTGTTCTCAATACGAATGATATAGGAAAATGCGTACTGCTGTTTCCCATTAGAAACAAAAGCATCTTCAAAACGAGTTTTAATGGAAACTTTAATGCCTTGGGTAACTTTTTGAGTCATGTAGTAGTATAGAATAAGTAGCTGTTATTTTATAGCTATCTATAAAAATACACATTTTATTATGATGTATACTATTAAGGGGTCACTATATTATTTGTCAAGTACAAAATGTAGCTGAGATATTAATACCCTTATCCTTTCAATGAAAATAAAGATTCATTTTTTGTTACAAATGCTTCACAGATTTTAAAGAAGTTGATGATGTCCTTGTCATCGTTTCCGGCGTTAATTGTTACAAGGCGCACAAATTCTGTTTCTCTAAAAATTCCAAAACCTACCATCGCTTCTGAATTTTGATACAACAATGTACACAAGTCTTGGGCTGGAATTCCTTTATAGTTGTAGCAAATAGAAATGGAGTCATCAAAACTATAGAGGGTATAATCTGGATTGCTTTTAATGTAATTTCTAGCTACTTCTGCTAAATGAAATTGCTGATCTACAATTTTTTCTAAGCCCAGAGTTCCTACAGATTTCCATAGCGTCCAAAATTTTAACGCATCGTTTCTTCTACCGCATTGTATAGATGTTTTTCCTAGGTTGTAATCATCACCATCTGTTTGGTAGAGATAGGTGGCATCATTACTGAAACTATCGTGTAAGTATTTTTTGTGTTTGGTAAGTATAATAGAGCAGGTAAGTGGTGTTCCCATCATTTTGTGCGCATTATAGCTAAAAGAATCTGTAAGGGCTACCCCCTCAACCAGATGCTTGTATTTTTTGCTAAAAATAACACTACCACAGTATGCGCCATCTACATGGAGCCAAAGTTTGTGTTGTTTACAAATCTTGGAGAGTGGTGTTATCTCGTCAAAAGCTCCAAGTACAGTTGTTCCAGCAGTGGCATTTACAAAAAATGGTTGCAACCCTAAGGCGATATCTTCAGCTATTTTAACGCTCAAGTCTTTAGGATCCATTTGCCCAAATTCATTGGTGGCTACATACCTAACTTGCTCACGCCCAATACCTATAAAGGCTGCGTTTTTTGAGGTAGAATAATGAGACTCTATGGAGGTGTAAGCGGTCATTTTTTGTAACACACCTTCCTTTTTAATACTGTCATTGTGCGCATCACGAGCCATTAGTATTGCCATAAAATTACTCATAGATCCTCCAGGTGCGAAGGTTCCATCTGCATCTTTGCCATAGCCAATCAAATCACAAGATTTGCGTAAAATTTCTTTTTCTATTCCTACTTGAGGTCCAGCAACTTTGTAGGTATACATGCTATTATTGAGTAGTACTGCCAATAAATCTCCTAAGGTAGCTTTTGGGTTTCTGCCCCCAAATAACTGATTGAAAAATAGATTTGTTGCAGTGCGGGGGGTATTTAAAACAAGTTTTTCTAATGCGTTTTCAAAAAAAGCATCGTCTGCGGGTTGCGCCTGGAGGGCTAAGGGTAAGATGTTGAAGAGCTCCTTGGGTGGGATTGGAGTAATTATAGGTTCTTGTTTCTCAGCTTTGATTAATTTTTCGGCTAATTTTTGAAACAGTAAAAGTTCTTTTTGCATATGAAGATCTTATTTTACCGCAAATATAATGTAAAAAGGTGCCTAAAGGGACTCAAGCAGGGTTTGATTTAAAGTTTTTTTTGAACCTAAATCAAAAAGACTTATTAAAAAGGGTTGAGGTAAATCCCTTTAATTATTTGATATTTTACTTGAATTAGCAGCGCCTTTCCCAAGAAGTCTATCAAACCGAGACCCAGGAGCTCTGTAGTATACTAGCACCGTATATTGGTTTTCTGTTTGCCAGAAATTTCCGCTTATTGGTCCCTGCTCTACACTACCGTCTCTGTTTACCATTACGTATTTGTAATTATAGAACCCTTGTTTGAAAAGTCTTGCGTTTTGGTAGGTATCTGTTTTTTCGTTGTAAGCCATGTAGGTGGTTTGGTCTATGGTCCAGTTGTTGAAATTTCCGTAGATATGTATCTCTTTATCACCCAATGATCCATAATGCTGCAGGTTAAAATGCATCAAGACATAGTCTGCCTCTATGTTTTGATTTTGTGAGGCATATAGATTTCTAACCCTAAAGTCACCGTTAATGTCTGGGTTGTAGGTGTAAGGTCTTACACTTCTATCAATGTTAGTATATAGGAAATTTTCATACAGTTCATTTAGGGCTACAGATCTTACTCCATTTGTAGCAGATCTAATGTCTTTATTGTCAAAAAATAAAAATTCATTGCCACCCCAAAATGCTGCTTCTTGGTCATACCTGTAAATAAGCTCAGAGCCAATGGTGTATTGTGGTTTTAAATTAGTGATAGCAGTTTTTAGATTATTGTTTTGTAGCACCAGTGTTTTTACATTTTGCTTGGGATTAATTAAAAGCAAACTAGGAGCGTTTATTTTAAACTGCACCACCTGTTGTTGGTCTATGTTTTTTATTTTTCTGGATCTCTTAATTTCAACCTCTACGCTTAAAAGACGTTCTAAAACCATAAATTTTCTTGAAAAAACAATCTCGCCGTCGTCATTGAAAATTCGTAATAAGTAATTTCCGCTTTTTTTAATAGCACGGGTTTCTCTGTTAGGGATATTAAGTTTGTAGTTTGAATATAGTTGTAGGGTGTTAAAGCTGTTTTCATAGGTTTCTATGCGAACGTCGTCGAAACCGTCTAGGTATTCTCCTTTTGATAAATCACTAGGGGTCCAGTCAAAATTAAAATGCTCAATGGTGTAAAAGTAATCTGCTTCGTTACCTATAATATCGTCAAAAGAAAGTTGTAATTTTTGACCCAATTCAATAATGGGTAATGTGCTTTGCAATGAAGACCCTTTAAATTCAATGGTTCTAATGTATTCAGGCTCAATTGTTTGCTCTACCTGAGCGAACCCCGCTGGAATTTGAAATAAAAAAAGAAAAAATAAGAGAGTACTTGTGCGCATGGTTTGTTGGTATGTGTGCTAAATATAAACAAATTTTATGCCTTAAAATTGCATCACTTTTTTTAGGAACTACAAAGACATAAAAATATCTTAATAAACAGGCAATTTGCTCTTTTAATTCTTAAATTTGCATTCCTTAAAAAGACATACTAATTTGATTTCTTTTTAAGAAAACAAAAGTCAATTTTAACACGACTATCCTATGTCCAAAGACATTAAGATTAAAAAAGGTCTTGCCATCCGCCTAAAGGGTGAAGCAGATAAATCACTTTCAAACGCACCGCGTTCACGCACCTTTGCTATTCGTCCTTCAGATTTTCACTTGTTTACGCCAAAGTTGGTAAAAAAAGAAGGTGAAAAAATGCTAGCTGGAGAGACTTTGTTTTACAGCAAACAAAACCAGGCAATCACTTTTTCATCTCCAGTAAGTGGAACACTTACCAAGATTGAAAGAGGTCCAAAACGTGTGATTACAGCGCTAACAATTGAAGCAGATCAAAAAGACACTTTTATGGATTATGGAGTCAAAACTCCAGAAAGTCTTTCATCCCAAGAAATTAAAAATCATTTACTTGCAACAGGATGTTGGCCTTTTGTAAAGCAGCGTCCGTATGATGTTATTGCAAACCCAAACATTAAGCCAAAGGCTATCTTTATCTCTGGTTTGGCTACTGGGCCTTTAGATGCAGATCTTGATTTTGTTTTGCAAGGCAAACAAAAAGAGGTGCAAACAGCCATTACAGCTTTGAGTAAATTAACAAAGGGTGCTATTCACCTAACTGTTGCAAAAGATAGTGTTTCTATGTTATCTGAGTTGGATCATGTTGTTTTACACAAAACAAACGTGTTGCATCCTGCCGGAAATGTAGGTACACAAATAAACAAGATAGACCCAGTTAATAAAGGAGAAACTGTTTGGACCATAGCGGCTCAAGATTTGGTCATAATTGGAGAATTATTTTTAACAGGAAAATACAACGCAGAACGGGTTGTGGCCCTAGCAGGTTCTTGTGTAAAGGCTCCAAAATATTATAAAACTAAAATTGGTAGTGAAGTTGCTACCATGATTTATGATTCTGGATTAAACGAGGAAAATATTCGTGTAATTAGTGGTGGCGTTTTAAGTGGAGATACCATTTCTCCAAAGCAGCACTTAGGTTTTTATCACAATGCAATCACGGTAATTCCAGAAGGAGATGATTATGAATTTTTTGGCTGGAACAAACCAATCTTCAATAAAATTTCTCCTTCAAGAGCCTTAACTTTCTCTTGGATACAGCCCAACAAAGAGTTTGAATTAAATACCAACACCAATGGTGAGCATCGCGCCTTTGTTGTTACAGGAAATTACGAAGAGGTATTTCCGCTAGATATTTATCCTTTACAAATTTTAAAGGCTTGTTTGGTGAATGATTTGGATGCAATGGAAGCACTAGGAATGTATGAGGTTGCTCCAGAAGATTTCGCCTTGACAGAATTTGTATGTGTGTCAAAACAACCACATCAACAAATCATTAGAGAAGGATTAGACTTAATGTATAAAGAAATAGGATAAGTTATGGGTTTAAAACAGAATTTGCATACCTTAAAGATGAAGTACCAAGGTACTAAAATGGCACCTGCGTTTAACGCAATCCATACCTTTTTGTACTTGCCTAATGAGACTACACATAATGGTACTCACATTAAGGCAGCAGATGATTTAAAACGTACCATGAACATGGTTATCATGTCTTTGGCGCCTTGTTTATTGTTTGGGATATTCAATGCAGGGTATCAATACAATGTGCAAACTGGAGATGTAACAAAAGCATTAAGCTTTTTTAGCACAGAGTTTTGGAATTTTTCAAATTTTAGTATTGGTGCTTGGAAAGTATTACCGCTAGTTATCGTGTCTTACGGTGTTGGTTTGTTGGTTGAATTTATTTTTGCCGTTATTAAGGGTCACGAAGTTGAAGAAGGATACCTAGTAACGGGTATGTTAGTGCCATTAATTGTCCCTGTAGATATTCCATTGTGGATGTTGTCTATTGCAGTTATTTTTGGTGTAGTTATTGGTAAAGAAGTGTTTGGAGGAACTGGAATGAATATCCTAAACCCAGCTTTAACCATTAGAGCTTTTTTGTTTTTTGCATATCCAACATGGATGTCTGGAGATAAAGTTTGGGTTACTGGCGCAGTTGACACTGTTGGGCAACCTGATGCTATTTCTGGAGAAACAATTTTAGGAAGTTTGGCGCAAAACAATGGTTATGGAGATTGGAGTATGATGGATCAATTTTTAGGGTTTATTCCTGGATCTGTTGGAGAGACTTCAAAACTATTAATTATTGTTGGAGCACTTATTTTAATTCTTTCAAAAATTGGAAGTTGGAGAATTATACTAAGTACTCTAGTAGGAGCTCTTTCTATGGGGCTTATATTTAATGGTGTTGTAAATGCAGGATGGGTAACAGAGAGTTCTAAATTCTTTGGCCTAATGAGTGTTGATTTTTGGCAGCATCTATTTATAGGTAGTATTTTATTTGGTGCGGTATATATGGCAACAGATCCAGTTACAGCCTCACAGACCAACAAAGGAAAATGGATATATGGATTTTTGATAGGGTTTATATCTATTATGATACGCGTATTTAATCCAGCATATCCAGAAGGTGTTTTCTTGGCGATACTACTAATGAATGTATTTGCACCAACGATAGATCACTATGTACTGGAAGGTAATATCAAAAAAAGAGCAAATCGTCTAAAACTTAAAACAGCTTAATTATGGCAGTTAATAAAGATAAAAACAGTTACACAATGATATTTGCCATTATAATGGTGCTAGTTGTTGGAACACTTTTGGCAGGATTTTCAAGTGGTTTAAAGCCTATGATTAAGGCAAATGAAAAATTTGAAAAGCAACAAAACATCTTGTATGCTATGGGTGTTAATGATAATGTTGGTACAGGAGATGTTGCATTTATAGCTACAGATAGAGTAGCCGAGCAGTTTAACACCTACATCAAGCAGCAGCTTGTTATTGAAGGGGTTTCCGTCTCTGAGAATGATAATGCGTATTTAATCGATGTTAAAAAAGAAGGCGCAAAGGCCAAAAAAGAAGGATATCAAAGAAAGCTTCCTTTGTTTATCGGGGAGAAAGATGGTGAAAAATTATACATTATGCCCGTAAGAGGGAAAGGACTTTGGGATGCTATCTGGGGCTTTGTAGCTGTAGATCAATCCATGACAGTACAGGGTGTTTATTTTGATCATAAAGGGGAGACCCCAGGTTTGGGAGGAGAGATCAAACAACGTTACTTTATGGATGATTTTATAGGAGAAAAACTTTTGGAAGGTACTACCTATATGGGTATTAAAGTTGCCAAAGGAAATAACGACCCTAAAAACTTAACTAAAGATGATTATGAAGTTGATGCATTAGCTGGAGCCACCATTACAGGAGATGGTGTGTCTGCAATGCTTAAAAAAGATATTGCAATGTATGTGCCTTACCTTAAAACTATAAACAACTAACAAGATGGGATTACTTTCAAAAAAAGACACGCGGTTAATCTTAGACCCACTTGCAGATGACAATCCAATTACTATACAAGTATTAGGTATTTGTTCTGCCCTGGCTATTACAGCGCAATTAAAGCCATCTATAGTAATGGCGGTTTCTGTAATTTTTGTACTTGGCCTAGGAAATGTAGTAATTTCCTTGATGCGAAATATCATACCCTCAAAAATTAGAATTATTGTACAGCTAATAGTTGTAGCAACACTTGTAATTATAGTGGATCAGGTATTAAAAGCTTTCGCCTATGAGCTAAGTAAAGAGTTATCTGTGTTTATTGGTTTAATTATTACCAATTGTATCATTATGGGACGTTTCGAGGCTTTTGCTTTGGGTAATGGACCTTGGAAAGCTTTTCTAGATGGTGTTGGTAACGCTTTAGGATATGGAGTAATACTTATTATTGTAGGTTTCTTTAGAGAATTATTAGGCTCTGGAACTTTGTTTGGATTCAAGGTGCTTGGTGACTCTGTAGAGAAAACTGGATTGTATGCCATTGGTTATGAAAACAATGGTTTTATGGTACTACCTCCAATGGCACTGATTGTTGTGGGTATAATTATCTGGGTACAACGCAGTAGAAACAGCGCATTAATAGAAGAAAACTAGTAGTAGTAAAAAATAAAATTTTAGAACATATGTTAGAGCATATAGAATTATTTTTCAAATCAATCTTTGTAGACAACATGGTATTTGCATACTTTTTGGGTATGTGTTCTTACCTTGCAGTATCTAAAAAGGTAAGCACCGCAGTAGGTCTTGGGGCAGCTGTTATTTTTGTATTGACAGTAACGGTACCTTTAAACTGGTTTTTAGATCAGTACATACTTCAGCCAGGCGCTCTAGCATGGTTAGATGGTAATCGTGAAACTCCAGAACTGAGCGCCTATGCAGATTATGATTTAAGCTTCTTATCCTTTATTTTATTTATTGCTACCATCGCAACAATGGTACAATTGGTAGAGATTATTGTCGAAAAATTTTCACCATCATTATACAATTCATTAGGTATTTTCTTACCTTTAATTGCTGTAAACTGTGCTATTTTAGGAGGGTCATTGTTTATGCAGTCTAGAGAAATTGAAACAGCAGCATTGGCATTAAATTATGGGTTTAGTTCTGGTATTGGATGGTTTTTAGCCATTGTAGCAATTGCAGCCATTAGAGAGAAAATACGATATAGTAATGTGCCTGCACCTTTGAGAGGTTTGGGTATAACATTTATCATTACGGGTCTTATGGCCATTGGTTTTATGAGTTTTGGAGGAATGTTGACCGGTGGAGATGATGCAGCACCATCACTAGAAGCACAACCAGAAAAAATTGGGGCAACCCTACAACCAGCTATAGAAAAAGGAATTGAAACGTCTCAATTGGTCGTTTCAGAATAAAAAATCAAGTATATGTTTTTAGCAGCAAGTATCACAGGAGTAATCGCAGCAACAGTCATCGCTTTTTTAGTATTGACACTTTTATTGGTAACGTTATTACTTTTTACAAAACAAAAATTATCTCCATCTGGACCCGTAACTATCACCATTAATGGTGAGAAGGAAATTGAGGTAGCTAGTGGGAGTACCCTATTAACAACCTTAGGAGAGAATAAAATATTTTTACCTTCTGCTTGTGGTGGTGGAGGAACGTGTATCCAGTGTGAATGTCATGTGCTTGAGGGTGGTGGTGAAGCATTGCCAACAGAGACGCCTCACTTTAGTAGAAAAGAACTCAAAGATGGAGCGCGTCTATCTTGTCAAGTAAAGGTAAAGCAGAACATGAATATTACCATTCCTGAAGAGGTATTTGGTATTAAAAAATGGGATGCGGTAGTAGTGCGTAATTATAATGTAGCCTCATTTATTAAAGAATTTGTAGTAGAGATTCCTCAGGATATGAACTACAAAGCGGGAGGATATATTCAAATAGAAATTCCAGAGTGCGAGGTTAAATTTGCAGACATGGATATTACAGCACATCCCCAGGAACATGAAACTCCAGATAAATTCCAGGCAGAGTGGGATAAGTTTGGTCTATGGCCACTTGTGATGAAAAACAAAGAGGTAGTAGAGAGAGCTTATTCAATGGCCTCTTATCCTGCCGAAGGTCGTGAGATTATGCTAAATGTGCGTATTGCATCACCGCCTTGGGATAGAGCTAAAAACCAATGGATGGATGTAAACCCAGGTATTGCATCATCCTATATTTTCAATCTTAAAAAAGGAGATAAATGTGTTATCTCTGGACCTTATGGAGAATTCTTTATCAATCCATCAGAGTCTGAAATGTTATACATCGGTGGTGGAGCTGGAATGGCACCTATGCGTTCTCACTTGTATCATTTGTTTAGAACATTAAAAACAGGAAGAACAGTAACATATTGGTATGGAGGTCGTTCTAAGAGAGAATTATTCTACTTAGATCACTTTCAGCAACTAGCCAATGATTTTCCAAACTTTAAATTTTACTTGGCACTTTCTGAGCCAATGGAAGAAGATAACTGGAAAGTAAAAGATGGAATAGATGGAGACGGAGACGGGTTTGTTGGCTTTATTCATCAAGTAGTAATTGATAACTATCTAGACCTTCATGAATCTCCAGAAGATATAGAACTGTATTTCTGTGGCCCACCACTGATGAACCAAGCGGTTCAAAAAATGGGCGAAGATTATGGAATTCCAGATGAGCACATTCG
>CAJWPZ010000025.1 GCA_913045325.1 uncultured Flavobacteriaceae bacterium | reverse complement strand
GATCGTTTCCAATCAAATTCATACGCTGTCAATTTCAATATCTCAATGAACTTATTTTACTTTTGTGCGCTTTTGTAACTCGTGTTTTTGATTCACTCATTCTTTTGGCGGCTGCAAATGTACAACAGTTTTTTAAACCTACAATACTTTTAAAAAAAATATTTAATAAAAATTTAAAGAACGTTGTTGGCTTAACAATCTTACTACTGTTTCGTTTTGTAAGCGGCTGCAAATATACATCTGTTTATTTTAGCGCTCCAAACAAAAACAAGCTTTTTTTTTGTTTTTTTTAGGCTTGTTTTTTAAATCATTGAAACAGCATAGATTAGGATTTAAAAAAAAGAAAACCTCAGATATACCTTAATATATGTATCGTTTAAACACCCAAGAAACAAAAACAAGCAAAAGCCCCGTCAATAGCCCGCAATTAAAAGGTAAAGACTTCTAATTTTTCGCTAAAAAAAGCCAGAAGAGTTTCGTTTTTAGAAAAAGACAAATGAATCGCGAGCTTTGGCCTTGGATTTTCATTGGATAAAGCAAGCAAGCAAATAAGCCATTGATTTTATCTATCAAGCAAAGACACTATAAAAGTGAGGCCAAAAAAAGTCCATATAAAACAATAAAATGATATGCAGTATTATAACAACAATAGTATCTTTGTTGTTTAAAATTTGTAAACTATGATAGCAATTACCTTACCAGATGGAAGTGTAAAGCAATTAGAAGAAGGAGTAACGCCAATGGATGTAGCATTGAGCATTAGCGAAGGCTTGGCTAGAAATGTGATTTCGGCGGCATACAATGGTCAAACCATAGAAAGCAGCACTCCCCTAACCCATGACGGAAGCCTAGTTTTATACACCTGGAGAGACGAGGCTGGAAGAAAAGCTTTTTGGCATTCATCTGCACATATCTTAGCACAAGCATTAGAAATTTTATACCCTGGCATAAAATTAACCATTGGTCCTGCCATTGAAACTGGATTTTATTATGATGTAGATTTTGGTGAACATAGCATTTCAGAAAAAGACTTAGTAGTTATAGAACAAAAAATGCTTGAAATAGCGCGAGGAAAACACACGTTTTCTTTACGCTCTATGACCAAAGACCATGCCCTTGATTATTACAAAAAACAAGCAAACGAGTATAAAGTAGAACTTATAGAAAATCTGGAAGACGGAACCATCACCTTTTGTGATCATGACAACTTTACAGATTTATGTAGAGGAGGTCACCTGCCACACACTGGATTTGTAAAAGCTGTAAAGCTTATGAGTATTGCCGGTGCGTACTGGAGAGGAGATGAAAAAAACAAACAACTTACCCGTATCTACGGAGTTAGCTACCCAAAACAAAAAGAACTAAAACAATACCTAGCCCTACTTGAGGAGGCAAAAAAGAGAGATCACAGAAAACTAGGTAAAGAATTAGAACTATTCACTTTCTCAAAAAAAGTAGGTCAAGGACTACCCCTATGGCTTCCTAAAGGAACAGCATTGCGTGAGCGTCTTGAAAACTTTTTGAAAAAAGCACAAAAGAAAGCAGGCTATGAAATGGTCATGACGCCACACATAGGTAGCAAAGAGTTGTACGTTACCTCTGGACACTATGAAAAATATGGAGAAGATAGTTTTCAAGTAATAAAAACACCCAACGATGGTGAGGAGTTTATGTTAAAGCCCATGAACTGCCCACATCATTGTGAAATTTATAATGCCAAACCATTTTCTTATAAAGATTTACCAAAACGATTTGCAGAATTTGGAACCGTATACCGTTATGAGCAAAGTGGAGAATTACATGGCCTAACTAGAGTAAGAGGTTTTACGCAAGATGATGCTCATATATTTTGTACACCAGACCAATTAGACCAAGAATTTAAAAATGTTATTGATCTTGTATTATATGTGTTTGGATCTTTAGGTTTTGAAAATTTTACTACTCAGGTCTCTGTTAGAGATTTAAGCAAGCCAGAGAAGTATATAGGTGATGTGAAAACCTGGGAAAAAGCCGAAAATGCAATTTTAAGCGCCGTAAAAGACAAAGGACTTGATTATGTGGTTGAAACTGGAGAGGCAGCCTTTTATGGACCTAAGTTAGATTTTATGGTAAAAGATGCCCTTGGAAGAAGCTGGCAACTAGGAACAATACAAGTAGATTACAACCTTCCAGAGCGTTTTGATTTAACCTACAAAGGCAGTGACAATGAGCTACACAGACCAGTGATGATACACCGAGCACCCTTTGGTAGTATGGAGCGATTTGTAGCAATATTACTAGAACATACTGGCGGAAATTTCCCTTTATGGTTGATGCCAGAACAGGTCACAATATTATCATTGAGTGAAAAATATGAAAAATACGCTCAAAAAGTTTTAAATTTGCTTGAAAATCACGAAATTCGCGCCCTTGTGGACAATAGAAATGAAACTATTGGAAAGAAAATCCGTGAAGCAGAACTCAACAAACTCCCGTACATGTTAATAGTAGGGGAACAAGAAGAGAAAGACGGGACAATATCTGTAAGAAAGCACAGTGAAGGAGATCAAGGAATGATGAGCGTCGAGGCCTTTGCACAGATGATAAACAAAGCTGTAAAGCAAGAAATTAAAGAATTTAACGTGGAGTAAGTCCATAATTATTAAACAGGTACGCATCTAGATGCGTATTCAAAAAAAAAGAAGCCATAGCAATAAGAAGAAAAAGAAGTAGGGGTCCTGCAAGGATCATAAAAGAAGACCAACACAATATTAACCGAAGAATTCGTGCAGAAGAAGTACGACTTGTAGGTGACAATGTTGAGATTGGTGTTTATCCTACTCGCAAAGCATTAGCCATTGCGGAAGAGCAAGAGTTAGATCTTGTAGAAATTTCTCCAAATGCAAGCCCACCGGTTTGTAAAGTTATGGACTATAAAAAGTTTGTCTACGAGCAGAAGAAGCGAGAGAAGTCATTGAAGTCTAAGGCAACAAAAGTAATTATCAAAGAAATTAGGTTTGGACCTAATACCGATAATCATGATTATGAGTTTAAAAAGAAACATGCTGAAAAGTTCTTGAAAGATGGAGCAAAACTAAAGGCGTATGTATTTTTTAAAGGACGTTCTATTATCTATAAAGATCAGGGAGAAATTTTATTATTAAAATTGGCTCAAGAACTTGAAGAGTTAGGAAAGGTAGAGCAAATGCCAAAACTGGAGGGAAAACGAATGATTATGTTTATCGCTCCAAAAAAGAAATAGTGCATAACTATTAAAATTGAAATCTGATCCTTAGGGACTTATTTATATAACCTCTCACTAAGGTACGTGTACCAAAAGAGAAACAACGAAATAATATTTAAAAGAAGCAATAATGCCGAAACAAAAAACAAAATCTAGTGCAAAGAAGCGTTTCAAGCTAACAGGTACTGGTAAAATCAAAAGAAAGCACGCGTTTAAAAGTCACATCTTAACAAAGAAGTCTAAAAAACGTAAGCTTAAATTAACTCACGATGGTTTGGTTGACAAATCTGATGAGAGTAATGTAAAACAAATGCTTCGAATGAAGTAATTGCTTTGCGGTTAACTAAATTTTATAACCCTGGAGTTAGGCTATTATAAAAGAACTTATACACATGAGTCGCCTACTACAAAAAACAATTAAATTATGCCAAGATCAGTAAACAGCGTTGCCAAAAGAGCACGTAGAAAAAAAGTATTAAAACAAGCCAAAGGTTACTTTGGAAGAAGAAAGAATGTTTGGACGGTAGCCAAAAATGCAGTAGACAAAGCAATGTCTTACTCATACAGAGACCGTAGAAACAAAAAGAGAACTTTTAGAGCATTGTGGATCACGCGTATCAACGCAGGTGCACGCCAATACGGAATGTCTTACTCTCAATTTATGGGAGGGATGAAAACAGCAGGAATTGAATTGAACCGTAAGGTTCTTGCAGATTTAGCAATGAATCATCCAGAAGCTTTTGAAGCAATTGTAAAGAAAGTAAAATAAGACAAACCAATAATCATATTATTTCGTAAAAAAAATCCCGTTGCAAATGCAACGGGATTTTTTATGTAATAGATCCAAACAAAATTGGAGTCAAAAAAAGCTCCATTACCAGAGGGTAATGGAGCTTTTGTTTATAATTAAATATGTATTACATTTTATTAATTCTATCTATCAAGGCTCTTCCTTTAGCTTCAAGCTCTTGATTTACTGCCTTAAAATGCGCTTTGGCATTCTCAAGGTCTCTTTGGTTTACCTTTACAATCAACTCATCAAATCCTACAATTGCATCATCAATGATAGATTGAGACTCTTTGGTTTCTTTTGAAGGGTTTGTTAACTCCCAAATGTATACAGCTTCAATGATATCTCCCATTACGTAGTTGATATCTTTTTTTAAATCTCTCTTATTTGCCATAATGTGTTCCGCTACCTGCGGTTTTTAAATTACTAATTAATAAGTTGCAAAGTTACAAACTCTTAAACAATATAACCTTGCAAAAGTGTTGCAGTTTTTTAAATCAATTAATAGGCCTGATTCTTTGTCTAGCCTATGATGCTCCCAAACTTATGTAGCTATAGAATTTATCAAATATTATTTTAAACCAAACCGTATATTGATCTGGATGTGCTTTTATATCTGCTTTAACATCTTCTACGGCCATCCATTTCCATGCTGCTACTTCATCCTGATTTATAACAGGTGCATCACAATAGTTGCCAAGCATAATATGGTCTAACTCATGCTCTGTTAAGCCATTATCAAAAGGTGCTTTATATATAAAGGAAGTAGCGTGGGTAAGGGATGTAACAAAACCCATCTCTTCTTGTAATCTTCTGGTACCGGCCTGAATATTAGACTCCCCATCTCTTTGATGACTACAACAGGTATTGGTCCATAAACCAGGAGAGTGATATTTGTGTAATGCTCGCTGTTGCAACATTAAGGCGCCTTTATCATTTAACACAAACACAGAAAAAGCTCTGTGTAAGACTCCTTTTTCATGAGCTTCCATTTTTGGCATAAGCCCTATTTGCTTATCATTTTGATCTACCAAGATCACTAATTCTTCTACCATATAATTTAAAATCCGTTTTCTCAAAACTACAAAAACATACTGTAAGAGTAAAGCCTTAAAATTGTAAGTTAAAACCAAAACAAAATAATTAAAAACCAGCAATAAAACCTGCTGATAAAAACACAGAAAACGCTGCTTGTTTTATAACAGTCAAAAAAAGTAAAATCCAGCAAGCCAAGCCCATACAAAAGCATATATTTGCGGCTTGAAAAACATCAAGGTATGCTACTACAAAAAACCATTAAAAATTTCACCCAAAACCCTAAAAATGATATCCTTTCTGGATTAACCGTTGCACTAGCCCTGGTACCAGAAGCTGTTGCATTTGCATTTGTTGCTGGAATAGATCCACTTGTGGGTTTGTATGGAGCATTTATGATGGGTATTGTTACCGCACTTTTTGGAGGTAGGCCAGGTATGATTAGTGGAGCAACAGGCGCTATGGCTGTTGTAATGGTTTTTCTTATCCAAAAAGGAAATCAGGTTGGGGATGCCTTGTCTGTCCCTGTTGAAAACCTCGGCTTACAGTGGTTGTTTATCACCTTATTAATTGTTGGAGCAATTCAAATTTCGGCAGGTGTCTTTAAATTAGGAAAATTTGTGCGCCTTATACCCCACCCAGTAATGATGGGCTTTGTAAATGGTTTGGCTATTGTAATCTTCTTGTCTCAACTTGGACTTTTTAAAGAAAATATAGATGGAGAAATGCAATGGATGTCTGGAGATAACCTTTGGATGATGCTAGGGCTAGTGTGCCTCACAATGGCTATTATGTATGGGCTTCCTAAATTTACTAAAAAAATTCCTGCTGCACTTATTGCCATTGTAGTGGTTGCCGCAATTGTCATCTTTGGAAACATTGATGTATCTACCGTTGGTTCTTTCATTAAAGACGGAGGTGGTGAAGGTCTTCAAGGAGGGCTACCAAGTTTTCAGGATCAAATATTCACGCTGTTTTACACCCTTAAAGGACATTGGGGACTCATTGGCTCAACAGCGCTTATTCTTGCAGCGGTTGGCCTTATTGAGAGCCTGATGACCCTTAACCTGATTGATGATATGACAGAAACACGCGGGAGCGGAAACAGAGAATGTGTAGCTCAAGGGGGTGCAAATATTTTAAATGGCCTGTTTGGAGGTATGGGAGGTTGTGCTATGATTGGACAATCTATAATCAACATAAACTCTGGAGGTCGTGGCCGTTTATCTGGCGCTACTGCAGCCATAGCATTGTTATGTTTTGTGCTCTTTGGAGCTCCTCTAATAGAACAAATTCCAATTGCAGCACTGGTGGGGGTTATGTTTATGGTAGTTATTGGCACCTTTGCTTGGAGTAGTTTTAGAATTTTACATAAAATTCCTCGCACAGACGCGATTGTTCTTATTGCTGTCTCTGCCATAACCGTTTGGCAAGATTTAGCCATTGCAGTTATTGCTGGAGTTATTATGAGCGCATTGTCTTTTGCTTGGAAAAGTGCAACGATGATTAGGGCAAGAAAACGCATTAAAGAAGACGGAACTAAAGTATACGAGATATGGGGGCCACTCTTTTTTGGATCAACAACTGGGTTTAATAGTAAATTTGATGTCTCTAATGACCCTCAGCATATTGAAATAGATTTTATAGAATCTAAGGTAGGGGATCACTCTGGAGTTGAGGCCCTGCATACTATCTCTAACAAATACCTTGAGGCTGGTAAAAAAGTAACCTTAACGCATTTAAGCCCAGACTGTAAAGCGATGCTACTGAAATGGAATCCTGAGTTTAAAGCCATTATTAAAGACGCCATTGATGACCCGCGCTATCATGTAGTTACAGACATGATGGATGCAGATGTATAATGATTTACGATACTTCTTTTTTCTAAGTTTCTTTAGCTAATTCGTAGTCCGTTTTCAACCTTTACATCAGGAGCCAGCAGCGTTACTTCCTTGCCTGAAACAGCCCCTAAGACCAAACATTCACTCATCATAGGGCCTATTTGTTTACTTGGGAAATTTACGACCCCAACAATCTGTCTTCCTATTAAATCTTGTTTGGTATACAAACTAGTAATTTGAGCTGAAGTCTTTTTTACTCCAATAACCCCTCCAAAATCAATATACAATTGGTACGAAGCATTACGAGCCTCTGGAAAATCTATTGCCTTTATAATGGTGCCAATTCTCATTTCTATTTTCTCAAAATCATTCCAGGAAATTTCCATACGTTAAATTTGTATCTAATATAGTATTTAAAGACCTATCTTGTATCTTAGTATCTCACAAAAAAAACAAAAAAATGTCATTAACACCTTCTACAATGTTGCCCTTAGGCACGAAGGCCCCAAACTTTAAATTAATTGATACCGTATCAAACACCTTAACTAGTTTAGAGGATATAACAGGTGAAAAAGGCACTGTAGTTATGTTTATCTGCAACCATTGCCCTTTTGTAAAACATGTAAACCAAGAGTTGGTGCGTTTATGTAATGATTACAGAGTAACAGGTTTTGGCTTTGTAGCCATTAGTAGTAATGACGTAGAAAACTACCCACAAGATAGCCCAGAGCAAATGCGTAAAACAGCTAGAGAACAGGGCTATCCTTTTACTTATTTGTATGACCCTAGCCAAGAAGTCGCTAAGGCCTATAAGGCGGCATGTACTCCAGATTTTTATTTGTTTGATGAGACTGAAAAACTTGTATACCGCGGGCAACTTGACAACTCTAGACCTGGCAACGGGATATCTGTAAATGGAAGAGATTTGCGTGAAGCCATGGATCATATTCTAAACAACAGGCCACAACATAAAGATCAAAAGCCGAGTATTGGTTGTAATATTAAGTGGAAAGAATAATCAACTAATCGTGATACACCAAATTTATACCTAAAAAAAACCTAGAATTACAATGTGTTATTCTAGGTTTTTAATTGATAATAGGTACTAACCTTTAATATCCATGAGTTCAACATCAAATATAAGTGTTGCGTTTGGTGGAATTACTCCGCCCGCACCTTGGGCTCCATATCCTAAATCACTTGGAATAACAAAACGTGCTTTAT
Organism: uncultured Flavobacteriaceae bacterium; assembly: GCA_913045325.1. Classification (GTDB taxonomy): domain Bacteria; phylum Bacteroidota; class Bacteroidia; order Flavobacteriales; family Flavobacteriaceae; genus Patiriisocius. Next base: position 17,116 of record CAJWPZ010000025.1, on the reverse strand, counting down.
CTCCTTTGTTTAGGAGCATGATACCTTCATCCCAACCAGCAATCACCTGGCCCATACCTACTGGAAAATCGATAGGGGTTCCTCTATCGTAAGAAGAATCAAAGGTTGTCCCCTCTGGCAACATTCCTTTGTAATGAACAGATACTGTTTGTCCAGAAGTTGGCTTAACACCATCTCCTTTTTGAATTATTTTATAATAAAGACCACTTTCTGTTTTATCAAAACCAGCTACTAAATCTTTCATAGAAGCTTCTTGCTCCTTTTTTGCAGCAGCTTCACGCGCTGCCTTAGATCCTGTAAAGTTTCTAAAAACCTCCACCGCATTAAAGCCCTGAGCATCTTCACCAACACGAATAATCTCCATATTCATGGTATCTCCTTGCGCTACTGTATCAACTATATCTTGCCCTTCTACAACATAACCAAAAACAGAATGCTTATTGTCTAACCAATTTGTTGGGACATGTGTTATAAAAAACTGACTTCCATTGCTTGATGGACCAGAATTTGCCATAGAAAACACACCTGGCTTATCATGCTTTAATTCTGGATGAAACTCATCGTCAAAACTATAACCTGGACCTCCAGCTCCTGTTCCTGCTGGATCTCCTCCTTGTACCATAAAATCTGGTATAACACGGTGAAAGGTTAAACCGTCATAATAAGGAGTTCCTTGTGGTTTTGCAGTGTTTTCAAGATTACCCTCTGCCAGTGCCACAAAATTTGCTACTGTTCCTGGAGTTCTTTTGTATGTTAATTGTCCAAGGATTTCTCCTTTTTCTGTTGTTATTTTAACGTAAATACCGTCTTGCATAATCGTTTTTTAAATGATTGTTCAAAGCATATGCTTTGAGTTTTGAAAGCGCAAAGTTACTGTTTATCATTACATAAGTCAAAACTTATTTTTAAAATTTTAAAACCACACCTTATCAAAAAAACAAACCCCAAATGCAAGTAACACAAGGGGGGTTTACAATAATGTATTAGGCGTGTTTAGTTTGCTACCTCATTAATAAATTTGATTCTGTAGATACGCAGTTCTTCATCATCATACTCTCCATCAAACTCCTCCATGGCATCATCGATTTTATCTGTCTCAGACTCTAGAAAATATTCATGGATATCTTCTTGCTGCTCTTCATCGAGCATTTCATCTACCCAATAACTAATATCTAATTTAGTACCACTGTACACAATAGCTTCCATCTGCTTGATGAGCTCCTGCATTGGCAGTCCTTTAGAATCTGCAATATCTGTAAGTGGCAACTTTCTATCTACATTTTGAATAATGTACAACTTGTTTGCACTATTACTACCTGTAGATTTTACTACAAGATCATCTGGGCGCTCTATCTCATTTTGGTCCACATATTTCTTGATAAGGGCAACAAAATTCTTACCATACTTTTTTGCTTTACCCTCTCCTACTCCATGAACATTAGATAACTCCTCTATAGTAATAGGATATTTTAAAGCCATATCCTCAAGTGAGGGCTCTTGAAAAATGACATATGGAGGTAAGCTTAATTTATCTGCTGTGCTTTTAAGTTCTGCTTTAAGCAATTTAAAAAGCGCAGCATCAGCAACTACCCCAGCGCCTTTATTTGTTATAATAATAGCATCATCGTTGGCCTGTTTAAAAGAGTGATCCTCTGTCATCATAAAGGATGTTGGGGTTTCTATAAAATCTACCCCTTTTTGAGTAAGTTTAATAACCCCATAGGTTTCAATATCTTTTTTTATGTATTTGGCAACTAGTAACTGCCGCAGTAGGGCCATCCAATAATGATCATGATAAGCCACACCGATACCAAAAAAAGATTGTTTATCTGTTCTATGAGATTTGATAAGGGCATTTGCATTGCCTATAATAACATTAACAACATCCTTGCTTTTGTATTGCTCGTTAGTTTCACTAATAATACGCAATAACTTTTGAGCCTGATTTTGAGCCTCTTGTTTTGTTTTTGGATTGCGCATATTGTCGTCCATCTGCCCGCCTTCACCAGTGTTGGTGTCAAACTCTTCTCCAAAATAGTGCAGAATAAACTTTCTTCTAGACATAGAAGTTTCTGCAAAAGCTACAACTTCTTGCAGCAGGGCATGACCTATCTCCTGCTCTGCGACAGGTTTACCACTCATGAATTTTTCAAGCTTCTCTATGTCTTTATAACTGTAGTATGCCAAACAATGACCCTCGCCACCATCACGACCAGCACGACCCGTTTCTTGATAATAACTTTCTATACTTTTTGGGATATCGTTGTGAATCACAAAACGAACATCTGGCTTGTCAATACCCATACCAAAGGCAATAGTTGCAACAACAACATCTGCATCTTCCATTAAAAACATGTCTTGATGTTTTACACGTGTTTTTGCATCTAAACCAGCATGATATGGCACCGCCTTGACGCCATTAACCTGTAGTATTTGAGCCAACTCCTCAACGCGTTTTCTGCTAAGGCAATATACAATACCACTCTTTCCCTCGTTTTGTTTTACAAAACGAATGACATCTGCGTCTACATTTTTGGTTTTTGGGCGTATTTCATAATACAAATTAGGCCTATTAAAAGACGCCTTAAAAGTATTAGCATCACTCATTGCTAGGTTTTTAAGAATATCTTCTTGCACCTTAGGAGTGGCAGTGGCTGTTAAGCCTATAATGGGAATATTATCACCAATTCTTTTTATAATGGTTCTTAGGTTTCTGTACTCTGGTCTAAAATCATGTCCCCACTCACTGATGCAATGCGCCTCATCTATGGCAACAAATGAGACTTTTTCTTGTTGAAGAAAATCAACGTATTCATCTTTGGTTAATGATTCTGGCGCAACATAAAGTAATTTGGTAATCCCATCGCTAATATCTTGCTTTACTTGTTTCACCTCTGTTTTATTGAGCGAGGAGTTTAAAACATGTGCTATTCCTTCTTCTGAAGACAAGGCACGCAGCGCATCTACTTGATTTTTCATCAGTGCAATTAAAGGAGACACCACAATGGCGGTTCCTGGTTGCATTAGGGCTGGCAATTGATAGCATAAAGATTTACCACCTCCAGTAGGCATGATAACAAACGTGTTGTTTTTATCTAAAATACTCTTAACTACGGGTTCTTGAAGTCCTTTAAATTTTGAAAATCCAAAGAAATGTTTCAGCGCAGCGTATAATTCAGTGTCACTCACGAGACTTAATTGTTTTTATTATTTGAGTCTTAGCAAAAAAAAATTGTTTTTACTTAGGAACAATCGTAGTTTTGTAGGCTATAAATGGTATTGTAGTATCAAAAATACATTTATTACCATAAGACTTACTATATTTAATTTGTTATATTAAATATAAGTATTTCTTGCACAGTGACAAACTTTAAAAAGCGTAAAATTGTGAACAACGACAAAATTATTTCAGTAGCCAGGCAAACCATTGAAACAGAGAGCAAAGCAATCTTAAATTTGGTCTCACTGGTTAACCATGAATTTGCGGAAGCAGTTCGTTATATATTTCAAAGTAATGGCCGTGTGATCATTACAGGAATTGGGAAAAGTGCCAATATTGCAACTAAAATTGTTGCAACGCTTAACTCCACAGGCACCCCATCTATTTTTATGCATGCTGCAGATGCCATACACGGTGATCTTGGAACCATACAAGAAAATGATAGTGTGATATGTATTTCAAAAAGTGGAAACACCCCAGAGATAAAAGTATTAGTACCCCTTATAAAGGCCATAGGAAACAAACTAATTGCCATCACGTCAAACAAAGATAGCTTTCTTGGCCAACAGGCAGACTATGTTTTAAATGCCTATGTAGAAAAAGAAGCCTGTCCAAACAATCTAGCACCTACCTCAAGTACAACAGCGCAACTAGTAATGGGAGATGCCTTGGCAATGGCCCTTTTAGACCTTAGGGGTTTTTCTAGCATTGATTTTGCAAAATTTCATCCTGGCGGCTCACTTGGAAAACAACTTTATTTAAGAGTTAGCAATCTCACACAACAAAATAAAAAACCACAGGTAACTCCAGATACAAATATTAAAGATGTCATTATGGAAATATCTAAAAACATGCTGGGTGTAACTGCCGTTATTCAAGAGGGTGATATTGTAGGTATTATAACAGATGGTGATTTACGTAGGATGATGAGCACTAATGATACCTTCAAGGGCCTTACAGCAAAAGACATCATGAGTAAAAGCCCTAAAACAATAGATAACAACGCAATGGCTGTTGCTGCTATGGAACTAATGGAAAGCAACGGAATTACTCAAATTATTGCCCAAGAAAATGGAGTATACAGTGGTATTGTCCATATCCATGACTTGACCAAAGAAGGAATTATTTAATAGTAAAGAACAATAAACTCATAAGTGATGACAAAACAAATAGGCACCCCTTCACCAGGAAAAGAAATGTCTTTTATAAGCCATTTGGAGGAGTTAAGATGGCACTTAATACGCATTAGTATTGCAGTATTAGGTCTTGCTTTGGCCGCATTTTTGGCAAAAGAGTTTGTGTTTGACGTGTTACTATTAGGACCCAAAAGCCAAGAATTTCCAACCTATAGGTTGTTGTGTAAATTCTCTAACATGATTGGCATACAAGATAGCTTCTGTTTTAAAGAAGAATCTTTTAGAATACAATCAAGAACGGTAGCAGGACAATTTTCTGCACATATCTGGACTTCTATTACCCTTGGTTTTGTGGTAGCATTCCCATATATTTTATTTGAATTCTGGCGCTTTATAAGCCCAGGGCTGCGTGGTAATGAACGCAGAAATTCTCGAGGCTTTATCATTATAGCATCTCTTTTGTTTTTCACTGGTGTGCTTTTTGGATATTATGTGGTAACCCCACTATCTATAAACTTTCTGGGGAGCTATCAAGTAAGCGAACAGGTGTTTAATGATTTTGACCTCAGTAGTTACACCAGTCTTGTACGTACGTCTGTACTGGCTAGTGGTCTTATTTTTGAGTTACCCATATTAATATTTTTCTTAACTAAAATAGGAATCGTAACCCCTGAGTACTTAAGGAAATACAGGAAATTTGCACTGGTAATTGTTTTGGTTTTATCTGCGATAATAACACCTCCAGATATTGCTAGCCAGGTAATTGTTTCGGTTCCAATATTAATACTTTATGAACTTAGTATTACAATATCAAAAAGAGTGCTGCGAAGACAAGCAAAAAGAAAAGAAAAAGGAAAAATCTAAGGTGGAGTTAACCCCCCTAGACTATCTTTAAAAAAAACAAATACATTTGTAACTCATAAAATTTACTATTTAATAAACCACACATGAAGTTAAAAGCTGAGAATTTAATGAAACAGTACAAAGGCCGAAAGGTTGTAAAGGGTATTACTGTTGAGGTAAATCAAGGCGAAATTGTTGGTTTATTGGGCCCTAATGGCGCTGGAAAAACAACTTCATTTTACATGATTGTTGGTCTTATTAAGCCCAATGGAGGAAACATCTACCTAGATGGAACAGAAATTACCAATTACCCAATGTATAAACGTGCTCAAAACGGTATTGGCTATTTAGCACAAGAAGCATCTGTTTTTAGAAAGCTAAGCATCGAAGACAATATACTAAGTGTGTTGCAACTTACTAAACTCTCTAAAAAAGAGCAGCTCATGAAAATGGAATCTCTCATTGAGGAGTTTAGCCTAGGTCATATTCGTAAGAGTCGTGGAGATTTGCTCAGTGGTGGAGAACGCAGGCGTACAGAGATTGCTAGAGCACTAGCCACAGATCCAAATTTTATTTTACTTGATGAGCCTTTTGCAGGAGTTGATCCAGTTGCCGTGGAAGACATACAACGCATCATCGCACAACTTAAGGATAAAAACATAGGTATTTTAATTACAGATCACAACGTTCAAGAAACCCTTGCCATTACAGACCGCACGTATTTAATGTTTGAAGGAAGTATCTTAAAACATGGTGAACCTCAGGAACTTGCTGCAGATGAAATGGTACGTAAGGTTTACCTAGGTCAAAACTTTGAGCTACGTAAAAAGAAATTAAATTTTCAGTAGTTAATAGGCTCTACCAACCAAAATAGGCTAATTCAAAGGCTTCCAAAAGAGAGAAACCAAAATATACAAAAATATAATTACTGGTATTGCTATGAATTTAAGCAAAACCAAAAGTAAGACGCAAGCTATCAAAAACACATAGCGTACTGCATTGTCTTTAAAATTCCATGTTTTAAACTTTAGTGCAAAAAGAGGTATCTCTGCGTTTAAAAGCACACAGCTCAAAAGCGTAAGAATAATTAAAAACCAAGGAGAGAGTATAAACTCAGTAATTTGTTGACTTGCTTGAAAGCTTAAAATTAAAGGTAAACTTAAAACTAAAAGCGTATTTGCTGGAACTGGCAAACCAATAAAACTTGTTGTTTGCCTGGTATCTACATTAAATTTTGCCAGTCTATACCCAGAGGCTACAGCAATTAGCAAACCTATAAAAGGCATATAGATCATCCAAGAGGGGTTTCCAAGGCCATCTTTAAATAAGGTAGTAATCTCCAAATTAGTTCCAGTGAATGCACGGCTAAGTAGTTGCATCATAACAATTGCTGGAACAACACCACTTGTGACAACATCTGCCAGGCTATCTAATTGCAACCCTACTTGGCTTTGTGCACTGAGTACTCTTGCTGCAAGGCCGTCAAAGAAATCTAAAAAGATCCCAGCAAAAGCAAAAAAACAGGCCGAAACTAAATCTCCCGAAACCGCGAAAATAATCGCCACACAGCCGCAAAGTAGATTTAAGGAAGTAATGATATTTGGTATTTGTTTTATCATTTAATAGATAGATTTTAACAACTATGGAGGTATATAAATTAATACCCCTATTATTTTAAGCTTATAATTTTTTTGTTTGTTTTTAAAACATAAATCTAATTACAAAACCCCAATACTACTGAAATAGTTTCATGATTGAAAATTTACTTGGTACTTTTGTAAAAATAGTAAACTATTTTGCTCTAGCGCCCTCTAGGTACAATATGTTACTAAAATACGAGTTTATTAAGGTAAAGAAAAAATCATTGTCGCATAAAAAAAATAGATTGAAAAAAACATTGTTTTTTGGGATACTACTGGTATCTACTTTACTTTCTGCACAAACAGCTGTTAAATACTCTAATGAGTTTTTAAACATTGGTGTAGATGCTAGTTCGTTTGGTATGGCAAATGCCGTTGTGGCGTCTACAAATGATGTAAACGCGGGTTATTGGAATCCAGCAGGTTTGGTTAGTCTTGAAAACAGCGAGTTATCTCTTATGCATGCGTCTTATTTTGCCAATATTGCCAATTACGATTATGCGGGTTTTGCAATGCCTCTAGACAACCAAAGCGCCGTGGCTTTATCGATGATACGATTTGGTGTAGATGATATTTTAAACACCACCCAACTTATTGATAGCCAAGGACAAATTAACTATGACCGCATCAGTCTTTTCTCGACTGCAGATTACGCCTTTACAGTGAGTTATGCAAAAAGATTACCATTAGACGGGCTTAACATTGGAGTAAACGCTAAAGTAATACGTCGTATTATTGGAGATTTTGCTTCCTCTTGGGGTTTTGGTCTAGATGCTGGAATACAATTCAGTAGAAAAAAATGGCAGTTTGGAGTGATGGCTAGAGACATCACAACAAGTTATAATACATGGTCTATAGACCAGGAAAAGTTTTCTGAAATTCAAGGTGCCGTAGCTGGGCAGAATCAAGAATTACCAGAAACTACAGAAATTACCCTTCCTAAATTACAGATTGGCGTAGCGCGTAAATTTATATACCACCATGACTACACCTTTTTAACAGAAATAGATCTTAACATGCGTTTTACCCAGACCAATGATCTTATCTCAACATCTGCTGTGAGTGTTACACCTTCCTTTGGTTTTGAATTTGGATATATAGACATGATTTATTTACGTGGTGGTGTAGGTAATTTTCAAACCATACAACAACTAGATGGTGCTCAAAGCACAGGGTTTCAACCAAACATTGGAGTTGGTTTTGCCTACCAAGGAATACAAATTGATTATGCCTTAACAGATATTGGTGATCAAAGCGCAGCTTTGTACAGTAATGTATTTTCAATAAAATTAGATTTAAGTATCTTTAGAGACTAATTTTTGAAATCCAAATTGCGCGTGCACAAACCCTTGCTTACTTTAATATTTTTACTGAGTTACTTTACAGCTCTTACGCAAATAAACACCCTTGCTAAAGATGCAGAAATAAGCATCATCACCATTGGCCCTGGAAAACAGTTGTATGACTCATTTGGGCACAATGCCATTAGGGTTTCTGACCCTAGTAACGGCAAAGATTTAGCATTTAATTATGGCACCTTTGATTTTAACACCCCAAATTTCTACATTAAATTTGGTCAAGGAAAACTTCCCTATGCCCTATCTGTAAGTACTTATGATGGTTTTCTGAGAAATTATATTGCCGAGAAACGGTGGATAAAGCAGCAAAAACTTGATCTTACTTATGGAGAGAAAATAGCCATATTTGAGTTTTTACTAAACAATGCCCAACCCAGTAACAGAGAATACCAGTATGATTTTTTCTTAGATAACTGCGCAACTAGAATACGTGATGTATTGGCCGTAAATTTAGGTAGTAAACTTTCCTATCAAGATAAGCAGTATGCCCCCTTTCTGTATAGTTTTAGAGAGCTGATACAACAAAGGCTTCACTGGAACTCATGGGGTAGCCTAGGTATTGATATTGCACTAGGCGCTGTTATAGATAGAACAGCCAACCCTTGGGAACATCAATTTTTGCCAGATTATGTATTTGAGAGTTTAAAGTCAGCAACAATTACTAGAAACAATAAGACCTCTGCTTTAATAAAAAAAGAAACTACAATTAACAACCCTGGTCCTAGGGCTAGAAATACTGCTTTTTTACTGAGTCCATTTTTTGTTTTTTTAGTAATAGCCCTTGGTATTGTATACAGAACCCTAAGGGATAGTAAGCAACAAAAGCGCAGCCGATGGCTAGATACAGTACTATTTTTTGTAACCGGTATTGTAGGAGTGTTACTTCTAGTGCTGTGGCTTGCAACAGATCATACCGCAACAATTAACAACTATAATATTCTTTGGGCATTTCCTGTAAATCTTATTTTTTGTACCCTACTGAGTAAAAAAACTCCAAAAAAATGGCTAAGTAGGTATCTGTCTTTTTTAATTATTCTATTAATACTTCTGGTTGTGCATTGGTGCACTGGTGTTCAAGTATTTGCTGGGGCACTACTCCCTCTTTTAATAGCACTTTCTATAAGGTATGTGTATGTTATTAGGTATTTAAAAAAATAACCAACTAGAGCTCTCATGCTGGCTTACAATAGGCTTACATATAATTATAGTATTTGCTGATAATTATAAAATATATTCTAATATAAGTGTGTAAAAACACCTTAATTTGCATAAAAATTAAACTGTGAATTACCTCTCTGTAGAACATGTTGCAAAATCTTATGGTGAACGTATCTTATTTGAAGATATCTCCTTCGGTATCAATCAAGGACAAAAAATTGGCTTTGTCGCTAAAAACGGAACCGGTAAAACCTCACTTTTAAATATTCTTTCTGGAATAGACTCTCCAGATAAAGGTGCCGTAGTATATAGGAAAAATCTTAACGTTGCTTTTCTCTCTCAAGAACCAAATCTAAACACAAGTCTTACCATTGAGCAGACTATTTTAGCTAGCGATAACCCGGTGTTGGAAGTTATTCAAGCCTACGAAAAAGCAATTCTCCATCCAGAGCAAACAGAAAATTACCAAGCGGCTTTTGATGCTATGGATAGGCATGATGCCTGGGATTTTGAAACAAGATACACCCAAATACTATTTAAATTAAAATTAGAAAATCTTAACAAAAAGGTAGGTGATTTAAGTGGAGGACAAAAAAAGAGACTTGCCCTTGCCAATGCACTGCTTACAAAACCAGATTTACTGGTAATGGATGAGCCAACAAACCACCTAGATCTTGAAATGATTGAATGGCTTGAAGCCTTGTTTGCAAAAGAAAATCTCACCCTTTTTATGGTTACCCATGACAGGTATTTTTTGGAACGGGTGTGTAATGAAATTGTAGAATTAGACCAAGGAAAACTATACAGCTATAAAGGAAATTACAGCTATTATCTTGAGAAAAGAGACGCTAGAATAGAGGCCGAAACTACAGAAACAGGAAAAGCAAAACAACTATATAAAAAAGAACTAGATTGGATGCGTCGCCAACCAAAGGCAAGAACCACAAAAAGCAAATCTAGAATAGATGATTTTAGTGAAATTAAAGACAAGGCCCATAAAAGACGCAGTGACCACCAGGTAGAGTTAGAACTTAACATGGAGAGACTTGGCACCAAGGTAGTTGAGATTCACAAAATTGCTAAAACCTATGATAACAATACCCTTTTTAATGGCTTCGAATATAATTTCCTAAGAGCAGAACGCATTGGTATTATAGGAAAAAATGGTACAGGAAAGTCTACTTTTCTAAACATACTAACAGGGTCACTACAACCAGATTCTGGAAAAGTAGTTATTGGTGATACGGTTAAATTTGGATATTATACTCAAAGAGGAATCAACATCAAAGAAGGACAAAAGGTTATTGATGTTATTAGAGAATTTGGAGATTATATCCCATTAAAAAAAGGGCGCCAAATTAGCGCACAGGGATTACTGGAGCGTTTTTTGTTTGATAGAAAAAAACAATATGACTTTGTAGATAAATTAAGTGGTGGTGAAAGAAAAAGACTGTACCTGTGTACGGTGCTTATTCAAAATCCTAATTTTCTTATTTTGGATGAACCTACCAATGATTTGGACATTGTGACGCTTAACGTACTAGAGAGTTTTTTGCTAGATTTTCCGGGATGTCTTATTGTGGTGAGTCATGATCGGTATTTTATGGACAAGATTGTAGATCACCTTTTTGTCTTTCAAGGAGGAGGCGAAATTCTAGATTTTCCAGGAAATTATAGTGATTACAGAACCTATGAGGATAGTAAAATTTCAGAAAAAAGAGATAAGGAATCTCCAAAGACAGAAAAGAAAAACTGGAAAACAGCTACCACAAACACCAAGCTAGGGTATAAAGAACAAAAAGAATATAACAGACTGGAAAAAGACATCGCAAAACTGGAAAGGGATCGCGACTCTTTACAACAAAAATTTGCCACACAAAACTGGGACCAGGAGCAAATTAATAAGCAGTCTAAAACATTGCAGGACATCATTGATGGGTTGTCTGAAAAAGAAATGCGCTGGTTCGAACTCTCTGAAAAAATTGAATAATAAACACACTTTAGCGTGCTGTACACTTTAAAATCATATATTAAATTTATACTTACATCAACCAATGAGCACGGGGTACACTCACCTTTTGTGTTTGCACTGCTTACAAAATGTATCTACAAAAAACGGCCCATTGACAAAAAATTAAACGCCCATTTAACCCAGCAGCCTAAGAACACAAGTCAAGGCTTGATTTCAAAAAAAAAGCAAATTACACTCTACAAAATAGCTTCTTATTTTAAATCCAATGAGATTTTAGTGGTAGGGAAGTCAAAAAAAGTAGCTACTATATTCTCATTGGCAAGACCAACTAGCTGTGTTTGTATTGCAGAAGATTTTTTCGAAATACAAGCCTTAGAAAAACAGTTTGATTTGGTATACATAGACACCACAAACACTGCCCTAAACCCGGCAGCTTTATTTGAGAAAACACTCTATAAAGCAGACAAAAATTGCGTTTTTATTTTTGAAGGCATCTATGCAAACACTAAAAACACAAAAGCATGGCAAGACATTATTGCCTCTCAAGAAGTAACAGTAAGTATTGACGGGTTTTACTGGGGGCTTGTGTTTTTAAAAAAAGGACAAGAGAAACAACATTTTACCCTTAGGTTGTAACATTGTAGGCTACCCTGCGACTCACATGTGTACTTAAATGTTGCAAAAAATGGTTGTTTTTATTAAATAAACATGACCACAGACAGTGCCGGTAATTATTAAAAATTCAGCTATATTTATAGCATAAGTAACAAGATATATGAGTTTAGTTATAGACATCAAAGCAATACGCAGAGACTTTCCTTTAGGACAAGAAATTGTTAAAGTATTAAAAGGTATCGATCTTCAAATTAAAAAAGGGGAGTATGTTGCCCTAATGGGGCCTTCAGGTTCTGGAAAATCAACCTTAATGAATTTGCTTGGATGCCTAGACACACCAACTGCAGGGTCTTACCTTTTAAGTGGTCAAGACGTAAGCAACATGAGTGATGATGAGTTGGCAGAAATAAGAAATAAAGAAATAGGTTTTGTGTTTCAAACCTTTAATCTATTGCCAAGAACCACAGCCCTAGACAATGTGGCACTACCTATGGTGTATGCAGGAGCTTCTAAAGCACAAAGAACAAAACGTGCCCAAGAAGTATTAACAGATGTTGGCCTGGCAGATAGAATGGACCACAGACCCAACCAACTCTCTGGAGGGCAAAGACAAAGGGTTGCTGTTGGTAGAGCGCTAGTAAACAAGCCCTCTATTATATTGGCCGATGAGCCAACAGGTAATTTAGATTCGAAAACATCACTGGAAATCATGGCACTTTTTGATGCCATTCATCTACAAGGAAACACGGTTATAGTAGTAACTCATGAGGAGGAGGTTGCACAACATGCACATAGGGTAATTAGACTTCGTGATGGTCTTGTGGAAAGTGACATTATAATTAAATAATTGTAGCAATACAAAATCTGTCTAGCCCAATACAGCCATACCAATAAACACGCAATAACAGGCAAGTAAAACAAGGCCTTTAATGCGTCCAATTTCAAACTTATTTGGTAAAAACGCCAAGGGTATTAACACACCTGCAAAGCCTAGCATCCACCAAATATCATTGGTAAAGAGTTCTTGACTTTTTACAGCAATGGGCTGTATAATAGCCGTAATACCTAGAACAGAGGCTATATTAAAAATATTAGATCCAATTAGATTACCCAGTGACAAGGCTTTTTCCTTTTTTAAAGCTGCCATCACTGATGTAGCAAGTTCTGGAACACTGGTCCCTATAGCTATCATGGTAATGGATATAACACGCTCACTCACTCCCAAAGTACCAGCTAAAGCTACAGCACCATCTACTAGCCATTTACTACCAAGATAAAGGGTAACTGCACCAATAAATAACCAAATAACAATTTTAAAATTAGAAACTACCGCCAACTTATTATCAAACTGTTGGGAGGCATCATTTACAGGACGGCTATTTGCTCTACTAATTAATAACACTAAGTAAATTATTAATATTGCAACCAAAGCAACTCCCTCTAGGCTAGAAATTTCATTACCACTTTGCAAAATAAAGTAAAGGCCAAAAGAGAGTAACATCATCACTGGCCAGTTAAACTTATAAAAATATTTGTCTATGGAAAGAGGGGTGATAATTGCTGTAACCCCTAATACTAAACCAATATTAGCAATATTAGATCCTATCACATTTCCTAAAGAAATATCACTAAAGCCGTCTATGGCGGCTTGAACACTCACTAGTAATTCTGGAGCAGATGTAGCAAAGGAGACAACAGTTAACCCAATGATCATCTTAGAGAGTTTTAGTTTTAAAGACAATCCAACGGCTGCTCTAACCAAAAAATCTCCACCAATAACCAATAACCCTAGGCCAAGAAAAATAAACAAAATGCTCATATAAGTTGTATCTACTGCAAAGATAAATAAACGGTATTTATTTATCTTAAAAAACACCCAACAACTACAATAGTAGGCTGGCTTATCTTACATTAATCAAACAATTGATTTTAAGATCTATATAGTCAAGATACAAAGTAGTTGAAAGGGATATGTAAGCTTTTTTTATTTTGTATGTTTACACCGTGAAAAAATTACTATTTAAAACCCTAGCCAAAGTAAATAAAGCAGTACTTCCTAGCTTTACAAAGCAAAGGCTAGATTTAGCAAAAGTTTCTAAAATACAAATGGCTCTCTTTGGGTATCGTTTGTGGGTTACAAAAAATGCCTTAGGTTAATAATGGAGAATCGATGTAACAGGGTATTGATTTATTTTTTGGGCTCCTTGTAAAAAATCTAACTCAATTAAAAAATTACACTGTACAATCACCCCTCCTAGATTTTCTACCATATCACACACCGCTTTTGCAGTACCGCCAGTGGCTAGTATATCGTCATGAATTAATACACGATCTCCAACAGCAATGGCGTCTTTGTGCATTTCTAGGGTGTCTGTACCATATTCAAGAGCATAGGTTTGAGAAATAGTAGCAGAAGGTAATTTTCCTGGTTTACGCACTGGTACAAACCCTGCGTTTAATGATTGTGCTAGGGTATTTCCGAAGAAAAAACCACGGGCCTCTACTCCCACCACTTTATCAATCTTTTGATCACCAACAAGATTTAATAGCTGCTCAAGACAGGCCTTAGAAGCCTTGGGGCTTGACAATAAGGGTGTTATATCCTTAAATATAATTCCCGGCTTTGGGAAGTCTTTAATATCGCGAATGTAATTTTCTAGTTGTATTTTCATAGTACCGAGTAAAACCAATAAAGGCTTACCAAAGTAAGCCGAAATACAAAAATTGTATGGTGAAACCGTTACTTAAAGCTTTCGCTAACCATAGCGATAATAGCTAAAACCAAACAAACTGCTGCTGCTCCAATTACAAGTCCACCTACTCCCATATTATAACATTTAATGTATTAATGAATAACAAAAATAATTGATTCTTGACAACTCTCATCGCCTTGAGCTTGTTTTATTTTAAAAGAAAACTTGTTAAATAGATAATAACAGAATTGACAAACATCTGAGAAAAGAATTTAATTTGTATATTTTTACAATACTACATTGTTAAGTATTTAAAAAAAATGGAACTATTAGAAATTTTTGGTTATCTAAGCGCCTTGTTAATAGGGTTCACCCTTGGGCTCATTGGAGGTGGTGGATCCATACTAGCAGTACCGGTATTAGCGTATTTATTTTCTGTTAACGAAAAAGTAGCAACGGCTTATTCTTTATTTATTGTTGGGGCTAGTGCTTTACTTGGAGGGATTAAAAAGTACCTAAAAGGGTATGTAGACTGGAAAACAGCCCTTGTTTTTGGTATACCAGCAATGATAGGAGTCACCCTTGTAAGGCACTATGTAGTACCTATCTTGCCGGATATTTTATTTGTTATTCAAGATTTTGAGTTTACAAGAAGAATGGGCATGTTTGGACTTTTTGCGCTGTTAATGATCCCTGCAGCTTTTTCAATGCTTAAAAAACGTAAAGAAAAAAAACACAGTAAAGATGATAAAGTAGTCTATAATTACCCCTTGATTTTGGTAGAAGGTTTATTGGTGGGAGCTGTTACAGGTTTAATTGGAGCAGGTGGTGGTTTTCTCATCATCCCGGCGCTTGTTATTTTAGCCAATGTAGAGATGAAGATTGCCGTTGGTACTTCGCTTATGATAATTGCTTTTAAATCGTTATTAGGCTTTTTTTTAGGGGATGCTATTACAATGGAAATAGATTGGCAGTTTCTAGCTTTATTTACCTCAATTACTTTTATTGGTGTTTTTATAGGGAGCTATACGAGCAATTTTATTGATGGGGAAAAATTAAAAAAAGGATTTGGGTATTTTATCTTGATAATGTCGGTTTTCATTTTTTATATGGAGTTTATATCATAAAAACCTACCTCATTAAAACCTAGATACTCTGGGTCTATAGCAAGCTATTTCGATGTTATATTCCATCTGTAACCAACGTTAAAATTTCCTGCAGAAATTCTATCGTCAGAATCCAAAGGATTACCTTCAATAGAAGCAATCCAAGATCTATTTTTATTAGTAGAGAAACTAGTTTGAGCGTATAAATTAAATGGCCAAGGTCTTACTCCTACAACAAAATTTGTATTATTAAAACGCTTCCCTATTCCTATTTTTCCAGTAACAAGGAGTGGAAATGCGAAACCAACTTCGTACTCAAAAATAAGATTTTCTTGATTGATAAATGTAGTACCCCATAGTGCTGAACTACCTGGAAAAGGAAAATAATCTTCTGAACCAAGAGTCACAAACGCAACACCAAAATTCCATTCAAAAAAAGAAGTTTTTGTGATCCCACCACTAGGGTCTGTGTTAGAGAATGAAGTAGATTCTTGGGCTTTAGAAATAGGTGTAAAAAACAAAAAACAGAACAAAGAGAATAAAATTATTTTTTTCATAATGCAGTATTGATTAAAAAATTAATAACAAATTACAACTAAAAACATCAAAATCAAGTTGGATAATAAGAAAAATATTTACAAAACAATAACCTTAGTTTAAACCAAAGGCAAATCCTGCTGCTTTGAGCTGAGATAGTATAAGTAAAAGCTTAATGATGTATTGATAAATAGAAAAAGGAATTACATCGCTGTAACTCCTTTTTTTAATGAAAGTAATAAGCTTCAATATTTAATAATTTATGCTAGTTATTTGGTATTCCGTTACCTCCTCCAAAAGGAGCCCAGCTTGAATGCATAATTTTCCAGCCATTTTCTGTTGAAATCCAAACAGAAGAGGCTCTTGTACTATAATCGACTTTATCTGCTTCTGCTACTGTGTAATCTCCTTTGGCGTAAAAGGTTAGTACAGCAGTTCTTGAATCTGGTGAAAGAGCTACATTGATGTCATATAAATCAAACTCTCCCCATTTAGCTGCTGGTTCAGCATCAAAACTTTCAGTACTCATTGTATAAAACTTGCTTAAGTTTGAGTCTCCTGTTGAAAAAGCGATGTTCTTATCAACATACTTATTGAATTCTTCTGAGTTTTGTGTGAGAATAGCTTCTTGAAGATTTACAGCATTTTCTTTTAAAGCACTTACAATATCTTCGTCAGAGATTGAGACTGTTAGTTCAACTGTTTGTTGACAAGCTGTGACTAATATTACAGCCATTAGTAGAAATAATTTTTTCATGTTTTTATAAATTAGTTAGTTGTAAATTTATGTATATTAATTTAAAATCACAAGTAGAACATAGGCAGATACTCCTGCTTT
>CAJWPZ010000024.1 GCA_913045325.1 uncultured Flavobacteriaceae bacterium | reverse complement strand
TAAAGTGGCACGCGAGCTGGGTTCAGAACGTCGTGAGACAGTTCGGTCTCTATCTACAGTGGGCGCGAGAAATTTGAGTGGATCTGATCCTAGTACGAGAGGACCGGATTGGACTGACCTCTGGTGTACCAGTTGTTCCGCCAGGAGCACTGCTGGGTAGCTACGTCGGGAAGGGATAAGCGCTGAAAGCATATAAGCGCGAAACCTACCACAAGATGAGATTTCTTTAAAGGGTCGTGGGAGACTACCACGTTGATAGGTCATAGGTGTAAGGGCAGTAATGTCTGTAGCCGAGTGATACTAATAACCCATAAGCTTATGTACGCCGTTTTCCTACTTACCTTCGGGTGAGTAGGAAAGCTAACTCTTTGCTTTAAATATTTATTCAAGCTTTAACAGCTATTTTCCTATTCTTATATTGATATGTTATGTTATTTCCCTACGGCTAGTAGGGTGACCATACTGTTATAAACAGTTACGTCATAAAACTAAGGTGGTTATAGCGACGGGGCTCACCTCTTACCTTTCCGAACAGAGAAGTTAAGCCCGTTTGCGCCGATGGTACTGCACTCGTGGGAGAGTAGGTCGCCGCCTTCTTTAAGATCCAATCATTTAGTTGATTGGATCTTTTTTTTTGCACTAAAATCAACCAATATATTAGGGCTATAAAACAAAACAGAACATAAAAAAACCACCGTTATAACGGTGGTGATTAATAATTTTGCTTACCCAAGGGTTAGAATATTGATTTCATGATAGTGTTTATCCCCTTAAACAGAAGGTATACCGCCCCAATACCAGCAATAAGACCAAGTATAAAAAACACATAGAGCATCATTGTTTGCTTATTTAAAAAAGCAATAGTAATAAGATAAGGGCTAAGAAAAAGTAGCGGTAGAGAGATCCCAAGGTATTTAGCACCCTTTCTAAGCAAATTTACATCTGTGTGTTCTTTACTCATTGCTAAAGTTTTGAATTGCGTTTCTTACGTTGTTGTATTTTTCCAATAACTCTAATGCTTCTGCTCTGGATATTTGAAGTCTCTCCATCAACATTTGCTCGGCTCTTGCAACAAGTTTATTGTTACTAAGGTGCATATCAACCATTTTATTTCCTTCTACTCTTCCCAGTTGTATCATCGTAGCGGTAGATATCATGTTTAAAATCAGTTTTTGAGCTGTCCCAGCTTTCATTCTTGAACTGCCTGTAACAAATTCTGGCCCCACAACAGCCACAACAGGAAATTTTGCAGTAAGGGCTAGTGGGCTTTCATCATTACAGGTTATACAACCTGTTGCTATGTTTAATGCATTGCATTTCTGTAGTGCGCCAATAACATAAGGCGTAGTTCCAGAGGCTGCAATACCAATTACAATATCGTTTATACCAATTTGATGGTTTTTTAAGTCTTGCCAGCCTTGGGTAGTGTCATCTTCTGCAAATTCTACAGCTGTTCTTATAGCCGTGTCACCCCCTGCTATTAAACCAATAACAACACCAGGATCCATGCCAAAAGTAGGGGGAATTTCACTGGCATCTACAACTCCTAATCTACCACTGGTTCCTGCGCCCATATAAAATAACCTTCCTCCTTTTTCTAAACAAGCAATGACTTGAGAGGTAAGTGTTTGTATCTGTGGAATGGCTTTTTTTACTGCTAGTGATACAAGGCTGTCTTCCTTGTTTATATTGTACAAGAGTTGTTCTACGCTCATTTTTTCAAGATGGTCGTAATGTGAGGTTTGCTCTGTTGTTTTTTTAAAACTCATTTAAGTAAAACACTTTTTTAATTACTCAACAATGTACACAATTGTTGAGAGTTCAGAAATCCTAAAGTACCCTAATGGGAAATTTTCTGGATTTGTTTGGTTTAACATATTTCCACGAACTGTTGCTGGTTGTGTTTCAAAGGGTCCGCCACCTTCGTTGTTTGTTTGTTGGAGTAATAGAATCATAAAATTGTAGAAATATTCATCAACTCCATATAGATTAAAGGTTACTACATCTCCAGGTTCTAGCTCATCAGCACTATAAAAATCATTTATCCTATTTCCGTCAAAAAATTCATCGTTAAAGGCTCTTCTTTCATCACCGCGAACAGATAATGTTTCACTAAGGTAATAATTTTGAATCCCTGCTGGATCTGTGAAATATGCCTTTAGCTGAATTTGATCTCCAGCAAAACCACCCTCATTGTCTTGAATTACTTCTTCAAATTCAGTAACCGTATGCAAAGCTTCTGTAGCGGTGTAGGTTTCATTTTGATAAATTATCTCTAAGGTATAGGTGTTCTCTAAAACAGGTAAAACTGACGCTGTGTAGATACCATTTTGTGTATGGTTAAAATTATAAAACTCACCTGTACTGCTGGTAATTGAGACAATTGCATCTGTAATGGGTGGTATTAGATTTTCATAGAATGGGATGGTTTTAGAAAGCCTTACAAAGGCCTCAGAGCTGCCATCTTTTAAAACATTAATAGTTGCCTCAATTACTAGTTTAGGTTCACTAGTGTTAAGGTCAAGCTCAATTACGTCTTGACAAGAAGCAAATAACAAAGTTGCCACAATAAGTATATAGTTTTTCACGGCTTAAAATTTAAAATTATACGTTATGGATGGGATGATGCCAAAAATAGAGAGCCTAACAGCTTCATTTGCTCCTGTATCTATATTTTCTTGAAATGATATCGATGCTGCATTTCTTCTGTCGTAGACATTGTACACACTAAATACAAGCTCACTTTTCCAACGTTTTTCTTTTTTGATTCCTAGTTTGCACGTTGCAGAAATATCTAAGTGATGAAAAGCATTTAACCTACTAGCATTTCGGGGTTCATATACCGGAATAATTTCTCCCTGGTACTGGTATTGGCCCAAAGGGAATGTGCTTGGACGTCCAGTTTGGAAAATAAAATTAGCTCCTAAATCCCATCTTTTGTTTAATTTATATTGTGCGGTAATTGAGAAATCATGTGTTCTGTCCCAGGGAGTATTGTACCACTGTGAATTGTTTATACCAATTTCCTGGGGTGTTCGTCCTGGTGTTTTTTGTTCAGACTTAGAAAGCGTATATGAAACCCATCCTTGGAGTCTTCCTTTTGTTTTTCTGGCTAGAAGCTCAATACCATAGGCTCTGGCTTTTCCGTTTAAAACAACACGCTCAATAGCGTCATTGGCAATCAAATCTGCTCCATCTACATAATCTATTCGGTTTTGAACTTTTTTGTAGTAGATTTCAGATTCTAAGCTAAAATTTTGGAAAGCTTTAAAATATCCAAGTGCTACTTGATCTCCCAATTGTGGTTCAATGAATTCTCCACTTGGAGCATAAATATCAAAGGGAGTGGGAGAAGAGGAGTTGCTTATTAGATGGATGTATTGTGCTGTTCTGTTATAACTTGCCTTTATAGAAGATGTCTCTGATACTTGGTAAGCAGCAGCAAGCCTAGGTTCTAGATTTAAAAACCATTTTCTGGACTTACTTTTTGACACAGATATGGTGTCAATGGGTGTCGCGTTTTGATACACATCTATATTTTGATCATACTCGATAGGGTTGTTGTCTGCATACACATTAATAGCATCTTGTCCTAGTCTATTAAAACTTGAAAGTCTAAACCCGGCCTGAATATTTAATTTTTCTGAAACTTTAACATCAAGATCTGCATACACAGCATTTTCAAAGGCAAACTTATCTGTTAGTTTTCTGTAGTTTCTTCCGCTGTTATCTGTGGTTGGAAATACTTCCCCAGGATTGAATTTATAATAAATACTATTAAATCCAAATTGTAGCTTTACGGTGTCTGAAACATAACTTGTGAAGTCATATTTAAAGTTAAAGTTATTGATGCCAGTATCAAATTGAAATTCTGCAAATTTGAGTTCTAAACCATAGTAATAATCTGAATAAATCAAAGAGAGATTACTAAACAGTTTATCGCTGAATAAATGGTTCCAACGTAGGTTTAATGTTGTATTTCCGAAGGTGTTTCCAAATACCTCACCCAAATCAAAGGTATCTCTACCAAAATAACCGGATAAAAACAGCTTGTTATTGTCATCTATATCGTAACTAAGTTTTGTATTTAAATCATAAAAATAGGCTACGTTGTCATTACCTGGACTTACGATAGGAATAAATAAATGGGCATAACTACTCCTACCACCAATGAGAAACGATCCCTTATCTTTCACAATAGGCCCTTCAATTAGAAGTCTACTTGCAAGAAGTCCAATACCTCCTGTAGCTTTGTATTTTCTCTTATTACCATCTTTTTGGTAAATATCTAATACTGAAGCGATGCGCCCTCCATATCTAGCAGGTATGCCCCCTTTGTAAAGGGTAAGATCTTTTATTGCATCTGGATTAAACACAGAGAAAAAACCAAACAAATGAGAAGAGTTATATAGTGTTGCTTCATCCAGTAAGACTAGGTTTTGATCTGCGGCTCCACCTCTTACGTTAAATCCGCTTGCACCCTCACCAGCATTGGTAACACCAGGAAGGAGTATTATTGCTTTAATTACATCTGCCTCGCCTAGTACTACAGGAATTCTTTTTATGGTACTTGATTTGAGTGTGGTCACACTCATTTGTGGGGTTTTAATATTTGTTTTTTCAACATCTGTTTCTAGAATAACCACATCAAGCATTTCTGTGGTTTCATATAGTGAAATACTGTTGTTTACAGCAGCATTTAGGACTATGGTTTGTGAGTAGCTTTCAAAACCTAAGCTTGTGTATGTAACCTGATGGGTTCCTTTGGGTAGGGTGATGGAGTAAAAACCGTACTGATTTGTAACCACGCCGGTTTGCAGTGCAGGAATTAGCACATTAACACCTATCATGGTTTCTCCAGATTGGGCTTCAGAAATTGTACCACTTAGAGTATATTTTTCTTGAGCGAAAATTGCAAAACTTGCAAGAATAAGTACTAGGGTAAGTATGTTTTTCAAGGCTATAATTTTAAGCAAAAATAAAGCCTTTAGTTGCAGTTACTAAAGGCTTTAACGAAAGTTTAATTATTTAATATTCTCTAGAATAGTATTTAATGTGCTACTTGGTCTCATTTGCTTATGTACCAAATCTAGTGTGGGCTCATAATACCCTCCAATATCAAGAGGTTTTCCTTGGGCCTGTAATAGCTCATCTAGGATAGTTTCTTTGTGTTGTTTAAATTCTTGATATACGTTTTGGAAACGTTGTTGAAGTATTTGATCCTTATTTTGGTTTGCCAAAGCCTCTGCCCAATATAATGCCAGATAGAAATGAGATCCACGATTGTCTAATTCGTTTACTTTTCTTGAGGGTCCTTGATTGTTCTCTAATAATTTTTCTGTTGCCTGGTCTAAGGTTTCAGATAATACAATAGCATTGTTGTTGTCATACTTGGTACCCAAGTGCTCTAAAGAAACCGCAAGAGCTAGAAACTCTCCAAGTGAATCCCATCTTAGGTGCCCTTCTTTAGTGAATTGTTGCACATGTTTTGGAGCAGAACCACCAGCACCTGTTTCAAAAAGACCACCACCATTCATAAGGGGTACAATAGATAACATTTTGGCACTTGTTCCTAATTCTAAAATTGGAAATAAATCTGTAAGGTAATCTCGTAATACGTTTCCTGTTACAGATATTGTATTTTCTCCATTTTTAACTCTTGCAAGTGTATAGTGTGTTGCCTTTTCTGTAGATAATATTTTTATATCAAGACCGCTTGTATCGTGGTCTTTTAAATAAGTGTTTACTTTTTTTATTAGTTCAGCATCGTGGGCTCTTTGGTGGTCTAACCAGAAAATAACAGGCCATTTTGTTGCGCTACCTCTAGATACTGCCAATTTTACCCAGTCTTGGATTGGTAAATCCTTTACTTGGCACATTCTCCAGATATCACCTTTCTCAACCTTGTGTGATGTTAGGGTGTTTCCAGCGTCATCTATAATACAAATTGTTCCAGCAGTTGAGACTTCAAAAGTTTTATCATGAGATCCATATTCTTCAGCTTTTTGAGCCATGAGTCCCACATTAGGAACTGTACCCATAGTAGTTGGATCAAAAGCACCGTGCTGTTTGCAAAAATCTATGGTAGCTTGGTATAGAGGGGCGTAACTGCTATCTGGAATGATAGCTTTAGTATCTTGTTGTTCCCCTTTTGTATTCCACATTTGGCCAGAGGTTCTAATCATAGCAGGCATAGAAGCGTCAATAATTACATCACTAGGGACGTGAAGGTTTGTGATGCCTTTATCGCTATTAACCATGGCAAGATCTGCTTGATTGCTATAAATTTTATTGATATGTGCCTTAATTTCTGCTACTTTACTTGCAGGTAATTGGTCTAACTTACTTAGCAGATCTCCAAAACCATTACGAACATCTACACCTATGTTTTTAAATTCTGTAGCATATTTTTCAAATAATTCTGCAAAGTATACCTCTACTGCATGGCCAAAGATAATTGGATCACTGACTTTCATCATAGTGGCTTTCATGTGCAGAGAAAGTAAAAGGCCTTTATCTGTGGCGTCTTTTATTTGCTGCTGTAAAAAGCCTAGTAGCGCTTTTTTATGCATCACTGTTGCATCAATAATTTCTCCATGCAGAAGTGAGATGTTCTGCTTTAAAATATGTTTGTTTCCAGATGTATCTGTTAGTTCAATTTTAACATTGGTTGGTTTTTCAATGGTAACAGAGATTTCATTGTTTTTAAAATCTCCCTGGCTCATTGTAGCAACATGTGTTTGAGAGTTTGGTGACCAAGCGCCCATTTTATGTGGGTTTTTCTTAGCGTAATTTTTTACAGCTTTTGGTGCACGACGATCACTGTTTCCCTCTCTTAAGACTGGATTTACAGCGCTCCCTTTAATTTTGTTATAGGTTGCTAAGGTTTTCTTTTGGGTATCTGTTACGGCTTCCTCTGGGTAGCTAGGAATAGCAAACCCTTTTGCTTGTAGCTCCTGAATCGCAGCAACAAGTTGCGGTACAGAAGCGCTAATATTAGGAAGTTTTATAATGTTGGCATCTGGGCTTTTAGCCAATTGCCCTAATTCTGCAAGTGCATCAGTAACACGTTGGTCTTGAGTTAGGTGTTCTGGGAAATTTGCCAGTATTCTCGAAGCCAATGATATGTCTCTTGTTTCTATAGCAATATTAGAAGGTGCGGTAAATGATTTTACGATAGGTAAAAAAGAATGTGTTGCCAAAAATGGCGCTTCATCTGTTTTAGTATATATGATTTTAGCTGTACTGCTCATTTAGTTCTTTTTTTGGATTGCAAATATACAAATTTGAGTAGCCTTTTAAAAGAGTACGTGGCTTATTATAGCCGTATCGCTATGGGTTGCTAATGTGCTATTTTTCAATTCAAATTTTTAGTAGTTTGATAATTATCGGCCTTGTTTTTAAGGATACGATAATGAACTATAAAAAAAGCCATATCATTGTATTGCTACATTGGTATGGCTTTGTGTAAAATAACACGGTACAAATAGACCCTTAGGTTTTTGATACAGTTTATTTCACAAATAGTGTTTTGTTTTTATAAGTAATCAATACATATTGTATTCTATGATACCAGCAAAACAAATACACATACTACTTTTTAAAATTATCTCAACCCTTTTTGAAGGGAGTCCTCAATAAAAAAAGCAGCAATACTATTAATGTTTTTTTAGTAGTAGCTTGCGCTAATTACATTATAAATATACTAGAGAAATAAACGCTAAAAACATTTTAAGTCTTTTGTTTTCAACCTGTTATGAACACGAGTTATTAACTTTTGTTCATAAAAAAAGCGGCTTGAAAAGAGCCGCTTTTTTTATTATGTATGATTGGAGACTAGTATCTCTTCTCTTTAATTCTTGCTTTTTTACCAGTAAGACCTCTAAAGTAGTATATACGTTTTCTACGTACAGCACCTTTTTTGTTGATCTCAACTTTCTGCAGAGCTGGCATGTTTACTGGGAAGATTCTTTCAACTCCAACTGTTCCAGACATTTTTCTGATCGTAAAAGTTTTTAAAAGTCCTGTACCCTTTACTTGGATAACAACACCTCTAAAAAACTGCGTTCTTGTTTTTTCACCTTCACGAATTTCATAGAATACTGTGATAGTATCACCTGCAGAAAATTCTGGGAAGTCTTTTTTTGTAACAAATTCGTCTTGAACAAATTTAATTAACGATTCCATAGTATTAATTTATAATGTTAAATTAAAGTAACATGCACGTATTTCGCCAGAGGTTAAATTAATTGGCTGCAAAAATACCTAATTTTTGTAATGTGGCAATTATTTAGGCCACTATTTTGATTGAAATATTAAAATTTCAGAAATTAGCTTACATAGTCTCTTCAATCCAGCGATTAATTTTGTCTTCAAGCAAGGCCAGGGGTATGCAACCAGTTTCTAAAACTTGATTATGAAATTCTCTTATGTCAAAACGCTCACCTATTTGTTTTTTGGCCTTTGCCCTTAGTTGTTGTAATTTTAATTGCCCAACTTTATAAGATAGCGCTTGGCCTGGGTTTGCCATATAACGCTCAATTTCACTTATAATACCCTCTCTTGATTCTGCTTCATTGTCCAAAGAGTATTGAATTGCTTTCTCACGACTCCATCCTTTGGTATGCATGCCAGTATCTACAACCAGTCTAATGGCTCTATGCATTTCTGCCCCAAGCATCCCAAAGTATTGGTATGGATCTGTGTATAGCCCCAGCTCTTTTCCTAAAGACTCGCAATACAGCGCCCAGCCTTCGCCATAACCACTATACCACAATGTTTTTCTGAAATCTGACAGGGCCTTATTTTCTTGAGTTAGTGATATTTGATAGTGATGCCCCGGTATAGCCTCGTGTAAAAATAAAGACTCATCACTATATGTATTGTATTTTGTAGCATCAGGTATGGGGGCATAAAAAATGCCTGGACGGGTCCCATCCAGGGATCCTGAGTTGTACTCTGCACTGGCAGATTTTTCTCTAAAAGCTTCTGTTTGTCTAACCTCAAATGGTGTTTTTGGAGTTTTGTCAAACAACTTTTCAAGACTTGGCTTCATAGTGGCATGAATAGCATTGAAATTTGCAATTACCTCTTGCGGGCTTTTAAAAGGCATTAGTTTAGGATTACTTCTTACATCGTTAAAAAACGCTTTTAAGTCTCCTTTAAATCCTATTTCATTTTTAACCGCTTCCATTTCAGATAAAATTCTGGCCACCTCATTAAGCCCAAGGTTGTGGATTTGATCTGCGGTCATATCTGTGGTAGTGTATAGTTTTATTTGATGTTTATAATACGCTTCTCCCTCGGGTACACCATCAATACCTGAGCTTTCTCTACCATTTTCTAGATACTCTGTTGCTACAAAATCATGTATATCCTGGTAGGTTGGAATCACTTTGTTTGTGATCATATCAATGTATAGCTTGGTTATTTCTTTTTTGTCTTCTACAGAAAAGTTAGCTGGAATATTTTGGACAGGGGTATAAAATAAATGTTGTTCTATAACTGGATTTGTCATCTCTTTTAATTGTGGAATCACTTTTTTGATCAATGATTTTGGTAACACGTACCCTTGCTGCATACCTTTTTGCATATTGATTTTGGCGCTCTCTAGCCACTGTAGATACCCATCAACGCGCTGGGTCCATTTTTTATAATCTGAGGGCGTCTTAAAAGGTTGTGCGCTTGCACCACTTGCCAATTGCCCAAAAAATAGATTTGGAGACCACATTTGATCTATCGGAAAATAGGCGTGGTTTTTAAATGCTAAACGTTCTAGGTTTCGCTCGCATTCCCAGCGTAAAACCGCTTGGCTCATTTGTTGCTCCCCGGTAAGAGAAGTCTTATCATAGCTGTTTACTTTTTTTAAGTAGCTTATATAGTACTCTTTTTGTTTTTCTATATGTTCTAAAGACAGTGCGTTTGTATATAAATCGTCATATCTGTTGTCTCCGCTAGTTGTTGCTTTTATGGGATCTAATTGCAACCCTTGCTCATAGTACTTTTTCAACATAGGCTCAAAGGTTTTTTCTGAGCTAGTTTTGGGTGTGTCTTTAGTTTGGTTTTTACATGCCCCAAATAGTAAGGTCATTAGCACTAGGGATACAATGATGTTTTTCATTTTATTATTTTTTTATCTTCAGTAGAAAAAGATGTTTAACACAAATGTAATGAAACTAGCGTGATAGTGCCTTTTGTTTTTAGTTTCTTAATTCTAAAATAGTCTAGTAAAACCGGGTAAAAACTACTAATTTAGTATCTTGCATAGACCTTTTAAAATTAAATAATATGTATAGTTCAAAAATAAGTGGAGTGGGCCATTATGTGCCAGAAAATGTTGTTACCAATGACGATCTTTCTAAAGTAATGCAAACCAATGATGCTTGGATACAAGAGCGAACGGGTATAAAAGAGAGAAGACATATTAAAAAAGGTGATGGAAATAACACTTCTATCATGGGAGCTAAGGCTTCTAGAATTGCAATGCAGCGCGCTGGAGTTACTCCCAAAGATATAGATCTAATTATTTTTGCAACCCTTAGTCCAGACATGTATTTTCCTGGAGGAGGTGTACAGTTACAAGAATTACTAAAGATGGATACTGTACCCGCATTAGATGTGCGTAATCAGTGCAGTGGTTTTGTGTATTCTTTATCTGTTGCAGACCAGTTCATAAAAACAGGGATGTATAAAAATGTACTAGTTGTTGGAAGTGAAAACCATAGTGGTGGTCTAGATTTTACAACCAGAGGGCGTAGTGTCTCTGTTATTTTTGGAGATGGAGCAGGCGCGGTTGTAGTCTCTAGAAACCAAACTGGAGCGGGAGGTATTTTATCTACCCATTTACACAGTGAAGGAAAACACAAGGATGAACTTGCTCTTCAAGGCCCCAGTACAGGTCATTGGGTGCCAGAACTACTAGCGACCAACCCACAAGAAGATATTCCGTATTTTCCTTACATGAACGGCCCATTTGTTTTTAAGCATGCGGTTGTTCGTTTCAGTGAAGTGATACAAGAGGGCTTGCTTGCCAATAACATTGATAGCGACGCTATTGATATGCTAATACCACATCAAGCTAATTTGAGAATCTCACAGTTTATACAAAAAAAGATGCAATTGCCAGATAGTAAAGTGTTTAATAACATACAAAAATACGGTAACACTACGGCTGCCTCTATACCAATTGCCTTGTCTGAAGCATGGGAGCAAGGAAAAATTAAAGAGGGTGATCTTGTTGTTTTGGCCGCATTTGGAAGCGGTTTTACTTGGGGAAGTGCTATAATTAGGTGGTAGTGGTACCCAAGTAATACTAATTTAAAACGCCCCTCAAAAAACAATTTTCGAGAGACGTCTTCACTTAAACAAACCTAAAGATGAACGTTTATATATTTTTAATGAACGGCTAATTCAAATACTTATAACATCAGTAATAGGAGCAACTTTCTTTAAAGACGAAGATCTTTGTGAGGTGTTGCAGCTTTTTTAATAAAAAAATGCCAATACCTATTAAACACACCTTAGCTTTAAAGATGCTACCTTTGTTGTATTATTGTTGATACGTAATTTTTACTATGAAAAAAACATTAGTTCTTGGCGCTAGTCTAAAGCAAGACAGATACGCAAACATTGCAATCCATAAATTACGTGAGTATAACCACCAAGTTGTTGCCATTGGCATGAAACAAGGAGTAGTAAATGATGTGACTATAACAACAGAAAAAAAGCTATTTGAGGGTGTAGATACAGTTACCTTATATCTTAATAGCAAGCGGCAAGAAGCCTATTATGACTATATTTTATCTTTAAATCCAAAGCGAATTATTTTTAACCCAGGCACAGAAAATTCTTCTTTCTACACCATATTAGAAGCACATAAAATACCCTTTGAGATTGCTTGTACCCTAGTTTTGTTGGGTACGAATCAGTACTAAACCAAGGTAGGTGAGAAGCCCGTTTAAAATTAATATAAAGAACCCAAACTCAAAACCAAACCAAAGGCTAGAGAAATAACTTATAGCATATCCTAAAAAGGGAGTAAGGATTGCTACTATAGGTACAAATTTATCTTTTACTTTTTGTTTAGAAAATAAGCCAAATGCATAGAGTCCAAGAAGCGGCCCATAGGTATAACCTGTAAAGACAAATAATTTGGTGATTACAGAGGCATCTCCAATAAGATAGTTAAAACTTACAATTACCAATATGAGCACCAAAGACATTGCAATATGTACTTTTTTACGCACCTTTATTTGATCTTCTGGCGAATGCTTTTTTTCAATATCTAATATGTCAATACTAAAGGAAGTGGTGAGAGAGGTAAGGGCGCTATCTGCACTAGAATAGGCAGCTGCAATTAGTCCAAGAAGGAAGAAAACACCAATACCCCAACCAAAATTACCACTCATGGCAATGGTAGAGAAAAGCTTGTCTTTATGTGCGTCAATTCCGTTTTGCTCGCCGTATATAGTAAGTAGTAGCCCTAGCCCTAAAAATATTAAATTTACAATAGTGAGTACGATGGTAAACCAAAACATATTTTTTTGAGCGTCTTTTAAATTACGGCATGTCAAGTTTTTTTGCATCATGTCTTGATCCAAGCCCGTCATTACAATTGCAATAAAAATTCCGCTAATAAATTGTTTAAAAAAGTAATTACTGCTTTTATAGTCATCAAAGAAAAATATTTGAGAAAGATCGCTTTGTGCTATAAAATTAATAATACCATCATCACCAATGCCTAGTCCATCAGAGATATAATATATAGCCACCCCAACAGCAATAAGCATAAAAAGCGTTTGCAGGGTGTCTGTCCATACAATTGTTTTAATACCACTTTTAAAGGTGTAGAGCCAGATAAGTAAAATTGTAATAGTTACAGTTACCCAAAATGGTACTCCCATTGCATTAAAGACAAGGTCTTGCAAAACAATAGCCACCAAATACAATCTAAAACTAGCGCCTGTAATTCTAGAGAGTAAAAAGAAAGAGGCTCCTGTTTTGTAGGATGCGGTTCCAAATCTACCTTCTAGGTAGGTGTATATTGAGGTTAAATTTAGCTTGTAATATAAAGGTAATAGTACCAGCCCAATAACAGCATATCCAAAAGTATAGCCCAAAACAACTTGAAAATAATTAAAACTATCTACCTCAACAGCTCCAGGTACAGAAATAAAAGTAACCCCACTTAAAGAGGCGCCAATCATTCCAAAGGCAACCAAATACCATGGTGATTGCTTCCCGGCTTTAAAAAAATCTGCATTACTACCTCCCTTGTTTGTAATGTATGAAATTGCCAGCAGTAGCGAGAAATAACCGCCAATGAGTAAAAGTATGTGAAGTGGTTGCATAAAATGTTTCTGAAATTTTTTACTGTAGGTAAAAATATAAAAGTTTAACCTGCAATACCTAACTATCGTATAATTTATATACACCTTATATTATTTTATGAACAAATAAACCTTAGAATGTAAATTTATAAGGGCTATTATGACTCGTTTTTTCGAAGCTTTTTTTTATCTTTCGGGCTATGGATTTTTCTTCAAAACTTCTTGAAAATGCCGTGAACGAAATGTCTCAATTACCAGGAATTGGTAAGCGAACTGCGCTTCGCTTGGTGCTACATATGTTAAAACAGCCCCCACAACAAACTCAGGGGTTGGCCCAAAGCCTCATAGCCCTTAGAGAACAAATTAATTTTTGTGGCAGTTGTCACAATTTAAGTGACGCCAAGTTGTGTGAAATTTGTGCAAACCCTAACCGAACCCAAACATTAGTTTGTGTAGTTGAAGATATTAGAGATGTAATGGCCATTGAGGCAACCAGTCAATACCGAGGACATTACCATGTCTTGGGAGGTAAAATATCACCAATGGATGGTATTGGTCCCTTAGATTTAACCATAGATTCGTTGGTGCAAAAGGTGAAAAATGGTCAAATAGATGAACTTATATTTGCATTAAGCTCCACAATGGAAGGAGATACCACCAATTTTTATATCTTTAAGCAAATCGAAGACTTTACTGTAAAAACCACAACCATTGCCAGGGGTATATCTGTGGGTGATGAGTTACAATACGCAGATGAGGTCACACTAGGACGCAGTATTATTAATAGAATTCCTTTTGAGAATTCTTTAAAAAACAACTAGAGTATTGAAACTATCGGTCATTATTGTTAATTATAACGTTCGCTATTTTTTAGAGCAGTGTATCAGTAGTGTCCAAAAAGCAACCCGTGCGATAGATTCAGAAATTATTATTGTAGATAATAATTCTTCAGACGATAGTTGTAGTATGGTAAAAGACAACTTTCCATCCATAACACTTATCGAGAATAAAAAAAATGTGGGTTTTAGTACTGCAAATAATCAGGGAGTTGCAGTTGCAAAAGGTGATTATGTTTGTATTTTAAATCCAGACACAGCCGTTGCAGAAGATGTATTTACAAAAGTGCTCCACTATGCAAGTTCTCTAAAAGATTTGGGTGCCTTAGGGTGCTATCTTATGGATGGCACAGGATGTTTTTTGCCAGAAAGCAAAAGAAATCTTCCAACACCACTAGTTTCTGCATTAAAGCTTCTTGGCTTTTCTAAGAAATATTATGCAGATGCTGTTTCTAGAAATGAAAAAGGAAATGTAGCTGTTTTAGTAGGTGCCTTTATGCTTTTAAAACGCTCTGTATACAATAAAGTTAATGGTTTTGATCAGGATTATTTCATGTATGGTGAAGACATTGATTTGTCTTACAAACTAGAGAAAGCGGGATTTAAAAATTATTATTTAGGAACTGCC
The DNA here is from genome assembly GCA_913045325.1 of uncultured Flavobacteriaceae bacterium. Lineage (GTDB taxonomy): Bacteria > Bacteroidota > Bacteroidia > Flavobacteriales > Flavobacteriaceae > Patiriisocius. Next base: position 10,458 of record CAJWPZ010000024.1, on the reverse strand, counting down.
GTAACACTTCATTATAAGGGAGAAAGTACCACTAAAAATAAAATTTATTTACAGCGGTTTTATGGAGCCATGACTATTTTTTACAAAAAGCATTTTACCACCAATTTATTGATGGATGGTGCTATAAAATGTATGGTTTGGTTAAAAACCAATTTTTTTTCAAATGCACCCGCTCATGGGCCAAAAACCAAACACATCACTGCTGGATATATCATGACAGAAGACTTAGCACTGTTTTCTAAAATTTCAGCAGTTATTGACGTGCCTTTAAAAGCTAGCTCTAAAAGTATATTTCAAGACACCCTGCACAGCAACACACTATTTGTTTTTGACGCTGGCTACATGTCTTACGATCAAATATTTACTATCATGAAACAGTTGCAGGGTCGTGGTAATCATTTTAGAATACGTCCACAGTACTGTGATTTTATTCTTGGTAGCGACCTAAGTGATCAAAAGGGAAGTGTACTTGTTTTTTAAAAAAAAGCAAATCAGTTCCTGTAAATTTTCTTAATTTCGCAGCATAACGTTAAACGCTATTTCATAACACCACTATGGCAAAATTTGAATTAAAATTACCTAAAATGGGCGAAAGTGTTGCCGAAGCTACGGTAACCAACTGGTTAAAGAACATCGGTGATGCCATAGAGGCAGATGAGCCTGTACTAGAAATTGCTACAGATAAAGTAGATAGTGAAGTGCCTAGCGAGGTTGATGGTGTATTGGTTGAGATTTTGTTTAACACAGATGATGTTGTTCAAGTTGGGCAAACAATGGCTATTATTGAAACAAATAGTGATGCTGACGCTGTTGATACTCCTCAAAGCGATCCACAAGATACTGAGAGTGTAAAGCAGGTAGCTGCCACTGTTACTGCAGCAAAAGAAACTGTTTCTGCTGCGGTTGTAGTATCTAGTACACAAGGCAGATTTTATTCGCCACTGGTCAAAAAAATGGCCCAAAAAGAAAATATTTTACAAGTAGAATTAGATGCCATTCCAGGAACTGGAAAGGATGGGCGTGTTTCTAAAAACGATATGTTAACCTATATTAAAAATAGGGGAGCTGGCGCCTTAGTCTCAAAATCAGTGGCTGCTCCAACAAAAGCGGCGCCTGTTTCTGTAAATGGTGGTGATGAAATTATAGAAATGACGCGTATGGGTAAATTAATTGCCCACCATATGGTTGCCAGTGTGCAAACAAGTGCTCATGTGCAATCATTTATTGAAGCCGATGTTACCAATATATGGAATTGGCGTAAAAAAGTAAAAGCATCTTTTATGACTCGCGAGGGAGAGAATTTAACATTCACTCCAATATTTATGGAAGCTGTTGCAAAGGCATTAAAAGATTTCCCGATGATGAATATAGCCTTAGATGGTGACAACATCATCAAGCGTAAAAATATCAACCTAGGGATGGCTGCAGCCTTGCCTGGCGGAAATTTAATTGTTCCTGTAATTAAAAATGCAGACCAACTCAACCTTGTAGGAATGACAAAAGCAGTAAATGATTTGGCTGCTCGTGCAAGAGACAATAAATTAAAACCTGATGATATCCAAGGAGGAACCTATACGGTAACTAATGTAGGTACTTTTGGAAGTATTATGGGAACTCCAATTATAAACCAGCCACAAGTGGGTATACTGGCCCTAGGAGCTATACGTAAGGTTCCTGCTGTTATAGAAACTCCAGATGGAGACTTCATAGGTATTCGCTACAAAATGTTCTTAAGCCATAGTTATGACCACAGAGTTGTAAATGGCGCTTTAGGAGGTCAATTTGTAAAAGCGGTAGCAGACTACCTTGAGGCTTGGGATGTGAATAAAGAAATATAAAACTCCTTCCTAATACAAACAAAAAACTGCCCTATAAAGGCAGTTTTTTGTTTGTATACAGTTTTGTTATAGTTTGTCTGCGGTGATTCGTTTTTCTCGATTGGCTACTTCCCAAGCGGTGTGAAAAATAAGTTTTGTTCTTTTTTCCATTAAATCATACGCTATTTTATCTGGTGTATCAGAGATTTTATGATAATCTTCATGTACTCCATTGAAGTAAAATATGACAGGAATATTATTTTTCGCAAAGTTATAATGATCACTTCTATAGTAGAAACGGTTAGGATCGTTTTCATCATTATAAGTATAATCTATCTCTAAATCACTGTATTGTTTTGCGATTTGTGCTGATACATCATGCAGCTCTTGGCTTAATCTATCACTACCAATAAGATAAATATAATTTGGCGTATCTACTTTGTCTGGAGCTATACGACCAATCATGTCTGTGTTTAAATTACAAACCGTATTGGCTAGCGGAAATATTGGGTTCTCTGTGTAATATCTAGAACCGTACAATCCAATTTCTTCTCCCGTAACATGTAGAAATAAAATAGACCTCTTAGGTCCATTACCATCTTTTACAGCTCTTTGAAAGGCTTCTGCCATCTCTAGCATAGCAACGGTACCACTTCCATCATCATCTGCTCCATTAAAAACATTACCCTTATCATCTACCCCTACATGATCTAGGTGAGCAGAGAGCACAATAATTTCTTCTGGAAATTCGCTTCCCTGAATAAAGGCAACCACGTTTTCAGAATCTGTAGGTTCTTTTAATTTTGTTAGGTACGCTGCCGGTACTTTTTGAAAATAATTATCGTCTTCCAAAGCAGATTTAATACCCTGTGCTATGTAAAAATCTTTTAAATAGTTAACTGCTAGTTTCTGCCCCTTTGAGCCGGTCATTCTTCCTCTCATGTCATCACCTGCATAGATGTATAACATTTCTTTCAACTCTTTTGAAGTAATACTTGCGGCATAATCTTCTACTGTGTTTTGTTTTTCTTGCGTTGCTTTTTGGGCATAGGATGATGCCACTGACGAAAAAACAAGCATGGCAATTATATAATATTTCATAGCGTTGTAGGTTATTTTTAATAATACGGTGCAAAATATTAATTTTTTGAGACCTATGCTATTGAGTTCTATAAAAATTTTACTTCTTAGACACCTCTAATTTTAATCTAAGGTTTGCTAACAATTATTATCTTTGTGTTTAAACTAGTAGTATGCAGATTGAACAATTATATACAGGATGTCTATCTCAAGGCGCCTATTATATCGAAAGTAATGGAGAGGCTGTAGTTATTGACCCCTTAAGAGAAACTGAGCCTTACTTGCAAAGAGCAAAACGCGATAATGCTACTATTACCTATATTTTTGAAACACATTTTCATGCAGATTTTGTGAGCGGTCACCTTACATTATCAAAACAAACGGGGGCTTCTATTGTTTTTGGTCCTAACGCAAATACTTCTTTTGATGCCCATATAGCCAAAGACAACGAGGTTTTTAGGGTAGGTGATATCACCATAACAGTTTTGCACACTCCAGGACATACCATGGAAAGCACCACGTATCTACTTCGTGATGCATCTGGTAAAGCGCATGCAATTTTTACCGGAGACACACTTTTTTTAGGGGATGTAGGAAGACCAGATTTAGCTCAAAAATCTGCAGATGTTACTCAAGAATACCTTGCAGGTATTTTATTTGATAGTTTGAGAAATAAAATCATGCCTCTGCCAGATGATGTGATTGTATATCCTGCTCATGGTGCAGGTTCTGCTTGTGGTAAGAATATGATGACACAAACAATAGACACCCTTGGGAATCAAAAACAAATGAATTATGCCTTACGCCAGGATATGACCAAGGAAGAATTTATTAAAGAAGTTACTGATGGTTTACTAGCACCGCCAGCCTACTTTCCTTTAAATGTAAAAATGAACAAACAAGGCTATGAGCATTTTGATGCCATTATAGAAAGAGCACTTTTGCCTCTATCTGCCGAAGATTTTGAGGCATTAGCCAATAAAACGGGAGCAGTTATTTTGGACGTTAGAAACCAGCTTGATTTTATGAAAGGCCATATTCCTAATTCTATATTTATTGGTATTGATGGTAGTTTTGCTCCTTGGGTTGGAGCCCTTATTAAGGACGTGAAACAACCAATTTTACTGGTTACTCCTCCAAATATGGAGCCTGAGGTTATTATGCGCTTATCTCGTGTTGGTTTTGACAATACACTTGGCTTTTTAAAGGGAGGAATAGCCTCGTGGCAAAAGGCAGCAAAACAAATTGATACCATGCAGACCGTTTCTGCACAAACGCTAAAAGAGGCCTTAGAAAAAGAGATGCCTGTTTTTGATGTAAGAAAACAAGGTGAGTTCTCCTCCTGCCATATTCCCTCGGCCAGGCACACTCCTCTTGATTTTATTAACGATTACTTGGCTTTATTCCCAAAATCATCGCCCTTCTATATACACTGCGAGGGAGGATATCGCTCTGTTATTGCAGCGTCTATTTTAAAGAGTAGGGGTATCCATGGCGGTATAAATGTAACAGGTGGTTTTACATCTATTAAAGAAGCAGCAATTGCTGTGGTCTAATTATTTCAGTCATAGGTGTCTGAAATCACCTACTATTCTAAGTATTTTAAAGGTATATTTGCCTTAATATTGATAAAACTAATCATGTCTTTTTTAATTTTCGCACTTGTCTATCCTTTTGTTTTGTTGTTATCCAAGCTCCCTTTTAGAGTGTTGTATATCATTAGTGATGTGGTATTTTTTATCCTGTATTATATTGTCGGTTACCGTAGAGATGTGGTTCTGTTTAACCTAAAAACAGCTTTTCCTGATATGGATAAAGCAACCTTAAAAGAAACAGAAAAACGTTTTTACCATCACTTTTGTGATTTGTTTATTGAGGTAATTAAGACTCTTAGTATCTCAGAGCAAACCCTTAGAGATCGTTATTTATTTACAAATATTGAAGTACTACAAAAATATGTGGATAAAGGCCAGCCTGTGCTAGTTACCATGGGTCATTATGCTAGCTACGAGTGGGTGTTTGCACTTGCTACCCTACTAAAAGATCATCCAGGATACGCTATTTATAAAAAGATAAAGAATCCTTATTTTGATAAAATGATTCGTGACATTCGTAGTAAGTGGAACTCAACTCTAGTACCTAACAAACAGGCACGAGAAAAAATTAAAGATGTCTTAGCTACCCAAAAAGGATTTGCTTATTTTGGTTTTATTATGGATCAATCTCCATCAAACCCAAATAACAAGCATTTTTCAAGTTTTTTAAATGTCCAAACTCCTTTTTTTACAGGGGTAGAGAAGTTGTCAAAACAGTATGATTTACCCGTGTTATTTTTGGGTACAACCAGAGTAAAAAGAGGATATTACAGCTCTACTTTTAGTGTTCTTGCAGATACCCCGAAACAGTATCCAGATTTTGAAATTACAGATGCCTACGCTAAGATATTAACAAAACTAATTAGCAAGAATCCATCTTATTACTTTTGGACCCATAAACGCTTTAAGTTTATGAAATAGAAATAACCTCTAGATCATAGACCTAACTAACTTATTGTATACAGTACCCTAATACCCAAACCATGACCTGTGAAATAATTGACAAATTACAATGGCGTTATGCTTGTAAAAAATTTGATAACACTAAGAAACTTTCAGAAGAAAAACTGACGGTTCTCAAACAAGCTTTTAATCTTACGGCAACATCCTATGGATTACAACCATTAAAAATGCTTGTGATTTCTAGTCAAAAGCTCAAAAAAGCATTAGTACCCTTAACCCATAACCAAAGGCAAGTTGCAGATTGTTCTCAAGTTTTGGTATTGTGTACAGAAACTCAAATCTCTTCACATTATATTAAAGAATATTTTGACACTGTAGTGTCTTTGCGAGAAACACCAAGAGATGTCCTGCAGCCATTTGAAGATTTTCTTACTAATGATTTTTCTAAAAAGGACTCTTCCCAGATCAATATCTGGATGGCCAAACAGGCCTATCTAGCCCTTGGTAACTTGCTTACCGTTTGCGCCTTAGAAGATATTGATGCATGCCCAATAGAAGGTTTTGAGCCTCAAAAGTATGACTCTTTTCTTAACCTTACAGAAAAAGGGCTGCAGTCTGTCTTGGTACTTGCTGTAGGCTATCGCGCTGATGACGATATGTTTTCTACCTTGACCAAGGTACGCCGAGGTACAGAGAAGGTAATTATTGAGTTGTAGTATTATATTTTAGCTTGATAGGTATACAAATCGTAATACCTTCCTTGTTTTTCTATTAAGAAATCATGGTTTCCTTGTTCTGCAATTTCACCTTTTTCTATGACTAGAATTTGATCTGCACGTTTAATAGTACTTAATCTATGGGCTATAACTATGGTAGTTCTATTTTTAGTTAGTGTTTCTAATGATTTTTGAATTAAAGACTCACTTTCTGTATCTAGATTTGAAGTAGCCTCATCCAAAATTATAATTTTTGGATCTGCAAGTATTGCTCTTGCAATTGCAATACGTTGTCTTTGCCCTCCAGATAGTTTTACGCCACGCTCTCCAATTAATGTGTCAAGGCCATCCTCAAAACGGTCGGTAAATTCATCAACGTATCCCGCTTTTACCGCTGTGAGTAATTGTTGCTGGCTAGCATTTGGTCTAGAGAATAAAATATTTTCTTTTATGGTTCCTTCAAATAAAAACTCATCTTGCAATACAACCCCAAGATGCTTACGATAGCTACTTAGTTTTACATTTGACAGATCTACACCATCCATGGTAACCATACCAGATTGAGGTGTTAAAAATGTAGCGCACAATCCAGCAATAGTAGACTTCCCAGAACCAGAGCTTCCTACCAAGGCAATTACATCACCCCCTTTAACACTTAGATTTATATTGTGAAGTACATTTTTACCATCATCATAGGCAAAGCTAACATCTTTAAACTCAAGTTTTCCTTGGATATCATCTAAGACAATGCTGCGATTCTCCAGCTCATCTTCTCCAGTGAGATTCATCAGCTCCTGTGTGCGGTCTAGACCGGCAAGGGCCTCTGTTAGTTGGCTACCAATATTGCTCATTTGTACAATGGGAGCAATCATAAAACCAAGTAGTAGGGTAAATAATAAAAAATCTCCCACCGTCATGGTTTCTTGTATCATGTAATAGCCGCCAATACCCATAATACCTACAGAGGCCAAGCCTAATAGAAAAGTGGATGAGCTTGTCATAATTGCAGTTGCCGTCAGGCTCTTTTTAACGTTCTGAAACAGTTGATCCACCCCCTTCTCGAAGACTTTGTTTTCTTGGTCTTCTGCGTTAAATCCTTTAATAACTCTTACCCCAGCGAGTGTTTCTGTAAGCCTACCTTTTACTTGGGCGTTTATCTTTCCGCGAACTCTAAAAATGGGTCTAATGTATTTAAATGCTTTTAGTGCTACAACCCCAAAAATTACCACAGGTAGAAAAACAAACAGGGTCATCCATGGATTTATTTTAATGAGTAACACTACAGATATAATTGCAGTAATAGTACCTCCAACTAGTTGTACGAGTCCTGTACCTATGAGGTTACGCACTCCTTCTACATCACTCATTATTCTAGAGACAAGCGCTCCAGATTTATTGTTATCGAAAAAGCTAATAGGTAAAGAAAGTATCTTTTTTTGGACCTGTGCACGCAGTTCACTAATAAGATACTGCGCCTGGACGCTTAAAATTCGTGTCAACAAAAAAGAGGTTACTGCTTGAAATAAAAGAGCGACACCCACCATCCAAAGCATGGTGTATAATCCATGAAGGTCTTTATTTGGTATGATGCTGTCTAAGAGTTCCTTAGATTTTAAAGGCAGCACAAATCCTGCAAGACGCCCAATAACAATTAATAAAAGCCCTATAAAAACTAAGTTTCTGCGAGGCCAAATAATGGTCTTAAAGGCAGAGGCCATTGTTACGTTATTTTTTTTGTTTGGATCTTTAACGGGGGCCTCAGCGTATTTTTTCATTAGGTATAAGGGTAGTTTGTTATTATGTAAAATACATATTATGTGTAGCCTTTAAAAAAAACGAGCTAACACAAAAACATAAAACATACATAGCTATAAGCAGGCACTAGTGAAGTTAATAAAAATAAAAATTGGTGTAGTTTTAATACCCTACATAATCAATAATTTCAAGGCCGTATCCTATCATTCCAACACGTTTTTCTTGCTTGGTGTTTGACATAAGACGTATTTTATGGACCCCTAGATCATGCAGGATTTGAGCTCCAATTCCAAAATCTCTTGCGTCCATCTTAATGTTGGGTGCTTTGGTGATTTCATTTTCTTTTTGCACCTTTTTTAGCGTTTTTAGTCTATTGATAAGATTAAAAGATTGGCTTTGTTGGTTGATAAATACCATAGCGCCCTTACCTTGATTTTCTATAACTTTAAACATGTCATCAAGTTTCTTGTCTACACTACTAGTTAATGTACCTAGAATATCGTTGTTAACTAGGGTAGAGTTCATACGCACCAAAACAGGCTCATTGTTTTTCCAGTTTCCTCTAGTTAGAGCAATGTGTATTTGATCATTTGTAGTTTGTTTGTATGCGCGTAAACGATAGGGACCAAAGTTGGTGTTGATCGTAAAATCTTCTTCCTTTTCTATCAAAGAATCGTGCTCCATTCTGTAGGCGACCAAATCTTCAATAGAGACTAACTTTAAATCAAACTTTTTGGCAACTTTAGAAAGTTCTGGGAGTCTTGCCATGGTGCCATCTTCATTCATTATCTCTACAATTGCGCCTGCAGGTTTTAGTCCTGCCAATCTCGCAAAGTCTATGGCTGCTTCTGTGTGACCAGTTCTGCGCAGTACACCTCCAACTTTTGCTTTGAGTGGGAAAATGTGTCCTGGTCTGCTTAAATCAAAGGGTTTGAGAGAAGGGTCTACTAATGCCTTGACTGTTTTTGCTCTGTCCTTGGCAGAGATACCTGTTGTAACCCCATGTCCTTTAAGATCTATAGAAATCGTAAAGGCGGTTTCCATGGGGTCTGTATTATTACCAACCATCATTTCAAGTTGTAATTCCTTACAACGACTTTCTGTGATGGGAGTACAAATAAGACCACGCCCATGAGTTGCCATAAAATTTATGATCTCTGGAGTAATATTTTCTGCGGCGGCTACAAAATCACCTTCGTTTTCACGATCCTGATCATCAACTACAATAATCACCTTACCTTGTTTGATATCTGCAATAGCTTCTTCAATGGTGTTTAGTTGTATTTTAGTTCCTTGTTTTGTAGTAGTCATAGTACTTAAAATTTTGAATGTAAAGATAATCAATGCTAGTTATACTTGATATCAAAATTTTAAATCCCTGATATATTTCTACGCATTTATTTCTTGAGTAAAGATACAAAGCCTTTGGTATAAAACATACATCACAACGATAGTAACTAACAATATCATCACTTGGTTTCTTAATAACTTTTTGGTTGCCTTTTTATGAAAATGTTTACTTTTGAAATCCTACAAAAATTTTAGAAAAAAAGAGTCATGAGTGATACTATAGAAAGAATTAAATGTTTGATAATTGGTAGTGGTCCTGCTGGATATACTGCTGCAATCTATGCTGCGCGTGCAGATTTAAGCCCTGTTATGTATACCGGTATGGAGCCCGGTGGGCAATTAACTACCACAACAGAGGTTGATAATTTTCCTGGATATCCAGATGGAATAGATGGCCCTACCATGATGGTACAATTACAGCAACAAGCAGAACGTTTCGGCACCCAAGTGAGAATAGGTATGATTACTGCCATTGAGTTTAGTACACAAGTTGGTGGTATTCATAAAGCAACCGTTGATGGTAAAACTCAAATAGAGGCAGAATCTGTTGTGATATCAACAGGAGCAACTGCAAAATATTTAGGGATTCCTAGTGAGCAAAAATTACGTGGAGGTGGGGTATCTGCCTGTGCTGTTTGTGATGGGTTCTTTTACAAAGGCCAAGATGTTGCCATTGTTGGCGCTGGAGATACGGCCGCAGAAGAGGCGACCTATCTTGCCAATATTTGTAATAAAGTAACTATGTTGGTGCGTAAAGATTACATGAAGGCCAGTAAGGCCATGCAGCATAGAGTTACTTCTACACCAAATATTGATCTGCGCTACAATACAGAGGTAGATGAGGTATTAGGAGATATGGTAGTAGAAGGGTTACGTATGAAAAATAATACAACGGGTACCACAGAAGATATTGCTATTACAGGACTTTTTATTGCCATTGGCCATAAGCCAAATACAGATATATTTAAAGGTCAGCTAGATATGGATGACACGGGATATCTAATCACCCAAGGAAAGTCTACAAAGACCAATCTTCCTGGAGTTTTTGCAAGTGGAGATGTACAGGATAAAGAATACCGTCAAGCAGTAACTGCTGCCGGTACAGGTTGTATGGCCGCCTTAGACGCAGAGCGTTATTTAGCTACTCTGGAGACAGCGGTAGAAGCTTAAGTTTTAACACACAATATAAAAGTCTGCAATACTTAGTATTGCAGACTTTTTTTATGGAGTTTTCATTACAAT
>CAJWPZ010000023.1 GCA_913045325.1 uncultured Flavobacteriaceae bacterium | reverse complement strand
TTCTTAATAACTCGGTATAACTTCCAGTTTCCCATGCAGAGTTTTCTTATACATTTGTTACATCAAAAACACCCACCATGCCAACACCAAAGATTTTTGCCTGTAAACAAAGTCAATCACTAGCCAAAGATATTGCCAAAAGCTACGGCCTACCCCTAGGAAATATAATTACCTCCACCTATAGTGATGGAGAGTTTCAACCAAGTTTTGAAGAATCTGTAAGAGGATGCCGCGTGTTTTTAATAGGCTCTACCCACCCAAGTAGTGATAACCTTATGGAGCTACTGCTTATGTGTGATGCAGCAAAACGAGCCAGTGCAAGACACATTACAGCTGTGATCCCATATTTTGGTTGGGCAAGACAAGACAGAAAAGACAAACCTCGTGTACCCATTGCTGCAAAACTCATTGCTAAAATGTTAGAAACTGCCGGTGCCACCCGTATTATCACCATGGATTTACACGCAGACCAAATACAAGGGTTTTTCGAAAAACCCGTAGATCACCTCTACGCCTCTACTATTTTCTTACCTTATTTAAAAAGCCTAAAACTAGATAATTTAACCATTGCCTCACCAGACATGGGAGGTAGTAAAAGAGCCTATGCCTACTCTAAAGCCCTTTCTAGTGATGTAGTAATTTGCTACAAACAACGCGAGAAGGCAAATATCATTAGCCACATGGAGCTCATTGGAGACGTAAAAGGTAAAAACGTAGTACTTGTAGATGACATGGTAGACACCGCAGGAACCCTCACAAAAGCCGCAGACCTCATGATAGAACGTGGCGCTCTTAGCGTTCGTGCTATTTGCACCCACCCTATTATGTCTGGAAGCGCCTTTGAGCGTCTTGAAAACTCAAAACTACAGGAGCTAATTGTTACAGATTCTATCCCTCTTGGTCAAGAAAGCCCAAAACTTAAAGTACTTACCTGCGCCACTTTATTTGCAGATGTGATGACAAGTGTACATGAAAATGAGTCTATAAGTTCTAAGTTCTTGATGTAACAAAACATTCTTTTACCATTTGTAGATGCATAAAATTGTTGATACCTCAACCATTTTGACTCTTTGCATTAAAATTGTGCTTAAGAATAATCTCTTTACAATATAAAATTTTATATTTGCAGCCCGAAAATTCGGGAAAACAACCTATTATAAATTAAAATTTTAAAATGAAATCAATTACAATCAACGGATCAAAAAGAGAAGTCGTGGGCAAAAAAGCAACTGCTGCCTTACGTAATGCTGGTATGGTTCCTTGCGTAGTATACGGAGGAGACGAGCCAATTCACTTTCAATCACCAGAGCTTTCCTTCAATAAACTAGTATACACACCAGATGTGCATACCGTAGTAATTGAGTTAGACGGTGTTAAAATAAATGCAATTTTACAAGACATTCAATTCCACCCTGTAACAGACAGAATCTTGCACATTGACTTTTATCAAATATTTGATGATAAGGAAGTAATGATGGAAATTCCAGTACGTGTTTCAGGAAGTTCTCGTGGTGTTAAAAATGGGGGTGTACTTCGTATTGTAACACGTAAGTTACGTATTAAGGCAATACCAAAAAACCTTCCAGATTTTATCGATGCAGATATTACAGAAATGAAGATTGGTGCAAAAATGTATGTCACTGCTGTTAAAGAAGATACGTTCTCAATACTTCACACAGACAACACAGTAATTTGCCAGGTTAGAACATCTAGAACAGCTGTTGATGATGAAGAAACAGAAGGTGAAGAAGGCGAAGAAGGTGCAGAAGGTGCAGAAGGCGCAGCAGCAACAGAGGCCGCTCCAGCAGAATAATTACAATAAGGTTAATTATATACAAAGCATTCCGTTAATTCGGGATGCTTTTTTTATTTTTACCAAACCAACAAAAAAACAATGCTTTCATTTGTTAGAAAATTATTGGGGCTTCAAAACCCAACAGCAAACAACGTATCTTTAAAAAATAAAGAGCAAACAACCACACAAACAACTGCTACAAAGAACAGGAGCTTGGATATGAAAAAATTTTTAATCGCTGGCCTTGGCAATATTGGCCCTGCCTACAAAAATACACGCCACAACATTGGCTTTAAAATCCTTGATGCCCTTGCAAAACAAGCAGACCTTCCTTGGGAAACCGTAAAACTAGGAGATATCACTACCCATAAAAAAAAGGGGCGCACCCTTATTCTTTTAAAACCCAGCACCTTCATGAACCTTAGTGGTAAGGCTGTAAAATACTGGATGGAGAAAGAAAATATCCCCCTAGAAAACCTACTGGTTGTAACAGATGACCTCAACCTACCCTTTGGAACCTTTAGAATAAAAGGCAAAGGAAGTAGTGGAGGCCACAACGGCCTTAAAGACATCCAAGAGATGCTGGCTACTGGAAAATACCCTCGTTTTAGATTTGGCATAAGTGATGCCTTCTCTAAAGGCAAACAGACAGACTACGTTTTAGGTGAGTGGACCCCTCAAGAGGAGTCTCACCTTATAACCCAGATCCCAAAAAGCATTGAGGCGATAGAATCTTTTGCCTTAGCCGGGCTAGACAATACCATGAACACCTTTAACGGATAATACTCGATGGAGCAACTCGCAACAACCGCTGAATTTAAAAGCAATACCCAAAGTGTAATCACTATTGGTACTTTTGATGGTGTGCATGTTGGCCACAGGGCAATTGTGCAGCGCTTGGTAGGCTCAGCAAAAGAGCTGGGGCTTGTTTCGGTGGTGCTTACTTTTTTTCCGCACCCAAGAATGGTCTTGCAAAAAAACAGCGACATAAAGCTTATAAACACTCTTTCAGAAAAAAAACAGCTTCTAGAAGATATTGGCCTAGATTATTTTGTAGTAGAACCCTTTACCTATGAGTTTTCAAGACTTACAGCCCTTGAATATGTAAGAGATGTTTTGGTGACACAACTCAAGGCTAAAAAAATTATCATTGGCTATGACCACCGCTTCGGAAGAAACAGAAATGCAGATATCCAAGACCTTAAAAAATACGGAGTAGAGTTTGGTTTTGAAGTAGAAGAAATAAGCGCCCAACAACTAGATGAGGTATCTGTAAGCTCTACCAAAATTAGAAAAGCGCTGGCTGCAGGAGATATCACTACCGCTAATACATACTTGGGCTACCCATACACAATAGAGGGCACCGTCACTAAAGGAAAAGCCCTGGGAAGAACCATTGGCTACCCTACCGCTAATTTGCATGTGCCACAGACCTATAAATTAATACCTAAAAATGGCGTGTATATAGTAAAAGCAATGGTAAACAACACCCTTACCTATGGCATTACAAGCATTGGCACCAACCCTACAGTAGGAGGAACCAAAAAGAGTATAGAAACATTTTTTCTAGACACAAACACAGATCTCTATGGCAAAGAGCTGCAACTACACTTTTTACAGCACATTCGTGAGGAGGCTACTTTTAAAAACTTAGAAAGCTTAAAAAAAGCCATACAAAAAGACGAAGCCTTTGCAAAAGACTATATACAAGGCCTTGCATAAGCTGCTTTTTAAACATATTGACAATTCTGGCCTTATACTCTTTAGAGTAGTATTTGGCTTTCTAATTGCCCTTGAAGGCTTTGGGGCCATTGCTACAGGGTGGGTTAAAAAAACCCTTATTGAGCCGCAGTTTACATTCAACTTTATTGGTTTTGAGTTTCTACAACCCCTGGAGGGTAACGGGATGTATTTCTACTTTATGTGTTTGGGTATCCTAGGTGTTGGAGTAATGCTAGGGTATAAATACAGACTCAGTATGTTTTGCTTTGCTGTAATGTGGAGCGGAGTGTATTTAATGCAAAAAAGCAGCTACAACAATCATTATTATTTAATGCTACTGCTGTCTTGGGGCATGGTGTTTTTACCTGCTAACAAATGGTTCTCTATAGATGCTAAACAACAACCCAGCACAGCATCTAGATCTATGCCCAGATGGGTATTATATGCGCTTATTTTGCAAGTCTGGATTGTGTACACCTATGGGGCTATTGCAAAAATATATCCAGCTTGGTTGGATGCAACGGTCACGGGCTTACTTATGTCAGGTAAAAAAGAGTATTGGCTCATTGGTTCTTTTTTACAACAACAATGGGTGCATTACGCTATTGCGTATGTAGGTATATTCTTTGACGCTTTAATTATACCACTGCTTTTATACAAACGCACTCGTTTTATAGCATTTTGTCTCTCTATTGTGTTTCATATTTTTAATGCCTTGGTTTTTCAAATAGGAATTTTCCCGTTCATGTCTTTGTCTTTTGCCTTCTTCTTTTTCTCTTCCAAAACCCTGCAACGGCGCTTTTTTCCAAAAAAGGAGCATTATGACTTGGCAGAGATTAAAGTGCCCCCTTACAGCAAGGTAATTGGCGGCGTCTTATGCTTATATTTTATAATACAAATAGCGCTCCCTGTAAGGCACCTAGGCATCAAAGATGATGTTTTATGGACAGAAGAAGGGCACCGCCTGAGTTGGCGCATGATGCTTAGAAGCAAAACAGGATACACCACCATATACACGCTAGATAAAAAAACAAAAGAAAAAAGCAAGTACAACATCAAGGGGATGCTTACCAAAAAACAACAAAGAACCGTAGGTACAAAACCAGATGTTATCTGGCAATTAGCGCAAAGAATTAAGCAAATACAAGCCCGAAAAGGCATTGATGTTGCGGTGTTTGCAGACACAAAAGTGAGTGTAAATGGTGGGCCTTATGCTCGCTTAATAAATGACACTGTAGACCTAGGGAAACAAAAATGGACTCCCTTTAAACATCACAGTTGGATTTTACCTGCTCCAAAAAACTATGCTGCCCTCCCAGAAAAAAATTAATAGTTATATTTATACCCAAGACAAAACCATAGTATGCTCAACAAAAATTCTAAAAAAGACAAAGCTCGCAACATGCAATCTGTGGTGATACTGGTTATTTTTATTCTTGTGATTATGGGATTTTTATTAAAGCGTTTTTAAAAATTCTTCTCTAAAGAAAAAACAAATACACGCAAAATAACCTCCAATACTATCTAGGTGATGGCCTTAATTATACAGGCTACTAAATCTAGTTGCTAATTTCTACTACAATAAAGCCTTCATTATTACAAATTCCATAACTTTGCCTTATAAAAATTAAGGGAAATATGTTACAAGTTCAGCGCATTAGAGATCATAAAGAAGCCTTCATCAAAGCCTTGAAAAAAAGAGGTATGGATGCAACACCTGTTATAAGTCAAGTTCTAGAGGCAGACGACAACCGTCGTGCTACCCAAGCCAAACTAGATGATATCTTGGCAGAGGCAAACTCCCTTTCTAAAGAAATTGGCATTTTGTTTAAATCAGGAAAAGCCGATCAGGCAACCGCCCTTAAAGAAAAAACAAGCGCTTTAAAAGAAAACTCAAAAGCCTTAGATGAGCAGTTAAAAGATAGTTCAAAAACCCTGCAAGAGCTACTATATACCATTCCCAACATACCTCAGGAGTTAGTTCCCGCTGGGCAGGACGAGAATCACAATGAGCAAACCCTAAGAGAGGGTGCTATTCCTGTATTGGCAGAAGGTGCCATGCCACACTGGGAATTAGCAAAAAAATACGACATCATAGATTTTGAGTTGGGTGTTAAAATCACCGGTGCTGGGTTTCCTGTATTTAAAGGAAAAGGAGCCCGCCTGCAACGCGCACTTATTTCTTATTTTCTTGATAAAAATACAGCAGCAGGGTATACAGAGTACCAAGTACCGCATCTTGTAAATGAAGCCTCTGGATTTGGAACTGGACAATTGCCAGACAAAGAAGGGCAAATGTATCACGTTGGTGTAGATGATCTTTATTTAATACCAACGGCAGAGGTACCGGTAACAAATATGTTTAGAGGAAGTCTGGTCCAAGTGGCAGATTTGCCTATATCATGTACAAGTTACACCCCTTGCTTTAGAAGAGAAGCTGGTAGTTATGGCGCCCATGTTCGCGGCTTAAATAGATTGCACCAGTTTGATAAAGTAGAAATAGTGCGTATCGAGCATCCAGAGAATAGTGAAAAAGCACTAGAGAATATGGTCGAGCACGTTGCCAATATCTTGAGAGCGTTACAACTCCCTTTCAGGATTTTACGCCTATGTGGTGGAGATCTTGGTTTTGCAGCGGCAATCACCTATGATTTTGAAGTCTTCTCAACGGCACAAGACAGATGGCTTGAGGTAAGTTCTGTTTCTAACTTTGAAACCTTTCAAGCAAATAGATTAAAGCTTCGTTTTAAAGACACAGATGGTAAAAACAAACTAGCGCACACCCTAAACGGTAGCTCAATGGCTTTACCTAGAGTACTGGCAGGTATATTAGAAAATTACCAAACCCCCCAGGGTATAAAAATTCCAGAGGTACTTGTACCCTATTGTGGTTTTGACATGATAGATTAAGCTATTTGAAACAATAATCAATTTTAGAGCTATAAACCACTGTTTTACTTTTAAGCAGTGGTTTTTATCTTTATAGAAGAGGCTAAAAACACTATCTTTACCCTATGCGGTTATTGTATGTTGTTTTATTTTTTCTTGCCAGTAGTTCGGTTTTTTCGCAAAGCGAAATTTTAGCCGAAAACTACTTTGACCGCGGAGAGTTCCAGAAGGCTATTTCTATCTACGAGAAACTGTACGCTAAGACGCCCTACAAAAGCCAGTATATGCTAAAGCTTGTAGAGGCCCATCAGCAACTAGAAAACTTTGAACAGGCGCAGGTATTACTTGAAAAACAATTAAAAAACCGCAATGGTCAAAATCAATATTTGGTTGATCTAGGACACAATTACGCTTTACAAAAAAAAGATTCTCTGGCAAACAAATACTACGCCCAAGCCCTTGAATTAGTTGCACAAAAACCAAATTACAGCTCGCTTGTTGCCAAAAAATTTGAACAGTTTAGCTTACTAGACAAGGCAATTATGGCCTATGAAAAAGCAATGGAGCTTAATCCAGCAGTAAACTACAACATTCAAGTTGCCCGTATATACGGAGAGCAGGGAGCCCTTGAGAAGATGTTTTTAAAATACATCAATGCGGTAAAACTACAACAGCGCTATAAGCCCTTGGCACAGCGTAATTTTAGTTTGTATATCACCCAAGACCCGCAAAACAATGCCAATGTTTTACTAAGAAAAACACTGCTGAAAAAATTACAGCAAGGACCAGATGTGCTCTACAATGAACTTTTAAGCTGGTTGTTTATTCAGCAAAAAGAATTTAACAAGGCATTTACCCAAGAAAAAGCCATTTTTAAAAGAATGGGAGATCAAGACCTAAGGGCTATTGTTGATCTTGCCGTAATCACCTTAGACGAGAAAGACTATCAAAACGCAGAGCAGATCATCAATTTTTTGATTGAAAAATCTGCAACACCAAGCGCTAAGCTGCAAGGGCATCAATACCTGATGAAAATAAGGCTAGCCACCGCCCAAGAAAAAGACTATAAAAAAATAGCCCAGGAGTTTGAAACCCTGCTCGATCAATACGGTTATGGCGGCCAGAGCTATTTGCTTCAAATAGACTACAATCACTTTTTAGCTTTTACTGCCAATGAAATACCCCTTGCCATTGCCAATCTAAAAAAACTCATTAAAAAACCGCTAAACCAATACCAGGAATCTTTAGTTAAGATGGAATTGGCCGATATCTTAGTCTTTGACGAAAAATTTAATAGAGCCCTTATTTATTATTCTCAAATCCAAAACAAAGTAAAGAGTGATGTCTTGGCGCAACAGGCTAGATTTAAAGTGGCAAGAACAAGTTATTTTAAAGGTGATTTTGTTTGGGCAAAAGCCCAGACAGATGTCTTGCGTAAATCTACCACCCAGCTTATTGCAAATGATGCCCTGAAAATGACCCTCATGATTCATGACAACACCCTAGAAGACTCTCTGCAAAGTGCTTTAAAAAAATATGCCAGGGCAGATTTCCTTGCCCTTCAAAACAAAGACACCCAGGCCATCGAAGTTCTGTCAGAAATTTTAACAACCCACAAAGGAGAAAAAATAGAAGACGAAGCGCTTTTAAAACAGGCAGAGCTCTTTGAAAAAACTAAGCAATACAAAAAAGCGGAGGCCAATTACCTAAAAATAATTTCACTTTATAAAGATGAAATCTTAGCAGACGATGCGTATTTTAACCTCGCAAATTTATATGAGCATCAATTACAAGATCCTCAAAAAGCAAAAGAGTATTACGAGCAAATTGTTTTTGACTTTGCAGATAGTATTTACTTTATCCAATCTAGAAAGAAGTATCGAATGCTCAGAGGAAGATAAAAAAAGAATAACCTTGAAATAACACTATGTATATATACAACGTCACTATTAACGTAGAAAACGACATACACCAAAAATGGTTAGATTGGATGAAGACCATCCACATCCCAGCCATGCTAGCTACCAATAAATTTAGCAAGGCCCTTATGACCAAGGTAATGGTAGAGGAGCAGATGGGTGGGATCACCTACTCTGTACAATACACCACAGACACCAAACAAACCCTAGAGAAATATTACACACAAGATGCCCCGACACTCAGGGCGCAAGGCAAAGCATTTGAAGGAAAGTATATAGCCTTTAGAACAGAACTTGAAGTAATTTGCGAGCAATAACTCACTAAATACCGCTACAACAAATACCATGGCAAAAAAGAAAAAATACAACAAGCACAGCGCGGTTCCTAAGAGAGAATTTAATCCTCAAAACGATTCTGTACGCGCAAAAAAATACCTTGGACAGCATTTTTTAATAGACGAAACTATTGCCAACGACATCTCTCAAACCCTGCAGCTTGAGGGCTATAAAAATGTGTTAGAAATTGGTCCAGGAACAGGAGTAATGACCAAATATTTGCTAAAGAAAGACATCAATCTAGTGGCCATGGAACTCGATAGCGAATCTGTGGAGTATCTAATTAATAAGTACCCAAATGAAAACCTGCAGATTTTGGAGGCAGATTTCTTAAAAGAAGACCTACAAGATTATTTTGGAACAGCGCAGTTTGGTATTACAGGTAACTTTCCTTACAATATATCTACCCAAATTGTATTTAAAATGCTCGAGATAAAGCAGCAGGTGCCAGAATTTAGTGGCATGTTTCAAAAAGAAGTGGCGCTGCGTATTTGCGCCAAAGAAGGTAGTAAAACCTATGGCATACTCTCTGTACTAACCCAGGCATTTTACGATGCAGAGTATCTTTTCACGGTTCCTCCTACGGTATTTAACCCGCCACCCAAAGTTGAGAGCGGCGTGCTTAGATTGCGCAGAAAAACCTCCTTAGACATTGATTGTAGTGAGACCATGCTGTATAAAGTTGTTAAAACTGCCTTCCAACAAAGACGTAAAACCTTAAGAAATAGTTTAAAATCTTTTAATCTTTCAGATAAAATAAAAGAAGATGCTATCTTTGGGCAAAGACCCGAGCAGCTATCTGTAGCGCAATTTATTGCACTAACACAAAAATTAGAAGCCGATGCAATTTCAACTCACCAATGATTTTATAGAGCAAATAGCTCAACTCATTGCCAAAAAAGATGGTAATGCGTTGCGCGAACTTTTGCAAGAATTTCACTTTGCAGATATCGCAGAACTCATTGAAGAGCTCAAAAGTGATCAGGCAACATACCTTGTTAAACAACTAGAGAGTGATTTAACATCTGAGGCCCTAATGGAGCTTGATGATGATGTGCGAGAAAAAATTCTTGAGCGCCTCTCTCCTATAGAAATTGCTGCAGAGCTTCAGGAGCTTGACACAGATGATGCTGCAGATATTATTGGTGAACTGGATGAAACAATCCAGCAAAAAGTAATAGATAAAATTGAAGATCAGGAGCGTGCCGCAGATATTGTTGAACTGCTTAACTATGATGAGGATACCGCTGGAGCTTTAATGGCCAAAGAATTGGTGCAGGTAAAAGAAACTTGGACCGTTGCAGGCTGTGTTCGTGAAATGCGCCGCCAGGCAGAAAATGTAACCAGAGTTCACTCCATTTATGTTACCAACAAAGAAGGAAAACTAACCGGTAGGCTCTCATTAAAAGATTTACTCACCGCAGAAGCAAAAACAGAAATTAGTGATGTTTTCATTCCAAAGGTAGATTACGTCACTGTACATACAGAAAATGAAGAGGTGGCACGTATTATGCAAAAGTATGATTTAGAGGCCATCCCTGTGGTTGATGACAAAGGCATTTTGGTGGGAAGAATTACCATTGATGATATTGTAGATTTCATAAAAGACGAGGCAGAAAAAGATTACCAAATGGCTGCAGGTATCTCTCAAGATGTAGAGGCAGATGACAGCATTATAGACCTCACAAAAGCAAGGTTGCCATGGCTTGTTCTAGGACTTCTTGGAGGTCTTGGGAGTGTGTATATTATGAGAGGATATGATGAGGC
The DNA here is from genome assembly GCA_913045325.1 of uncultured Flavobacteriaceae bacterium. Taxonomy (GTDB): domain Bacteria; phylum Bacteroidota; class Bacteroidia; order Flavobacteriales; family Flavobacteriaceae; genus Patiriisocius. The sequence continues at coordinate 15,815 of CAJWPZ010000023.1, read as the reverse complement.
CCTTGCCACTCATGTGGAGCTGTTTTTCTTCACCCCGCTTATTGCCGCTATGGCCGGAAATGTTGGGGTACAATCTAGTGCTATTATTGTACAGGGTTTGGCCAATGACAATGTAAAGGGAAGTTTGTTTAAAAGGCTACTTAAAGAAGTAGGCCTTGCCCTTATTAACGGTCTGGCTCTTGGAGTCTTGGTTATTTTATTTGGCGCGCTAACACAAATGGATCAACAAGTTGCTTTTACTATTGCTATTTCTATGCTACTAGTAATTATCGTTGCTGCCCTAGTAGGCACCTTTGTGCCTATTATCTTAGACAAAAAAGGCATTGACCCAGCCATTGCAACAGGTCCCTTTATAACAACAAGTAATGATATTTTTGGGATATTTTTATTCTTTTTTATAGCCAAAATAATTTTAAACTTTTAAGCTTCTTTTAGCTCCCACCTTCCCTATTACAATCCTAGAAACTATATTTTTAAGATAAAAAAATAACGCTATGCACCCAGTTAACATTAAAGAAAAACTTAGCACGTTTAATAAACAATGGCACCCACATCAAATAGCGGTTGTAGATGACATGCAGATACTACTAGCCAAGATTCAAGGAGAATTTGTGTGGCACAAGCACGAAAACCAAGACGAGCTTTTTTTTGTGCAAAAAGGGGTGCTAGAAATGCATTTTAGAGATAAAATAGAGATTGTCCAGCAAGGGGAGATTATTGTAGTTCCTAAAGGAGTAGAGCATTGTCCAAAAAGCCAGACAGATCAAGAGGTGCATCTCTTACTTTTTGAAAAACTAGATACCAAACATACCGGTAATGTGGTGCACCAGAAAACACAAAACTCCTATCCAAAAATTTAACCTTTACATAATCTAAGACCATAGATATCTAAACAAAGACCTAGTATCTTTGTAGTCTTACCCCTTAAAATGAAGATATTACATCTAGATCAAAACCATCCCCTACTGTTGCAGCAACTTACCCAAGCTGGGTTTGACTGCCAGGAAGACTACACCTCTTCAAAACAGGATATAGAACGGGTTATAGCACCTTATGATGGTATTGTTATTAGAAGTAGGTTTAAGATAGACAAACAATTTATTGATGCGGCTAGCAATTTAAAATTTATAGCACGCGTAGGAGCTGGTCTAGAAAGCATCGATATTTCTTATGCAGCAAGTAAAAACATCTCCTTATTTGCAGCGCCCCAAGGAAACAAAAATGCAGTTGCAGAACACGCCCTTGGTATGCTATTATCACTGTTTAATAAGTTAAATAGCGCAGATAGGCAAGTAAAGGCTGGGCGCTGGGAGAGAGAGACTAACAGAGGATTAGAAATCCAAGGAAAAACCATTGGCCTTATTGGCTACGGAAACATGGGCCGCTGTTTTGCCAAAAAATTAAAAGGCTTTAATTGCAAGGTGCTTTGTTATGATATTAAGGAAGACCTAGGTAATAAAAATGCAACACAAGTATCTTTGCAAACATTACAACAACAGGCAGATGTACTAAGCCTGCACACTCCTTGGACACCACAAACCAACCAAATGGTAGACGCTGCTTTTATAGCCAAATTTAAAAAACCATTTTGGCTTATTAACACCGCACGAGGAAAAAGCGTGGTGACTAAAGATGTAGTTTCTGGGTTAAAAAGCGGAAAAATACTAGGAGCTGGTTTGGATGTTTTAGAATATGAAAAACTATCTTTTGAATCATTGTTTACAGATAAGATGCCCCTGGAGCTGGAGGAGCTTTTGGCGATGGACAATGTTATTTTAAGCCCCCATGTTGCTGGCTGGACAGTTGAGAGTAAAGAAAAGTTAGCCCAAGTTATTGTCCATAAAATAATCGATGCGTTTAAAGGAGCCTCTATAGTATAAACACATTAGTTCTAAGAAATAAAAAAATAAAGCAATGACCACACAAGAATTTTTTAACACCCTAAAAGAACATCCAGATAAATCATTGCTGTTTCAATACATGCCTGGGCAGCTTGTTGGAGCCAATTATCATATTACAGAAGTAAAACATATTACCGTAGACTCTGTAGATTGCGGCGCTAGAGAAGACTCCTGGAAGCAAACCATCATCCAACTCTGGGAAAGCCCCTTGGAGATAGGAAAGACAGATTTTATGACCTGCGATAAAGCCTTAGCTATTTTAGACACCGTAGGAAAAATAAGACCTTATACCAATCAAAGCGAGGTGTGTTTTGAATACGGAAATGCCTTGTTTCATACCGCTCAATTATTTGTAACCGGTGTTGAGTTTCATGGAAGCAATTTAATGCTACAACTAGCAACTCAAAAAACGGCTTGTAAAGCAGAAGATATTTGCGGAGTTCCAGAAACACAAAACACCCAGCCCCAAGCAAATAGTTGCGACCCTGGAAGTGGCTGTTGTTAATAGATTTAAAAAAAGTAGCTAACTCATAAAACACATGAAAAACATACTGGTGCTTTGTACAGGAAATAGTTGCCGAAGCCAAATGGCACATGGATACCTTTGTCAACTTCTTGGAGATAAGGCAACCATTTACAGTGCAGGAATAGAGACACATGGTATTAACCCTGGAGCGGCCTTAGCCATGAAAAAAGATGGAATTGATATTTCCAGTCACACCTCCAACAACGTGAATGAGTACCAAGAAATAGATTGGCATTATATAATCACAGTCTGTGATCATGCCTTTGAAAATTGTCCCTTCATTGCTGCCCCAACCGCAGAAAGATTGCATCATAATTTTTATGACCCATCAAAATTTATAGGCACACCAGATCAAACTCAAGCTGCATTTATAAAAGCTAGAGAAGAGATAAAAGACTATTGCCACAGCTTTTCAAAATCTCACTTTAATCTTTAATAACCACCTGCACGGTCTCTCTACTTTCTTGTTTTAACAAAACCTCTTTGTTTTGAATAAGAGACTTTACATCATTTGAGGATGCATGACGGATGGTATAAAGAGTCACATCTTCATTCCAACTTACCCTAAAGGTAGAGCGCAGAGAGGTAAGCAGCACATCCAGATTATTGTATGTATTATCTATAACCACAGAAAAACTAATGGCAGAGTTTTGAATTAATGAAACCTTCATTTTGTATTTATGAAGTAATATAAACACATCACTTATATTTTTTTCTACTATAAAACTAAAATCAAGTGATGATAAAGACAAAAGTACTTGCCCTTTCTTTAAAATAAAACAGGCTGTTTTTGGGTCTAAAGTAACACCCTTGCCCACACAAGTACCAGGGCTTAGAGGGTCATAGAAAGACTTCACAAATAAAGGTATCTCTTTTTTCTGAAGGGGCTGTAGGGTTTTAGGATGTATAACAGAGGCGCCATAAAAAGCCAGCTCTATGGCTTCTCTATAAGAAATGTGATGTAATAAGGTCGTGGTTTTAAAAAACCTAGGGTCTGCATTTAAAACCCCAGGGACATCTTTCCAGATGGTGACACTTGCTGCGTTTAAACAGTAGGCAAGAATTGCGGCGGTGTAATCACTACCCTCTCTACCCAAAGTTGTTGTAAAATTATTGGTAGCCTCTGCCGCCAAAAACCCTTGGGTTATGGTAATACCAGTGGGTGCTATGTTTTTGGAAATGTGCTGCTTTGTAGTTTGCCAATCTACAGAGGCATCTCTAAAGTTAGGGTCTGTAACAATACACCTACGTATATCAACCCAGGTGTTTTTTATGGCCATTTGAGTTAAATATGCAGATACAATAGTGGTAGAAAGAAGCTCTCCATAGCCAACCACTTGATCATAAACATAGGCCTGATTGGTAGATTTATTAGTTTGTAAAAAAGAAGATACCGTTGTAATTAATTCTTGTATTTGTTTGAAAACTGGCGCATTAATATCTGTAAATATTTCCTGGGAGATAGACCAGTGATATGCTTTAATATCTTCTAGGGCTTGTTTTACTTTTATAGGGTCATTAAAATAATAGTTCACAACACCCTCTAAAGCGTTGGTCATTTTACCCATTGCCGAAATTACAATAACAAGATTGCTGTGCTGCGTTTGCTGTAAAACAGCAGCTACATTTCTAACCCCCTGAGCATCTTTTACAGAAGCGCCTCCAAATTTAAATACATTCATAGTGTGGATCACAAAGCTACATTTTTAGGTTAACAACTAGGGGTAATAAAATGAGACAATCCTTCTTGGTCAAATTGAGCTAAATACCAATCTTTTAAAATGGTTGCTCCTGTTTTTTCATAGAATTTTATGGCAGGAGTGTTCCAACCAAGGACCACCCACTCTACCCTTTTTACATTAAAAGATGCTGCATGCTCCATAACTTTTTTATAGAGTGCCATGCCAACGCCCTGACCCCGTTTAGACTCTTTTACAATTAAATCTTCTAGGTGAACCGTGCGTCCCTTCCAGGTAGAAAATCTAAAATAGCATAATGCCATCCCTACAATTTGACCCTCTAACAAAGATACAAAACAAGTAAAAAGAGGCTGGTTACCAAACCCTTCACAAGCAAGAGTGTCAACATCAATCTGGACTGCATTTGGTTGTTTCTCATACACCGCAAGTTCTTTGATAAGCTCGAGTACCTCGGGCATATCTTCTTTATTGGCTTTTCTTACAACAACACTCATTAGATATAGTTTTGATACACAAATATCGGTTCAATTTCTTAAAAAATGCGATATTTGCATTAAATTCCTTGAACAACCCATTATGCCAAATAAAAATAAAACATTAGGAGAATTTATTATAGAAAACCAAACAGAATTTAAATACTCCTCTGGTGAACTTTCTAGACTAATTAATTCTATCCGTTTGGCGGCAAAGGTGGTAAACCATGAAGTAAATAAAGCTGGTTTGGTTGATATTTTGGGAACAGCAGGAGAAACAAATGTGCAAGGAGAAGACCAACAAAAATTGGATGTATACGCAAATGATGTGTTTATCAAAACACTCATCAATAGAGAAATTGTATGTGGTATTGCCAGCGAAGAAGAAGATGACTTTATAACCGTTGTAGGTAAAAATAAAAAAAACGACAACAATTATATTGTCTTAATAGACCCTCTAGATGGATCCTCTAATATAGATGTTAATGTTTCTGTAGGTACTATTTTTTCTATCTACCGAAGAATTACCCCAGAGGGATCTCCTGTAACAACTAAGGATTTTTTACAGCCCGGAAACAAGCAGGTAGCAGCAGGATATATTGTATATGGCACCTCAACAATGATTGTATACTCTACAGGACATGGGGTAAATGGCTTTACATTAAACCCAGCCATTGGAACCTATTACTTATCACATCCTAACATGCAATTTCCAGAAGACGGAACTATTTATTCTGTAAATGAAGGAAACTATGTGCATTTCCCACAGGGTGTAAAAGACTATATTAAATATTGCCAAAAAGAAGAACAAGACAGGCCTTATACTTCAAGATATATAGGATCTTTGGTTTCAGATTTCCACAGAAACATGATTAAAGGAGGTATATACATGTACCCAAACACCTCAAAGGATCCAAACGGAAAATTACGATTGTTGTATGAATGTAACCCCATGGCCTATATAGCAGAACAATCTGGAGGTAAAGCCAGTGATGGGTATACAAGAATTCTAGACATCAAACCCACGGAGCTACACCAGCGTGTTGCTTTTTTCTGCGGAAGCAAGAACATGGTAACCAAGGCAGAAAGCTTTATGAAGTAACCATCTTAAAATTTAAAGCGCATTATCTTTAATATCTTTCACTACCTCTGGATTTAACAGGGTAGAAATATCCCCTAAATTATCGGTTTGTTTCTCGGCAATCTTTCGCAGTATTCTGCGCATTATCTTTCCACTTCTGGTTTTTGGCAAGCCGTCAGTGAATTGAATTTTATCAAGTTTTGCAATAGCTCCAATCTCTAGGGCAATCTTTGCATTTATCTCTTTGCGTAGTTGGTCTTGATTTGTAACACCGGTGTTTTTAAGGGTTACATACCCATAAAGGGCAGTCCCTTTTATATCATGAGCAAAACCAACAACAGCACTCTCTGCAATCAAAGGGTGTTGATTTATTGCATCCTCGATGGGGGCTGTGCCTAAATTATGGCCAGAGACTATAATAACATCATCTACTCTTCCGGTAATTCTATAATTACCTTGGGGGTCTCTTAAGGCGCCATCACCTGTAAAGTAAACATTGTCAAAGGTTGAGAAATAGGTTTGTTTATACCGCTGATGATTCCCGTAAATAGTGCGCGCCATAGAAGGCCACGGAAAGGTTATACATAGCTTTCCTTGCCCCTGAGGCCTTGTAATTTGTTGCCCTGTGTCATCCATAAGAGCTAGTTTAATACCAGGCAAAGGTAGGGTTGCATAAGTTGGGATTGTTTTTGTGATCCCTGGCAAAGAAGTAATCATAATACCTCCTGTTTCTGTTTGCCACCAAGTATCTACAATAGGAGCTTTATTTTTACCGATATGATCATCATACCAGTGCCATGCCTCCTCATTTATAGGCTCTCCAACACTGCCAAGAACCTTTAAAGAGGATAAATCGTGTTTCTCCACTAGAGATAATGATTCTTTAGCTAAGGCTCTAATGGCTGTGGGCGCGGTATAAAACTGAGTGACCTTGTGTTTTGCAACTACCTCCCAAAAGCGTCCAGCATCTGGATAGGTAGGCACTCCTTCAAACATCAAGGAAGTGGCTCCATTGGCCAAGGGTCCATATACAATATAACTGTGGCCTGTAACCCAGCCAATATCTGCGGTACACCAATACACGTCTTTCTCTTGGTACTGAAATACATTTTTAAACGAAAAGGCACTATATACCATATACCCTGCAGTGGTATGTACCATTCCTTTGGGTTTTCCGGTAGATCCAGAGGTATATAAAATAAATAAAGGGTCCTCTGCGTCCATAACCTCAGCTTGGCAAACGCCAGAGGCAGCATCAAGTAGTGGTTGTATCCAATAATCACGGTTTTCTTGCAAGGTAATTTGGGTCCCTATTCTTTTGACAACCAATACGGTTTGTACAGCCTTACAGCTTAATAGCGCGGTGTCAACTATAACTTTTAAATCTATAGTTTTAGCGCCCCTGTAAGACCCATCACTAGTAATAACCATTTTACAATCGCAATCGTTTATTCGTGTAGCTAGGGCCGCAGCAGAAAATCCAGCAAACACCACAGAATGAACAGCGCCAATTCTAGCACAAGCCAATACGGCTACTGCCAACTCTGGTATCATAGGCAAATACAAACACACCCTATCACCTTTTTGTATGCCCCTACTCTTAAGCACATTTGCCATTTTACAAACACGCTGATGAAGTTCTTTATAACTAATGGCCTCAGCAGCTTGCCCAGGATCATTAGGCTCAAATAGTAAGGCAGTTTTAGATCCTCGAGTGGCCAAATGCCTATCTATACAATTTAAAGTGATGTTTAATTTAGCGCCTTTAAACCAGCTTACCTCTGGTATAGATAAATCATGTTCTAGTACACTTTCCCAGGGGGCTATCCAGTCAAAATTTTCACGAGCAATGGTGTCCCAAAAATCTTGCGGAGTGTTGGAGGCGTCCTTACAGGCCTGATTGTATGCCTCTAGAGATTCAATATGGTAATGGTTTTTCATTTAATAGTACTTTAGAAACAGAAAGATACTATTTTTTTGAATTGTACTATTTTTATTTAAAGAGAAGTACCCTAAGTTTAAAGCTATACATTTGTTTTAACAAACCCCTACTCTCTTGAAAAAACTACTACAAGTTCTTAATATTGTGTTTTTTATTGGCACTATTTACGTTAATTACGGCTCTAGTACTGGCATGTTTAACAACTCCACACAAGCAGCTATTAGCGGTAAATATCAAACCCTTTTTACCCCTGCTAGTTACGGGTTTTCTATTTGGGGAATTATATATTTGTTGCTTCTTGGATTTGTTATCTACCAATCTAGAAGTCTTTTTGTTACCGTATCTGATGATGGGTTTGTAGAAAAAACAAAAGGATGGTTTATACTAAGTTGTATTGCAAATAGCCTATGGTGTTACTTGTTTGTTTGTGATCACATACTACTTTCTACCTTTGTTATTTTCTTTATTTTATTTTGTTTGATGCAAATTGTGGTTAGAAATAAAATGAAACTTTGGGACGCCCCACTTTCAACCATTGTATTTTTGTGGTGGCCCTTTATTATTTATAGCGGATGGCTTACGGTGGCTTGTATTGCAAATGTTACCATATATCTTACAAAAATTGGCTGGGATGGCTGGGGGATCTCCCCAGAGGCCTGGACCTTTACAATGATTGGCATTGCCACTTTTATAAATCTTATGGTCACCTGGAAAAAAAACATGCCCGAATTTGCCCTAGTTGGCGCCTGGGGTCTTGTAGCCATTGGAGTTGCAAACGCAGAGGGTTATCAGGCTATTACGCAAATGGCGTATTTGTGTGCAGGGCTATTAATTTTGAGTAGTAGTATTCACGCCATAAAAAATAGCGTCGCCAACCAGAGGGCTAAACTTCATAAAAAATCCTAAAAAACAAGGAGATTTGTTTAAATAAATCTTAACACTCTTTGTGAGGGTTTAACTTTGGTCTATTTTTGCAATCTATGAGCAAAACACTTGTTCGCTCTCTCTTTAGAGAGTCTTCTGCACTAGCGGCATTAAAAACCCAGCTTAACGAGCAAACTAGGGATAACTGTGTGGTGGCAGGACTTGTTGGAAGCGCACTATCTGTTACAATTGCCGAGCTATTTAAGCAAACAGCGCTACCCTTTCTGCTAATTTTAAATGACAAAGAGCAGGCAGCATACCATCTCAATGATTTAGAAAACATACTAGGAGATCAAAACGTACTTTTCTACCCTGGAAGTTATAGAAGACCTTATCAAATAGAGCAGACAGACAACGCAAATGTTTTGCTGCGAAGTGAGGTGTTAAACCGTATTAATTCCAGAAAAAAACCAGCGCTTATTGTTACCTACCCCGAAGCGTTATTTGAGAAAGTAGTCACAAAAAAAGAGCTAGAAAAAAACACCCTAAAAATTTCGGTTGGAGAACAACTGTCTATTGATTTTGTAAACGAAGTGTTATTTGAATACAACTTTAAAAGAGTAGATTTTGTAACAGAGCCGGGAGAGTTTTCTGTTAGAGGTGGTATTTTAGATGTGTTTTCTTTTAGTAATGATGAGCCCTACAGAATTGAGTTTTTTGGTGATGAAATTGACTCCATAAGAACCTTTGATGTTGAAACACAACTATCTCTCGAGCAGTTAAAAAAAGTGTTTGTAATCCCTAATGTAGAAAACAAACTCCTGGAAGAAAACAGAGAGAGTTTTCTTAAATACATCTCTGGAAAGACCGTTATTTGCCTTAAAGATCAAGAAATAGTAAACAGCGCTATAGACTCTCTTTTTTCTAAAGCAACCAAGGCGTATAATGATCTGCAAGGAGAGGTGAAAAGAATTTCTCCCGAGGCGTTGTTTTGTACCTCAGGGCTATTAAAAAAACAATTTGAAGCATTTAAAACCATAACCTTAGCCAGTAGCAACCCCCACGGGTTAAGACAAAAAGCAGGTGATAAAGCCACAGATAACACCTTAAAGCTTATTAGCTTTAACACCACACCACAACCCTCTTTTAACAAACAGTTTGATTTACTGATTGAAGACCTAAATCAAAATACAGTAAAGGGATATACCAATTATATTTTTTGCGCCAGCGAGCAGCAAGCAAAACGATTTGAAGATATTTTTGCAGACGCCAAGGTAGATGTAACACAATTTGAGACTGTTGTTTTTCCTCTTTACCAGGGGTTTATTGACCACCAAAGCAAACATATTTGCTACACAGATCATCAAGTTTTTGAACGCTACCACAAATTTAGCCTTAAAAACGGGTACGCTAAAAAACAAGCCATTACCCTAAAAGAATTAACCAACCTTGTGGTGGGTGACTATGTAACCCATATTGATCACGGAATAGGAAAGTTTGGAGGTTTACAAAAAATTGAAGTAGAAGGCAAACAACAAGAAGCAATTAAATTAATATACGGGGAGCGTGATATTTTATATCTAAGCATACACTCCTTACATAAAATTTCGAAATACACCGGGAAAGATGGCACGGTTCCAAAAATTTACAAATTAGGAAGTGCTGCCTGGAAAAAACTAAAACAAAAAACAAAAGCAAGAGTAAAACACATTGCTTTTAATTTAATAGAGTTATACGCAAAAAGAAGGCTAGAAAAAGGATTCCAATATGATCCAGATAGCTATTTGCAACATGAGTTAGAGTCTAGTTTTATCTTTGAAGACACCCCAGATCAGTCAACGGCAACTGCAGATGTAAAAGCAGACATGGAGAGTGAGCGCCCTATGGATAGATTAATTTGTGGAGACGTTGGGTTTGGAAAAACAGAAGTTGCGGTTCGTGCAGCTTTTAAAGCCGTTGATAATGGCAAGCAAGTTGCCATTTTAGTGCCTACCACAATATTAGCATTTCAGCACTTTAAAACCTTTAGCGAAAGATTGGAGGCTATGCCTGTAAAGGTAGATTACCTAAACAGATTTAGAACTGCCAAAGAACGCAAAGCTGTCTTAGAGAATTTAAAAAGTGGAAGATTAGACATTGTTATCGGGACTCATCAACTAGTAAGTAAAGCAATAGAGTTTAAAGATCTTGGCCTGTTAATTATTGATGAAGAGCAAAAATTTGGAGTTGCCGTAAAAGACAAATTAAAAACGATTAAAGAAAATGTAGACACCCTCACCCTAACAGCTACTCCAATACCAAGAACACTTCAGTTTTCACTTATGGCCGCCAGAGATTTAAGTGTAATTACTACCCCACCTCCCAATAGGCACCCTGTTGAGACTAACGTAATTCGTTTTGGAGAAGAAATCATTAGAGATGCCATTATATATGAAATATCTAGAGGAGGACAAACCTTCTTTGTACACAACCGTATAGAAAACATAAAAGAAGTTGCTGGCATGATACAGCGTTTGGTTCCAGACGCTAAAATAGGCATTGGGCACGGGCAATTAGAGGGCAAAAAATTAGAGTCGCTTATGCTAGGGTTTATGAATAACGAATTTGATGTACTGGTGGCCACCACTATTATAGAAAGCGGTCTAGATGTCTCTAATGCAAATACTATATTTATAAACAATGCAAATAACTTTGGACTAAGTGATCTTCACCAAATGCGAGGCCGTGTGGGTAGAAGTAACAAAAAGGCATTTTGTTATTTTATAACACCTCCTTATTCTGCCATGACAGATGACGCTAGAAAAAGAATCACTGCCCTAGAGCAGTTTAGTGATTTGGGTAGCGGAATTAATATTGCCATGAAAGATCTTGAAATTAGGGGAGCAGGAGATTTACTAGGCGGAGAACAAAGTGGATTTATAAATGAAATTGGTTTTGAAACCTATCAAAAAATATTAGCAGAGGCTATACAGGAGCTGAAAGAGAAGGAGTTTAAAGATTTGTATGAACAAACAGATGCAGATTTTGAAAACAGAACCTTTGTAAAAGAGGTGACCATCGACACAGATTTTGAAATATTATTCCCCGATGAATATATCAATAACATTACCGAAAGGTTAAACCTTTATACCAAGCTTAACCAGGTTAAAGATCAGGCTGGCTTGGAGGCATTTCAAAAGACTCTGGAGGATCGCTTTGGTGAGCTGCCGCCGCAGGTGATTTCTTTATTTGACAGTGTGCGTATTAAATGGATTGCAATAAAAATGGGCATAGAGCGGGTGATTATAAAACAAGGCCGCTTTATTGGTTATTTTATCAGTGATCAACAAAGTGATTTTTATCAAACAGAGGGCTTTTCTAAAGTGCTAAACTTTGCACAAAACAACCCCTCAAGTGTAAAAATAAAAGAAAAAAATACTCGAAATGGACTGCGTTTATTACTCACCATCGAGCAAGTTTCTTCTATTTCAAAGGTATTATCTATACTACAGAAAGCCTCATTATAATCTCTATTTTAGACCTTAAAAATAATAAAACGCATCTTTAAAGTGAGAAATCTCTTGGGTAGATTTATTTTTAATGATGGCCAAAATATCAAACCTAGTCTCTAAGGTAATGTTGTTTGAAACCAAGTAGTGGTTTGCCGCATGCAGCAGCAGTTTTATTTTTTCTGAGCTTACAAAAGACTGCGGGTCACCAAAATAATTACTCGTTCTTGTTTTGACCTCAACAATAATAATTTGAGCATCTTTTTTTGCAATGATGTCTATTTCTGCCTTTTGAAACCTCCAGTTTCGCTCTAAAATGATATAGTGATTTTCTAGTAAATAACCTACCGCAAGAGATTCTCCCAGGCGGCCTAAATCTGTATGGGTTGCCATTGTTTTATACTTTTAAAAAGGGGACGTATAAAAGGGGAGTTTCGTAGCTATAAAATTAAGTAATTATATCTTAAATACAAATCTAATTATAGCTTACCCTCACCTGGTTTGGGCTTACCTCTAAAGTTACTTGTTTGCCAAAAACTAACGCTCTATTATCTTGAATATGACCAGCAGGGAAATTAAAACAGACGGGGTATTGATATTCTTGGACTGTCTCAAATATAATTTCATGAGCGGTTTTTCCAAAACTAATGGTGTTGTCTCGCATCTCACTCATGCCACCTACAATAAGACCTGCAAGATTTTTAAGGCGCCCACTTCTTTTTAAATTTTGCATCATTCTGTCTATGTGGTATAGCATTTCGTCAAGATCTTCGATAAACAAAACCTTGCCATGCCAATCTACCTCACTGGTGCTATCTAATATACTATACAGCACAGACAAATTACCCCCAACCAAGGTGCCCGTTGCCCTGCCATTTCTGGACAAAGGTGAAGATTCAAAGCTATAGTTAATAGCAGGGTTTTCGTGAAATAACAGGTGGTGTAAAGTATCTCTTGAGGCTTGTGATTTTTTTTCTATCTCCAAACACATCTGGCCATGAATAGTTGGGATTTGGAGTTTATTTATATGGCTGTGTAATACCGTAACATCACTAAAGCCAATAAGCCATTTTGGCTGTTGTATAAACTGAGTGAAGTTTAACAAATCAACCATGCGTATGGTGCCATACCCACCTCTAGCACACCAAATAGCTTTTATGTGCGGGTTGTCTAGCGCGTGTTGAAAATCTTGTGCACGCAAGGCGTCATCTCCAGCATATTGATTTTTTTCTGCGGCAATAGTTTTGCCTAAATGCACTTCTAAGCCCATTTTATTTGCAAATAATATAGCAGGGGCCAGTTCTTTTTTTGAAACTTTCCTGGCCGTAGAAACAATTGCAATAGTATCTCCTTTTTGTAGTTTTTTAGGGTGGTGATGATGTAAGTTATTCAAGGGCAATCTATTATATGTTAAACTTTTAGGTTATATTTAAAATTAAAATTAAACCATAGTATAAAAATACAAAGTATTTAACCACATTGGAGCATTAACAAACTATTTTTATGGAAGCCACCACCAACCCTCCTTGTAACACCGCGCTACTTGAGCAGTATGTCCCCTCTGGGGAAAACCCTTGGACATCACAAAAAATAAAACACCTCTATAGACGCCTGGCCTATGGTGTTAACTTGGCTGGTGTAGACGCTGCACTGCCACTTAACCCAGCTACTGTTGTAGTTACTATTGTAGATACTGCGGCTAGTTTAGATACAACACCCACTCCACCTTGGGGGTATTTTGGAATTAGTGATTTTACTGATATTGATACAGAAAATCCTACTTATATTGATCAATGGTATTTGCAAACAGCCAATGACACTATTGCAGGAGGTTTAAGAGATAGGCTCACCATGTTTTGGATGAATCATTTTGTAACACAGCTTGATAGTTACAATTACGCGCCGTATATGTTTCAATATTACAACTTAATGCAAAAATATGCCTTAGGTAATTTCAAAGAATTTGTGAGGGCTGTTGGTGTTAATTCTACAATGCTTATTTACCTTAATGGTTTTGAAAATACTAGTAATAACCCAAACGAAAATTATGCTAGAGAACTTTTTGAATTATTTACCTTAGGAGAAAACAACAATTATACCCAACAAGACATATTAGAAACCGCCAGGGCTTTAACAGGATACAACCACTGGGATGAGCCTGGTGCACAAATATATTTTGATCAAAGCACCTGGGATGAAGGCCCAAAAACAGTTTTTGGGTCTGAGCAATTTTACTCCTATGATGAGCTTATAGACACCCTGTTTGAACTCAGAGAGACAGAAATTGCACAGTTTATTTGCACCAAACTTTATAAATTCTTTGTAAGCCATGAGTATGATGCCATAACACAAGAAGATATTATAAATCCATTGGCACAAACCCTTATTGATGCTAACTTTGAATTGGCACCCATGCTTAAACAGCTTTTTAAAAGCCAACATTTTTTTGATCAGCGCGCGATAGGAGTGGTAATTAAAAGCCCTTATGATGTTGTCTTTAATTACATCAATGAAGGTAATCTCTTTTATAATGACACTGTGTTGCAGAACTTGATTTATTATACCGGTATTCTTGGGCAAGAGATTTACAACCCGCCAGATGTTTCTGGATGGCAGAGAGATCAAAACTGGATAAATACAGAAACCCTCCCTGGTCGTTGGCAAATTATGGAACTTTTTAATAGCTACTTATTTGAATTGGAATTACAAGCACAGTTTGTCGATTTAGCTAGAGCGTTATCTAGTGATATCAATGACCCCTTTGTGATCACAAAAGCGGTGGTAGATTTCTTTAATTCAAAAGAGTTATTCACCCAAGCAGATTATCAAGTAGCTACTAGCGTACTAAAATGGGAGGTTCCTCAAAATTATTATGATGATGGCATCTGGAGTCTTAATTATCCAACTGCCCCTTACCAGGTATACTTATTGCTTAACCACTTAACAAAATTGCCCGAATTTCAACTTAAATAATCCTTCTATGCTTTTTAACGATACTCATTCTGGCAAAAAAAATAAAGATATTAAAGACTCCCATGACCAAGAACATGCCACTTGGAATCGTCGTTCTTTTATTCAAGCTCTGGGTCTTGCAGGTGCCGGAAGTATAATGCTGGGGGGAACCAATGTAAGTGCTAGTGCACCATCTCCACTATCTGTAGCACTATCTCAGTCAGAGAATGATAATATTTTAGTAATTATACGTCTTAAAGGTGGTAACGACGGGCTTAATACCATTGTACCCCTTTATGATTATGACACCTATGCAAATTTACGCCCAACGATACGCCACCAAGAAAATGAACTACTTTCACTAAGTCCAGATTTTGCAATCCCTAGTTACATGAATGCCCTAGAGTCTGTCTGGGGAGAAGGAAACATGAAAGTGATTCATGGGGTTGGGTATCCAGACCAAAGCTTATCTCACTTTAGATCTAGTGATATATGGGCCTCTACAGATGCCATAAACGATGAGCAAACAGGATGGTGGGGACGCTACTTTGAAGATTTATATCCAGATTATTTAATCAATCCACCAGAGATACCGCCTGCAATACAAATTGGAAGTATTGGCAACCTTATTTTTGAGGGCACAAATTCTAACTATGCATTTTCTGTAACAGACCCAGAGCAATTAGCAAATCTTGCGCAAACAGGGGGCATGCATGATGTAGTAAATCTTCCAGAGTGTGTCTATGGAGACAAACTTTTGTTCCTAAGAGCGGCTACCAATACAACATATACCTATGCAGAAGTAATTAATGATGCCTATATGGCCTCCAGTAACCAGGCAACATACCTGCAAGACGACTTGTCTGAACAATTGGCAATTATAGCTAG
>CAJWPZ010000022.1 GCA_913045325.1 uncultured Flavobacteriaceae bacterium | reverse complement strand
AATCGTATGCTAAACTAATAATTTTCAAAGGTATTCAAAAAGTTATCCCTGACACTCTATTGTGATTTCTTATTAAAATAAAGCTACTACAGTTAAGGTAGCTTTTGTGTTTTGAGAAATTAACACTAATGTGTTAAGGTAATTCTCTGGTAGTATGTATTGAAAACTAGAACTATAAAAATCACAGCTATGGCACTGTGGAGCGTCTTTGTGCAAATGAGTGGTTTGCTCATGGCATACCTCATGTTCGTGGTTTTCAAACAAATGAGAAAATTCAACACAAGTAGGGAGCATTAGTGCAAAAACAAGTGCAATAACTCCTAGATACTTTGTGATGTGATTTTCTAAATTCATAAGTTATACTGTAAAACTACTATTTACAAAATTATTAAACAACTTTATATTATAAATAAGTTCAGTAGTAGTTTGTAAATTTAAAGAACTACAACCGTGCGTGTTTTACTACCTTTGTATTAAATACAAGAAGCTGTTTGCATGAAGACTGAAAATTTAAGAATTATATTTATGGGAACACCTAGTTTTGCAGTGGGTGTCTTAAAAACTATTGTTGAGAGTGGTTTTAATGTTGTAGGTGTTGTTACCGCACCAGACAAACCAAAAGGACGCGGCAGAACACTTCAAGGCTCTGCAGTAAAACAATATGCAACTATTGAGAGTATTCCTGTTTTACAGCCCACTAATCTTAAGGACCCCTCTTTCATAGATGCCTTAACAGCCCTATCTGCAGATCTTCAAGTGGTAGTTGCCTTTAGAATGCTTCCCAAAGTAGTTTGG
Organism: uncultured Flavobacteriaceae bacterium; assembly: GCA_913045325.1. Lineage (GTDB taxonomy): Bacteria > Bacteroidota > Bacteroidia > Flavobacteriales > Flavobacteriaceae > Patiriisocius. The sequence continues at coordinate 26,174 of CAJWPZ010000022.1, read as the reverse complement.
CAAATACCAAGTCTAGGAACATTTAACCTCCACGCTTCATTATTACCTGAATATCGTGGTGCTGCTCCTATAAACTGGGCTATTATTAACAAAGAACAAACTACAGGTGTCACCACATTTTTTATTGACGAAAAAATTGACACCGGAGAAATCATACTCTCTAAAGAGATTGCTATTTCAAAAACAGATACTGTAGGTAGTTTACACGATACTCTTATGGAGTTAGGTAGCGCAGCAGTAATAGATACCTTAACCCTTATAAGTAATACAGAAGTATATACAACCAAACAGCCCACAGGAGAGGACTTCTCTAAACTAAACCTAAAAGAAGCTCCAAAACTTACCCCAAACAATACCTATATAGATTGGAACACCAGTGCAGATTCAATAGACCATTTTATAAGAGGTTTAAATCCATATCCCGGCGCATGGAGTTATCTTACCCAAGAAGAGGACACACTAAAGGTTAAAATATTTAAGGTAGCCATCATCGAGCCAAATCAGGAAAATTCTTTATGGTTTATTACAAAAGATGGAAGCGTTAAAATTTCAGAACATAGCCCATTAGGCACTGTTAAAGTAATGCACAAAAAATTGTATGTGCAACTTGCAAATCAAGTATTAGAAATTATAGAAATTCAACTACCCGGAAAGCGTAAAATGGCAGCCAAAGATTTATTAAACGGCTACAATTTTACAGCAGATGCAAAAATGATTGCGAACCCCCATGCCTGTTGAGTCGGTAAAAAACACGTTTTTTTTGACTCGCTTATTAACAATCACCCTAAGTTATTAACAAAAAGAGGGTTTTAGCTTGGCAATCCTTGTCAATGTTGAATATCCGTTTAAATTTGTATAGGTACTAAAAGGTATTTTTAATCATTTTTTTAATTTAAACAAATATTATGAACAAATCAGATTTAATCGACGCAATGGCAGAAGATGCTGGAGTAACAAAAGCAGCAGCTAAAAAAGCATTAGAGTCTTTCCTAGGAAATGTACAGGGATCACTTAAAAAAGGAAACAGAGTTTCTTTAGTAGGTTTTGGTTCTTGGTCAGTAACTAGAAGAGCTGCAAGAGAAGGAAGAAACCCTCAAACAGGGAAAACTATTCAAATTGCTGCTAAAAACGTTGTAAAGTTCAAAGCAGGTTCAGACTTACAGACTAGTGTAAACTAAATTACTGTAATTCAAAACATAAAAATCCTCTTTGCAGTTGCAGAGAGGATTTTTTATTTTACATATATATACAGCTCTGTTTTTGTTGGATATAACAAAAAAAAATAGTAGGTTTAGTTTATATAATAATCAATAATGACACTACTTAAACCCAATAAAGGTCTTTTACTAGTTGCAAAGCCATCCATAATTGGAGATGTGTCTTTTAATCGATCTGTCATATTATTGGCAGAGCATACCACAGAGAATGGTTCTGTAGGTTTTATTCTAAACAAACCACTAGACTATACCCTTAAAGATTTTATTCCTGAGATTAACTCTGAGCTACCCGTTTATAATGGTGGTCCTGTAGAGCAAGACAATCTATACTTTATTCATAAAATACCAGAACTAATTCCAGGAAGTGTTGAAATATCTCAAGGTATTTTTTGGGGAGGAGACTTTAAAGCTATCACTAAATTGCTAACTGATGACAAACTAACTCAAACTCAAATACGTTTTTTCTTGGGGTATTCAGGATGGTCTACCCAGCAGCTGAGCCAGGAGTTAGAACTAAACAGTTGGGTAGTTACCCCAAATGACTACAAAAACAAAATCATTGGTAATACCAACGACAATCTTTGGAAAGAAAAAATGCTAGAACTTGGCGGCAGCTATAAGCTTTGGTCTAATGCTCCACAAAACCCCTCCTATAATTAATTTAGGTTTTTTAGCAAAAAAAACTATCCCAGTCTAGCTTTTACATTTAATTTACCTAGTAGTTCTTTTGCAATGGTATTGGTGTATTGTTTCTTTCTGTATTTTGTAATTGATTGAATACCTCCAACTACGTTAGTCACAAACATCTCATCGGCTTTTTGTAATTCAAAAGGAGATATAGAAACTTCCTCTACATCATAATCATGCATATCTGCCAAGATAGTAAGAAGTTGTTTGCGCATGATACCTTTTAGACAACCATCTTTGAGTGGTGGTGTTTTAATGGTATCCCCTTTTACTAAAAAAAGGTTTCCGTTCAAGGCCTCTACAATTTGTTTTTTTTCATTGAGAAGCAAACAGTTATCATATCCATTCTCTTTGGCATAAATACTCCCCAAAACGTTTATGATTTTATTGTTTGTTTTTAATGTTGAGAGCAATCCTGATGTAATATAATGATCCTTAAATAGCTCTACCTCATAGTGGTCTTGATGTAATAGGTAAAAAGGATTTTGTAAATCACTGCACGTTATAGAAAATTTAATTTCGTTTGTAGTGGGGCTGTAAAGACCGCCTTGTTGGCGCCAAACAAGTATTTTAACTCTATAGGCTGCAGTAATACTGCCATTAGCCTCAATGGTTGCTAGAACTTGCTTCTCTAAGTATTCTTGGGTAAAATTCATGGGAATCTCCATGCGAAGTATTCGCATAGAGGCCATAAGCCTAAAGTAATGATCTTCCCAAAAATAAATTTTCCCGGCGCTAACACGCAGGGTTTCGAAAATTGCATCACCATAATTTAGCCCCCTGTTAGAAACAGATATTGTCGCTTGTTGTTTTTCTAGTATGGTACCATTGAAATTTATCATAAAAAAAATGCCACTCTAGTTTATAATAGAGTGGCACAAAGATACGGGTATCTATTTTTATTTTTTAGGTTGACCCTAATATTTGTTTTAGTTCAGAAACCATGTTTTCCCAGAGCATCTTACCTTCTTCAACTTCACCATCTTCAGCGAAATCTGTAATCATGAGTGAAACATCTTTGGTGATTTCATCAACTTGAATACGCAATTCAAAATAATAGTCTGTGCCTGTGTCCACATCCCACCTAAATTTAATGCGTTCAGCGTTCTTTTTTGTGAGCAATACTGCTTTTTCTTCGGCTCCATCCCAAATAAACTCAAAATTCTCACCTCTAGAGTTTACGTTATCTGCATACCATTCAGAGAGTCCAGATGGTGTTGAGATATACGTATACAATAATGAAGGGGAAACCTGTATTGGAATTTCCATTTCGTATTTTATTTTTTCTTCCATTGTTGTTTGTTATTGACTCCAATATAGATATTAAATATAATAACCAAAAGAAAGAAACCTATTATTTACGGCTAAGAAATGATATTCTATCCAACTAGATTATTTCAATAGCTATAGTGGTATGTTATCTTCTAAATTTACGTCTCTTTTTTGCACCTTCTTGAGAAGATGTATTTGATTGAGAACGACTTGTGTTTCTTCCTCCTCTATTATGGGCTGCCTTATTTTCTGCCTTTTTAGATTCAACTTCATGTAGTGATTCTGTTGGCTCAAATCCTGGGATGATTGTGCTATCTAACTTAATATTCAGCAATTTCTCTATCCCTCTTGCATAGGCATATTCATCAACACTTACAATAGAAATCGCTTTTCCGCTGGCTCCTGCCCTACCAGTTCGTCCTATTCTATGAACATAGTCTTCTGGGATATTAGGCAACTCAAAGTTTATTACATGAGGAAGCAATGGGATATCAAGCCCACGTGCTGCTATGTCTGTAGCTACCAAAACAGATATGGTACCTTCTTTAAAACCAGCAAGGGCTCTTGTTCTTGCCCCTTGACTTTTATTACCATGTATGGCCGCAGCCTTAATGTCTGCTTTTTCTAATTTTTGAGAAAGTTTGTTGGCACCATGTTTGGTTCTAGTAAACACCAAAACTTGATTCCAGTTACCCTCTGTAATGAGTTTAATTACAAGAGCTGTCTTTAGTCCTTTATTTGTTCTGTATATGATTTGATCTACTTTCTCTGCCGTAGTGTTTTGCGGAGCTGCCTCTACCATAGCGGGGTTGTGTAAAAAGCTATTTGCAAGGGTTTTAATCTCTTTAGAAAAAGTTGCAGAAAACAATAAGTTTTGTCTCTTAGATGGTAACAGGGCTAAAATCCTCTTAATATCTCTTAAAAAACCCATATCAAGCATGCGGTCTGCTTCATCCAAAACTAAGAACTGAATTCCAGAAAAATTAATCACACCTTGACTGTGCAAATCTAATAACCTACCAGGAGTAGCCACTAAAATATCAACTCCTTGACGTAATGTTTTTATTTGAGGATTTGCATTAACTCCACCAAAAACTACAGTGCTTTTAAGATCTGTAAACTCTGAGTAGGTCTTTACATCATCCAAGACCTGAGCAGCAAGCTCTCTTGTTGGGGTTAATATTAATGACTTTATCTTTCTTCTTCCTTGATGTTGAGCAGGGTTGGCTAGAAACTGCTGTAGCATTGGCAATGTAAAACCAGCCGTTTTACCAGTTCCAGTTTGTGCAGATGCTAAGACATCTCTGCCATCTAGTATTTTTGGAATTGCTTTTTGTTGAATTGGACTTGGTGTAGTATATCCTTTTTTGCTAATTGCTTTTAGCAAGGCATCGCAGAGCCCTAATGTTTGAAATGACATAAATAATGTTAAAAGAAAAGGCAAGAACCCATTCTTAATTAGCGACAAATGTACGGCTTATTTACTGAGAAATTTTAACAGAAATAAAATAGAATAAAAAATGGTGGATTGTTTGCCCTACACTTTTTTGTTTTTATCTTTGCAGCCGCTTTAATGCACAATATCTGCAACAAAGCACAACCAGTAACATTTGGCGAGGTAGCTCAGCTGGTTAGAGCACTGGATTCATAACCCAGAGGTCGGCAGTTCAAGTCTGCTCCTCGCTACAATAAAAAAGCCCATACGCTATGTATGGGCTTTTGTTATTTATGTAAAATTTTTACTTAAAAATTTCAATTAATTCCTCGAGCCCTACAGTTTGTTTATCACCCGTTTGCATGTTTCTGATGATGAAGGTATTATCCTGTATCTGTTGGTCTTTTAACAACACAAGGTATGGTATCCCCTTTCGCTCTGCATAGGTGAGTTGTTTTCTTTCTTTCTTTTGATTGGTTGCAATATCTGGATAAAGTTCTGCAGAGATCCCGTTACTTCTTAATTGCTTGATAGCCTTCATAGCAAATAAAGCTTCTGTTTCGCCAAAATTAAAAAACAGTACATCTGTACTTGCTGCTGTAGTTTCTGGAAATAGGCCAAGTTCTTCAAGAACTAAATAAATTCTATCCAAACCAAAAGAAATACCCACACCACTAACGTCTTTTAAACCAAAGATACCTGTGAGATCATCATAACGACCTCCGCCCCCAATACTTCCTATAGTAATACCTTGTGGTGCACTAACTTCAAAAATAGCTCCGGTGTAATAGTTTAAACCTCTAGCTAGGGTAACATCAATGGCAAGAGTAGCTGTTTGAAGTTCTAAAGCTGAAACATTAGCAACAATAAACTCCAACTCTTGTATGCCCTGCATTCCAGTTTGAGATGCGCTAAGCATCCCTTTTAGGCTTTCTAATTGCTCTTTGGCAGTTCCTTTGAAGCTAAATAAAGGCTGCACTTTGGTAATTGCATCTTGACTAATACCTTTTTCAAGCATTTCTTTTTTAACTCCGTCAGGACCTATTTTATCTAGTTTGTCTAAAGCTACTGTAAAATCAATAAGTTTGTCTTGTGCACCAATCACTTGAGCAATACCACTTAATATTTTACGATTATTAATCTTTATTACACTGCCTTTTAATTTCAAGGATGTAAACACTGCATCGTATAATTGTACCAACTCTACTTCTTGCAATAAAGAAGTACTTCCAACTACATCTGCATCACATTGGTAGAATTCTCTAAAGCGACCTTTCTGGGGTCTATCTGCTCTCCATACGGGTTGTATTTGAAATCTCTTAAAGGGGAATGTAATATCATTTTGATGCTGTACAACATATCTAGCAAAGGGCACTGTTAAATCATACCTGAGTGCTTTTTCACTAATTTGAGTAGTTAGTTTTTGGCTGTCTTTAGTAGTCAAAAAAGTATCTGTTGCTTTTTTTAAATAATCACCACTGTTAAGAATTTTAAAAATTAAGCGATCCCCTTCTTCACCGTATTTACCCATAAGGGTTTCACTCTTTTCAAAACTAGGTGTTTCTATAGCCTGGAAACCAAAACAAGAGAAGTGCTGCTTTATAGTATCCATAATATAGTTGCGCTTAGCTACTTGCGCTGGAGAAAAATCACGGGTTCCTTTTGGTATAGATGGTTTCATACTACTTTCTTTAAAAATACAAATATCATAATTAGTGGGGTCTTTTTCTAGTATTGTTGGGCTAAATTTATGGATAGTGTTAACATTTAATAACCACACAATAAAAACCTGAGTTAATATAACACAAAACTGTAACTTTACCCAAAGACTTTAGTCTAACAACAAATTACTATTTTATGTTTTCACTGTTTCGCGAAAATGTGCGCATTGCACTAGACTCTATAAAAACACAATTGCTTAGAACTATTTTAACCATTGTTATTATGGGTATTGGTATTTGGTCTCTTGTGGGTATTTTAAGTGCAGTAAAGGCACTTGAAACCAACATTGCAGGTAATTTTGCCTCTATGGGTAGCAATACTTTTAATATTGAGAGATATGAATTTTCTGTTAATAGAGAGGGTCGCGGCGAACGCAAAAAGATAAATCCCATCATTAGGTATGATGATGTACGTAATTTTATAGACATCTATGAGTATCCTTTTACAAGTACTTCAGTTTCATTTGCAGGAACTCGTTCTGCAGAGGTACGCTATGAAAGTAAAAAAACAGACCCTGAGGTACAAGTATACGGCGTTAATGAAAACTACCTAGACAATACAGGAACCCTAATAGATCAAGGAAGAAATTTTACTGTTTTTGATATAAAGAACAACACCAAGGTATGCCTTATTGGGCCAGATTTTTTAAAAAGCATTTTTGAAAATGAAAACCCTTTAAATAAAACCATTAGTATTCGTGGCGTGAAATTCAAAATCATCGGTATACTTAAGTCTAAGGGAGCAACCTTTGGAAACAACCAAGATTTAAAAGTCTTACTCCCTATACAGGTGGCGAGAGGAATTTTCACCCAACCAAATATTAACTACACCATTAGTATAAAAGTAGTAGACAAGGCAATGATGCAAGGAGCCCAAGATGAAGCTTTGGTTATATTTCGAAATATTAGAGGCCTGAGTCCTATTGAAGAGAAGAATTTTGGAATCCTGCGCAGTGATGATTTATTGGCACGTGCTTCAGATATTGGTGGGGTATTAGAGACCGCGGCCTGGATTATAAGTATTATTACAATTTTAGGCTCCTCAATAGCACTTATGAATATCATGCTAGTCTCTGTAACAGAAAGAACTAGAGAGATTGGCGTACGTAAAGCTTTAGGTGCTAAAAATGGAACGATATCCACTCAGTTTTTAATCGAAACGATTGTTATAGGTCAGTTTGGATCTGTACTTGGGATTATTTTAGGAATTCTCACTGGCGTAGGATTTGCTGCTGCTTTTGATTTTGAATTCACCCTACCCATTGTAGCTATGACTTGGGCAACTATTATCACATTTGTTGTGGCTGTACTTGCTGGTGCATATCCAGCTGTTAAAGCTGCAAGGCTTGATCCTATTGAGAGTTTGCGATACGAGTAAAAAGTATAGAAAAATTAAATGTTTCTTACTAGCTATTTAAGATTCCTTGAAAAAAACCATATAAGTCTCCCTTGGTAATAGCAGCCCCTTGTTGTATGAGCTTAAATATATCCAGGTTTTTATCTTCTGTGTATTGTTTTGTAGCCGTGTAAAACTCCACATCGTCTGTGGTGTAATTTTTTTGAAGCCAAGCGTATCCATCCTTAGTTGTTATGTCTATACCTTCTTGAACTACCTTTACAGAGATTAAAGACATCTGCTGGGCTTCTAGTTTAAATAAAAACAACAATTTTGGAGAAATATTTTCTAAAAATTTGGCCTGGTTTAACGCGCCTTCCCAAACTAGATCGCTAAACACATCAAGTTCTTGCTGTGCAACTTCTGGGGTTTCTTTTTTAATAGTTTGCCACTCTTGCCCTGTAATGGTCTGGGTGGCTAAAAAGTTGATAAACTCTTGTTGTAAACTATCAAGCTGCTCTTTGGTAAGTCTTGCGTATTTCATGCTGTAAATATAAGGGTACTATAATTTCATAAAAAAAACCTCTCACATTGCTGAGAGAGGTTTAGTGTATTGTAAAATAATATTACTTGCTTGCCTGGGCAACCACGTCAAAGGTAAATGTAGAAATTACATCTCTGTGAAAACGCACACTTGCCTCATATTGGCCAGTACGCTTAATGATTCCACCAGCAATGGTAATGAATTTCTTTTCTAACTCAATTCCTTCCTTAGCAAAAGCTTCAGAAAGATCTGCGTTAGAAACAGATCCAAATAATTTGTCTCCTTCACCTGTTTTAACTACAATTTTAAAGTCTGCTAGTGCAGAAAGCTTTGTTGCCTCAGCTTTTGCTGCATCTATAACCTTTTGCTCTTTGTGAGCACGTTGCTTTAATGTTTCAGCAAGCATCTTCTTTTGAGAAGGTGTTGCTAACACAGCATGACCGTTTGGTATTAAGAAATTTCTTCCGTACCCATTTTTTACATTTACTAGATCATCTGCAAAACCAAGATTCTCAACGTCTTTTTTTAATATAAGTTCCATAATCCTATCTTGTTTTTATTTTAATAAATCGGCAACATATGGCATAAGTGCCAAATGACGTCCTCTTTTTACTGCAACGGCTACTTTACGTTGGTACTTCAATGAAGTTCCTGTAAGTCTTCTTGGTAACAATTTACCCTGCTCGTTTACAAATTTTAGTAAAAAATCTGGATCCTTGTAATCAATATATTTGATACCAGACTTTTTGAAACGACAGTACTTTTTAGCTTTTGACGTTTCTATGTTCAGTGGAGTTAAATATCTAATTTCTCCATCTTTTTTTCCTTTTGCTTGTTCTTGTATAGATGCCATAGCTTATAGTGTTTTAATATTATCACGCTTTCTTCTTCTCTCTGCCCAAGCAATTGCATGCTTATCTAGAGCTACAGTAAGATAACGCATCACACGCTCTTCTCTTCTGAAAGCTATTTCTAATTCGTTGATAGCCTCACCTGTTACAGTGTATTCTAACAAGTGATAAAAACCACTTTTTTTGTTTTGAATGGCATAGGCTAATTTTTTTAGCCCCCAATTCTCTTTTGATATCATCTTAGCACCTTTAGAAATAAGAATATCTTCAAATTTCTTTACTGTTTCCTTTATCTGTTCTTCAGATAAAACGGGATTTAAGATGAAAACAGTTTCGTAATGATTCATTTTAAAATCTATTATTGATTAATATTAACTCCTAGCATGATGCTAAGAGTGTGCAAAAATACTATATATTTTACAATTAACAAACGCCTAATTCAACAAATAATAATTTCAACAAAAAACAGATAAAGAGCATTTTTTTACGATTAAAACTAAATAATTTGTATTTCATCGATAAAAGACTTATTTTTGATGCTATAATCCCCCGATAAGATGGAAAAAACATTACTTAACTGCGCAGTTGTAGATGATTCTACATTACAGAGACTATCTATTGTCAAATTGATAGAAAACCATAAATCCTTGAATTTGGTTGCACAGTATACTAATGCCATTGAAGCAAAAGAAGGTATTGCAACCTCAGAGATAGATTTAATATTTCTAGACATTGAAATGCCCATTCTTTCTGGTTTTGATTTACTAGATGATTTAATAGAAAAGCCACAGATAATTTTTGTTACAGGTAAAACAAAATATGCCTTCAAGGCTTTTGATTATGATGCCATTGATTACCTGCGTAAACCTATTTCAAAAGAACGTTTTTTAAATTCTGTACACAAAGCAGTAACAAATCACAAACTCAAAAACGAAGAAGGTTTTGATGATGAAGATTTCATCTTCGTAAAAAGTAATCTAAAAAAACGTAAAGTCTTTTTAAATGAACTACGCTACATAGAGGCCTTAGGAGATTATGTTAAAATGGTAACAGAGCATGACTCACTTGTTGTACTTTCAACAATGAAGGCATTTGAGGCAATTTTACCTAAAGATCGTTTTTTAAGAATACACAAATCTTACATTGTAAATCTTGATAAGGTAATACGATACAACAGTAAAATAATCGAGTTAGAAAAAGAAGAACTTCCACTTAGTAGAAATAGAAAAACAGATTTAGTTCAGGCACTGGCTGCCAACAACAAAGACTAATTATACTATTTAATACCCAGCTTTTATTTTAAATAGAAGCTGGGATTTTTTTTGTTTAATAATTATCTACATCTATTGTCACTCGTATAGATGAAAACTGTTTGGTGGCATTAAAACTTCGCTGCACGCTTGATATGTAATTCTTGGTTTTTTGTAAAGATTGATTTTTAGGAATCTTAACTAGTACACTAGTTATATAGAGGTTTCTTACCCTTGCTACTGGCGGCGCCTCTGGCCCAAGCACATTGTCTTGAAGGTTTTGTTTGAGTGCTGTGGCATACCACTGAGAGCCAGATTCTACCTTTTGCAGCGCTCTATCTTTAAATGTAATTTTTATAGTTCTATAAAATGGCGGATACTTAAACTCATACCGCTCTTGTTTTTGAACTTGATACATTTCTTTATATCCATTAACACTAACTTGTTGCAAAATAGTATGGTACGGGTTGTAGGTTTGGATAAGTACACGTCCTTGCTCTTTGGTGCGTCCTGCCCTACCCGCAACTTGAAGTAATAATTGAAAACTACGCTCATGTGCTCTAAAATCCGGGAAATTTAATAGATTATCAGCATTCATAACTCCTACTAGTCCAACATTTCTAAAATCTAGTCCTTTGGCTAACATCTGAGTACCAATTAAAATATCTATTTCAAGATTCTCTAACCTATCAATTAATTTTTTATACGCATGTTTGCCTCTAGTTGTGTCTTGGTCCATTCTAGCAACTGTATGGTTTGGGAATAAGGCTTCAAGCTCATTTTCAATTTGCTCTGTACCAAAACCTTTGCTATCTATGGTTTCAAGCCCACATGCCATGCAGCTCATTTGCATTGGTGTGTTATAGCCGCAGTAATGACATCGTAATTGATTTTTGTATTTATGAAAAGTAAGACTTACATCACAATTTGGACACTGGGGTGAACTTCCACATGTTTTACATTCTACAATAGGAGAAAAACCTCTTCTGTTCTGAAAAAGTATGATTTGCTCATTATTGTTTAAAGACACTTTTATTTCCTCCAACAATCGATCACTGAAATGACCTGTCATCTTCTTTTTCCTCTGCTTTTCTTTTATATCTACCAGCTCTATTGTTGGCATTTTAATATTTGAAAAGCGCTTATTTAAACTCACCAAACCATATTTACCCTCGTTGGCATTATGGTAACTCTCTAAAGAAGGTGTGGCAGAGCCCATCAAAAGTTTGCCTTGGTGTATTTTTGCCAAAACAATAGCGCTATCTCGGGCTTGATACCTTGGGGCTGGGTTATACTGTTTAAAAGAAGGCTCATGAGATTCGTCAACAATAATGAGTCCTAGATTATTGAATGGCAAAAACAATGAGGATCTAGCACCTATTATAATTTGAGCTTTATCCTTGTTTTGTAATACGTTATTCCACACCTCTACCCGCTCATTTACAGAATATTTTGAATGATAGACCCCTATCTTCTCTCCAAAATAATATTGCAACCTAGAAATAAGCTGCGTGGTTAGTGCTATTTCAGGCAACATGAATAATACTTGTTTACCCTTGGAGAGTTGCTGTTCTATAAGTTTTATATAAATCTCGGTCTTACCACTAGCGGTAACCCCATGAAGCAAAACAACATCTTGCTCTTTAAAACAGGTGTTAATCTGTTTGTGGGCCTGTTGTTGGATATCACTTAAAGCCATTATAGCCTCTGCGGGCCCACCTTTATAATTAACTCTATCTTTTTTGAGATAAAACTCTTCTAAAATTCCTTTTTTAACCAAAGATTTTATTGAGCTAGGTCCTGCGCCACTTGCCTTTTGAAGTGAGGTAACTCCTACTGCTTTTTTAGTTTGAGCTTGTAGGCTAAATAATTGTAATAAAATTTCTTTTTGCTTGGGTGCTCTTGAAAGACTTTCAAGCAGCTCAGAGAGGTGTTCTTGCTCTGTGTATAAACTAGCAACTTTAATGTATTTTTTTAGTTTTGGGCTATACTGCTCATATATTTCTTCTTGTACCTCTATCGCTCCCATATCTAAGAGGTCTTTAAGAACTTTTACAACTTGATTGCTGTCTAAAACAGCTCTTACATCATTAATATGCAATGGAGATCTTTGCTGCAAGGCCTCTACAACCAAAAAAGCTGCATCAGAAAATTTAGCCGGATCTACATCCACAGTATCACATAAAGAAACAATGGTCTCACTCTCTAACAAAAAGGCACTAGGTAGTGCCGCTTTAATTATCTCGCCAAGAGTACACATGTAGTAACTAGCCATCCACTCCCAATGTTTTATTTGCTGAGGGGTGATAATAGGAGTTTGATCTAAAATTTGATCAATGCTTTTGGTCTTATAGCCCTGTGGAGCTTGATCGTGGACTTGATACACTATAGCCGTATACACCTTAGACTTGCCAAAAGGAACGGCAACTCTATGACCTTGTTTTAAAAAGCCTGCCTCATCCTTGTTTACACTGTAAGTAAAGGTTTGCTTTAGGGGTATGGGTAATATTACATCTATATAAAACAATGTAGCCTGTGGGTGTTTATTGAGTAGTAAAAATAAAAAAGCCGCTTATCTATTCAAGCAGCTTTTTATTGATTTTATACACAAGTTATTAGTTGCATAGATAGCTGCAACTTCTTTTTACAACAAAAATCCAGAATGCCTATTTAACAATAGCACAAACTGGATTTTTTATTTAAAATTTGAAATGAAAAAGAAAATTATTTCCCTAACATACCACTTTTAAGGTTAGAATCTGCTGGATTTTTACCTAACCAGATACCAAATAATGCTTTTTTGAAATCCATACCTTTGATAGTTCCAAGCTCCTTATTGTTTTTATAACATACAACTCCTACACCTATTTGGTAGGTGATGTTGTAGGTATCTCCCTCAACAATTTCTTCACTGAAAAACCCAGTAAAGGTTTTGATTTCTCTAGCTAGAGGATCTGTATTTCCCATGGTAGATGCTTCAAAACCGTCTTCTACCGCTTCACTCATAGCCTCACTAGATACAAAACTAGAAGTAATTACTAGTTGTATTGCTTGGTTTTGATCTGCAGCTATAATGGCAGTAGCGTCATTGGTTTTACTTGGCAGGTATAGGCCGCCAGAATATAATTTTAGCACCATTGCTTTTTTACGAATACCAGCACCGTTAAGAACTAAGGTTTCGTTATTAAATTCTAAAGAGTTAGGGAGTGTTACTTCACCAACCTGAGTTTGTGCCGTAGCCATGTTAAGGGTGAACACTGAAATTGCAAGTAGAATAAACTTTTTCATTTTTGTTTGTTTAAAATTAATTTAATTCATTTTGTTTATTGCGTAAACGCTGTAATGTAATATTAAGCTCAAAGCCTAAAAGTAATAAATTACTATTTATCCAAATATATAACAACATTATCAAAAGAGCCCCAAGAGAACCATATAACTCATTATAAGTTGAAAAATTATTGATGTAAATACCAAAAAAATAGGTGGTAGCCAAAAACAACAAGGTAGTAACTAAGGCACCTAGAGAGAAAAATTTAGATATTTTCCCTTCTTTAGTTCCGAAATAATACAAGGTTGAAATTGTACTATACAATAATACCACAAAGACGCTAAGTTGCAAAGCAGATAACCAAAATACATCTTCACTTATAAAATCTCTTCCTTGAAGGTCTCGAATCCCATACTCACCATACAAGATAATAACAACGGTTATTATTAAAACTATTGCAAATAGTACAGAAACTCCTAAAGCAACTGCATACTGTTTAAAAAAACCTCTGTTTATTTTTACATGATAAGAATACTCAAAGGCGCTAAAAATAGCACTTACCCCATTGGCTGCTAGGAATATAGATAATAAAAACACAAAAGAGAGTAAACCTCCTCGAGGGTTTATGGCTATATCTGAAATTACAGGTATAAAAAGATCTGCCGTTTGAGGTGGGAGGAACTCTTCTATAAAGATTAAAAACCTAGACTGAAAACCTTCTATAGGAACATAAGGTATAAGATTTAATATAAAGAGTAAAAAAGGAAATATCGCTACAAAAAAACTATAAGCAATAGAGCTAGCTCTTGGAGAGAACGTTCCTTGCACAATACCTTGAAGATATAATTTAATAAAATCATAAAAGGTTAACCCTCCCATACCAGGTAGCTTAATTTGTTTAGTAAGCCACAGTATTTGTTTTACTACAGGGATTTTAAGTAAAGTATCTTCTAGGGTAGTATTTATATCAAGTTGCTCTTCTTGCATTATATTGCTTTTAAACTTAAATCCATATTATGCACAGAATGTGTCAAGGCACCGCTAGATATGTAATCTACACCACATGCAGCATAGGCTGCAATGGTCTCTAGGGTAATGCCACCACTAGATTCTGTTAGGCAGCGATCACCAATTAAAGCAACGGCTTTTTTGGTGTCTTCGAAGTTAAAGTTATCAATAAGTATACGATACACACCAGTAGTGGAGAGAATTTGTTTTATTTCATCAAAATCTCTTGCCTCAACAATTATTTTTAAAGCTAGGTTGTTGTTTTTTAAATATTGTTTTGTGGTTTCAATAGCGGTAACAACCCCTCCACAAAAATCGATATGATTGTCTTTTAACATAATCATGTCATACAAAGCAAATCTATGATTTTCTCCACCTCCAATGGTAACAGCCCATTTCTCTAAGGCTCTTATTCCTGGTGTTGTTTTTCTTGTGTCTAGAATTTTTGTGCTAAATCCCTCCAAGAGTTTTACAAACTCTCCTGTTTTAGTTGCTATAGCGCTCATACGCTGCATAGCATTAAGCACGAGTCTCTCTGCCTTTAAAATAGATTGGGAGCTTCCAGATACAATAAAACAAACATCACCATGCTTTACTTGGCTTCCGTCTTTAATTTTTACATCAACCACTAGAGAAGGATCTACAAATTCAAATACCTGTTTGGCAAATGCCACTCCTGCAATAATGCCATTGTCTTTGACAAGTAAATGAGCACTTCCTGCAGCATTTTGAGGAATACAGGCCAAAGAAGAGTGATCTCCCTCTCCCACATCTTCACGAATTGCATTGGCGATAATAAGGTCAATCTCTTTATTAAATTGTTTACTTGTAATCATGTACTAACATTTTTCTGCTAAGTTAAAAAATAGCAAGCATTACACACCTACTCTTGCTTTTTTTTTAAACCCAAGATAACTAGCAAATCATAAAAATGATTTTATAATACCATACTAATCTTTGTATTTTTGTAAAAACTAGATTGGTTTTAAGTTAAAAACGCTAATTCTCCTATATTTATGTCTGTCTACAAAAAATTTATTGCCCTTGCTACCACTCTATTTGGAAGAAGTAATGCGTTTAAATACGGATTTAATATCTCTCCGATGTATAGAAGAAGTACCGCCAAGATTCTTTCTATTTCTAAGGATATGCTTTGTGTGGCCATTAAACTACCCATAAGTTATAAGAACAAAAATTATGTAAACTCTATTTTTGGTGGGAGTATGTTTTCTGCTACAGACCCAATTGCAATGACGCAACTCATGACTATTTTGGGAGACGATTATGTAGTTTGGGATAAATCTTCAGAAATATTTTTTAAAAGACCCGCTAAAGAAAATATATATGCAACATTTATATTTACTGAAAATGAAATTCAAAATATAAAAAAAAGGATCGCTACAGAAAAAGAAATAACCATCACAAAAATAATTTCACTTACCAGTAAAGATAAAACCATTACCTATTGTGAGGTGCATAAAGTGATATACATTGCTAGTAAAGATTTTTATAAAGAAAAAATAAAGCGACGTAACACCTAGAAAAAAGTATTTATGAAAATCACGCTATACGTTATAGGAAAAACAGACAATGCGCATGTTGAGGCTCTCTCACAGCAATATATACAAAGGCTGAAACACTACGTAAAGTTCACTATCGAAGTAATTCCAGACATTAAAAATGTAAAGAATCTAAGTGAATCACAACAAAAAACCACGGAAGCAGAAGCGCTGCTTAAAAAAATACACACCAGTGATTTTGTGTGCATACTAGATGAAAAAGGTAAAACTTTTACTTCAGAGGGTTTCGCAGAATTTTTACAAAAGAAGATGAACAGTGGCCTTAAAAATTTAGTGTTTGTTATAGGCGGCCCCTATGGTTTTAGTGATGCTATATATCAAAGAGCAAATTCAAAGATTTCTTTATCCTCTATGACTTTTTCACATCAAATGGTTCGCCCATTTTTCATGGAACAGCTCTATAGAGGCTATACTATATTAAAAAACGAACCTTATCATCATAAATAAAAATAGTAATTAGATGTAAGTGTCCATCCACAGGCAGTCTATTTTGTCTGCGAGCATATGTAACAAAAGACCTATAGATACTACTCTAGCTCTGGGAAATAGAAATAATATTGCATAACAAATAATCGCCAACGGCTGGTGCAACAGGTGATACCCAATACTACACCTAGTGGCATCAAATACAGGTTGTGATAGTAAATGATCCAGATCTACCGCCATAGTGGCTAAAAGAATCAATGCGGTTTTTATCCATTTGGGTCTGTAAAAAATAAAAGCAATAGCAGTAGGTACTAAAAAGTGTAATCCATAATGAACAAAAGATTGTAGCATTATTGATTTTTTAATAGTTTTTTAATAATAGCTAGCTTTTTTTGAGTGTATGGAGCATATTTTAATGAAGATTCATACCATGTTGGCTTATCTAGTATGCTTTTAAAATTACTAAAAGCATCAAAACCTGCCTTACCATGGTATCTGCCAAAACCACTGCTACCAACTCCTCCAAAAGGAAGATTCGGGTTTGAGATATGCATAATGGTATCATTGATAGCGCCACCACCAAATGAAATTTCTTTTATGATTTTCTTTTTAACCTGGTTACTACTAGTAAATACATAACAAGAAAGTGGTTTTGGCAAAAGTTGCACATTTCTAACAGCCGTGTCAAGATCTGTGAAAGTAAGCACCGGTAAGATAGGGCCAAAAACTTCTTGCTGCATGATAGGGTCATCAAGACAAACATCCTGAAGTATGGTGGGAGCTATATAACGCTGCTCTCTATTTGAGTCACCTCCATGATATATCTTTGTGGAGTCTAACATAGCCGTTAGTCTATCAAAATTGCGGTCATTAATGATTTGAACATAGTTATTGTTTTTAAAGCTATACCCTGCTTTTTCAATTTCGATTTTGGCGGCTTTTAAAAAAGCATCAGATACTTGCGCATCGATGTATATATAATCTGGTGCTATACATGTTTGACCTGCATTTAAGAATTTACCCCAAACAATTCTTTTTGCTGCCATTTTTATATTGGCATCTTTGGTAATAAATACGGGGCTCTTCCCTCCAAGCTCTAGGGTAACTGGAGTTAAATGCGCTGCAGCAGCTTTGTAAACGATTTTACCCACCGTAGTACTTCCAGTAAAGAAAATCTTATCAAATTTTTGTTTTAACAACTCTGTAGTTTGCTGAACTCCTCCTTGTATTACTTTTAAAAAATTAGGATCAAAGGCTTCATTTAAAATAGTAGCCATCACATTAGAAGTCTGAGGAGAAATTTCACTGGGCTTTACTATAATTGTATTTCCTGCAGCGATAGCGGCTACAATAGGTGCCAAAGAAAGTTGGTAGGGGTAATTCCAGGAACTAATAATAAGGGTTACTCCTAGTGGCTCAGGTATGGTATAACTTGTTGCTGGAAAATTACCAAAATTTGTTTTTACTTTTTGTTTTGAAGACCAGCGCGCTAACTTTTTTTTTGCTTGTTTGATATCATGTAAAACAAGACCAATCTCTGTCAAGTAATTCTCAAAGCTACTTTTTTTAAAGTCATCATAAATAGCCTTGTCAAGTAGCTTAATATTAGTGTTCAATACGTTTTCTAAACAAGCTAACTGCTGTATTCTGTAGCGAATATCTTTGGTTGCATGCGAATTAAAAAAAAAGCGTTGATTGGCTACTAAATCTTTCATGTAAAACTAAATAGATATTGTATTGCGTCTTGTTTAACCTAAAGATACTAAAACAAAATATGGTAATTATTTACCTCTGTTTAAAACACGGTATTCTTCATAGCATTCGCTAATGGCATCTAGTATTTGAAGATCGCTTGCTGCTGTAATAAAATCACTTGAGTAGGTGCAATTATTTAATATTTCGTCAATATCTAGACGCTCTAATTGCAGTACAGCCATTAATGTTTCTCTATCAAACTTACTTGCTAAAAGATTCCTTATGGCATCATTCTCCTTCATTTTACGGAGTTTCTTCATCTGCCTAGGCCTTTTACCAAACACATTATATAGAAAATCTGCAGGATTAAAGACAGAACTTAACACCTTATTTAACGCGCTTGGTTGTTTGTCTCCCCCTTCATAGCCACTACCACCAATACCTTCAATCCTGTAGCGATAATTATCATATATAGGAATGGTGCGGGCATCTACTTCAATATATCCTGTTAAGGTAACGGGCTTAACTATAACCTCTTCTAAGGCAATACCAATTTCTGTCATCTTTATTTTTACAATGCCATAAGAAAGCCAGTCATTGGTAACACGAACTCTAATGGATTTAAAACCTAGGTACGAAAAAAAGAGCGTATCATTAACTACAGCTCTAATCTCAAAGGCACCTTTTTTGTCTGTAGTTGCTCCCCAAACTTGATTTAAATTAACAATATTAACGTTTTCAAGAATACTGTCATCTGAGGCATTCTCTACAGTTCCACGAATTGAAACTACCTCCTGAGCGTATGAGGCTGTTACAAGTACAGAGAATAAAAAAAGTGTAAATAGTTGTTTCATATAGTACGTTTACAAATGTACAGATTATAGACGGTAAAATTATGCCAAAATTTCAAGGCGAGAAAAAAAAACATATCACGTTTGTATATAAAAAGCAATAAAAAAAAGTTTGCCAGTACTAGACCAACAAACCTTTTGTAAGATATAATTGTTTAAAAAAAATTAATCCTTTCTTCTTCTTCTACCACCTGTACCACCTGTATCTGGCTTAGATTTTCCACGACGTTTGCCGCTAAATTTAGACTTATTACCAGCATCACCAAAATCACTTGTGCCTTCGCTGCTTCTGCCTCTACTTGATCCAGAATCACCATCGCTACTTCTGCTTCTGCTAGCTCCAGAGTCACCGGTGCTATCATCTCTTCTTCTGCTTCTATCTCCGTAGCCGCCTCCACTATCATCTCTTCTTTTTCCTTTATAGCCACCGCCGCCACTATCATCTTTTCTTTTTCCTTTATAGCCACCGCCGCCACTTGAGCCGCCGCTTCTAAAACCTCCACTACTTCTTGTGCCGCTACCTCTTGAGCGACCTCTATCTCTATCTCCTGAGCCGCTTCTACCGCGAGCTCTATCACCACCACCAAAACTTCGTTTACCACGATTTCTGTTACCACCGCCACCGCCAGAGTTTTCAGAAACCTCTACGTTTACGTTACGCCCTTCTAATTTATAATCTTCGAAGGCTTTTAACACTAAATCTTTATGTTTTTCATCGGTGTTGAAGAAAGAGAAACTATCTTTTACATCTACTTTATACACATCATCTTGCTCTAGCCCTAATTGATCTCTTAAGAAATCTTTTAAACTCATCCAGTCAAAATCATCTTTATTACCAATATTTAAGAAATAACGAACACTTCCAGTGTCATCACTATACTCGCGCTGTACACCTGCTGTTGCATTGATGTCTTTGGCCTTATTATAGTAATTATAAAAACGAGTGAACTCTACAGAGAAAAACTTTTTAATTAGTTCTTCTTTACTGAAATCTTCTAGCGCCTCATTTATTTGTGGCAAATATGTATCTATATCGTGGTTAATTTCTGTTTTCTTGATATTATTGGCAAGATGCATTAACTGCTTTTCACAAATAGCCATCCCAGATGGAATGTCTTTTTTCTCAAAAGTTTTTTGAATCTTCTTCTCTATGCTTTTTATTTTGCGAACCTCGCTCTTAGACACAATAACTATAGAAATACCTAGGTTACCGGCACGACCCGTTCTACCACTTCTATGGGTATAGGTTTCTATT
Source organism: uncultured Flavobacteriaceae bacterium (assembly GCA_913045325.1). Lineage (GTDB taxonomy): Bacteria > Bacteroidota > Bacteroidia > Flavobacteriales > Flavobacteriaceae > Patiriisocius. The sequence goes on along the minus strand of CAJWPZ010000022.1, from coordinate 5,778 downwards.
TCATCTGGTAACTGATAATTAATTACGTGTGTAATGTTTTCTACATCAATACCTCTTGCTGCAACATCTGTAGCCACTAGCATCTGTATTTGACGATTTCTAAACTGCTTCATTACAATGTCACGTTGATTTTGACTCAAATCACCATGTATTGCTCCTGCATTGTATCCATCAGCAATAAGTTGCTCGGCTACTTTTTGTGTGTCTCTTTTTGTTCTACAAAATACCACAGAAAAAATATCTGGATTTGCATCTGCAAGACGCTTTAAGGCTTGATATCTATCTCTAGTATTTACAAGGTAGTACTCATGTGATACATTGCTAGAACCAACATTTTTTGACCCAACTGTAATTTCTTGTGGGTCATGCATGAATTTTTTAGCTATAGTAGATACCTCTCTTGGCATTGTTGCACTAAACAACCAGGTACTCTTCTCATCTGGAGAGTAAGATAGTATCTCTGTAATATCTTCATAGAAACCCATGTTTAACATTTCATCTGCCTCATCAAGTACACAGTACTCAATTTTAGAAATATCAATCATTCTTCTACTAATCATGTCTTTCATCCTTCCGGGTGTAGCTACAATTACTTGCGCCCCTTTTTTGATGTTTCTTGCTTGATCTTGAATGCTTGCTCCACCATAAATTGCCACTACATTTAAGCCCTTTTTGTGCTTACCGTAATTAATCATCTCGTTGGTGATTTGTAAACACAGCTCACGTGTGGGAGAAAGAATCAACCCTTGTGTGGTGCGGCTCTCGATGTTAATTTTTTGTAGCATTGGAAATCCAAATGCTGCAGTTTTTCCAGTTCCTGTTTGGGCTAAAGCCACTAAATCTGTGTCTTTCTCTAATAAAATTGGGATTGCTTGTGCTTGTACTTCAGAAGGGGTCTGAAAACCCATATCTGTAATTGCTTGAAGTAATTGCTCGTCTAGGCCTAAGGCCTTAAATGCTGTCATAGTAATGTATAGTATAATTATGCGTGTGCGCTGAGAAGCTATCGACACATAATACCTTCGACTCCATTTTGCACTACCTCACCCTGAGGATTTTTTCAAAGTGCAAAAGTACTATTATTTAATGGATTGCAAACTATAATTGATTTACTATAAAATACTAGCGTTTAAACTATAAGAAATGTGTGATTAATTTTTGCATTGCCTTACCGCGGTGTCCTATGGTGCTTTTTTCTTGAAGTGACATTTCAGCAAAAGTTTGTTTTTTACCATCGGGCAAAAATATAGGGTCATAACCAAAACCTTTTACTCCTCTTTGTTGACTTAGGATAGCCCCTTTACAAATACCTTCAAATAGTATGTCTTCACCTTTATAGCTAAGGGCAATAACAGTTTTAAAACGAGCAGAGCGGTCTTGTGTATCGCGCATGCTATCTAGCAGTTTATTCATATTACTTTGGGCATTTGCATCTGGGCCCGCATAACGGGCACTATGCACCCCTGGAGCATTGTTTAAAGAGTTAACCTCAAGACCTGTATCATCAGCAAAACAGTCCAGGCCGTAGTTATCTTTGACATAGGCTACTTTTAAGAGTGCATTTGCTTCTATAGTATCTGCGGTCTCTGGTATATCATCATGACAGCCAATGTCTGTAAGGCTAACAAGTTCTATATTTGAAGGCAGTAGCGATTGTACTTCTTTAAACTTATTTAAATTATGTGTAGCAAAAACTAATTTCATGTTTTTTTTGGATTTTGCAAATAGAAGCGACCTATTATCTCATCTACGCTGCGAATGGTATTTTTAGCCCAAAGTATTCTAAGTTCATTTTTCTGGTCTGTAGTAAGTCCCCAATCTACATCACTTTGTTTTAATTTGGTGACAACGTACTGTAATACTATAGCTGCAGATACAGATATATTTAAACTTTCTGTAAAACCATACATAGGTATTTTTAAACTAACATCTGCGGTATCTAATACTGTTTGGCTAAGCCCGTCACGTTCTGTTCCAAAGAAAAAAGCACTTTTTTTAGTAACATCAAAATCATGCAAGGCAACACTTTGGTTGTGTGGCGAGGTAGCCACTATTTGATACCCTTGGCTTTTTAAATCATCGATGCAGGTATTTACAGAATTATATCTATGAAGATCTACCCATTTTTGAGCTCCCATGGCAATTTCTTTATCAATACCTTTAGCGTTTTGCTCTTCTACAATACTTAAATCCTGAACCCCAAATACATCACAACTACGCATTACAGCGCTGGTATTATGAAGCTGGTAAACATCTTCTGTAACTACTGTAAAATGGCGTGTTCTTTTTGACAACACTCTCTCAAAGGTTTCTTTTCTTCTATCTGTAAGGAAGCTTTGTAAATGTTCTAATAAATCTAAATCCAAAATAATAATAGCTTGTTTTTGTAAATATAAAATAAAAGTTGCAAAGTTTAAGTTCATTATTTATTGTTAATCCACCTTTGATAATATTGATAAAAAACACAGCTATTAGTTGCTAAAAACGTATCTTTGAAGGCTTAAAATTCTATACGTTATGGCAAGCCAAGCACTACAAGCAATTTCACCTATTGATGGTAGATATGCATCAAAAACAGCATCTCTTATTCCTTTTTTTTCTGAAGAAGCACTTATAAAATATAGAGTAAAAGTAGAAATTGAATACTTTATTGCACTAGTGGAACTTCCTCTGCCGCAGTTAAAAGGTTTTGATACTGCGCTGTTTGATGATTTGCGCAGGCTCTACACAGGGTTTTCAACCGCAGATGCCCAGCACATCAAAGACACAGAAAAAGTAACCAATCATGATGTTAAGGCCGTTGAGTATTTTATCAAAGAGAAGTTTGAACTTCTTGGTTTGCAGCAATACAAAGAGTTTATCCACTTTGGTCTTACCTCACAGGATATAAACAATACAGCAATACCATTATCTTTAAAGGAGGCAATACATTCGTCATACCTTCCTGTTTTTTCTCAGGTACATGAAAAACTAAAGGCACTTTCTGTAGAGTGGAAAGATATACCAATGCTTGCAAGAACTCATGGCCAACCAGCATCTCCAACTAGATTAGGTAAAGAAATACAGGTATATGTAGTGCGCTTAGAAGAACAACTCACTATTTTAAAGAGCATTAAAAACGCTGCAAAATTTGGTGGCGCTACTGGTAATTTTAATGCACATCATGTAGCCTACCCAGGTATTGATTGGAGAGCTTTTGGACAACAATTTGTACACCAGCTAGGGCTGCACCACTCCTTCCCTACTACACAAATAGAGCACTATGACCACATGGCTGGTTTGTTTGATTGCTTAAAACGTATTAACACCATTATTCTAGATTTAGATAGAGATATCTGGACCTATGTCTCTATGGACTATTTCAAGCAGAAAATTAAAAAAGGTGAAATAGGATCAAGTGCTATGCCACACAAAGTAAACCCTATAGATTTTGAAAACAGTGAAGGTAATCTAGGAATTGCTAATGCTATTTTTGAGCATCTATCTGCAAAGCTTCCAGTTAGTAGATTACAGCGTGACCTTACAGACAGTACTGTACTTAGAAACATAGGAGTTCCGATAGGTCATACCCTGATCGCTTTTCAATCTACACTTAAGGGGCTTGATAAACTCCTGCTTAATGAATCAAAATTTAAAGCAGATCTTGAAAACAATTGGGCGGTAGTTGCAGAGGCATTACAAACCATCTTAAGAAGAGAAGGATATCCAAACCCTTACGAGGCGCTCAAAGGACTTACAAGAACCAATGAAGCTATAAGCCAGAAATCTATCGCAGATTTTATTGAAACCCTTGACGTTTCAGAGGCCATAAAGGTAGAGATGCGTGTGATTACTCCAGAGAATTTTACGGGAATTTAATTTTGGTATTACTAATAACAATATTTAATCACTTCTTATAAGTATTATAATAAATGATTAATACACATAAAAAAAGCCTCTGAGTATTCAGAGGCTTTTTTGTATCTAGAAAAACCCCTACTAATTAAAAATATCTTCAAGGCCCGTAAGCTTTGATAAGTCAATATTTCCTTGTTCAAGCATTCCAGAAAGTTTTAAAATATCGCTAGGGTTCATGTTATTACCAAGAAGTCTAAAAACAGCCAAGCCTTTATCATTGTCTAATACATACACAATCACTTCATCTATAGCATCTTCGTCCCCTAAATACATAAGTGTAACGTTTTGACTTTTTGCTTTAAAAGAACCAAGAACTAGATACTTCTGTTGATCAAATATAAGTTTTAGCCTCTTTGTCTGGATATCAAAATCTGCTTGGCTTCCTTCTTTTTTAGAATATGCAACAACATTCATTTTCTTGATGGATGCTAGCACCTGTTTTTGCTGCTCAGGTAATGAATCCAACTCACTTATTAAACTAGTAGCAAAGTCTACTTTCATAAACCTGTTATCTTCCTGCTTTTCAACAATGTATGATTGTAATGACTTGCTAGTGTCGCAGCTTAAAAGTGTCAATACAGCAAGTGTAATGGCAATAATATATTTAATAATAATCATCATTATTTAGTGTTTTAGGTACTGCTGTTTATTGAATTAGTTTTCTATGTTTATGTTTATTAATTGTTCGCTACCTGGAACTTTAAGCTCCTGCGTTAACTTGCCAATTTGTTTCAAGTCTATATTTCCAGTAATACTCATAACCACCGTCATTGTCTCTCCATCTACTACTCCATCTAGGTGCATTAATAGTTCACTCACAAGAGATTCTGTAGCACCTTGTTTGGAGTAAAATCGTATGTTTTTACCATCATCTTTTACTCGCATTAACTCAGACAGCTCTTTATTTGAGGCAACATAACTCTTAACCTTTGTAGACATACGTGCAGCAACATCTGGGTTGTCTGTTGTGAAAATTTTAATGGTTTCAAGATTATCTACCATTTTTAAATAGTCTTTAACCTCAGGGTCTTGAGAGTTTAAATCCATCTTACTGAGTAGCTTGAACATGTTTTTTGTTACCACTACAGAAGTAACATCTTTTTCATTCTCAAAAGAATCAAAACTTCCTTGGGCAGACACTACTAAAGGAATACTAATAATGGCGAATAATAAGGCTATTTTTTTCATAATATAGTTGGTATCGTTATTTTAAATATTTGTTTTTATGTACTTGAAATTGATCTACTAAGGATAGGGTTTGCGTTGCTTTATTAAATTGGTTTGCCATTAAATACATAAGCTCTCTAGACTCTTTAAAGGCTGCTAAAGCTTGTTTTTCTTGTGCGGCTTTATTACTAGCTAAATACATAAAAGCTGCCACGCCAATAATTGAAATCAATAAAGCGGCTGCCCTTGGTAACCAGATTTGAAAACTCTTGTTTTTCTGGGGAAGCAGTAAAGAACCTCCAAATGTATCTTGTGCTGCCTTACTATAGGCTTCAAATAAAGCCGTATATGGTTTCAGACGCTCATCAACCCCATCGCTTGTAAAATAAATGCGTATAGATTTCTCTTGCACTAATGTGGTTTTACCCTTAAAATACAAATCTAGTAAATCTTTAATTTTACTGTACTCCATGATTGTATTGTTTTAGTAATAAATCTTTTATTTTTTTTCTTGCTCGAGAAAGTGCCACACGAACATTAGCCTGGCTAGTGTTTGTGATTTTTGCAATTTCAGCAAACTCTAACTGCTCTACATCACGAAGATGCAGTATCGTTTTTTGTTGCTCAGGTAAGGTTTCCATTAATTTAAAAAGTAATGAAACGCCATCCTTTGCTTCTATGTGCTGCTCTAAATCTGTTCTGTTTTCAAAGTTA
>CAJWPZ010000021.1 GCA_913045325.1 uncultured Flavobacteriaceae bacterium | reverse complement strand
CTAAATAATGTTTTATAAAACCCTAAACTCACTGCAAGATATCCTACATTTCTTTCCTGCATTAGCTCCATTAGTTTATTTGCTTTTTCTAGTCCTCCAGCATCAATGGTTAGCATCCCGCCATATCCGTATTTTGCATTCATCATGCCATTGTATAGCTCATGCCCTGGGTGAGAGGGCAATCCTGGGTATACTGCGCGCACACCATCTGCTTCAAATTTTTGAGCAAGATACAGCGCATTTTTGCTGTGCTGTTGCATGCGTATGTGCAGGGTTCTTAGGTTTTTTAATATAGAGGCTGCACGAAGGCTATCCATAGATGCTCCCAAAAGCATACACGCGCCATCATTTACATCTCGCAAAGAATCTATAAGCTCTTGAGAGCCACATACCACACCTCCCATAGTATCACTACTACCGTTTATGAATTTTGTTAAACTATGCATAACAACATCTGCTCCCAATTTAATTGGTGAGATACTAAGTGGTGAGAATGTATTATCTACAAGAAGCTGCAAATTGTGCTTTTTTGCAATGGCTGCAAGACCTTTAATATCTGCTATCTCTAGTAGTGGGTTACTAACACACTCACAGAAAATGATTTTTGTTTCAGGAGTAATGGCTGCCTCAACGGCTGCTAGACTTGTAATGTCTACAAAAGTAGTATCAATGTTTAGTTTTGGCGTAAAGTTTTTTAAGAATGCGTAGGTACCGCCATAAATTGTTCTTGATGATACGATATGATCTCCGGCTTTACAAAATTGCAATATGGTAGGAGTGATGGCTCCCATACCACTAGCGGCAACATTGGCTGTCTGGGTTCCTTCCATAGCTGCAAGAGCCTCTCCTAAATACATGTTAGAAGGAGTAGTGTGTCTAGAGTATAAATAACAACCCTCTGTATTACCCTCAAAGGTATCAAGCATGGTTTGTGCAGATAGAAAGGTATAGGTTGATGAATCTGAGATAGATGGGTTTACGCCTCCAGATTCTCCAAAGAATTGAAGGTCTTGTATGTTATTTGCAGGGTTAAATTCTTTTTTTGCCATTGTAAAAGGATTTTGTTTGATTAAGTAAAATAAATTATACATCAAATATAGCTTTATGTAGAATATTAATTTGCTTTAAGTTTAAAATGAAGTAATTTATACTATATAATTATTAATATGGTGTTTTTAAATCTAATTATATCTGTTTTATTGTGTATATTTAAAAAAATTTTCTCCATGAAATTAGACTTTATAGATTTTTCTCTTCTAAATTATCTGCAAGAAGACAGCAAACAGACCAATAAAGAGTTGTCATCAAGATTAAATTTGTCTGTAACTGCAGTGTATGAGCGTATAAAAAAATTGGAGCGAAATGGAGTGATAAAAAAATATGTTGCTCTTTTAGAGAAAAAACATCTTGATTTTGGTTTTATGGTGTTTTGTCATGTAAAACTCTCTCAACATACAGAGAGTAATATTTCAAATTTTGAGGCTAAGATTTCTATAATTGATGAGGTGTTGGAGTGTTATCACGTAAGTGGAGAATTTGATTACTTATTAAAGGTAATGGTTAAAGACATGGATGCCTTTAGGTACTTTATGATTAATAAATTAACTTCTCTAAAGCACATAGGCAGTACGCAAAGTTCTTTTACTATAAATGAGGTGAAAAACACAACAGCTTTTAATGTTTCTGGAAATTTTAATTAACGAGTTGTCTAAAAACTTCAATGCCTATAAACTTTTAAACTTCTTTTCATAAGTGTACCTTTGTATTTAAGCTTGGTATATGTCTAACTATCTGAGCAAAATATTAAATAAAAAAAATAGTACTATGTCAAAGTATGATGTTGCAGTAATTGGTTCTGGTCCTGGTGGCTATGTAGCGGCAATTCGTTGCGCACAATTAGGTATGAAAACCGCAATTATCGAAAAATATAATACCCTTGGTGGCACCTGTTTAAATGTAGGCTGTATTCCAAGTAAAGCCCTTCTAGATTCTTCACATCATTATGAAGATGCCATGAAGCATTTTGAGGATCATGGTATTGATATTCCTGGAGAGGTTAAAATTAATTTCAAAAAGATGATCGAAAGAAAAGCATCTGTGGTATCGCAAACTACCAAAGGAATTGATTTTTTAATGGACAAAAATAAAATTGACGTTTTTACGGGAGTAGGGTCTTTCAAAGATGCAACCCATATTGAGATAAAAGGAGAGAACTCCCAAACCATAGAAGCCACAAATACCATTATTGCAACTGGTAGTAAACCAGCTACATTACCTTTTATTACTTTAGATAAAGAGCGTGTTATTACCTCTACAGAAGCCCTTAGCCTCAAAGAAATCCCTAAGCACATGATTGTTATAGGTGGCGGCGTAATAGGTTTAGAGCTAGGTCAAGTATATAAAAGACTTGGCGCAGAAGTATCTGTAATAGAATACATGGATAGAATTATTCCTACCATGGATACTGCCCAAAGCAAGGAGCTGATGAAGGCAATGAAAAAACAAGGCGTTAAGTTTTTCTTGTCTCATAAAGTATCTAATGTTTCAAGACAGGCAGATAAGGTAACTGTTACTGCCACAGATAAGAAAGATAAACAAGTAAGCTTTACCGGTGATTATTGTTTAGTATCTGTTGGCCGTAGAGCCTTTACAGATGGGCTTGCTCTGCAAAACGCAGGTGTTAAAGCCAATGAGCGAGGACAAGTAGATGTAAATGATCATCTACAAACAAATATTTCAAACATATACGCTATTGGAGATGTGGTGCGTGGAGCTATGTTGGCCCACAAGGCAGAAGAAGAGGGTGTTATGGCCGCCGAAATTCTAGCGGGACAAAAACCTCACATAGATTATAATTTAATTCCTGGTGTTGTGTACACTTGGCCAGAGGTGGCCAGTGTTGGTAAAACAGAAGCGCAATTAAAAGAATCTGGAATTGCCTATAAAGCAGGCCAGTTTCCTATGCGCGCCCTAGGAAGATCTAGAGCCAGTGGAGACACAGATGGATTTGTTAAAATACTAAGTGATGCAACTACAGATGAAATTTTAGGAGCACACATGGTAGGAGCTCGTTGTGCAGATCTTATTGCTGAAATGGTAGTGGCTATGGAGTTTCGTGCCAGTGCAGAAGATATAGCACGTATGAGCCATGCCCACCCAACCTACGCAGAAGCAATCAAAGAAGCTGCTCTAGCCGCAACTGCAGACAGAGCTTTACATATTTAAATACATAAAAGTAGCATTATAAAGAATTCTAGGGCATGGCATGATGGTATATTAAAATCATGTTTGTTTCTAGAATTCTTTTTTATTTGAAATGGGACTAATTTCAATATCTTTAAAAAATGAAAAAAATTATAGCATTTGCAGGAAGTAATAGTAGTACATCAATAAATCATGCTTTGGTAAGTCATGTAGCTTCCACTATAAAAAATTGTGATGTTACAGTGCTAACCCTTACAGACTATCCTTTACCTATGTATGGTCAGGATATTGAAAATAAAGAAGGCTTTTCTGATGCTCTAGTGCGTTTGGCAGCTATAATTAAAGATGCAGATGGCGTATTAATTTCAGTAAATGAGCATAACGGCACTATTTCTGCTTTTTTTAAAAATGTAATTGATTGGTTGTCAAGGGTAGATGGTAGTTATTTAAGTGGCGCAAAAGTGATACTACTAAGCACCTCTGATGGACCTAGAGGAGCACAAACAGCATTGAAATATCTTACAGATTTTTATACCAGAAAAAAGGTTGACATTATTGCCAGTATTCCATTTCCTTCTTTTAGTGAGAATTTTGATGTAAATGACAGAAAAATTACAAATCAACAGCAAGCAAAAATAATGCAAGATGCTGTTGGCTTATTGATAGCTTCTTTATAGTGAAACGATATTCAAAAACTTTTACTGTCACCCTAACAGATACCCTAAAGCAACAACTGTTGCAATGGGCACGTCAGTTTGATGAGGTTGCTTGGTTAGACTCTAATGAGCATATCCAGAGATACAGCACCTACAGTGCAATATTGGCCGTTGACGCCTTTACGGCGCTTAAAACAGATACAGAAAATGCCTTTGAAAAACTTGATGAATATCAAACAATAACAAAAGATTGGTTGTTCGGCTCTTTAAGCTACGATCTTAAAAACGATGTAGAAGATCTTACCTCAAAAAATATTGATGGCCCCAAGTTTCCGCAGTTGTATTTTTTTCAACCCAAGAAAGTATTTCTTTTTTCTAAAACACAGGTAACCCTGTCATACCTTAACATGGTTGATGATGAGCTGCAGGATGATTGGGACGCTATTTTGGCTACCCAAGTAACTCAAAAAACCATCTCAAAAGAACCTATACAGTTGCAGGAAAGAACTTCAAAACAGCGCTATCTCCAAAAAGTAGATACCATGTTACAGCACATAAATCGCGGTGATATATATGAAGCTAATTTTTGTCAAGAATTTTTTAGTACAGGAGTTACATTAGATCCTACAGCTGCTTTTTGGAAATTAAATGAATTGTCTACCCCGCCTTTTGCAACGTTTTTAAAATTAGAGCAGCACTATATATTATCTGCCTCTCCAGAGCGTTATCTTAAAAAAGAAGGAACACACATTATTTCTCAGCCTATTAAAGGCACCGCCAAGCGGGCGGCCTCTAGTGAGGAGGATGCAGCATTAATATTGCAATTACAGCAGGACCCTAAAGAGAGAAGCGAAAATATTATGATTACAGATTTGGTACGTAATGATTTGTCTCGCATTGCAAAAAAAGGAACAGTAGCGGTACAGGAGCTTTGTAAAATTTACACCTTTGAGCAAGTACACCAAATGATCTCTACCATAACCTGTGAGGTTTGTGAGTCTGTACATCCAGTTGAAATTATTAAAAAAACCTATCCCATGGGGAGCATGACAGGGGCTCCCAAGGTAAGTGCAATGAAAATTATTGAAACCCTAGAAGATGCCACACGAGGAGTCTACAGCGGTGCAGTTGGTTATTTTACACCAAATGGTGATTTTGATTTTAATGTTGTGATTCGTAGTATTTTATACAATGCTGATCTACAATATGTGAGTTTTTCTGTGGGTGGGGCAATTACAGCAAAATCAATTCCTGAGGCAGAATACCAGGAGTGTTTACTAAAAGCAAAAGCAATGCGGCAGGTATTAGCGCAATAAAATTGTGTTACCGGTATTTTATGATTATTTATGTATACATATTATTATTTAAGACTTGATTACAGCATTTAAAAAGCATATTACCGCCCACTTTCCAGCACTGGCACATCAAAAAATTTTGGTTGCCTGTAGTGGTGGTCTAGACAGTGTTGTATTGTTGCACTTACTTCATCAAATTGGTCTTACTCTGGGAGTTGCGCATTGCAATTTTAAATTAAGAGCTACCCAAAGCGATGAAGATCTTAGTTTTGTTGAAACTACAGCAGCCAATCTAAAAATTCCAGTTTTTACCACTGTTTTTGACACTAAAAAATATGCTCAAACCCAAGGGGTGTCTACACAGGTTGCTGCCCGTGAATTAAGATATGATTGGTTTTATACCACCATAAAACAACATGGCTACGATGTGATAGCTACAGGACATCATGCAGATGATGATCTTGAAACTTTTTTTATCAATCTTTCTCGAGTTACAGGTTTGAGAGGCTTGACAGGAATTCCTTCCAATAACGATCAGGTTATTAGGCCTTTACTACCTTTTTCTAGGGCCCAAATAGAACAATATGCTAAAAAAAACGAGTTGTTTTGGAGAGAAGACTCTAGTAATACTTCCCGTGATTATTTAAGAAATAAACTGCGTCTGGATGTAATTCCAGCATTTAAAGGGGTAAATAAAACTGTTTTACAAAATTTCAAACACACCCAACAGCATCTCAAGCAGAGTCAAGCATTGCTTGAAGATTATATTACTTTGGTGACAAAATTAGTGGTCTATCCTAGAGATGCCAGCTTTGAAATTGATATTAAACAATTACAAGCCCTGCCAAATACTAAAGCACTGTTATTTGAGTTGTTATATCCATATGGGTTTACAGACTTTAAAGCAATTGCTACTATTTTAGAGAGTGAGGTTGGTAAGAAGGTGCTCTCAAAGCAATATGTGCTTCTGAAAGATAGAAATCACCTTGTTTTAACTCAAAAAGCGCTTACAAAAGACTCTCGTGTTTTTTTAATTGACGCCAAACAACAAAGGTGTATTTCTCCAATCAAGTTAGAGTTTACAATGGGATCTGAGGTAGGTGAGCATGGCTCTGATACCCTTTATGTAGATGCCGGTAAATTAATATATCCTTTAAAGGTAAGATCCTGGGCTTTGGATGATGTTTTTCATCCCCTTGGCATGAAAGGAAAAAAGAAACTCAGTAAGTTTTTTAAAGATGAAAAGCTATCTTTGTTAGCCAAAAATAAGGTTTGGGTTTTAGAGAGTGCAGATCAGATTGTTTGGGTTATTGGCTTAAGACCTGATGATAGATATAAAGTGACAACCACTACCAAAGAAGTATTAAAAATACAATGCAGTTTATAATTATGAAAAAAATACTATTTTTTGTTTTAGTAATTACATCATTTATTAGTAAAACCAATGCACAAGGTTTTTTAGATCCTGTTTCTTGGGAGGTGAGTTTAGAAAAAAACACCGGTGATCTATACACCATTACCATGGAGGCTGTTTTGGAAGAGAAATGGCATTTGTATAGTCAAGTAGCCCCAGAAATGGGAGCGGATGAAATTGGCCCTATCTCCACAGAGTTTAGTTATAATACCAGTGATGCTAGTTTTGTTTTAGTGGGTGAAACCATAGAGCCTGCAGTAGCTCCTGTGTATGATCCTATTTTTGAGATGGATATCATTTTCTTTGATAATTATGCTGTCTTCACGCAACAAATCAAAGTCACAAACCCAGAAAAGCTAGAAATCGAAGTAGCTATTTATTATTCTGTATGTGATGATAAACAGTGTTTGCCTCCAGAGAGTAAAATCTTTAAAATTGGTTTAGATGAAAAGAAAGCATCTGCCCAGGTTGCCAATATTACTCAAGAAGATCTTGACAAATCTGCAAAGTTGTCGATTCCTTTAAAAGGGATGGAAAAATATGAAACACAAGATCAGCAAGGGAAAACATTTTTAACCATATTCTTTTTAGGTTTTATAGGTGGGCTAATAGCCCTGTTAACACCTTGTGTATTCCCGATGATACCTTTGACTGTTTCATTTTTTACCAAGAGCGCCAAAAACAAAAAAATAGGGATGCGCAATGCCATTTTATATGGTTTTTTCATTTTTGGAATCTATGTGCTACTTAGTTTGCCATTTCATCTTTTAGACTCTCTAGACCCAGAGATATTAAATAACATTTCAACCAATGTTGCGCTCAATGTTATCTTTTTTGTGATTTTTATTGCCTTTGCTTTTTCGTTTTTTGGATACTATGAAATTACACTGCCACAGTCTTGGAGTAATAAAATGGATGATAAAGCCAATAGCATAGGAGGGATCATCGGTATTTTCTTTATGGCACTTACACTTGCCATTGTTTCTTTTTCATGTACAGGCCCTATTTTAGGCTCTCTACTGGGCGGCTCTTTATCCAGTGATGGAGGTGCCATGCAGTTATCTATGGGTATGGGAGGTTTTGGTTTGGCCTTAGCGCTACCATTTGCATTATTTGCACTGTTTCCAAATTGGTTAAACACATTGCCAAAGAGTGGCGGTTGGCTAAATACGGTAAAGGTTGTTCTAGGTTTTGTTGAATTGGCTCTAGCCTTTAAGTTTCTATCAAATGCAGATCTTGTAGAGCATTGGGGATTATTGAAAAGAGAAATTTTTATTGCCATTTGGGTAATTTGTGCTCTTGGTCTTGCATTGTATTTGTTTGGTTTTATAAGGTTTCCTCATGATGGCCCTAAAAAAAAGAAACTTCCTTTGGGTAATATCATTGTAGGAGTAGCAAGTATTTCTTTCTTTTTGTACTTATTACCAGGACTCTCAAACACCAAGTATTCTAACCTAAAGTTATTGAGTGGTTTTCCTCCACCAATGTTTTATAGTCTTTATGATAGAGACCTTGGAATTACTGGGTTTAAAGACTTTTATGATGGCCTAGCAGAGGCAGAAAAAACAGGTAAACCTATCATGATAGACTTTACAGGATGGGCCTGTGTGAATTGCCGTAAAATGGAAGAACAGGTTTGGACTCGTGATGATATCTATTCTGTTATTACTGATGATTATATTTTGGTTTCCCTGTATGTTGATGATAGGAAAAAACTAGACACTGATGATACATTTAATTTTTTAAAGCCAACGGGAGGCACCAAGGCTATAAAAACTGTAGGTGATAAGTGGGCTACATTCCAAACTGTAAATTTTAAAAATAATTCTCAACCCTATTATATTCTAATAGATACAGACTTTAATCTATTAAATACCCCTCTAGGCTATACACCAGATGCAGATGCATATTTAAGGTGGCTACAACAAGGCCTTGAAAGCTTCTCTAAGAATAATACAAACTAAATAGCAGCTTGTTTTTTAATCTATTTAGTTTAATGTATTAGTTGTACTATATATTTTGGTATTTTTATCAAATAATTAGTACAACATTATGCATATACATAACATTATATTTTTTCTTTTTTTTCTTTGCACTACAACAATTATTTCACAAGAGTTACCACCAATAACAAATTATTCTACAGAGGTTTATAAGGCAGGAACCCAGAATTGGTCTATCACAGAATCTTCTAATAACTTTATCTATATTGCTAATAATGAGGGGCTTCTAGAGTACAATGGTTCTTATTGGTTGTTGCATCCATCACCTAACAACACCATTGTTCGATCTGTTTGTGCTGTAGGAAATAAAATTTACAGTGGTAGTTATATGGAATTTGGGTATTGGGAGCCCGGCACAAATGGTATGCAACAATACAACTCACTCACTACAACATTAGATATTAAACTTATCGAAGATGAACAGTTTTGGAGCATCACTCCTTATAACAAATGGATTTTGTTTCAGTCTTTGAATAGAATATATATATACAACACAGAAGATAGCAGTGTTAAAGTAATTGATTCTGACAATACAATACAAAAGCTATTTAAGGTGGATCAAGAAATTTATTTTTTTGTAATAAATAAAGGCTTATTTACTATTGAAAATGGAATTAAAAAGAAATTATTTGATTCCAAGGAGTTTAACAATGATATTGTTGTACAGATCTTGTCTGTAAATAACAAAACTCTTGCCGTTACACAAAATAGCGGTGTATTTCATTTAGACATAACTACAGTTAGACCTTGGCCAATTTCTGTGGCTACTAATCTCAAGCAGGCTAGTATATATACGGCCCTTTCTCTTAGAGATGGCACCATGTTACTTGGTACTATAGGAAGTGGTATTATTCATTTATCAGCCACTGGAGAGCAACTTTTTAACATTAACAGATTTAATGGTCTTGGAAACAACACTGCTTTGTCTTTGTATGAGGACAATAGTAATAATCTTTGGGTAGGTCTAGACAACGGTCTAGATTGTGTAAACATAAATTCTCCTTATTTAAATTATACAGACAGAATAGGTACACTTGGTACTACCTATGCTTCTATAGTTTTCGAAAATAATCTGTATTTAGGCACAAATCAAGGGCTTTTCTATAAGCCTTTGGATACAGACATGGCTTTTAAGTTAATACGCGGAACAGAAGGGCAGGTTTGGTGCCTTGAGCAGATTAACAACACCTTATTTTGTGGTCATAACAAAGGTACTTTCCAAATAGAGGGTTCTTCTGCTAATTTTATAGCCAATGAGATGGGAACTTGGTCTATTAAGCCCATGCCTGGAGAAAATAAAGACCTCTTAATTCAAGGAAATTATAATGGTTTAAATATACTTGAGAAGAAAAATGGTGTTTGGAGTTTTAAAAACAAAATTGAGGGCTTTGATATTTCTTCAAGATATTTTGAGTTTTCTTCTGACACTACTATTCTGGTAAGTCATCAGTATAAAGGGGTATACACATTAGGTATAGACCCAGAATACACCAAAGTTAACAAGGTTAAAACACACACCTCTGTAACCAAGGGTTCGAATTCTAGTATAGCAAAATTTTATGATCGTCTCTTATATGCAAACGAAGCGGGTGTTTTTGTTTTAGACCCCAAAACAGACGAGTTTTTAAAAGAAGAGAGTTTGAGTGCTATTTTTTCTGAAGAAACATACGTGTCTGGCAAACTAGTGACCAATGTTACAGATATGTTATGGTTTTTCACCAAAGACGGTATAACCTATGTAACCAAAGAGCCCTTTACAGATTCTTATATCATTAAAACCATGCAGATTCCAATCTCACTGCGTAAACAAAAGAAGGGCTATGAGAATATTTCAAGAATAAGTACACAGCAATTCCTTTTAGGGACTTCAAATGGTTATTTTTTAATTAACACCAAAGATACCCCTCAAGAGTTGTTTGATGTTTATTTAAACGCTGTGTATGTTGGCGAGTCTAAACAAGATGCCGTATTAATCAATAAAGATCAAACCGTATTCGAGGCTACTGACAATTGTATTGTGTTTAAATATTCTGTTGCTGAGTATGATACTTATAAAATTTCAGAATTTCAATACCTTCTAGAAAGTGATTCAAATACCTCTTGGAGTGAATGGAGTACAAGCGCTACTGTCTCTTTTGATAATTTAAGTTATGGAGATTATACCTTCCGTTTAAAGGCACGCGTTAATAACACAATGCAAGAGAGTGAGTCTCAGTACTCTTTTACTATAGAAAGGCCTTGGTATCTTTCTATAGGCTTAATTAGTTTATATGTAGTGGCATTTGTTTTCTTTTTCATACTTGTAAATGCATGGTACAAAAGAGGGTATAGATTAGAAAAAGACAGAATTCTAGAGAAAAGTAGTAGAGAAATTGCTTTAAAGGAGCTTGAGGCTCAAAAACAAATCATACAATTAAAGAATGAAAGACTACAACAAGACATTGAGGCTAGAAATAGAGAGCTAGCAGTATCTACCATGAGTATGATTAAAAAGAACAATGTGCTAAATGATTTTAAAGAAGAGCTTTTAAAGTTTTCTGAAATAGAAACGGTTGCTCCTTTGGTAAAGAAGATTAATAAATCTCTTAATGATAAAGGTGACTGGGAATTCTTCGAGGAGGCATTTAACCATGCAGATAAAGATTTCTTTAAGAAGGTAAAGGACATACACCCAAATCTAACGGCAAATGATTTAAGGTTTTGTGTTTATTTAAGATTAAATCTATCCTCAAAAGAGATTGCTCCTTTACTTAATATCTCTCACAGAAGTGTTGAAATTAAAAGATACAGACTAAGAAAAAAAATAAATCTTGACAACAAAGTTAACCTTAATAACTACTTTATAGATTTAAAGTAGGTACAACACTGTATTTTTACTATACAACATTGCTACAACATTATGTAATTCTATACTATTTATCAGTTTAGAAGTATTTTATGATTGCTTGGTAAACAATATATATATTCACAGGGTTTTTATTGCCATATACATAATATTAGGCCTTAGTATTATATATGTATGTATTTTGTATAGGTTAAATTAACAAAATGTTAGTTTTTCTATCCT
Organism: uncultured Flavobacteriaceae bacterium; assembly: GCA_913045325.1. Taxonomy (GTDB): domain Bacteria; phylum Bacteroidota; class Bacteroidia; order Flavobacteriales; family Flavobacteriaceae; genus Patiriisocius. Next base: position 17,164 of record CAJWPZ010000021.1, on the reverse strand, counting down.
TATATTGTACCAAAATTATATTGAATGAAACACATTAGTATTTTTGTTGCTGTTTTTTGTTTTTGTTTTGCGGCTAATGCCCAAAACTTTTCATTATCAGGAACAGTAGTAGATCAAGGCCAGAACATACCTTTATTAGGTGCTACAGTTTTGGTAAAAGGAACTCAAAACGGTGTCACCACAGATTTTGATGGAAATTTTAAAATTGACGAAGTCTCAATCAATGACATATTAGTTGTGTCATACATTGGTTTTGTTAATTCAGAAATACGCATCAAATCTCAAAACAACGTTGTTATTTCGTTAACTCCAGATGTAGATTCCTTAGAGGAAGTTCTCATCGTTGGGTATGGTACTCAGCGTAAGAAAGAAATTACCGGTGCTGTATCTGTAATTTCTAGCGAAACCATTGAGGATTTAAAACCAACTAGAATTGAGCAAGCCCTGCAGGGTCAAGTTGCTGGGGTACAAATAACCCCAAGCTCTGGTGCTCCTGGTAGTGGTCTGGATATTAAAATTCGTGGTATCGCCACCAATGGAGATAGTAGGCCTTTAATACTTTTGGATGGTAACGTAATTGAAGATTTGAGTGTTGTGAATCCTTCAGATATAGAATCTATAAATGTTTTAAAAGATGCAACAGCAGGTATATATGGAGTGAGAGCTGCCAATGGTGTTATTCTTATAACAACAAAAAGTGGTAGTTATGATTCTGATATTAAATTTGAATTCAAATCTTACTACGGAATACAGGAAACCACTCGTAAAATCCCTGTGCTAAACGCTACAGAATATGCAGGTCTTGTAAACGAAGCTAGAATTAATAACGGTGAGGCGCCACTTTTTAATAATGTTGGCTCTTTGGGACAAGGTACAAATTGGCAAGATGAAGTATTTGAATCGGCACCTATATATAATGCAGATATTAGCGTTTCTGGTGGTACAGAAAATGGACGTACTTCTTTTAGCGCCTCTTACTTAACACAAGATGGTATTGTTGGTGGTGATAAAGCAAACTTTAACCGTTTTACTTCAAGACTGAGTCATGACAGAAAAATACTAAAGAAGATTGAATTTAATTCTTCTTTACTTTTCTCTGGTATAGAGCGAAAATCCTTATCAGAAAATTCTTTAGGTTCTGTATTATACAATGCCTTAAATAATGCGCCAACTTTTACGGTAAGAGATGCAGCTGGAAATTATACCCTTGCAGAAGGATTAGGTAATGAGGTTATCAACCCACTTGCTCAAATGGATAATACCATTAACAAAACTCGTGTTAGAAAACTTAGTGGTAGCTTTAGTGCCAATTATAAGTTTTTAGAAAACTTTAAAATTGAATCTAGAATACAGGCAAACTACGCAGAGGTATTTGGTTTTAGTTATTCGCCAGTTGCTTTTTACGGATCTGGAAAAGTTTTTAACATCTCTCCAGACAGAGATATTCTATCTAAGTCTGCAAACATATTCAGAGATTACACTTTCGATACTTTTGCAAACTATAACAATACTTTTAATGATGCTCACAAGCTAGATGTAACTTTAGGTACTTCTGTATTTCAAACAACAGGAAGATTTACTGGTATTACAGGTATTAATGTTCCTGGAACCACTGGTATAGACGTAGATGTTCAGGACGCAGAGATAGTTACAGACAACTTCCAAAACGGAGGAAACACATTTGATGCAAGACTTCTTTCTTATTTTGGTCGTGTGCAGTACGATTTTAAAGGAAAATATTTATTCTCAGGTGTGATGCGTAGAGATGGTTCAACCAAATTTGGACCCTCCAATAAATTTGGTTATTTCCCATCTGCATCTGCAGGTTGGATTGTATCTGAAGAAGGTTTCTTAAGTGAGAGTAACACCTTCGATTTCTTAAAAATTAGAACTTCTTATGGTATTCTAGGTAATGACAGGATTAGAGATTTCGGTTTCGAATCTTTGCTAAACGGAGAGGGTGCATATGTATTTGGTGATGAGCTACTTTTTGGAACAGCTATTGGAGGTCTTTCTAATCCAGAAATACGTTGGGAAAAACAATACACCTTTGATGTAGGTCTTGATGCTAAGTTTTTTGACAACAAGCTAGACGTATCTATAGATTACTTTAACAGACGCACAGATGACTTACTTATAACCCCCCAAACTTCTGGAATTTTAGGAGGGAGTGCTCCAGGATCTGGTGCACCAACAGTAAATGCAGGATCTGTTGAGAACACAGGATTAGAATTAAGTCTTTCTTACAGAAAAACTGTTTCTGAAGATTTTAAATACAACTTTAGTTTTAACGCTACTGCACTTAAAAATGAAGTTTTAGAAGTTAACGGTGAGGCTAGTTTCTTGCAAGGTGGCTCGTTTGGAGTTGGTCAAGAAGCGCCAGCAAGAATGGAAGCCGGTTTACCAATTGGTTATTTTAGAGGGTACCAAACAGATGGTGTTTTTCAAAGTCAAACGGAGGTTGATGCTCATGCCCTGCAAAGCAATGCACAACCTGGTGATTTACGATTTAGAGACACCAATGGAGATGGTGTTATTACAACCGATGACAAAACATACCTTGGAGATCCTATTGCAGATGCAACCTTTGGTCTAAACCTTGGGTTTACCTACAAGAATGTAGATTTTCTTGCCTATGTGTTCTCCTCTGTAGGAAATGAGATTGTACGTAACTACGAGCGTTTTCAACCCCTAACCAACCGATCTACAATGTACCTAGACAGATGGACAGGGCCAGGAACTACTAATGATACGCCTCGTGTAACTACAGGAGCTACTCAAAACAATCAATTTTCTGACTTCTTTGTAGAAGACGGATCTTTTGTAAGACTTCAAAACTTACAGGTAGGGTACACCCTTTCAGACACTTTCTTAGAAGATTATAAAATTAATGAATTACGCTTCTATGTTTCTGCAAGTAACTTAGTGACATTGACAAAATACACTGGGTACGATCCAACGGGATCTTCAGGACAACCTATTGGTGGAGGTATTGACTACGGTTTTTACCCAACCCCTAAAACATATTTATTTGGTTTACAACTAAAATTTTAATGCTATGAATATAATGAGATATACATATAAAGCACTACTGTTTTTTGGATTAACAGCTACATTACTACTTTCATGTAGCGATGATTTTGTTAATGTTAATTCTCAAGATGAGAACTCAGAAAACTTTTTCAATACAGAAGAAGACTATCAAAACGCCCTGATTGGCGCCTATGATTTGTTACAATCAAGCTATCTTAATGTCATGCTTGGAGAAATTGCCTCAGATAACACCCTAGCAGGTGGAGAAAGTGCAACAGATGTTCCAGGAATTCAAGAAATTGATGATATGATACATACTCCAATTAATGATCAATTACGGGATATCTGGAATTGGATGTATGGTGGTGTTAATAGAGCCAATTATATTCTTGAATTTAAAGACAAGATTGATTTTCCAAACAAACCAAACGTACTGGGTCAAGCCACTTTTTTAAGAGCATACTACTACTTTGAATTGGTTAAGTTCTTTGGAGATGTTCCTTTGGCTGTAGACCAAAGATTATTATTTGGGGATCAAAACACCATAGATAGAACTCCAGCGGCACAGGTGTATGCTCAAATTGAGTTAGATCTTATTTATGCTGCAGAGAACCTTCCTCCAAATCAAACACAAACAGGTAGAGTTACTAAAGGTGCTGCTCAAGCATTACTTGGAAGAGTTTATTTATACCAAAATAAATTTGCGCAGGCAGCTCCAGTATTGGACGATGTTATTAATAGTGGCGTGTATGATTTGGTTGCAGACTACAGTACTTTATTTGAAAATGATAATGAGAACAATATCGAGTCTGTGTTTGAGATACAATACACAGATTTAGAGGGTGCTGGTTTTGGTTGTCTTCAGTGTAGTGAAGGTAATGTTGCAATTGGGTTTAATGGTCCTCGTAATTTTAACGGTCCTTTATTTGAGTCTGGATTTAGTTTTAATGTACCAACCCAAGAGGTTTTTGATGCCTTTGACCAAGATGACGCTCGTAGAGAATTTGCCATATTAGATATCGTTGCATTTGCACAGGCTAATACAGACTTCAACGATGGAGCAGGGGTAAGCTTTACAGAAGGTTTTGAGCATACAGGCTACTTTAACCGTAAGTATATCCCAAGAGTAGGAGACACCAATATTGGTGATCAAAACTTAACAAATCCAAACAATTATAGAGCAATACGTTTTGCAGATGTTTTATTAATGGGTGCAGAAGCGCACAATCAAGGTGATGGTAATGATGAGTTAGCTCGCCAATACTTAAATAGAGTAAGAGAAAGAACTACTCTTGAAGATGTAAACGCTTCAGGTTCTGCTCTAACGCAGGCAATTTACAATGAGCGTAGATTAGAATTAGTAGGTGAAGGTCACCATTTCTTTGATTTGGTTCGAACGGGTAGAGCAGCTCAAGAAATTGAAGGCTTCACCGCAGGTAAAAACGAAATATTTCCAATTCCACTTGTTGAAATACAACTAGCAGGAAACAGATGGGCACAAAACCCAGGTTACTAAAAAATAAAATGATTATGAAAATATCTAAAATATATCCCTTTCTCCTAAATGCATTGTTTTTAATTGTTGTACTATCATGCACACAAGAGGATAGGGATACAGCATTTACAGATGGTATTGCAGTACCATCAAATCTTTCTTTATTGGTACAAATAACGCAAGATAATACTGGTACAGTTACATTAACCCCAAGTGGTGAGAGTGTAGCACAATATACCATAGACTTTGGTGATAATAGTGAGACAGCTATGGCAAGCCCAGGAGAGTTTTTTACTCACATATACCAAGAGGGTGTGTATTCAGCTGTTTTAACAGCAACAAACCTTAGTGGTGAAACTGCTTCATTTACTCAAGAGGTTGTTGTTTCATTTCTACCACCAGAAAACTTATTGGTCACCATAACACCAGTATCTGGAGATGCTTTTTCAATCACAGTTTCTGCAACTGCAGATTTAGCTACAGGGTATGAAGTTACCTTTGGAGAAGATGCAGACCAAACCCCAACGCCTTTCATGGAAGGGGAATCTGTTGCTTACACCTATTCAAGTACAGGAACTTTTAGTGTACGCGTTGTAGCCTTTGCAGGTAGTACTGCAACTGTAGAAAGCACAACAGATGTAGTTGTTGAAAATCCAATTACCCTACCTGTAGATTTTGAATCTCAAACCATTGATTACGCCTCAGCCTCAACAAGTTTTGGAGGTGCTTTCACTTCTTTAATAGACAATCCTGACCCATCTGGTATAAACACTAGTGCAACTGTAGTTCAGTTTTTTAAAGAGCCAGGAGCAGAGGTATATGCTGGAGGTATTCTTGAGCTTGGATCTCCAATAGATTTTACAGAATTCCAAGCTATTAGTATAAAATCTTGGTCTCCTGCAGCTGGTCTTACCGTAAAGCTTAAATTAGAGAATGGTACAGATCCTAACATATCTGCAGAGATTGATGCTATTACAACTGCTGTAAATACTTGGGAGGTTTTAAACTTTGATTTTACAGGATTTACAGATCAGGAATATTCTAAGCTTGTTATTTTCTTTGATTTTGGAAATCCTGGTACAGGAACTACCTCCTATTTTGATGATATAGAACAATCAAATGGTGAAGATGATGGTGATGGAATTGCACTTCCTATAGATTTTGAACTTCCAGCGGCCTCGTATACCTTCCTTGGTTTTGAAGGTGCAGATTCTACCATTGAGATGAATCCTGACATGAGTGGAGAAAATACAAGTAACACCGTTATGCAAACTATCAAAACACAAGGGTCTGTCTTTTATGCTGGTACTTTTGTAGATGTTGATACTGCTGTTGATTTTTCTCAAACAGGAAAAATTGGGGTAACCACATGGTCTCCAAAGGCCAATATACCTGTTCGTTTGGCTATCGAAAACCAAACAACGGGTGGACAAATTTTTGTTGATGTTAACACAACAGTAGAAAACACTTGGGAAACGTTAGTGTTTGATTTTGAAACACTTATTGATCCTTCATTTTCGTATAACAGAATAGTAATTTTCTTTGAATTTATCCCAGATTTAGCCGGAGATGGATCAACTTACTACTTTGACGATATTGAGTTAATAAACTAAAAAACACCATGAATATGAAATATATACATATAATAAGCTTGCTACTACTAACGGTTGTTTTAGGTTGCCAAGAAGATGATTTTGAGTTTGGTGATATTGTCACCCCTACAAACTTGCAAGTTGATGTTACAATTGCAGATGACAATTCTGGAAATGTAACATTAATTCCAACAGCAGACGATGCTATAAACTTTCACGTAATTTTCTCTGAGGGAGCTCAACCAGTGGTTGTTGGAAATGGTCTTGAAGCAAAAAACAGATATACCACTCCCGGAGAATACCAACAACAAGTGCAAGTTATTGCATTTGGTAGAGCAGGAGTATCAAGCAGTATTGTGGTAACTCTAGATTTGGATGTTGATGTGTTTATTGATCCTGAAATTTTGCAAATGATTGCAGGAGATAGCTCCAAAAATTGGATTTGGGACTCTTCTAACGCAGGTCATTTCGGAGTTGGAGATCCATTAGAGGATTTCCCTAACTATTTTTCTGCGGCTCCTAACCAGTTAAACCCTTGTATGTATGATGATGTATTAACCTTTAGTACAGACCTTACTTATACCCTTGAAACTGAAGAAGCATCCTTTATAAATTGGTCTGAGGTAAAAAGGTTTTTCCCAGATGCTAACCCTGGTGAATTTGCTGATGAGTGTAGAGATATTAATTCTCAAATAGAAACAAATACCACCTTCTCTATTATAGAAACTAATGGTGTTCAAGAATTGGTTGTAACCAATAGTATGTTGTCATACTGGTCTGGGGCAATGTCTTATACTATTTTAGAGTTAAGCAGTGATAAGTTAATAGTTCGTGGTATTCAGGATCCTTTTGATCCACCAGGAGCAGAACTAGCATGGTACCACACATTTGTACCCCAAGACGGTTCTGGCGGCGGCGGCGCTGGCGGCGGCGGTGACAATGATTGTGAAACTTCTGTAACAGGAGATACTGGTTCTGGTAACTTTGATGTCCTAGTTTGGGCAGATGAGTTTAACACAGACGGGCCTGTATGTTCTGGAAACTGGAAATTTGACCTTGGCTCCGGTGGCGGTTGGGGTAACAATGAATTACAGTATTACACAGATCGTCCTGAAAATATTAAGGTTGAAAACGGAAACCTTGTAATTACTGCAAAAGCTGAAGAATTGTCTGGTGCTCAATACACTTCTGGTCGTATTAGATCACAAGATAATTTTGAATTTCAATATGGTCGTGTTGAAATAAGAGCTAAACTTCCAACAGGTGGTGGTACATGGCCAGCACTTTGGATGCTTGGTGCAGATCTACCAACAAATCCATGGCCAGGAGCTGGCGAGATTGATATTATGGAACACGTCGGTAATGATCAGGATAAAATAAATTCTACATTACATTTTCCTGGAAACTCAGGAGGTAATGCTATAGGTAGTTCTACTATAATTCCTGGAGTGTCAGATAATTTTAACACCTATGAAGTAACTTGGAGTGAGGCAGATATTCGTTTTGCTGTAAATGGTAATGTGTTTTACGTGTTCCCAAACAGTGCAGCAGTACCATTTAACAAAGACTTTTTTCTTATAATGAATGTTGCTATGGGTGGTGATTTTGGTGGTGAAGTTGATCCAAATTTTGTATCGTCAACCATGGAGGTTGATTATATACGAGTGTACCAATAAACATGAAATCTAAAACGCTATATCTACTTTTTTTCTTTTCGATTTTACAATTATCATCTTGTAAAGAAAAAAAAATAGATCTATTAGCCTTTGAATCAGAGGTCTTAAAGAGTGAAATACTCTCTATAGATCAAAAGGTAGAAAAGTTATTAGATCAAATGACCTTAGAAGAAAAAATAGGTCAAATGAACCAATATAGTGGTTTTTGGGATTTTACAGGTCCATCTCCTAAAGCAGGTGATGCTGCCCAAAAAATGGAGCACCTAAAGAAAGGTTGGGTTGGTTCTATGCTAAATGTTACAGGTGTTAAAAATGTACGAGCAGTTCAAAAAATTGTTGTAGAAGAATCTAGATTAGGAATACCGCTTATCATAGGTTTTGATGTAATACATGGATATAAAACCATAAGCCCAATACCACTAGCTGAAGCTGCTAGTTGGGATTTAGAGGCTATAAAAAAATCTGCACAAGTAGCTGCACTTGAAGCATCTGCTGCAGGAATTAACTGGACATTTGCTCCTATGGTAGACATCTCAAGAGATGCTAGATGGGGCAGAGTGATGGAAGGTGCTGGAGAAGATCCTTATCTTGGTAGTAAAATAGCAGTTGCACGCGTAGAAGGTTTTCAGGGATCAGATTTGTCTGACCCATCAACTATAGCAGCCTGTGCAAAACATTTTGCCGCTTATGGTTTTGTAGAAGCAGGACGAGAATACAATACTGCAGATGTTGGTACTTCTACATTAAACAACATTATTTTTCCGCCCTTTAAGGCAGCCAAAGATGCTGGGGTAAAAACATTCATGAATTCTTTTAATGATTTAAATGGAATTCCTGCTACCGGTGACATTTATCTGCAACGTACGGTACTAAAAGAAAATTGGAACTTTGATGGCTTTGTAGTGTCTGACTGGGGGTCTATATCTGAGATGGTTGCTCATGGATACGCCAGGGATGACAATCATGCAGCACAATTGGCCGTAAATGCAGGCTCAGACATGGACATGGAATCTCATTTATATGTTACTGAGTTGGCCAGTCTTGTTAAACAAGAGAAAGTAGATGAAGCACTCATAAACGACGCAGCAGGTAGAATTCTTAAAGTAAAATTTGAATTAGGTCTTTTTGACGACCCATACAAATATTGTGATGAAGCTCGAGAGGCTTCTGTTATTGGTAGTCAAAGTAATGTAGAGGAAGTACTAGATCTTGCCAAAAAATCTATTGTTTTATTAAAAAACCAAAACAATGTTTTGCCACTCTCTAAAAAAGGACAAAAAATAGCTGTTATAGGTGCACTTGCTGCAGATAAAACAAGCCCTCTTGGAAACTGGAGATTAGCCGCAGATACTAATTCGGCAGTATCACTATTAGAGGGATTGAAGTCTTACAGCGGAAATACAATTACCTACGCCAAAGGAGCTGATGTTGTAATAGGAAAGACGGGGTTTGTTTCAGAGCTTACAATTAACACCACAGACACCTCTGGATTTAAAGAGGCTATAATGCTTGCCAAAAAATCTGACCTTGTGATCATGGCTCTTGGTGAGCACGCAATGCAAAGTGGAGAGGGTAGAAGTAGGGCTTATTTAGGTTTGCCGGGTGTACAACAACAACTTTTAGAGGCTGTATTTGCAGTAAATAACAATATTGTATTGGTGTTAAGTAATGGTAGACCATTAACAATTCCATGGGCTGCCAAGCACATACCAACAATTATAGAAGGGTGGCATCTAGGAACCCAAAGTGGTAATGCACTAGCTCAAGTTATATATGGTGATTACAATCCTAGCGGAAAATTACCAATGTCTTTTCCTAGAAGTGTAGGGCAGGTCCCTTTATATTATAATTATAAAAACACAGGACGTCCCTCCCCGGTGAATCCTGGTCAAGTATTTTGGACTCATTATATAGACCAAAAAAACACACCTCAATACCCTTTTGGTTTTGGGTTAAGTTACACCACATTTGCTTATTCAAAGCCAATGGTGGTTAATACCTACAGCCAAGACAAACAAGTTACTGTTAGTGTGAAAATCACCAATACTGGAAAAAGTGAAGGAAAAGAAACCGTACAGCTTTACTTAAGAGATCTCTACGCAAGTGTTATAAGACCCATTAGAGAACTAAAAGGATTTGAGCAGGTTGTTTTAACACCTGGACAAACTAAAGAAATTACCTTTACCCTTACTGATCAAGAACTTGGCTTTTTCAATAATCAACAGCAGTGGCTTGTTGAAAAGGGAGATTTTCAAGTATATGTAGGTGGAGATTCTCAAACTATAAACCAAGTTAATTTTAAACTATAAGAACTATCAAATATTAATAACTAAAAAAAAATGAAATCACTAACTACTATTTTAATTTTACTGATTACCTCTATTTGTTTTTCACAAAACGCTCCCATAGATTTTGAAGCTGGAGGAGAGGGCGCAAACTGGGGATGGAATGTGTTTGAAAACGCAGACAATCCACCCCTTGAATTTGTCTCAAATCCAGATCCTTCTGGTATCAATCAATCTGCAATGGTAGCTAAGTTTACAGCAAGAGATACCAATGCAGGAGCTGCTCCTTATGCAGGATTAGAAAGCCAACATGGCGGAAATATAGGTACCTTTGACCTAACAATCGATAATGCACTAGTTAACATTATGGTATATAAAACCAAAATTAGTGACGTAGGTATTAAATTTGCGACACCTTCTGGCGGTGCTCAACTTGAAATTAAAGTTGCCAATACTTTAATAAATCAATGGGAACTTATCACCATAGACTTTTCTGGGTATATCGGTCTTGGAGAAACAACAGGATTAGATCAAATTATTGTATTCCCAGACTTTATTAACAGAACAGCAGATGATATTATTTACTTTGACAATATTACATTTGGTGAAACGGTGCCTAATACCATAGCCCTTCCTATTACACTTGAGGGTGGACAGGCTCCAAATTTTTCAGACTTTAATGGTTCTTCTTCTCTAGCTATTGCAAATCCAGATGCATCTGGAGCAAACACCACTGCCACTGTTGTACAAAACACTGTACCATCAAATGCTGCTTTTGCAGGTGTTAATTTTCCAGTAAATAATATAGACATCACAACAGATAAAGTTTTTAGTTTATCTGTATGGTCACCACTACCAAATATACCAGTGCTACTTAAATTAGAAAACGCATCTGGAGTAAATACAGAAAGAGCGGCTGTAACCACTACAACAAACGCCTGGGAAACCATAAGCTTTGATTTTACTGATGAGGGACAGTTAACCTACCAATCTGTAACAATATTCATGAATTTTAACATGACAGATGCTGCAAACCAGGTTTACTACTGGGATAATCTAGTGCTAGGAGAACCTCTAGGAGTTTTAGAAAACACACTTGCTAATATCAAAATGTATCCAAACCCTGCTTCATCTGTTGTTGTTTTACAAGCATCACAAGAAATAGCAACGATTCAAGTAATGAATCTTTTAGGGCAAAGAGTTACTTCTGTATCTGTTAATAATACAACAAGCACTATTAACGTGTCTGGTCTTGCAGCAGGTACTTATATAGCAAATATTTTATTTTCTAACGGAAATACCCAAAACATTAATTTTATAAAAAAATAAAAAAATATTTTTAAAAAGGGTGGGAGGTTGTGCTCCCTTTTGAAAATTTAATAAATCACAATCACAATTTTATTTACTTAAATCATTTATTATGAAAAAAATGTACATTTTATTTTCAGTACTATTGAGTACTGCTTTTTTGACCAACGCTCAAAACACAGTTGTAGCTGATGCAGGTGCAGAGTACCTAGGATATGCAAATGTTTTTGAAACTATTGCAAATGGTGGAGCCTTTGTTTTTGGTTCTGGATGGGGAGTTGCAGACCTTAAATCAGTAGTTGACCCTGGTGCAGGATCTGTTACAATTAAGCCAAATTTTAATACCTACGCAGATAACCCAGGAGATCCATTTTGGATTGATCCAGCAACGGGTCTTGGAAACAAACAATTTGAAGGAAATACTTATCTGGAAAACAATACAAACCTTATTGGGAGTGAATTAACTTTCACTGGTGGAGTAGCGTCTAATACGCTAGATCCTTCTTATGTTGCAATTGCATTTATCAAAGTATTTAATGCAGATTTTTCTGTACTAAAATTCGAAACAACACCACTTGTGGCGGGTCAAGATTTTTCTGTCATTTATACAAACGTTGAGCCAGAAGATACTACTATCCAATACGGTTATCAAGTTGTTGGATTAAATGCAAACCCAGAAAACGAAGCTGCACTAGGTAGTATTGTTATTGTAGATACTGTTTTAGGAACTAATGATTTTGATGCTACAAGCATTTCAACCTACCCAAATCCAGTAACTTCTACTTTTACTATTACATCTCAACAGACAATTACCTCTGTTACTGTTTTTAATGTTTTAGGACAACAAGTAATTAACCAAACTCCTGACACATTAAATTTTGTTGCAGATTTCTCAAGCCTTACAGCTGGAGTATATCTTGCAAAAATTGCCACTCAAAGTGGATCAAAGACAGTAAAAGTAATAAAGAAATAAAGATTATAATTTAGTTTAATTTTTCTAAAAAGCTTGTTTATATATAATAAGCAAGCTTTTTTTTGTCTTTTATTGTAGAAATATTTTTGTATTGTTTTTAAAACTTTTACAAAAAGTATTTCGAAAATGTCATAATTAAACTATAATGTTATTTTTGTATACATGAAAAACTCAATAAAAAAAATAGCTGTCCTTACAAGTGGAGGTGATTCCCCAGGTATGAATGCTGCAATAAGAGCTGTAGTTCGCTCTTGTGTATATCACAATGTTACTTGTATTGGTGTTTTTAGAGGATATGAAGGATTAATTGAAGGTGATTTTACTCCCTTAGATGCGCGTTCTGTAAAAAACATCATTAATAGAGGAGGAACTTTTCTAAAATCTGCAAGATCTAAAGAGTTTAGAACAAAACTAGGAAGAGAGAAAGCTTATAACCATCTTAAGAAGCAAGGCATTGACGCCCTTGTTACCATTGGTGGAGATGGTACTTTTTCCGGAGCCATTGTTTTTAATAAAGAATTTGATTTTCCAATAGTGGGTCTTCCTGGTACTATCGATAATGATATCAATGGCACAGATTTTACCATAGGGTACGACACTGCCTTAAACACTGTTGTGGAGGCTATTGATAAGATTCGAGATACTGCAATCTCTCATAGCAGACTCTTTTTAATAGAGGTGATGGGTCGTGACGCTGGTGATATTGCCCTTAATGCAGGAATTGGAGCTGGTGCAGAAGAAATATTAATCCCAGAATTAAACATGGGTAAAGAACGGTTGCTTGCTTCTTTAAAGAGAAGTAAAAAATCAGGGAAGTCTAGTAGCATTGTTGTAGTTTCTGAGGGTGATCAAATTGGAAAAAATATTTTTGGTTTAGCAGCCTACATACAAGAAAACCTAGAAGAGTATGAGTGTAAAGTTACCGTCTTAGGCCATGTTCAAAGAGGAGGTTCCCCAAGCTGTTTTGACAGAGTGTTGGCCAGTAGGCTAGGAGTAGGCGCAGTAGATGCGCTACTGGCAGGTAAACGTGATGTCATGATAGGATTAGTACACAATAAAGTAGTCTCTATAGACTTTGAAAAATCTTTAGAGGGATCAAACAAAATTGACACAGATTTAATTCGTGTTGCAGATATAATATCCATATAAAAATTAAAATTAAACACACCCTTTGGTGTGAAATACATACTTATGAAAACAAAAATTGCAATTAACGGTTTTGGCCGTATCGGTAGAATCGCTTTTAGAATAGCGTCACAAAACCCAAACATTGAGGTGGTAGCAGTAAACGATTTACTTGATGTAGATCACCTTGCTTACCTTTTAAAATACGATTCTGTTCACGGTACCTATAGCGGTAGTGTAGCTGTCGAAAATGGAAACCTTGTAGTAGATGGACACCATGTAAGAGTAAGTGCAGAGCGTAATCCAGAGCTTTTAAAGTGGGATGAAGTTGATGCTACCATTGTGCTGGATTGCACAGGTATTTTTACAGATTTAAATAATGCAGATGCACACATTAAAGCTGGAGCAAAGAAAGTTGTTATTTCTGCTCCTTCCAAAACAGCACCTATGTTTGTGATGGGTGTTAACCATATGGATGTAAAACCAACAGATACTATTGTATCAAACGCATCTTGTACCACAAACTGTTTGGCTCCTTTGGCTAAAATCATTGATGATAATTTAGAGATTGTTGAAGGACTCATGACTACAGTTCATGCCTTAACTGCAACACAGGCTACTGTAGATCAACCTTCTGCTAAAAATTACAGAATGGGTAGAAGTGGTGTAAACAATATTATACCATCTACAACGGGAGCAGCTGTTGCTGTAACTAAAGTAATTCCAAGTCTTGAAGGGAAACTTACAGGAATGGCCTTTAGAGTACCAACTGTAGATGTTTCTGTGGTAGATTTAACCGTTAGAACAAAAAAAGCGGCTAGCTATGAAGATATTAAAAAACTATTTAAAGATGCCTCTCAAGGAGCGTATAAAGGAGTAGTTTCATATACAGAAGATGCAGTAGTATCTCAAGATTTTGTGGGTAGCACACATACTAGTAACTTTGATGCTGGTGCAGGGATTGCATTAAACGATCATTTTTTCAAGTTGATATCGTGGTATGACAATGAATACGGATATTCTGCAAAATTAATCGAATTAGCTTCACACGTAGCAAGTCTATAAATTATGGTTTTAGTAACAGACGGAGGGTCAACAAAATGTGATTGGATATTATTGGATAGCCAAGGTGCAGTGGTGTTAAGAACACGAACTGTTGGTTTAAATCCTGCTGTTGTCCATGGAGATGAACTTTTAAAAAGGGTTGCAGGTAATTTAGATTTGCAACCTTATTATGAGCTAGTAACTCGTCTAGATTTTTACGGTGCAGGCTGTGGTACAGAAAAACCTTCATTATTACTTAAAGGTGTTTTACAAGAGATATTCCCAAAGGCACGTGTTGATGTTCAGGAAGACACTATTGCTGCTGTGTATGCAGCTACTACCTTGCCTGGTATTGTATGTATTTTAGGCACTGGATCTAATAGTAGTTACTTTGATGGTACCACGGTACATCCCAGTGCAGTATCTTTAGGGTATAGTTTAATGGACGAGGCAAGTGGAAACTATTTTGGAAAACGTTTGCTTCGAGATTATTTTTATAATAAAATGCCTGCAGTTTTAAAAGCTGAGTTTGCCAGAAGATTTGATCTCAACCCAGATGTTATAAAATACAATATCTACAAACAAGAAAACCCAAATATGTATTTGGCTTCTTTTGCAGAATTTATTTTTAATCCTGGTGCTTTAAGACCAAAAAATGCCGTAGAAATTAATGGGTATTTTTATAAACTTATAAGTGAAGGAATTAATAAATTTATTGAATGTAGAGTTTTGTGTTTTAAAGAGGCGCAGCACGTACCTATTCATTTTATAGGCAGCATTGCACATTTCAGTGAAGATATCATAAGAGATTGTATGCAGCCCTATCATTTAACTCTTGGTACTATAATTAGAAGACCTATAGACGGGCTTATAGAGTATTATAGAAATCATATCTTAAAATAACAGCCTAACAAATACGTTAGTTATGTACTAACTTCGAAATACACTATGGCATTACCCAAAATAAATCCTACAACTACAAAGTCTTGGAGTAATTTACAAGAACATTTTACAGCTATGGAAACTGTAAAAATGCAAACGTTATTTGCTAATGAAACTGATAGAAAAGAGCGCATGAGCCTTACTACAGATTTAGTTTCATTAGATTTTTCAAAAAATAGAATTACTTCTCAGACCATAGATTTATTGGTAGCACTAGCTAAAGAAACAAAATTAGATAAGGCTATTGCTGCTCAATTTAATGGAGCTGTTATTAATGAAACAGAAAACAGACAGGTATTGCATACTGCGCTAAGAGATTTTACTGCAATGAAACCAGAGGTGGTAGCTACCCTGGATCAAATGAAACAGTTCTCTCAGGCCATAATTGATGGTTCACACAAAGGATATACTGGCAAGGCTATAACAGATATCGTTAACATAGGTATTGGAGGTAGTGATTTGGGGCCTGCAATGGTTACCGAGGCTCTTACGTATTACAAAAACCATCTTAATGTACATTATATTTCTAATGTAGATGGAGACCATGTTTGTGAGATTCTAAAAAAAATAGATCCACAAACAACACTTTTTATTATTGTAAGTAAAACCTTTACTACACAAGAGACACTTACCAATGCCACTTCTGTTCGTAAGTGGTTTTTGCAGCAAGCTGGAGAAAAAGCCATAGCGCAACATTTTGTAGCGGTATCAACAAATCTTCCTGCGGTAGCTAGTTTTGGTATTTTGCCACAACATACATTTACCATGTGGAATTGGGTTGGCGGAAGGTTCTCTTTGTGGAGCGCCGTAGGGCTTTCAACCTGTTGCGCTATTGGCTATAGTAATTTTGAGCAGTTATTACAAGGAGCTCATAAAATGGATTGTCATTTTAAAACCTCTGAATTTTCACACAATTTGCCCGTACTTTTAGGATTACTATCTATTTGGTATACTAATTTTTTTAAAGCTGAAACTGAAGCCGTTTTACCTTATACTCAATATCTTTCTAAGTTTGTAGATTATCTCCAACAAGCCTCCATGGAGAGTAATGGGAAATCTGTTGATAGAAATGGAGCTACTATAGCCTACCAAACAGGTCCTGTTGTCTGGGGAAATACAGGAACCAATGCACAGCATGCTTTTATTCAGTTGTTGCATCAAGGAACCCTTCTTATACCTACAGATTTTATTTTATGTGAGACTTCTTTGCATGGTAAAGAAAATCACCATGATATTTTAGTTGCTAATTGTTTGGCACAAACACAAGCACTTCTAATGGGTACCCATGGAGAAGATATTTCTAACCCATATAAAGTATTTCAGGGTAATAAACCTTCAAATCTTTTAACACTTCAAAAACTGTCTCCAGAGAGTTTAGGCGCTTTACTTGCTATGTATGAGCATAAAATATTTGTTCAAGGCGCTGTGTTAAATATTTATAGTTTTGATCAATTTGGTGTAGAATTAGGTAAAAAAATGGCAAATAAACACCTAAGTTCTCAGTTTTAATCTCACTATTTTCTTACTTAAATCTTCTTTTAACATATTGCTATACATTTTCAGGTTTGTTTTTTTGTATTTTTGAGAAAACAAAAAAATAATGAAAAATAGTACTCTATTATTTGGTTTGGCAGCTTTATTGTCTGTAACCAATGCTCTTTCACAAACCTTAGCAGAGCGACAAGTAATTA
>CAJWPZ010000020.1 GCA_913045325.1 uncultured Flavobacteriaceae bacterium | reverse complement strand
GGCTAGAAGGGTTAGTGCAACAAATAAATTTTTTAATGTTTTCATAAAAGTATAGTATATAATTAATTGTGATTTAAAAGATAAGACGATTTAATTTTAAAAATGTTACAAACTTTTCATTTTTATAGTCAATAAAAATTTGAGCTCATATATATACTTCCAAAAATAGAAAATTGTACGCATTAATTTTAATAATACGTTTGCTTTTTTTAATGTGTTATTGTTATTCTAAAATTTATTTAAAAAGTATCTTTATACTTAAATTTTACCCCTATGAATTTTCATACTAGAAAATGGATAAAACCAGAAGATTTAAATCCAAACGGAACCTTATTTGGAGGTAGGCTACTACAATGGATTGATGAGGAAGCCGCATTATATGCCATTATACAGCTAGAAAACCCCAAGACGGTAACTAAATATATGAGTGAGATTAATTTCAAAAGTGCCTCTGTTAAAGGAGATATTATAGAAATTGGTATTAGGGCCACCAAATTTGGAGCCACCTCATTAACTCTTTGCTGTGAGGTTAGAAACGTCATGACTCGAGAGGTAATTATAACCATAGACACCATAGTAATGGTTAGTCTAGACCAGGATGGGAAACCAAAACCTCACGGTAAATCTAAGATAGAATACGTGAAAAATAGATTAAAGTAGCACCCCTTATGTTTTGCGGTATCTATTTCTTTGATCTAAGGTGATAGTATTATTACCAAGTAATAGTGCAATTGTCTTCAATATCAAAACTTCACTTTGGTCTATGTTTTGTTGTATTTCTCTTGATGTTTTTGGGCCACTCTCCAGCTCCAATAGTATGAGTTTGCTAATTTCAAGAAGCTCTTTTTTGCTAAACTTTTCTTTTTTTGCGCTACATACGCTACAAATACCGCAGGGCATAGCTGTAGTTTCACCAAAATAGGATACTAGTTGCACGCTCCTGCAGGTGTTGTTGTTTTCTACATAGTTTAGGAGCTGTTGTACTTGTTGTTTCTTTTTATCATTATGAGAAACTACCTCTCTTGCAATTACATTTATTGTTTTATCATCCTCTCTTGGTGTTAAAAATGTAATAGCTGCATCTGTAGTATTTAGGTACAGTTCTATGATGTTGGCGGCTTCTAGTTTTTTTAAAGTTTCAATTATAACGGGTTGTGATTGACTTGTTTTAGTTTGTAAAACTTCTAGATTTACCCCAGTCATAGTCTCAAAAACACCTCCATAGAGTCGTAATATGGTTTTACCAATTACAGATGCGAGTTTGTCATGTTTAAAGTAGGCTAGGGCTGTATTTGTGTCTACTAAAAATTTTAACCTGCTGGAGCGCCCAAACTCCTTGGAGAGTTGTAAAACACCAAGTCTGTCTAGGGTGTTTAAACCATTAAAAACTTGAAGAGTGTTTAAAGAGTAGGTTTTACAAAAGTCTTCAAAATTAAAACCATGAGTAGTAAAAACACCCTCTCCGTATGAGATTTGAAGGTAATTGTTTAATTTTTTATATATAAATTTAAGCAAATCTACATCTGCTAATGATGCTATAAACTGCTTTGTAACTAATTGCTTATCGTAGGTGTTGTATAAAATGGTAGCTGTTGCCCTATTACCATCTCTACCAGCGCGACCTGCTTCTTGAAAGTAGCTCTCCAAACTCTCTGGCAATTGTATATGTATAACATGCCCAACAGTTGCTAGATCTATTCCCATGCCAAAAGCACTGGTTGCTACTATAGTAGGTGAGGTGCCATTTTTCCAGGCTTCTAATTTTTTAGTTTTTTCCTTCGCAGGAATACCTCCATGAAAAAAATCACTTTTAATACCAAGGCTATTTAAGTGACTGCTTGTCTCAACAGCGCTTCTTCTGGTTCTAACATATATAATAGCTTCTTTTTTATTTGATTTAAGTAGCTGCTCTATATGGTATAATTTATCTTCTACCTCCAAGGTGTTATAGGCTATATTAGGGCGTACAAACGAATCTTGGAATACCGCTGGAAGTTCTAGCTCTAGCTCCTTGATGGTGTCTTTTAACACCTCTGGAGTTGCTGTTGCTGTAAGGGCTATAATAGGCGATAGGGGTTGTAATTCTCTTAAAATACTGATGTTTTTATAGGCAGGTCTAAAATCATTTCCCCACTGAGAAATACAATGCGCCTCATCCACAGCGATGCAGTTTACATCCATTCTCTTTATGGTGTTTTGGACAAGTTCTTGTTGTAATCTCTCTGGCGAGAGGTACAGAAATTTATAATTTCCGAAGCTAGCATTATCCAGTAGTGTATTTACCTCTGTAAATGATTTCCCTCCAGTAATTGCAAGGGCTTTAATGCCTTTTTCTTGCAAACTCTTAACTTGATCTGTCATCAAGGCTACAAGAGGTGATATTACAATACATATCCCTTGTTGTGCTAGAGATGGAATTTGAAAACAAATAGATTTTCCTCCACCCGTTGGCAAAAGTGCTACGGTATCCTTACCGTCCATAATAGAGGTAATTATGGCTTCTTGTTTTGGTCTAAAACTAGTATGGCCCCAGTATTTTTGTAATATGTCGAGGGGTTTTTTCAGAAGGTGTCTTTTAGGTAGTTTAAAATAAAATCACAGCGCTTGTCTATAGCTCCTTGAGGCACTTCAATTATGGTGTAGCCATATTTCTTATAGCCATCACACAATGATTTGTATATTTCCTGTGCTTGAGTAAAAGTTTCGTACCGCTCATTGTCTTTGGTGTAGATCAGCTCCCAAGGTGGTAGTAAAAAAACACAGTCGTAAAGATGCGTAAAACAAGGCTTCTCAAACTCCGGTGGGTACTCGGCGCCTATAAAATCCATGTATGCAGTGATATCTGGAGTAGCTCTATCATAAAACACATAGGCAGTCTCTAGGTCTTTTGCCTTCTCAAATTGAGACAATCTACTTTCTAGCAGTTTTTGACTAAACAGCATAGGGTCTGTCAGAAAAAGCTGGTCAATACCCTGCTTTCGAGCTTCGTTTATTATCTCGCGTGAAACCTCATGCATCGTTGGGTAACCAAGATGCTCTATGTGGTTTATTAAGGTGGTTTTTCCAGACCCTGGGCCTCCGGTAATGACAATTCTTTTTGTGTACACTGCTAAAAAAGGATGTTAAAAATAATTTCTAAACCACAAAGTACGTTAATTTATATTGATGCTGAAAGTGTATCTTTGTAGAATACTAATTGATGCTAGTTTGCACTCATTAATTAGTGAAAACAAGCTACCAACCCTGTTATATTTCTTAAGAAATACAATATGAAAGATACTAAAACAGAAGAGTTTTACGCTAGATTACAAGAACAATTAAAAGGGGATACAACATGGCCTGCTCCTTATTTATACAAATTTATAGTACCAGGTAATGCTCAAAAAATAGCACAAATTGAGGCCATTTTTAATGGTACAAATGCTCAAATAAACACCCGCGATTCTAGCAAAGGAACCTATACAAGTCTGTCCATAAAAGTAGTGATGGCATCTCCAGAGAAGGTGATTGAGAAATACAAGCAAGTTTCTCAGGTGGAAGGAGTGATTTCTCTATAAAATGTGTATTTTGCAATACCTATTAATTCTTCATTTACACATTTCCCAATTTATACATACAACACATGTTTTTTACAGATATAGAATACAATACTGAGCGCCCACATTTGATTATTCCAGAATATGGTCGTCATATCCAAAAAATGGTTGATCAGGCTGTTGCAGAACAAGACCTTGAAAAACGAAATAAACAAGCAAAGAGTATCATCTCTGTGATGGGTAATTTAAACCCTCATTTAAGAGATGTTGCAGATTTTCAACACAAGCTTTGGGATCAATTGTTTATCATTTCAGACTTTAAACTTGATGTAGAGTCTCCCTATGATAAACCCTCTGTAGAGGCATTAAGAGAGCTTCCAGTAAGTTTGCCCTACCCTCAAAATTACCCTAAATATCGTTTTTACGGCAATAACCTGAAACGAATGATTGATGTTGCCATTGGTTGGGAAGATGGTGAAAAAAAAGATGGGTTGGTACTTACGATTGCCAACCACATGAAAAAATGTTTTTTAAATTGGAATAAAGATACCGTTGAAGATGATGTAATATTTAATCATCTGTTTGAACTCTCTGAAGGAAAATTAAATTTAAAAGATAGTGATCAAGCCCTTACAAATTCTTCTACATTACTAAAAACAAAAAATCGTTTTAGTGATACCAAAGCCACTACAAATACTTACAAAAAACACAACAATAACAATAGAGGCCGTAAGCGCTACTAAATTTCTTATCAAAAGCTATGGGAACTTTTAAAATCGAAGGAGGTCACAAATTAAAAGGTGAAATTACTCCGCAAGGTGCAAAAAATGAAGTTTTGCAAATACTCTGCGCTGTTTTATTAACTCCCCAAGAGGTACTTATAGAGAACATACCAGATATAGTTGATGTAAACAAATTAATAGGCATCCTTGGTAACTTAGGTGTTAAAATTCAAAAATTAGGGAAAGGAAAATATACATTTAAGGCAGATGATGTGAACCTTGAGTATCTTGAGTCAGAGCTTTTTAAAACCGAGGGAGGTTCCTTACGTGGTTCTATTATGATTGTAGGTCCTCTTTTGGCTCGTTTTGGGAAAGGATACATACCACGTCCAGGTGGTGATAAAATTGGAAGAAGAAGATTAGATACTCACTTTGAAGGTTTCATAAAATTAGGGGCAAGTTTTAGATACAATAAAGAAGACCGCTTTTACGGAGTGGAGGCTCCCAACGGTTTAAAGGGCTGTTATATGTTACTTGATCAGGCTTCTGTTACAGGTACAGCCAATATTGTAATGGCTGCTGTTCTGGCCAAAGGAACCACTACCATATACAACGCTGCCTGTGAGCCATACTTGCAGCAACTGTGTAAGATGTTAAATTCTATGGGTGCAAACATCAAAGGCGTAGGCTCTAACATGCTTACAATAGATGGTGTTACGCAGTTAACAGGTTGTTCACATCGAGTGCTGCCAGATATGATTGAAATTGGCAGCTGGATAGGACTGGCGGCCATGACTCATAGTGAAATTACTATCAAAGATGTAAGCTGGGAAAATTTAGGTATTATTCCTGATACCTTCAGAAAATTAGGAATTACTCTTGAAAAAAGAGGTGATGATATTTACATACCATCTCAAGATAGTTATGAAATCCAGGGATATATTGATGGTTCTACTTTAACTGTTGCAGATGCTCCTTGGCCCGGTTTTACCCCAGATTTATTAAGTATTGTACTAGTTGTATGTACTCAGGCAAAGGGAAGTGTGCTAATACATCAAAAAATGTTTGAAAGCCGCTTGTTCTTTGTTGATAAACTCATTGATATGGGTGCTCGCGTTATTTTGTGCGACCCGCACCGCGCAACTGTTATAGGACATAATTTTGAGTCTATGCTAAAGGCTACAACTATGGTCTCTCCAGATATACGTGCCGGTATTTCTTTGTTAATTGCAGCACTTTCTGCTAAAGGAACCAGTACTATTCATAACATAGAACAAATAGATAGAGGCTATGAAAATATAGACGAGCGTCTTCGCGCCATTGGCGCCAAGATTACAAGAGTAGACTCTTAGCAATCTATTTGAAATAGTATCATTTAAAAAAATCCCAAACACACCTATGTGTTTGGGATTTTTTGTGAGCATAAAATATACTGCAATAGTTACTTATTCTTGTTAATTTCGTCTTGTAGTTTTCTTCGAAGTTGTTGCTGCTCTTCTAATTTTTTTTGACGATAGCTATCAAATTCCTGCTCAATCTCAGATAGCTTGTGATTTGTTTGTTTTGTAATAATGTTGCTGTTTTTAAACTTAATTACAAAAAACAAAAGGGCAAGCACTAAGACACCTATAGTAGAAAACAATAAAAAGTTATACGTTCCTTTTTTAGTAGTCATTCCAAAAAGGGAGATAGTACCCTCTTTTTCAATAGAGGTATCCAGGTTATTTTGTGTATTGCTTAAGCTATCCTCTAGGTTTGTTATATTGCTGTTTTGAGATGCAATTGTCGCATCTTTTTGCTCGATAGATTTTTCAAGTGTTTCTATAGAGTCTAAAATATTTTTTCTTAAACCCGCAAGTTTGGTTCTTTTAATGACCTTGTATTTTTGGTAGTTATTAGATTTATCTATAACCTCCACAAATTGTGCCTCAATAGAATTATCTATTTGGTCGTTGTTTTGAGAATAGCCTGCCGTTGCACACAAAAAAAGGAAGCAACTAAAAAATGTTTTAATAGTCATGAGTGTGGTTTTGTAAAAATTATAGAGCGCTGTTTTTTACTACGTTTAATGACAGCAAAAGTAAGTGTAATTTAGGTATTTGTAAAGTTTTATTTGTTGGTTTTTATTGGCAAGTTGTAATTGTAAATTAAAATATAGCACTACCTAAAGTATTTTTTTATGTTTTAATACAGCAGCCTATTAGTCATGATTTAAAAGACAAGATTTTTGTTTTAACTTTAAAATAAAACGTTAAGTATTGTATATCAATTATTTATACCTTACATTAGTCTAAAAAAAAAAGAAATCATGAAAAATTGTCCAAAGTGTAAATCTAAATCAAGGCAACGGATGAAAAGAGTAGGTATTGCAAAATATATTTATGGTCTTCAAGAATATGATTGTGTCAAATGTAACGCAAGATATTTTTACATTCCTTTACTTAATTTAAGTTTTTATATTTAACTAATCAAAAAACACAACTACCTCAAAGGTCATTAGCCTATCACAAATGCCGTACGTGTATCTTCGTTTCACTTATTTATGAAGTTTAGACATCTATAAAAAAAAAGAACCAATACCACGTCTTTAGTTATTCATTTATTCCTTTTTTATAGGTCTGTAGGCATCTCTGGCGGGCAAGTTTATGATCTACAATCATGGCAGCATATTTTTGAGTTTCATATTCAGGGACCCATTTCTTTATATACCTTTTGTCTTTATCAAACTTATCTGCCTGGGTTATGGGATTAAAGATTCTAAAATAGGGTGCTGCATCAACTCCGCTTCCTGCTGCCCACTGCCAATTACCAACATTACTTGATTGCTCATAATCTAAAAGCTTTGATGCAAAGTAGGTTTCTCCCCATCGCCAATCAATAAGCAGGTGTTTACATAAAAAACTGGCAACGAGCATGCGCACTCTATTGTGCATATGTCCTGTTTTGTTTAATTCTCTCATTCCGGCATCTACTAAAACATAGCCCGTGGTCCCGTTTTTCCAATGTTCAAACTCCTTCTCGTTATTGCGCCACTCAATACGGTCATACTTTGGTCTAAAGGCTTTTTGTTGGGTGTGAGGGAAGTGCCAAAATATTTGCATAAAAAATTCTCGCCAAATAAGTTCGCTCCAAAATATCTCATTTGTTTGTGAAATTGCCTTTCTCATCATTGCCCTTACACTCACGGTACCAAAACGTAAATGCGGTCCTAGATGTGAAGTGCCCTCTTGTGCAGGAAAATTACGGGTATCTTCATAATTTTGTATAAGACTTGCAGAGGTATTGTGTTTAGGCACTTTAATACTAGAGGCGTTAAAACCCATTTGCCCAAGGGTAGTGTTTTTTAGGCAGGTGTCTTGGTACAGATTTTTGAAATAGCTAGTTGTTTTATGGTCTTTTAAATCTATTTCTGGGTTAAATACACTTTTCCATTTATTTTTATAAGGAGTGTAAACAACATAAGGAGTACCATCTGCCTTAACAATGGTGTCCTTTTCAAAAATAACATGGTCTTTATAATCATAAAAACCAATGGGTGTAGCACTATTTTTGTTTTGAGTTAAGGTAGTTAAATACTCCTTAATCTCAAGGTCCCGCTTTTGTCCATAAGGCTCGTAATCTCTATTGGTAATTACATTTTGCACATTATACTGCGTAGTTATTTCTTTAAAAACCTCTAAAGGGTTGCCGTAATAAATAGCCAAAGAGCTTCCATGGTTTTGCAAGGTAGATCTCAGCTCTTGTAAGGTGCTGTAAATAAAATCTACTCTAGCATCCTCTTTTGTGAGCTTGTCTAAAATTTCGGTATCAAAAATAAAGATGGGAACCACAGGTGATTTACCCTGCAATGCTTTGGAGAATCCTACATTGTCTTCAAGGCGTAAATCACGTCTAAACCAAAAAATATTTACAGTTGCTGCCACTTTATTGTGTTTGTAATGTTGATTTTCCGCCATCTATGGCAAGAACTTGCCCAGTCATCCAGCTAGATTGCTCTGTGAGTAAAAAACAAGCAGTATTGGCAATATCTGTATCTGTCCCAATTCTTTTTAGTGGATGCATTTCTCCCATGCGTTGTTTTTTATCATCACTAGAGAGCAGGCGCCCCGCTAGTGGAGTATCTGTAAGGGAGGGTGCTATAACATTAACCCTCATTTTTGGAGCATACTCTGCAGCCAATGCCTTTGCAAAACCTTCTATAGCTCCTTTTGAGGCAGATACACTTGTATGAAAGGGCATTCCCACCTTAACGGCTACGGTGCTAAAGAAAACTAAGCTTGCTTGGGGTGAGGCTGTTAATTTTGGAAGTAAGCCTTGTATGACCTTAACCAAAGATAAAAAGTTAACCTCAAGGTCTTCTTGGAATGTTTGAGGTTTTATTCTCTTAAAAGGTTTTAGATTGATACTTCCCGGGCAGTACACCAGGCCATCTATTTGATCTGGCAAGGGCAATGTAGAGATATCATCCGTTAGGGCATTAAAGACCATGTGAGTAACTCCCTGTGGTATGTTGTCTTGTGTTCTTGAAGCTACATACACCTTGTGAGTGTCTTTAAGCTGTTTTGCTATTGCGGCTCCAATTCCGTAGGATCCGCCAATAAGAAGTATGTTTTTCATAATTATATGTTGTTATGAGGTACTTATATAGTACCAAAAAGTTCAATTAATTTTATTTTTCTGTGCTTGAATATTTCATCAAGTTTAGGCTTTACTAGTATAGGATGCACCAATTGACCCAACCACCCCAGTGGAACCTTATAGTCTATAATATCTTCCATTTCTACACCTCCTGGAATTTCTTTTATAAAGTGTTTGTGGTGCCAAAGTGCATAGGGGCCAAAGAGCTGTTGATCAACAAAATACTCACCCTGTTTAACTTGGGTGATTTCTGTCACCCATTTTGTTTTTATACCCAGCAGTGGGGTTACTGTGTAGTGTATGATTTGTCCTGCGTACATGGGTCTGTCTGCTCCAGATTCTATAATAAAACCCATATGCTTTGGTGTAATAGCTTTAAGGTTATTAGGGTTAGACAGAAAATCCCAAGCCTGTTGTTTGCTAATTGGCAGCTGTTGTTTAGAGTGTAGTGTGTAAATTTTCATAAAATATATAGCTCAAAGATACTTTGATGGCTAGTATTTAAGGTATGATTTTGAAAACTTTAAGATAATTAAGTTTCGGGTTGTTTTTGAAATTGTAACAAGGTGGTATCAAACTAAATTCAAGAAGGGTTTTCTGTCTAGCAATTTTGGTCACAGCACTGCTCACTTTTCACTAACTTGCAGCTTACTACGGCCAGTAAACAGCCAATAATGGGTGCAAATATATAAATCCATAAATCTGCAAGATTCCCAGAAACTACGGCGGGCGCTATAGAGCGAGCTGGATTCATAGAAGCTCCAGTAATAGGTCCTGCAAACATGGCCTCCAGAAGTACGATACTACCTATGGCAATACCAGCAACTACGCCAATTTCTTTTGACCCAGTTGACACATTAATAATTACTACCATCAAGAAAAAAGTAAGTATTATTTCAAATATAAAAACTTTCATCGCCGAGAGCCCTGGCAGGGTAGCGCCAAGGGTTTGACTCTCTGGAAATAAGTACAACAGTATACCACTGGCTAGAAAAGCTCCAATGAGCTGCGCCAACACATAGCCAGGAACTTCTTTCCATGGAAATTTTTTAGCATACGCAAATCCAATAGTCACCGCTGGGTTCATATGGGCGCCACTAATATCTCCAAAGGCATATATCATGCCCATAACAATGAGCCCAAAGGTTATTGCTACACCAACGTGGGTTACTGTGCCACCTGTAAAATCATTAATTACCATAGCTCCAGTACCACAAAATACAAGTGCGAATGTTGCTATTATTTCTGAAATTAAACGTTTGGACATCCTACAAAGGTACTACAGAAAATGGAATGTTTTTTATGCTTTTAATAATAAAAGGCCATAGTTTACTTTTTTGTATTTTTACGGCATTACTAACACTTAACTATTTATAATGAAAAATATAATTTTATACACTGCAATGTTCTTGCTAACCCTTACAACAAAGGCGCAAATTAAAACACCTGCACCGAGCCCAATGCAAACCCTAGAGCAAACTGTTGGACTTACAGATGTTACTTTAAAATATTCAAGACCTTCTGTAAAAGGCAGAACTATATTTGGTGGTTTGGTACCCTTTGATGCTATGTGGCGTACAGGAGCAAACCAAAACTCTATGATCACCTTTAGTGATGATGTTTTGATTGCAGATACATCAGTAAAAGCTGGTACATACGCAATCTTCACCAAGCCAGGTGCAGTAAACTGGGAAGTTTATTTTTATAATGACACTCAAAACTGGGGAACACCAAAGCAGTGGGATGACACAAAGGTTGTAGCAAAGGTTGTTGCTAAAACCTACCAGATGCCTACCAGTGCAGAAACCTTCACAATGGCTATTAATGACATTAAAATTGATGGTGCTACTCTTGCTATAATTTGGGATAAAACCTATGTATCTGTTGAGTTTAAAGTTATGACAGATAAAATGGTAAGCGCTAGTATAGACAAAGTGATGGGAACTCCAAGTGCCGCAGATTATTACAGCGCTGCTGTTTATTACCTAGAGGCAAATAAAGACATTAATCAAGCAAAAACCTGGATAGATGCTGCTGTATCCTTAAATGGTACCGCATTTTGGTACAAAAGACAACAGTCTTTAATTTATGCAAAATCTGGAGATGTTAAAGGTGCTATAAAAGCTGCAAAAGCCTCTATGGCTCAAGCCAAGGAAGCTGGAAACATGGATTATGTTGCCCTGAATAAAAAATCTTTAAAACAATGGGGAGCTAAATAGTAACTCTTTTTTATATTTTAAAAATCCTTTCAATGACCTTGTGTTATTGAAAGGATTTTTTTTAGTAGTATTTTTTCTACCCTTCAAGCATTTTGTTTTTGTTTAAGCTCACTGCTTGCAAGATAAAAGCGATAGCAATAACTAGGGAAGCTCCTGCAACATTGAGCCATAAATAGGGCATAAGGTCAATCCACCAGATATATACAATAATCCCTTGGGTAGTAATAGCGGCAATAAAGACGGCCCTGCTCTTAACATAGGTAAAGAAAAATGCCAGCAAGAAAATCCCTAGGACATTTCCGTAGAAAATAGAACCGATAATGTTTACAAGCTCTATTAAATTTTCAAATAAATTGGCCACACAGGCAACTCCAATGGCAATGATTCCCCAGAGCATGGTAAAGCCTTTTGAGGCCCATAGGTAGTGTTTGTCACTTCTTCCTTTATTGTTACGTCTGTAAAGGTCTATGGTAGTTGTTGACCCAAGAGCATTAAGCTCTGAGGCTGTTGAAGACATTGCAGCGCTTAAGATTACTGCCAACAGTAGGCCAATTAAACCTCTAGGCAGATTGTTTAAAATGAAATGTATAAAAACATAATCTTTATCATTGGTTTCTGCCTTTGGGTTTGCTTTTTTTATCAACTCTTTAGATGCTGTTCTTAGCTGATCTTCTTGAGATTGCAAGGTTTTAATATCTAAAAGCACTGTTTGTTTTTGCCCCTGGTTGTCTAACACAGCGTAGTTTAATTGCTGCTCTTTGATGGCAATCTCTAGGGTATTTTTTTTATCCTGTAGGTCTTGGTACTGCGCTGCGTATGGAGAGTTTAGAACATCGGTTACTGCGCTAGGATTAAAGTGTAGGGGAGAGGGATTGAATTGGTAAAACACAAAAACCATTACTCCAACCAAAAGAATAAAGAACTGCATTGGTATTTTTAGAAGCCCATTAAAAATCAGACCCATTTGCATTTCCTTCATAGATTTTCCGCTAAGATACCGCTGCACCTGGCTTTGATCTGTACCAAAATAGGAGAGTGCAAGAAACGTACCTCCAATAATACCGCTCCAAAAAGTATACTTGTTATTAAAATCAAAGGAGAAATCTAGTATTTCCATTTTCCCACTTGCACCAGCAATCTCTAAAGCTTTGGTAAATGTAATGTCTAAAGGGAGGTAATTTAATATGAGTAAAAATGCCACAAACATTCCTCCAAAAATAATTCCCATTTGTTGTTTTTGAGTCACGCTTACTGCCTTGGTGCCGCCACTTACAGTGTATATAATAACCAATACCCCAATAATAATATTAAGCATCACTAAATTCCAACCCAGTACTGCAGATAAAATAATTGCAGGAGCAAAGATGGTTATACCAGCGGCCAAACCGCGCTGTATTAAAAAAAGAATAGCGGTAAGGGTACGTGTTTTAAGATCAAAGCGAGTTTCTAAATACTCATAGGCAGTAAACACCTTTAGCCTATGGTATATGGGTATAAAGACCAAACAAATTATAACCATTGCAATTGGCAATCCAAAATAGAACTGCACAAACCCCATCCCGCTATGAAAAGCTTGCCCTGGAGTAGATAGAAATGTAATAGCACTTGCTTGTGTGGCCATCACACTAAGGCCAATGGTCCACCATCTAGAGTCACTTCCACCCTTTAGGTATTGGGTAACATTTTTGCTACCCCTAGATTTATAGGTACCATATAGTACAATAAATAATAATGTCCCGATAAGGATAAACCAATCTATCTGCTGCATTTATACAAAGTGTTTCATTAATAAATAAAAGAGTACTACATAGATGGCATTAACAACAAGTACAAGTGTGAATTTTTGTGTCCACACAAACTTCTGTTTCTCTGTTGTGGTTTTTTTATCTTCCATAATGTGTTTTTAAAATCCTATTTTCCTATAGATATGATATTGGCAAATAACCTGTATGCTCCTGGTACACCGGCGGGAAGCTCTCTAAAGAAACTAAGTCCTGTGTATACGTAGTGTCCTTTGCCATAACTGGCTACCAAAAGAGATCCTTTTGTTTGCGAAGCTCCTTTATCGTTCATTGCAAGTATGGGGGTAAACTCATCTGCCCATTTGTTAGGAAAATAAAGCCCCCGTTCTTGTACCCAGCCCTTAAAATCTAGCTGTGTTATTTTGTTAGGGCTATTTAATACAGGGTGGCTTGGCTCTAAAATAGTTACCGGTGCAAACTCATCTGTAACCCTGTCTCTGGATAGTGATAATGCGTATGGGGCTAGTTGTTTAGTGACCAGTCTATGACTTGTGTTGTATTGCACTACCATTGTGCCTCCTGCCTGTACGTATTTGTTTAACTCTTTTTGTGCAAAGGCTAGATCTGCATTGGTGTTGTAGGCTCTAACGCCAACTACAACTGCATCATATTTTTTAAGGCTTTGGGCTGAAATTTCTTCAACATCAAGATTTGTTACAGTGTATCCTATTTGCTCTAAACTCTGGCCAACGCCGTCACCAGCACCTTGAATATAGCCAATGTGTTGTCCTTTCTTTTCGATATCAATTCTTACAACCTTTGCTTTACTAGGTAAAAGCACAGATTGGTAGGGGATGTGATCATAATCAATATTAATTAATTCTTTGTCATAATACGTATCTCCAATTAGTATCAAAGGCCTAAGATACCCTTGGCTTTGATTCTTTGGCGGAGTTACTGTAAACCATAGGGTGCTAGTTTCTCCTTCACGCGCTAGGGTAAATAATTGCGGGGAAGAAACACCCCATCCTTTTGGAGCATTTAACTGCAAGGTACCTTCTAGATTGTCTTTTCCAGCTCTAAGGTGTACAGCAACCTTTTGAGGGTTTTCATTGGCAAATACAAGTACCTTTTCTGCAATACTAGCAGAGACTTTTGGAAGTACATTAAAAGGCCTATAGACTTCGCCATCTACGGGGTCATTAAATTTAAAAACAACATCTCTGACTATCTTTAGGGCTGTTTTGTTTATGTTTAAATTGAAGACAATTTGTGCTGCAGCGGGAGTTTGTGGTAATCCAATCAAATCCTTAGGTGCGCTGTACATCCCCAAAGAACCTTTAGTTTTAAGCCAATAAGCCGTAGAGGGTACCTTGTTTTGTGAAGTTACTTCTAGTTCAATATTTTTACTTTCATTAAACAATAGGTCAATCTCTTTACTGGATAAAACAAGACCACTTTTGGTTGTTATAGAGGAGAGCGTAACGTTGTTAGCCCCTCTATTAATGGCCTCTAGGTTGAGCGTGTATTTTCCCATTGGGTTGATACTTTCTTTACTAGATACAGCCTCCAGGAATATACCACTACAGGATACAATTAACGCTTGTAATTCTTTTAGTTTAATACTACGCCAATGCCCCTGTTTTGTGTCTTGTAAAAGCCTGTAGGCCAGAAGTAGATCAGGTACTATTGTTGATGGGTCTTGAAAATTAAAGCTATCTAAAAGAGGGTTTAGTATTTTGCCAATAGCTACTCCTCCCTGAATTCTTGACCAGCTTGTATCAATACCGTCAAATACATTGGTGGTGTCTTTGGGAAATTCTCCTTTTAGAATTTCAAGATACTCCGTTTGTTTGCCACGAGTTCCTGTACTTCCAAAACCTTGAGATTTATGCATAGATCTGCTCAAAGAAGCAATTTCTCCATTAGATAACCCAAGGGCTGGGTAATAATTTCCTGTTTCTACACTAACGAGCTTTGATTTATCTGCTTTTTCAAATTTTTCTTTAGAACCATAAAACCACCAAGAGGTATTAAATAAAAGTCTTTTTGGTTGCCAAGACCCAAAGGTTGTTGCAGTTTCTGGAAATTTTGTAGCATCTCCCACCAAATCAAAAGCTTCAAAGCTTAACATAGCTGAGGCGGTATGATGCCCATGGGTGCTACCTGGGTTTCTGTGGTTAAACCTGTTGATAATTACATCTGGCTTAAATTTTCTAATAGCTCTTACTACATCACTTAAAACTTCATCTTTGTTCCAAATCTCTAGTGTTTCATCAGGATGTTTTGAATACCCAAAGTCATTAGCTCTTGTAAATAATTGTTTCCCACCATCTGTGGCGCGAGCAGCTAATAATTCTTGAGTTCTTATAACTCCTAATAATTCTCTAATCTGTGGTCCAATTAAGTTTTGTCCTCCATCTCCTCGAGTTAAGGAGAGGTAAGCTGTATTTGCATGTAGGTCATTGGCCAGGTAAGAGATGAGCCTCGTGTTTTCATCATCTGGATGTGCAGCTACATATAGCGCACTTCCAAGAAAGTTGAGCTTTTCTAGTTTGTGGTAAATCTGTGAGGCATTTGGCTTTTTGGGTTGTTGGGCCAAAACCCCAGAGATACTAGTATGGACAATTATAGCTGCCAAAAATAAAATTCTCATTTTTTGGTGTTGTTATTACAATAGATGTTTACCAAAGATATTTAAAACTTCAAATCTGCAAAATTGCTTTTTAATCTATACTCTTTAAATTATTTTGTAGACGATAGGTGTTTTTATCTAAGGGTAGCACCAAAGTCTTTTTCAAAACGTTGCTGCAACTTGTTCATGATTTTGTCAATCTGGGTATCTGTTAAGGTTTTGTTTTCATCTTGTAGAGTGAAACTAAGAGCGTAAGATTTTTTACCCTCTGGCAGATTTTTACCTGTATATACATCAAAAAGATGTACTTCTTTTAGCAGGTTTTTTTCTGTCTGAAAAGCAGTATTTTTTAAATCTCCAAATCCTATAGACTCATCTATAAGAAGTGCAAAATCACGTTTTACCCTCGGAAATTTAGATAGAGGTTTTACAATAAAATTGTTTGTCTTTAAAAGCGATAGTATGGTGTCCCAATGAAAATCTGCAAAGAGAACTTCTGTGTCAACACCAAAATGTTTGGTTGTTTTTTGATTAACCACACCAAAGCTTACAAGGGTTTGTTTTTTTAAACATAGCGATAGCCCTTCAGAGAATAGATCACTTTCTATTTCTTTTTCTGAAAATAAAGACAATCCTAGCTTATCTAAGATAGCTGTAATTACTCCTTTAAAATAGAAAAAGTCAGCACTGCCTATTTGAGAGCTCCAGGTGTTTTCTGTCTTGGCACCTGTTACTACTAAAGACAAGTGTTTTTGTTCTTCTCTAGTGGTTTCGAAATTTTTATAGGTATTTCCAAACTCAAAAAGCTTTACGTTAGCCGCTTTTCGCTTGGTGTTATATGCCAGTGATTCTAGGGCTCCAAATAACATAGATTGACGCATTACAGACAAATCGTTACTAAGGGGGTTTAGTATCGTTACATTATGCTGCTCATTTAAAGTGTCAGAAAGTTGGGTGTACTTTGGTGATGTAAGGGAGTTGTTTAGCATTTCAAAAAAACCAAGGGCTGTAAGCTGAGAGGCAACTTTGTTTTGCACCTGATGGTCTTTAATTCCTATGCTACTTGCTATAGATGCATTTAGTTTTGAGGACACACCAATATTGTTATACCCATAGACGCGTAAAATCTCTTCAATAACATCTGCCTGTCTAGTGACATCGTTTCTGTAGGCTGGAATGGTCATCCCAATTCCTGTTTCTGTTACGTTATTAACCTTTATTTCTAAAGAGGTAAGGATGTTTTTTATGGTTTCTTTCTCTATTTTTTGACCAATTAAGGCTGTTGCTTTGTCAAAATTCAAAAATACCTGGTGGTCTTTAATTTTCTTTGGGTAAATATCTATAATATCACTGGTCATTTTTCCACCAGTTAATTCACAAATTAAAATAGCACAATGCATCAGGGCATATTCTGTTGTTTTTGGATCGATACCACGCTCAAAACGGAAAGAGGCATCTGTATTGAGTCCATGACGTTTTGCGGTTTTTCTTATACTTACAGGATTAAAGTAAGCACTTTCTAAAAATATACTAGATGTTGATTCTGTAACTCCACTGTCTTTTCCGCCAAAAACACCAGCTATGCACAAGGGTTTTTCTGCGTCACAAATCATTAAATCTTCTTTGTGTAGCTCTCTTTTTACCCCATCAAGAGTTGTAAATTTAGTTCCGCTGGGTAGGGTTTTAACATTAATTTGGTTTCCAGCTATTTTTTTAGCATCAAAGGCATGTAATGGCTGCCCTAGGCTATGAAGCACATAGTTTGTTGCATCTACAACATTATTAACAGGTGTTAAATCAATGGCTTTAAGTCTGTTTTTTAACCAATCTGGAGATTCTTTAATACGTATATCACTAATTGTTACACCGCAGTATCGGGGGGCAAGTTTTTTGTCTTGCACCTTTACTTCCATTTTTAACAATCTGTTTTCAATCTTAAAATTAGTGGTCGATGGGGTGATTAATTCTAAGGCTATATCTTTTTGCTTTAAACCAGCACGTAAATCACGAGCAACTCCCCAATGACTCATTGCGTCTGCGCGGTTTGGCGTTAGGCCTATTTCAAAAACAAGATCATTTTCAACTTTTAAAACATCAGCAGCAGGGGTGCCTGGTGCTATATCTGGGTCTAATACCATGATGCCATCGTGAGCGTTTCCAAGCCCTAACTCATCTTCAGCACAAATCATTCCTTGACTTACTTCTCCTCGTATTTTGCCTTTTTTAATTTTCCAAGGTGTTGCATCTGCATCATAAAGTGTGGTGCCTATGGTTGCCACAGGAACTTTTTGTCCTGCTGCTACATTGGGTGCTCCACATACAATCTGCAGTGTTTCACCATCACCCACATCAACTTTGGTGACTTTGAGGCGGTCTGCATTTTGGTGTTGCTCACAAGAGAGAACATGCCCAACAACGATCCCTTTTAGCCCTCCAGGCACAGAAGAAAAAGGGGTAATTCCTTCTATTTCAAGACCTAAGTCTGTTAAAAGTTCGCCAGTTTGCTTGGCGTCCCAATCTGTGTTAATAAACTGTTTGAGCCAGTTGTATGAAATTTTCATAATGCGTTTTACTTATATAAGTACCAAAGATAACAATACCGCTGCTTTTTGTAAGTGCTTTTAAGGTTTTCAGGCCAAGATTTTTTCAAAAACAATACTTAGTGAAAACATCTTTTTTGTTCTTTGCTTTTTAATGTATCCTTGAAACACAGTTGAGCCTATATTATGTAGGTGTTTTGGGTGTTTTGTAGCTTGTTTAATTTGTCATGAAATATAGTTCCAGATATTTCTATATTTTGCTATTTGAGCATAGGTGTTTTTTATAGCACTATTTTTCGGCAACATTAATGAAGGATCTTGGTCCAAGATTTGTCTTGCGTAGCCTCTAGCTATTTTTAATATATGAGTATCTTTTACAATATCTGCAATTCTTAGATTTAAGACCCCACTTTGTTGGGTACCCATGATATCTCCTGGGCCTCTTAGTTTTAAATCTACCTCTGCAATCTCAAAGCCGTCTGTGGTGCCTGTCATGGTCTCTAATCGTGTTTTTGCATCTGCAGATAATTTGTGGCTGGTCATTAAAATACAATAACTCTGCTCAGCGCCACGACCCACGCGCCCTCTAAGTTGGTGTAGTTGAGAAAGCCCAAAGCGTTCTGCGCTTTCAATGACCATTACAGAGGCATTTGGCACGTTTACTCCAACTTCAATCACCGTGG
Organism: uncultured Flavobacteriaceae bacterium; assembly: GCA_913045325.1. Taxonomy (GTDB): domain Bacteria; phylum Bacteroidota; class Bacteroidia; order Flavobacteriales; family Flavobacteriaceae; genus Patiriisocius. Next base: position 10,717 of record CAJWPZ010000020.1, on the reverse strand, counting down.
TGGCCACCATGATTTGTGTTTCGCCTTTAATAAAACGATTCATTTCAAATTCTTTATCTGCAGGTTTCATCTTACCGTGTACAATAGAGATTTGGTACTGTGGTTGCCCAAATTCTCTTGAAATGCTCTCATAACCGTCCATAAGATCTTTGTAATCGAGCACTTCACTTTCTTGAATAAGCGGATACACAACATACACCTGCCTTCCAAGAGCGGTTTGATCTTTAATAAACTTGAATACTTTGAGTCTATTGCTGTCAAAGCGGTGCACTGTTTTTATGTCTTTTCTTCCGGGAGGAAGTTCATCTATAACACTAATATCCAAATCTCCATACACGCTCATTGCCAAGGTTCTTGGAATGGGTGTTGCAGTCATTACAAGTATGTGTGGAGGGTACTTATTTTTGTGCCATAACTTGCTTCGTTGGGCAACCCCAAAACGATGCTGTTCATCAATTATAGCGAGCCCTAAATTTTTAAATTTAACCTTATCTTCTAGTAGGGCATGGGTGCCAATTAAGATGTTTAATTGGCCATTTTCTAGTGATTCATGTATTTCTTTTCTTTTTGAAGTTTTAGTTGAACCTGTTAGTAGTGAAATACTGATTTTAAGTGGTTTACATAATTCAGATAAGCCTGTATAGTGTTGGACTGACAAAATTTCAGTCGGGGCCATTAAACAGGCCTGGAAACCGTTGTCAATAGCTATTAACATTGATAAAAGTGCTACAATTGTCTTCCCGCTACCTACATCTCCTTGCAGTAACCGATTCATTTGTGCATTACTGCCTAAATCATTGCGTATTTCTTTGATAACTCTTTTTTGCGCACCTGTTAATTCAAAGGGAAGATGCTCCTTGTAGAAGCTGTTAAAATTAGTTCCAATTGTTGTGAAAGGATAGCCTTTAATTTTGCTTTTATGAACTAAGTTTTTTATTAATAATTGTAGTTGTATAAAGAATAATTCTTCAAACTTTAACCGGTAAGTTGCTTTTGCCAATTCTTCTCCATTTTCTGGAAAATGGATATTCAGTATTGCTTTGCTTTTAGGCATTAATTGTAACTGCTCAAGTACCTCTGGTGAGAGGGTTTCTACAAACGATTTTTTAAGCTCCAGAAACAATTGTTCCATAAGCCCGCTCACAACTCTGTTGGTAATACCACTGTTGCTTAGTTTTTCTGTAGAGGGGTATATTGGCTGTAGGGCAGAGCGCAGCTTGCTTTGGTGTTCTTTTAGTAGTTCTAAATCTGGGTGAGGCATAGAAAAAGTGCCATTGTAAAAGTTTGTTTTTCCGAAGGCTACGTAGGTTTCATTGAGTTTTAAATTCTCTTTAATCCATTTATGTCCTCTAAACCAGATGAGCTCCATCATGCCATTGGCGTCTTTAAAGGTTGCTACCAGACGCTTACCACGCTTTTGATCAACAGTTTTTAAATGAGTTATCCTGCCTATAACCTGCACGTCTGCGCTATTGCGTTGCAATTCTTTTATTTTATAGTACTGGGTTCTATCCAAATACCTGTTTGGGAATAGATTTAGTAGGTCTTGAAATGTAAAGATGCCCAACTCCTTTTTTAACAAATCTGCCCTGTTAGGCCCTACGCCTTTAAGATATTCAATGGGTGTTTGTAAAAAGTTAGGATTCATACAACGAATTTACTTAATTTGACAACACATTTGCCAGTATCCTTTTATGAAATTGGTGTTTTTTTTTACTTTTTTCATTTACTGATTTTATTTCACCAGCCACCAAAAATAAAACTCAAATTATCTTTCTAGAGCCCGTATAATCAATCTTCAGAAGCTAATTTTGGCTTTTTGATTGTATTAGAAGAGTTGTTGTATTTCCTTTTTTAGGTAGGCTAATGCCTTTTGTGAGGGTGATACTTCTCCCATAAAATGATTTAAAACAGCTTCTCTGAGTTTGTCTGCCGTTTCAATCTTTTGGTTCATGGCCGTTTGTCTTATAATTTGTATGGTTGTATTTTTTGTGGTTCTTGTTACATTCCACATCTCTAAAGACACATAAATTTGCTGGCTTAAATTATGCACAAATTCATCCTCTATACTTCTAATAAGCTCCTGCTCATATTTATTTAAATCATTATCTATTGGTTTTACACGTATTAAAAGACTATTTGGGTCTATACGCTCCAAAAGTAAAGTGATGCGCTCATAGGCCTGTAGTCTAAGGGGTAGTGTCTTACTTTGGGTGTCTTTAAGGAGTAAAAACCGTCTTCTGCCTTGCTCGTTATCTGTGTGTTTTTTAAAAAAAAGATAGGCAATACCACCTACAATAATAGCAGATAGTAAAGAGGCGAAATAGGGAAGTAGTGCTTGAGATTCCATGATATATACTAATTTTAGTACTCCTGTTTTTGAATTAAATAGCAATAGTACTGATTTTTAAGCTTTGGGCAAAGCCTTGCTTGTTTGGTTTTATGTTGTTATTGATTTAAATAGTCTAAGGCTAGTTGTGATAATGATTTAACCCCAAGTAGCATTCCTGCATCATCTATCTTAAAATCTGGAGTGTGGTGAGGGTAGGGCTGGGGGTTACCGGGAGTCATGCCTCCTAGAAAAAAGTAAACTCCTGGTATTTTTTCTTGAAAAAAGCTAAAATCTTCTCCTCCTGTAACTGCTTTCATGCCCAGTACCTTGTCCTCTCCAGCGACCATTTTTAAAGTGCTAATAGCCTTGGTGGTTAACTCAGGGTCATTGTAGGTAACAATAGTATTGTTTTGCCAATCTATGGTTGCACTACCTCCATAGGCTTTGGCTATATCACTGGCCATTTCTGTCATGCGTTTAATGATCATGGTTCTCATATCTGGGTTTAAGGTACGTACAGTACCAATAAGTTCTGCACTCTCTGGTATCACGTTAAAACGAGTACCACTTGTTATTTTTCCAACCGTAATAACCGCCGGCGCCTCTATTAGGTAGGCTTCTCTTGATATAATGGTTTGAAACCCATCTATAATTTTTGCCGAAATTAAAATAGGGTCTACACCACTCCAAGGTGCAGATCCATGAGATCCTTTTCCATTTACAGTAACTACAAAACGCTCTACGGCCGCCATAATACCCTCTGGCTTTAGTGTTATGGTGCCAACGGGTGTTCCGCTACTAATATGTAATCCATAAATGGCATCTACCTTAGGGTTTTCCAGCACTCCTTCTTTAACCATAAGTTTTGCACCACCTTCTTCTCCAGGTGGTGGACCTTCCTCTGCGGGTTGAAAAATAAATTTTATACTACCATTTATTTTGTCTTTATGCTTGCTTAACACCTGTGCAACTCCCATTAAAATGGCTATGTGCGTGTCATGACCACAGGCATGCATTACCCCTGTTTTTGTACCTAAAAAAGTGTCTACAACAGTACTTTTGTAGCTAAGGTCATTTCTTTCTGTAACTGGCAGCCCGTCAATATCTGCTCTAAGGGCAACTACCTTTCCTGGATTGTTTCCTTTTAAAAGGCCCACTACACCCGTTTTTGCAACCCCTGTTTGTACTTCCATTCCTAGAGATTTTAAATGGGTCGCAATTTTCTCTGCCGTGTTAAATTCACGGTTTGATAACTCTGGATTTTCATGAAAGTAATGACGCCAATCAATTACTTGAGATTCTATTTGTTCTATGTCTTTTAAAATACTTTGATCGATTTGTGAGTATGCACTGGCTCCTATTAGTAGCGATAGCAGTATGATAAGTTGTTTTTCCATGGCGGTTTCCTATTTATTTTAAAAATAATTATGTTTTAAAGATATTGAAATTTCAGAAATAACACCTCAGCTTTGTTTGTTTATAAATTCTGAAATTTCAGTGGGTTCAATCACTCAGTTTTGCGTATTTTCACCTATAATATATGTCCTTATTTTGTCACCATTCCGAAACTATTTTGGAGCATTAAAAATTTCAGAAAACCCTTGCAAGAATATTTACAACAATTAAACCAAGCTCAGTTAGCACCTACCATACAAAAGGATGGCGCTATGATTGTTATTGCCGGAGCTGGCTCAGGTAAAACACGTGTGCTTACCTATAGAATAGCCTTTTTAATGTCTAAGGGAGTGGACCCATTTAATATTTTGGCCCTCACCTTTACCAATAAGGCAGCACGTGAGATGAAAAAACGAATATCCTCTATTGTTGGGCCCAGTGAGGGCAAGAATTTATGGATGGGAACTTTTCATAGTATTTTTGCTAAGATACTTCGTATGGAGGCAGACAAATTAGGCTACCCTTCAAATTTCACTATTTATGATACCCAAGATTCTCAAAGTGTCATTCGTGCTGTAATTAAAGAAATGCACCTAGATAAAGAGATTTATAAATACAAACAGGTGTATTCTAGAATCTCTAGTTATAAAAACAGTCTAGTTACTGTAAAGGCTTATTTCAACAACCCAGAACTAATGGAGGCAGATGCAATGGCCAAAATGCCGCGTTTGGGAGATATTTATAAAAGCTATGTAGATAAGTGCTTTAAAGCTGGTGCTATGGATTTTGATGATTTGTTATTAAAAACCAATGAACTTTTAACTCGGTTTCCAGAGGTTTTGGCAAAATATCAAAATAGATTTAGGTACATCTTAGTAGATGAGTACCAGGATACCAACCACAGCCAGTATTTAATTGTGCGGGCATTGAGTGATAAGTTTCAAAACATATGCGTGGTAGGAGATGATGCTCAAAGTATTTATGCCTTTAGAGGAGCTAACATTAATAATATTTTAAATTTTCAGAAAGACTATGACGATGTAAAAACCTATCGCCTTGAGCAAAATTATAGATCTACCAAGAATATTGTAAATGCTGCCAATAGCATCATTGAAAAAAACAAAACACGACTAGACAAGGTAGTTTGGACCTCTAATGACGAGGGTCCTAAAATTAAAGTGAATCGTACCATGACAGATGGAGACGAGGGGCGTTTTGTAGCCAGTACTATTTTTGAAACCAAACAAAACCAGGAACTTAAAAACGGTGATTTTGCTATATTGTATAGAACCAATGCGCAGTCTCGCGCCATGGAAGACGCCTTGCGTAAAAAAGACATTCCGTACCGAATTTATGGGGGTCTTAGTTTCTACCAACGTAAAGAGATTAAAGATGTTCTGTATTATTTGCGCCTAGTACTCAATCCTAAAGACGAGGAGGCCATAAAGCGTGTTGTTAATTATCCAGCAAGAGGTATTGGTCAAACCACCATTGAGCGCCTTATGGTAGCTGCAAATCATTACGATAGGTCAATCTTCGAGGTGATGCAAAACATCAGTAAATTAGAGCTTAATATCAATAAAGGAACCCAGGCAAAGTTGTTAGACTTTGTTACTATGGTGCAAAGTTTTCAGGTTTTAAACCAGAGTTATGATGCTTTTCAGATGGCAGAATACGTTGCGAAAAAAACAGGAATACTCACAGAGTTAAAAAAAGATGGTACCCCAGAGGGTATTGCTCGCATAGAAAATATAGAGGAGCTTTTAAATGGTATGCGTGATTTTGTTGAAGAGCAAAAAGAATTGGCAGATACCACTGGTTCTCTCTCTGAGTTTATGGAAGATGTTGCCCTCGCTACAGACCTTGATAATGAAAGAGGTGATGAAGATCGTGTTGCTCTGATGACCATTCATCTGGCCAAAGGGTTGGAGTTTCCTTACGTTTTTATTGTGGGGATGGAGGAAGAGTTGTTCCCAAGTGGTATGAGCATGAATACCAGAGCAGAACTAGAGGAGGAGCGAAGGTTGTTTTATGTAGCAGTTACCAGAGCCGAAACTCAGGCCTATTTAACCTACACACAGTCTAGATACAGGTGGGGAAAACTCATTGATGCAGAGCCTAGTAGGTTTATAGAAGAAATTGATGCTTCGTATTTGGAGTTTTTAACTCCCATAACAGAGCATCGTTATAAGCCGCTTTTGGATGCAGACATATTTGGAGAGGTAGATAAAAGTAAATTACGACTGCGCAAACCAGCAGCGGGAAACCCGCCAACAGGACCAAACCAGGAGCAACTTCGCAAATTGCGCAGATTAAAGCCTGTGGCTAGTAGCGCAGAGAAAAACTTTGATCCTGCAGCTGCAAACTTGCATATAGGTACTACGGTTGAGCATGTAAGGTTCGGGAAAGGTAAAATCACCAAAATAGAGGGGGTTGGTGCAGACACAAAAGCAGAAATTGATTTTGAAAATGGTGGCTTAAAAAAGTTACTGCTCAGATTTGCAAAACTCAATATTATTGAATAAAACGCTGTAAATATTAAATTAGGTAGCGCCATGGCAACATTTATTAAAATTTATCAAGACAATCCAAACCCTCGAGATATTGCCAAGGTTGTACAGATTATTAAAAAAGGTGGTTTGGTAATTTACCCTAGTGACACCGTTTATGCACTAGGTTGTGATATTACCAACAACCGGGCCCTGGAGCGTATTGCTCAAATTAAAAAAGTAAAACTAGCAAAGGCCAACTTTTCTTTTGTGTGTAAAGATTTAAGCAACCTCTCAGATTACGTTAAGCAACTAGATAATACTACTTTTAAGCTGTTAAAAAGATCCCTTCCGGGACCTTACACGTTTATACTTCCTGGCAATAATAAGTTGCCAAGTGTGTTTAAAAAGAAAAAAGAGGTTGGTATACGCGTGCCAGACAATGCTATTGTTAAAGCCGTCGTTACTGCTCTTGGAAACCCTATAGTATCTACTTCTATCAAAGATGAGGATCAGGTTATAGAATACACCACCGATCCCGAGCTTATTTTTGAAAAATGGGAACACCTTGTTGATGTGGTTATAGATGGAGGTTATGGAGATAATGTTCCCTCCACTGTTATAGACCTTACAGGTGATACGCCTATTTTGGTACGCCAGGGTAAGGGAAGCTCAACTCTTTGACTCTCTTTAATTTTATAATTATTCTATAAGCCTTGAAGTAATTAAAAAATCTTGTTGTACATCAAAGGTGCTAATCTTTTCATCTGTTTTTAGTGTTTTCCATGAGTTGCTAGGTTGTATCCACCTTAGCGCCCCATTTATTTTAACTTGCACAGGCATATCAAAACCTTTTATTATATCTGTATATCTATAGGTAAGTTGATTTTTTTGAATTGTGTACTCCAAGTTAGGAATCATCGTGGTGCGCAGGTATTGCTCCCAAAACTGAGTTAGATCTATCCCGCTTTTTTCTGAAATATAAGCTTCAACTTGATGGCTTGTTACTGTTTGGTGGTAAAAATCTTTATTGAGCCCTCGAAGAATATTTCGCCATTTTTGATCATCTTCTATGAGTTGCCTTAGGGTATGAAGGATATTAGCCCCTTTGTAATACATGTCATTGCTACCACGATTGTTTTTATTATAGGTGCCAATGAGTGGCGTATCGTTTTGTATGCTTCTCTTGGTTCCAATAACATACTCACTAGCTGCTTTTTTGCCAAAATGATAGTCCAGGTATAGGTTTTCTGAATAGGCAGTAAACCCTTCATGAATCCACATATCAGCAACATCCTTATTGGTGATGTTGTTGGCAAACCACTCATGGCCAGCTTCATGGATAATAATAAAATCAAATCTAAGCCCCCAGCCCGTTCCAGAGAGATCTCTACCTAGGTATCCATTTTTATATTTATTACCATAGGTAACACTGCTTTGATGTTCCATACCCAGGTAAGGGGCCTCTACTAGTTTAAAACTATCTTCATAAAAAGGGTAGGGTCCAAACCAATATTCAAAGGCCTCTAACATCAAGGGCGCTTGTTTGAATTGCTCCTTGGCTATTTTTAGGTTATCTCTCAAAACCCAATAACTTAGATCTAGTTTTCCGTTAAGGCCATTATATGTTTCAGAAAAATTAACGTAATCTCCTACGTTTATATTTACTCCATAGCTATTGATAGGATTTACTACCTGCCAGTGCCAAGTTTTTGTGTCTTTGTGTACTGTTTGTTGCATAAGTCTTCCATTTCCGACGCCAACCAAATCTTTTGGAGTTGTAATATATAGATCAACCCCTTTGTCTGGTTCATCTTGAGGATGATCCTTAACTGGCCACCATACACTAGCGCCAATACCTTGGTTTGCACTTGCTATAAAATCAATGCCATTACTATCTTTACTCCATACAAGACCACCGTCCCAAGGTGCATTTAAAGCCACTGTAGGAGCTCCAGAGAAATGAATCGTCAATTTGTTTTCTGTCCCAATTTCTTGCACTTGTTTTAGACTAAGAAAATGTGCGCTACCGATGCTTTCTACCTCAATTTCCTCTCCATTTTGAGTAACAAGGTCTATTTGCATAGGTGCTTGCAAATCTATTTGCATTGTATTGTTTTTTGATAAAACAGTATAGCTAATAGTATTGGTTCCAGACAAGGATTTTGTTTGAGGTAGTACAGCAACTTTTATTGTATAGTGTTGCAAATCCCACCAGGCTCTTTGAGGAGTTATAGATCCTCTAAATGTATCTGCTTGGGTAAATTTTTCTTGGGCCGTTGTGGTTACACCGAAACTCAAAACTATAAAAATAAATAGAAGCTTTTTCATTGATACTATTGTGTTGTGTTAATAAACAGTTGGGTTTTTATCTAAAAGTTGCGCTAGGAAAAACAACCACACTTTCATGGCCATCTTCTGCTATACTTGCTACTCCAAAAAAGTAGTTGTCTATCACAACCCCTTCAAGCGAGAAGTAATCTACATCACCTACAAATCTACTATAATCCCAAGTTGGTGATGTGGTGTCTCTCCAGTAAATTTTATAACCCACTGCGTTTTTGGATTTTTCCCATCTAAGTTTTACACCTGGAGCTACCATTCCTCCGATAGCTACTTTGGTAGGAGCCTTTGGAGCCCATGCAAGACTTGCCATGGTAATTGCGTTTACGGCTGTTAGTTTTTTTGCGTAATTAAAATTAACAAATTTCAGTTTATCGCCGTATTCAATTCCATCTTGGGTTCTAATATCTTGGTGTTGTTGGGTATAGTTTTCATGGGCTTCCATAATACGGATGGCTGGGTATCCTAAATCGTTAAAGGGCCTGTGATGCCCTCCACGGCCAAAACGATCTAGCCTGTAAATCATCATTGGGTTTAATTGCGGCATATAGGTTTTGGTAGTTTTAAACACATAACGCGCCAATTGTCTTGAAATCCCGTCTACTTCACCACCGTAAAACCTTCTTAATCTTCTTTGTTTTTGAGTTTCAGTAGGAGGAACGGGTTCAGAGAAAATTCTAAAATCTACATTGCTAATTACACCATCTACGCCTTTTATATTACCAATCATATCATTGTTTAATACCCCAATAATATCCCAGTTGTTGTCTTGGGCATACCTGGCAAATCCAGCTCCACCAAAAAGGCCTTGTTCTTCACCACTTAGACCTAGATATACAATGTTGGCATCAAATTCATAGCTACTTAAAACTCTTGCAGCTTCTAAAGCGCCCGCCATGCCACTTGCATTATCATTTGCTCCTGGAGCATCTTTGGTAAAATCACTACCATCACTATTTCTAGAATCTATATCGCCACTAATGATGATATAGCGGTTAGACCCTGTTTTGCTTTTTTGTACGGCTACCACATTTACCACCCAGGTATCTCTAGGAACTCTTTTGCTAGAGGCCGCCTTAACCAAGTCTTTTTGATAAAACACCTCAAGACAAGCATCACAGTTTAAAGATATTTCATCAAACTCAGCTTTGATCCAACGGCGGGCAGCTCCAATACCTCTGGTACTGCTTAGGGTATCACTAAAAGTGTTTCTAGTGCCAAAATTGGCCAAAGTAGTAATATCTGCTTCTATATTCTTTGCAGATACTTTTTGTATAATATCATATATACGAGTATCTGTTTGGGCAAGTGTTGTAAAACTAAAAGCGATAGCAAGGGCAAGGAAATGGTTTTTCATAAAATATTTTTTTTTAATTTCTAGTAGCTACTAAGGCTATTTTATTACTCTGTGGGTTTATCGTGATGCGATTAATATCTGAAATTTTATACTGCTCTAGATCTGCTACTAGCTCCCATTGTTGGGTGCCAAACATATCATAGAGGTATATTTTGGAGCCACTTCCAAGTAAAAGTTGGCTATTATTTACCCAACAATGATCCTGAACACCAACTGGTAATTGGCACACAAAAAAGCTCTCCGCCCCTTGATCCAAATCTAAGACATACACATCCATGTTTTTATCTTCATTACTTAGGGTATAGCTCACAGAAGAGCTTTGAGGTACCTTATGGATTGATCTGCCTGAGTTTTCTATATACGGGGTCACTTGTTTTGTTTTTAAATTGGCAACTACTAGGTTTAATTGATTTGTCCCTAATACAGACGCCACAATACGGCTACTGTCATAAAACGCATAGTAGGCAACCTCTAATGTATCTAGAACTCTTGTAGAGGCGCCTTGGTTATTATCTGTTTGATTATAAGAGTAAAGTCTCTGTATCCCATTTGTATCTAGGCGTACTGCTGCTATATCTCTTGATCCAGGGATTTGTTTCGGAGAATACTCACCACCAGAGGTTGTGGCATGTACAACATTAGATGTGCTAGTTGTAAGATCATACATTACAATGTCTGTCTGCCCATTTTGGGTACCAGCGTATAGTACTTGGTTATTATCTGTAAAAAAGGGTTGGCTATCATAGCCTGGACTGTTAGATATGTTTTTAAGTTCTGAGATGTTCATTTGTTGATTGTTGA
>CAJWPZ010000019.1 GCA_913045325.1 uncultured Flavobacteriaceae bacterium | reverse complement strand
ATTTTTCCTTGGCGGGGAGATAGCATGGGTTGGTATAGAGATCAATTGGTAAATAGTGCTTACAAATTTGATTTTCCGATACATAAACCCTGGTTTGAGCTCACCAAGACGCAACAGCAATTAGTTTGGGATGGTAACGAGCACTTTGAAGGGCTTCATAGTTTTTTTAAATACCTAGAGAGTAAGAGTTATAAAATTCAGAACAGGGTAATGCTCTCCCGTTATAGAGGTAAAACAACCTGTAGCACTTGTAATGGAACAAGATTAAAAAAAGAAGTTGGGTATGTTAAAATTGCCGATACATCCATACAGGAGTTAGTTGGGCTTCCTCTAGAGGAGTTAGCTCTATTTTTTAAAAACCTACAACTTAATACCCATGATACCACTATTGCAAAACGTTTGTTGGTAGAGATTAACAACAGGCTCTCTTTTTTACTTGATGTTGGGCTTAGTTATCTTACCCTTAACAGAAAAAGTAATACACTCTCTGGTGGAGAATCTCAGCGTATTAATCTGGCCACCTCTCTTGGAAGTAGCCTTGTAGGGTCTATGTATATTCTAGATGAACCTAGTATTGGTTTGCATCCAAAAGATACAGAAAGACTTATTAAGGTATTAAAGTCTTTACGAGATCTGGGTAATACCGTTATTGTGGTAGAGCACGATGAAGATATCATGAAACAAGCAGACCACATCATTGATATTGGGCCCCAGGCTGGTAGTTTTGGAGGTGAAGTTGTTGCCACAGGAACCTATAAACAACTCTTAAAGCTTGACTCACTAACGGCCGGTTATTTAAACCAAACCCTAAAAATTGAGGTTCCAAAAAAACGCAGAACCTTTAACAATGCTATTGAAATAAAAGGAGCTAGAGAACATAACCTTCAAAACATTGATGCTACCTTCCCTATCGGGCTTTTCACAGCAGTTACCGGTGTCTCTGGAAGTGGAAAAAGTACACTTGTCAAAAAAATATTGTATCCCGCCCTTCAGAAAAAAATTGGTGCTCAAGCAAATAAGCCTGGACAATTCTCTAGCATAGAAGGAGATTTCTCAAGCATTAACACTGTTGAGTTTATTGATCAAAACCCAATTGGGCGCTCTAGTAGATCAAACCCTGTTACCTACATCAAGGCCTATGATGACATACGAAGCCTTTTTGCAAAACAAAAACTAAGTGATATTAGAGGGTACAAAACCAAACACTTTAGTTTTAATGTTGATGGTGGAAGGTGTGATACCTGTAAAGGTGAAGGAGAAATTACCATTGAAATGCAATTTATGGCAGATGTAAATCTGCAATGTGATGTTTGTAATGGCAAGCGATTTAAAAAAGAAGTACTCGAGGTAAAAGTAGGTGATAAGAATATTGATGCTATTTTAACCCTTACGGTAGATGATGCTATTGAATTTTTTAAAACCCAGGAGCAAAAAAGAATCGTTATAAAATTACAACCCCTTCAAGATGTTGGTCTTGGATATGTTAAACTTGGACAAAGCTCCTCTACCCTATCTGGTGGAGAAGCCCAACGCATCAAACTAGCTTCTTTTCTAGTTAAAGGGATTACAAAAGAAAAAACCCTATTCATTTTTGATGAACCCACTACTGGCTTGCATTTTCATGATATTAAAAAACTCTTAGCCTCTTTTTATGCCTTGCTTGAAAAAGGACACACACTTATTGTTGTTGAGCATAATATAGATTTAATAAAATGTGCAGATTATATAATTGACCTAGGTCTTGATGGAGGTAGCAAAGGTGGGCAAGTCATGGTTCAAGGAACCCCTGAGGTGGTGAGTGCTCATAAAAAGTCACACACTGCCAAATACCTAAAAGAGAAAATATAAGAGAAGCCGATAAACTACATCAACACACTGAATAAATTTAAACACCTAACAAACAATCCCTTATGGGATTTTTTGTGTTTTGGCATGGTCTGTGGTATTAGAAATGTGTACAACGCTCACTAGAGTCATTAGCAAGTACATAAAAACAATGACTATGAAAAATTTCAGAACAGTACTCCTATTGCTTTTAACAGTAGTAACAGCAAATGCCCAAAAGACACAAACGGCAGAGAACATAAACAATATAAGTTATAATGGAAAAGCATATATATTTATTGAGGGCGGTGTTGAATTCTCTGTCTTTGCAGATGGGCAGTTTGATTTTGTTTACTTAGGTACGCAAAATAACACCATGCTTTCTTTTAACACACCAAGTGTATTTGTTAGTTTTAATGCAGGACATGATTATCAGGCATATCTTCAGTATGATGATTATGGTGCGATCCTACAAATAGAGGATGTACCAGTATTTTATGATGTATATGGTAGAATAATACAAGCTGGCGAGGTAGAGATTAGCTACATAAATAGAGCGATATCTCGTGTTGGAGGCCTGCAGATATATTACAACAGGTATGGAGATTATGACTATTGTGTAGGATATATAAACTCATACAATAGATTTTACACCTATCGCCCTTGGCATGGGTATTACCTAAGACCAACGTATAACAACTGTATTGTATGGGACATGCCTTACAGAAGGTATTATACGCCTATACGCTATAGTTATTATGAGCACCAAAGATATTATAACAATAGAGCTACCAATACCTATAGAAACGCAAGAAGAGAATTTATCTCACCTGGTAGTAGAGTTCATTATAGAAATGGTAGAACAGCTTTAAATACAAGGTATAAAAGAGGTAGAAAAAACACCTTGATTACACGACATGGAAGAACATCTCGCATAACTAGGTCAAGCAAAACAAATAAGATTAGAACCTCAAGGGCTTATCAAAACAATACAAATACCACTAGAGGTATTACCACAACTAGAAATAGAACGATACCTAGGGTTTCTAATACTAATGTTGCTAGAACCTCTTCTAGAACCAGAACAGCAACTGTAAGACCAAGGGTTAGTAATAGGGTAGTAAAAACTACTCTTAAACCAAATCGCAGGTCAAATACAAGAAAGGCGACAAGTAAGGTTAGAAGAAATACAACTGCAAAAAACACTTCATCAAGAACAAGGGTGGTTAGAACTCCCACTAAAAGAAGAAGATTATAGCAGGTTTGATTAGTTTATTTGTTAGTTAGTTAGTTTGTTTGATACCATTTGGCCTACCTATGTAGATCAAATGGTATTTTTTTTTATAAAGACTTAGTTAGCATGTTAATAACACCAGCTACTTTTTTTGTGAGATTTTTTCTAGTAAATAACTCTAGATTTTTAGAAGGTATAAAAAGTGCATCTTTCTTATAAGCGCTGTAGTATGTAAGTAATTGTTTTTTTAAAGCTTCTTTTTGATTTGCAGCTATGTACACTCCGCTTTCAGTAGTGTTTATAATACCTTCAATATCACTTCCCTTTGGGCCAATAGCAATGATTGGACGATGTGCTTGCAGGTATTCAAAGAGTTTGCCTGGGATAATGGCTTTTGTATCTTCACTATCCACCTCGAGCAAAAGTAATATTTGCGCCTTGTGCTGTAACATGATAGCTTGTTTGTGAGGCACATAGCCTTTAAGGGTCGTGTTATTTGTTAAACCAACTAAAGCAATGCTTGAGAGCACCTCATCACTAACCACTCCGGTTAAAGAAATTTCTAAATCTTGGGCAAAAACAGGGTCTTCTTTCACAAGCTCAGAAAGCACCTCCCATAACACAGTTGGATTCCTTTGAGTTAAAAGAGAACCTATATGAGCTATAGAAAACCTAGCGTCTAGACCTTGCGGTTTTACCGCTAGAGGTTCAAAACCATTAGTGATTACCGTGATGGGTTTATTGGTCAGTAAAGAGAATTCTTTTTCTGTTGATGGGCTAGTTACCAAAATATGATTGGCAGTGTTTAAAACCAGAGACTCTAAGGCTTTATGCTTCCCCGCCGAGGCTTTTGTGAGCAGCAATGATTTATGGTAATGAATGGTGGTCCAGGGGTCTCTAAAATCTGCAATCCAAGGCAGATGAAGATCTTTCTGTAATTCTAACCCAATTAAATGCAAGCTATGAGGAGGACCAGAAGAAATAATACAATCTACAGGATGTGTTTTTAGATAGTGTTTTAAAAAAACTACAGATGGGCTTACCCATCCTACTCTTGCATCTGGTATAAAATAATTGCCACGTATAAACAGTAGTAGTTTTTCTAAAAAGGAAGGCTTCTTATTAGAAATGATGCCACTACTAATTTGTAGTGTCTTTTTTTTAGAGAAAATAGCAGCAAATTTATACGGCTCTTTTATAGGATGTTTTAAAACGGTTATATCTGGAGGTACCTGAGAAACTAGATCTTGATCTATAATGGGGTAATTTGGATTTTCTGGAACATACACAACAGGCGCTATGTCAAAACTTTTTAAATGGCTAACAAATTTTAACCAACGCTGTACCCCTGGGCCGCCCGCAGGTGGCCAATAATAGCATATAATCAGCGCTTTTTTCATTAGTTTATACGGTTGTTAGTTGTCGTTTTCTAAAGGTGTACCAAAGGGTTATCAAAATAAATAACAAGAGCAGCACACTACTAAACAAAGCAATGGTGCTTCCGGTTTTAATAACCGATGGTTCAAATTTAAATTCGATGTTTGAAGATCCTGCTGGAATTTTAAGTGCCCTTAACAAATAGTTTACACGTATGTGTGAAACTGGCTTGCCATCTATGTATGCGTTCCAACCTTTTGGGTAATATATTTCACTAAAAACTGCTAGTTGCTCAGACCCAGAAGCGGCTTCATACACCAAATGGTTTGGTTTATGGTTTACTAAATCTATAGTTGCGGTGCTGTCTCGCTGGATATCTGCAATAGGTAAGTAAGGTAAAAACTCTTTATGGACAATAGCTGTATTCTTAGTATTAATACTATCTAGTTGTGTAATTTCTGCATCTGCGCTTTCTACCATCAGCACATTTTCAACAAACCATGCATTGCCATTTGTATAGGGGTTACGCTGGCCTATAACAGCTCCATTTTTACTTCTGGTTAAAATAAAACGCACATTTAGCATGTTTAACATGCTAATATCACCCTGGCTTATATAGAAATCTGCAATATCTTGCATTCTTCTAGGTTTTGCTGCGTGATACCCTCCTATAGAGCTATTGGTGTAACTTACCTCTGCGCTATTAAAGGCATTATTAGCAGCATCATAAACTCTGTATCTGCCTGTTTCTTTCTCTAGTTGAAGGGTTGCTGCCGTTTTTTGAAAAGGCTGCTGCATGATACGCTTATTGACAAAGTCTTCAGTATTAACATAGCGCCTGTCTACCCCTACTAAATCAAAAACGACAAGGGCAGTCAATAGTCCAATTGTAAGGGTTTGTTTGTATTTATTTATAATAAATAACCAAAGTGTGATTGCAGCCAGTACAACAAAAACTAGACTGCGTAAAGAGTCGTTTACAAGCAAAGATGTTCTATCTTCTCTAACAGCGTCCATAAAGGGAGCTCCCATGGCCTGTATGATATCGCTATCATAAGGACTCACAAAATTAAATAGTGCATTTTTAAATAAAATAAACACTAGTAACAAGCCTCCAATTATTGAGGTCGTGTACAGTAAACTCGTTTTCTTTTTTTGTAAAGAAGTACTGCTTTTAAAAAAGTGATGCAAGCCCAATACAGCCATAATTGGCAAGACCAATTCTATGAGTACCTGTATAGAAGAAACAGCCCTAAACTTATTATACAGTGGTACATACTCAATAAAAAAGTCTGTGAGTATGCTAAAGTTTTTACCCCAAGACAACAACAGGCTTAACACAAAACCAGAAACAAGCCACCATTTTACACGACCCTGAATTAAAAACAGCCCGAGTATCGCTAGAAATATAACAACAGCTCCTACATAGGCTGGCGCTGCAACAATTGGTTGATCCCCCCAATACAGTGGTATTTGATATAAGGTATCTCTAGCTTGTTGTGGTGAGGCTCCCATTTTTAAAAGCGCATCTTGAGTAGCAGAATTTTCTGGGAAAAGCTCACTAGAGCCTCCACCCATAAAACGAGGTACAAGTAAATTAAATGTCTCTAGCTTTCCGTAGCTATATGTAGTTATATAATCATAATCAAGGCCGTCTGTATCTAATTTTGGTGATTTGTCTGGATTAATGGTTAAATCACTAGGGCCTCTTGTTGAGGTATCTGCATACTCTTTGGTAGCCATTAGATTGGTCGCGTTTAAGCCCAAAGACAACATAACACCCAAAACCATAATGCCCACAGATGTAAGGTAATGAGCTACCGTTTTTGACTTAATAGCTTCTATTAAATAGGCTACTCCTATGCAAAGCACAAGAAGCAGCAAGTAGTAGGTCATCTGTATATGATTGGCCGTTAGCTCTAAAGCCATAGCAATTGTGGTGAGTAAAAAACCCCAGAGATACCTTTTTCTAAAGGTAAGAATGATACCACTTAACACCAGTGGCATATAGGCAATAGCATGCGCTTTGGCATTATGCCCTACCCCTAAAATGATTATTAAATAGGTAGAAAAACCAAAAGCAAGCGCTCCCAAAAAGGCAATTTTATAATCTAACTTTAACACCAGAAACAAAATGTAAATACCTATAAAATATAAAAACAGGTAATCTGCAGGTCTTGGCAAAAAACGAAGGGTTTCATCTAAGGTTTTAATATAATTATGAGGATACCGGGCTCCTAACTGATAGGTAGGCATACCTCCAAAGGCGCTATCTGTCCAGTAGGTTTCTGAGTCATTGGTTTTTCTGAAATCTCTTAGCTCTTTAGCCATTGCATTGTGCTGCACGATATCGCTTTGATAGATCGTTTTACCACTCAATACAGGGCTAAAGTAGGATAATGAGGCAATCATTAGTAAAACAATGACCACCAAATGCGGCACTACTTTTTTAAGAGAAAGTTGCATAAATATATTTTGATTTTTAAAAACTGAAAATTAGCGAAAAATATGAAGAACTAAGCCGTCAATTGTTAAAAAACAAATGCGCCTATTCTATTTCTTCAAAATCTATGTACTGCCCAACTGTTTTTGATGTTTTTTTGGTGTTAGGTACTTTATCAATAGAAATTTCACCCTCTTTTTTTTGAGAGGTATTTGGGGGTGTTTTGTCTGAAAAACCAGCGCCAAAGCGAGCAGCTAATTTTTTTGAAAAATATTTCATAATAAAGGGTGCTGCGAGTTTTAAAATAATTTTTAACCCGTAGTACACTAAGAGGATAATTGATATCGTTTTAAATAATGTAATCATATCATATTAATAAGATTCAAAAATACAAATAGTGCTACAAAAACCCAGCACAAGGGTATTAAATAAATGATAAATCTTATATCTTTGGTATTAAACAAAGCCTATGAAATCTGTTTCTTTTTTTATTACCATCCTTACCCTATCATGTTATTTTACGGCATCTGGACAGTATACAGAAACAATCAACAACAACAGGCCAGGAGGCTCACAAGGAGCTTTTTCTGTGGGTACAAACGTATTGCAGTTTGAAACTGGATTTGGTATAGGGCAAGAAAACCACGCTTTGTTAAAAACCCAGGCAAATGCATTTGCCTTAGACTACAATGCCCGTTTTGGATTTTGGAAAGAAGAACTTGAGGTAATTTTAACAGGAGAGTTTCAATCAAACAACATTACAGATACGCGAGCAGCCACGAGCTCACAATATCCTCAGCGTAATTTTAGAAGCAATACCCTTGGGGTAAAATACCTAGTGTATGACCCTTATATAAAACGTGATTTAAAAGGGCCCAATTTATTGAGCTGGAAGGCCAATAACTCATTTAGTTGGGAAGAGTTAATACCTGCAATATCTGTATATGGAGGCGCTAATTTTGACAATTCTAACAACCCATTCACTCCACAGGATCCATTTACCATAAGTCCTAAAGTATCCATACAAACACAAAACAATTTTAGAAGTGGCTTTGTGCTAGTGACCAACATAATTGCAGATAGATTTACTACCCAAACTCCAACCTATGGATACATCGTTACCTTAACCTACTGCCTCTCTGACTGGTTTTCATTGTTTGCAGAAAAACAAGGGTTTGACAGTGATTTTTATGCAGATAACATTCTGCGCTTTGGCGTGGCAGCCCTTGTTACTAGAGACTGGCAAGTTGACGCCTCTTTTTTATATAGCCTAAAAGACACCCCTTCTAGAACCTATGGCCGTCTTGGTGTATCGTACCGTTTTGATTTTCACCAGAGGGATGAATTTCTTGAAGAAAAAGGGAAAGCCGGAAGAGAAAAAAGAAAGGTAGAGAGAAAAAAGGCCAAGAAAGAGAAAAAGAAAAAAAAGAATTACTTTGAAGTTGATGATGGCGATCTTTAAAGATCGTGAAATATGACGCATGAAAATTGATATATGATTACCATACAAGAAGCTACTACCAACAAACAACTGATGCAATTTGTAAAGTTTCCTTTTAAACTTTATAAAGGGTGTCCGTATTGGGTTCCGCCCTTAACTAAAGACGAGCTTGAAACGCTAGATAAAACAAAGAACCCAGTATTTAAAAATGCTGAGGCTCATTACTTTCTTGCCTATAAAAAAGGAAACATTGTAGGGCGTATTGCAGTTATATTAAATCATATAGAAATTAATGAAATTGGAAAAAAGAAAGTACGTTTTGGTTGGCTAGACATGATAGATGATATTGACGTTACAAAGGCCTTACTTAAAAAGGCCTACGAAATTGGAGCCAAACACAACTTAGAGTATATCGAGGGTCCTGTTGGGTTTTCTAACATGGAAAAAGCGGGTATTTTAACCAGTGGTTTTGAGGAGTCAAATACCATGATTACCTGGTATCAATACCCCTACTATGCTGCTCATTTTGAGCAATTAGGGTACACTAAACAAGCAACTTGGGTAGAATTTAAATTAACCATACCTCCGGTGCTTATAGAGAGAGTTGAGCGATTTTCTAGCATTATAAGAAAACGATATGATCTATCTGTAATTGATTTTAAAAGCAAGAAAGATATTATTCCGTATGTAGATCAAATGTTTGAACTACTTAACAAAACCTATAACAACCTTCAAACATTTGTACCCATACAGCAATACCAAATAGATTATTACAAAGAAAAATATTTCAGTTTCATACAAGCAGATTATATTGCCTGTGTGCAAGACAAAGAAGGAAAACTCATCGCATTTTCGATTGTGATGCCCTCCTTTAGCAACGCGTTAAAAAAAGCGAATGGCTCGCTTCTGCCATTTGGATGGTATCACTTATTACAGGCACAGAGAAAAAACAATCGCGCTTCTTTGTACTTGATTGGTATTGATCCAGAGTATCAAGGCAAGGGAGTAACTGCCATTATTTTTGAGCAGGTACAATTACTTTTTAATGCTAAAGGAATTGATAAGGTAGAAACTAACCCAGAACTAATAGAGAACACCGCCATACTACAAATGTGGAAAGACTATAAACCAGTACAGCACAAAGAGCGCAGTACTTTTAAAAAGATGTTGAAGCATTAGCTATAGAATAATTTGTAATAAAAAAACCACCCTACAAAGGTGGTTTTTTTATATTATAAATTAGAGTGAACTATTCTCCAAAGGCAGCAGCAACTGCTGCTGATAGCCTTTTGTAAGTGCCGTTTTCTAGACGCGCTCTAATGCCAGAGAATGCCTCCAGGGTTAGCTCTATATCTTCCATGGTATGGGTTGCTGTAGGTATTAAGCGCAATAAAATTAAACCCTTAGGAATAACTGGATACACTACAATTGAGGTAAATACCCCGTAATTTTCACGTAAATCTTTTACTAGTGCCATTGCCTCTGGCACAGATCCTTTTAGATATACTGGAGTAACACAACTTTGGGTGGTTCCTAAATCAAAACCTCGTTCACGCAGGCCTCCTTGAAGGGCACGTACGTTAACCCAAAGCTTGTCTTTGTACTGAGTGCTGGCACGCATCATATCGAGACGCTTTAAAGCTCCTACAACCAATTGCATTTGCAAAGACTTTGCAAACATTTGAGATCTTAGATTGTATTTTAAAAAATCCATAATCTCCTTGTCAGCGGCTATGAAGGCCCCTGTGCTGGCCATAGACTTAGCGAAAGTGGCAAAATATACATCTATGTCATCTTGCACTCCTTGCTCTTGCCCTGCTCCAGCTCCTGTTTTACCAAGAGTTCCAAAACCGTGTGCGTCATCTACAAATAATCTAAAATTATATTTTTTCTTGAGGGCAACAATTTCCTTTAACTTTCCTTGCTCTCCACGCATTCCAAAAACACCTTCAGAGATTAGTAAAATTCCTCCCCCTGTTTTTTCTGCCATCTTAGTGGCACGCGTTAAATTCTTTTCGATACTTTCTAAATCATTATGCTTGTAGGTAAAGCGTTGCCCCATGTGCAGGCGCACCCCATCTATTATACAAGCATGAGCATCTACATCATACACAATTACATCATCTTTTGAAACTAGTGCATCAATGGTGGATACCATTCCTTGGTAACCAAAATTCAATAAGTATGCGGCCTGTTTATCTACAAAGGCTGCCAATTCTTTTTCAAGTTGTTCATGCAAATCTGTATGACCACTCATCATTCTTGCTCCCATTGGATATGCTGAACCATAAGCAGCAGCAGCCTGGGCATCTACCTCACGTACTTCAGGGTGGTTTGCCAGGCCTAAGTAATCGTTTACACTCCAGGTAATCACCTCTTTACCGTTAAATTGCATACGGTTAGAAATAGGGCCCTCCAATTTTGGGAATACAAAATATCCTTCTGCAACTTCTGCCCACTTCCCTAAAGGTCCTTTGTCTTTGTAAATCTTATCAAATAAATCTCTCATTCCTATATGTTGGTTTCAAAATACACCGCAAAATTAGGCAATTTTATTCTCTTTTTTTAGTTAATTTTTTGTTGGAATTGTAAAATTTGTAAACAAAATACAAACAAATACAAAACACAAAAGGGGTAGAAATTTACTTAAAGCACCTATGTTTTAAACAAATAATTTTTTTATAAATAGCTGTAATAGGATAGTATTACAGTTGCTGTGTAGACTAAAAAATGCTACTTTAATTTAGAAATAGCTGCTGTAGGTTGTTCCTGGCTATCAAGGAACCCCTGTTCTTGCATCCAAGTGTCGCTATATATTTTACTCATATATCTTGATCCATGATCTGGAAATACAACTACAATGTTGCTAGTAGAATCAAAAACACCTTCCTGGTTTAATTGCTTTAGCCCTTGCATTGCAGCGCCGCTTGTGTACCCAACAAAGAGCCCTTCTGTTGTAGCAAGCTCTCTAGCTGTTAGTGCGCTAGTATGATCTGTAACTTTCACAAAACGATCTATGCAATCAAAATCTGTAGCAGTTGGGATTAAGTTTTTACCCAGGCCTTCTATTCTGTAAGGATAAATTTCGTCTTTATCAAACTCGCGTGTTTCGTGGTATTTTTTTAAGACAGAACCATAGGCATCTATACCTATAATTTGAACCTGCGAGTTTTTTTCTTTTAAATAACGGGCAATTCCAGAGATGGTCCCACCAGTTCCGCTACAGGCTACCAAATGGGTTATTTGACCACTAGTTTGTTGCCAGATTTCTTTACCTGTTGTTTGGTAATGCGCCTCTATGTTTAATGAGTTAAAGTACTGGTTTATATATACAGAACCAGGGGTGTTTTTGTGAATGGTTTTGGCGACTTCATAATAAGATCTTGGGTCATCTGCACTAACGTGAGCAGGACAGACATGTACCTGTGCTCCCATGGTGCGAAGCATATCTATTTTATCTTTAGAAGATTTTGAGCTTACGGCCAAGATACATTTGTATCCTTTAATAATACTCACCATTGCAATACTAAAACCAGTGTTGCCACTAGTTGTTTCAACAATAGTATCTCCGGGTTTTAAAATTCCTTTTTTCTCTGCCTGTTCTATGATATATAAAGCTATTCTATCTTTAGAGGAGTGTCCAGGGTTAAAGGCTTCTACTTTAGCGTAGAAATTACCCTTAAAACCAGCCGTTATCTTATTAAGCTCAATAAGTGGTGTATTACCAATGAGTTCTAGAATGTTTTTATGTGCTTTAATTTGTTTTGTCATAGATAAATTTTATTGCTAAGCCATTGTTATATGGCCTATTATAAAACATTACAAAGGTACATAAATATAATTATTTGCTTATTTGCTCTAAATCAAGAAGGAAGGCATAATCTTTTGCCACCTCTTTTAAAGCCTCAAAACGTCCAGAGGCTCCACCGTGCCCTGCATCCATATTAATATCTAAAAACAGCACATTATCATCTGTTTTTAATTCTCGTAAACGTGCCACCCATTTGGCAGGTTCAAAGTACTGCACCTGGCTATCATGTAAACCTGTTGTGACAAACATGTTAGGGTAGTATTGCGCTTTTACATTATCATAAGGAGAGTATGATTTCATGTACTGGTAATACTGCTCATCGTTTGGATTTCCCCACTCATCATACTCACCAGTGGTTAGTGGGATGGTGTCATCCAGCATAGTAGTGACAACATCTACAAAAGGCACAGAGGCAATAACCCCGTTGTATAATTTAGGAGCTAGATTTACAACCGCTCCCATCAAAAGACCTCCAGCAGAACCTCCCTGTGCATACAAGTGCTGTGCAGAGGTATACCCCTTTGCTATTACATGTTTGGATGCATCTATAAAATCTGTAAAGGTATTTTTCTTTTTCAGTAGTTTTCCATCTTCATACCATGATCTACCCAGGTATTGTCCTCCACGAATATGTGCTATTGCAAAAATAAAGCCCCTATCCAACAAACTTAAACGAGTGCTAGAAAAATAAGGATCTATGGTTGCTCCATAAGAGCCGTAGGCGTACATCAAAAAAGGATTTGTACCATCCATTTTCATTCCTTTTCTATATACCATTGAAATTGGCACCTTAGTTCCATCTGCAGCTGTGGCCCAGATGCGCTTAGACTCGTAATTATCTTTGTTAAAAGAACCTCCAAGGATCTCTGTTTCTTTTAAAACAGTTTTTTCTTGAGTATCCATATTGAAATCAATAATAGAAGAAGGTGTTGTTAAAGATGCGTATCCATAACGCAGTGTTTGAGAGTCAAAATCTGGGTTTGACATCGCACCTGCCCCATAGGTTTCATTATCAAAGGGAAGGTAATACTGCTTTGAGTTATCCCACCTTTTAATATGCATTTGGTTTAAGCCATTTGAGCGCTCCTCTATCACTAGATAGTCTTTAAATATTTCTATATCTTCAAGCAGCACATCATCTCTGTGGGAAATTTCATCTACCCAATTGTCTTTAGAGGTGTTGTCTTCAGGGGTTGTCATTAATTTAAAGTTGGTTGCACCATCTTTATTTGTAACAATATAAAAGCTGCTCTGGTAGTGTGCTATGCTGTATTCTAAACCTCTCTCTCTTGTCTGAAATATCTTAAAGGGTTGGTTTGGCGAGTTTGCATCAAGAATCTGATACTCTGAGGACAACGTGCTTGAGCTACCAATAACAATGTATTTTTTTGATTTTGTTTTGTACACAAAAGTATTAAAGGTTTCATCCTCTTCTGTAAATACGTTTACATCATCTGTAGGGTCTTGACCCAAGGTGTGCTTGAATATTTGATTTGAACGAAGTGTTTGTTCGTCTTTTTTAGAATAAAAAATAGTTTTATTATCATTTGCCCATGTGGCGCCACCAGTAGTTAGTGGTATCACCTCTTTCATTAGTTTTCCGGTAACTAAATTTTTAATATAAATGGTGTACTTTCTTCTACTTAAAGTATCTACACCAAAGCTAGCCATGGTGTTGTCTGGACTCACAGAAATTCCTCTTAGGTTATAGTATGAATGACCTTCAGCCATTTGGTTGACATCAAATAATATTTCTTCTGGAGCTTCTAGGCTGTCTTTTTTACGAGTGTATATAGGATAGTCTTTCCCTTTTTCAAAACGGGTGATATAGAAATATCCATTTAATTTATAAGGTAATGAGGCGTCGTCTTCTTTGATCCTAGCCTTCATTTCCTCAAATAAATCTTTTTGAAAGTCTTTGGTATGCGCCGTCATTTTTTGGTAATAATCGTTCTCACGCTCTAGGTAATCTATGACCTCTGGATTTTCTTTTTCGTTTAACCAATAATAGCCATCTTCTCTGGCATCACCATGTTTTTCAATGTTTTTGGCAATTTTATCTACTGTTGGAGGGGTATGATTCATAGGGGTATGTGTGATATTAGCGTCTTTACAAGCCAGTATCAAAAATAAGGATACAAGGCATAGGAGGGTACTTTTTTTCATAGGATAAGATGTCGATTGTCTGGGTGTAAAATTACTGCTTTTACAAGACATTAAAAACTAATTCATGCCATTAGATGATACAATTTAAAGCCAAGGTTATAAGCATATCAACCTGCAGGTGTCAAATGGTAAACCTACCTGGCATATTGGTAGAATGTATTTTAATGGGTATAGCTAGAAAGGGTGTCCAAAAACTTGCTGTGCATCTTAGCTGTATAATCATGGTGGGTAACAACTCTTAATTTTCCTTGCCCCATATCACTAATACGAATGTTTTTTGCCGCCAAGGCATTTATAAAATCATCTTGATTGAGCCCCTCTTGTATGTAGAAAATTACAATATTGGTTTGTGTAGGGGCTACTTTTTTAATGTAAGGTAAGCTTTGCAGTAAGGTAGCTATCTGGCTTGCCTTGGTATGGTCATCCTCCAAGCGGAGCACTTGATGCTCCATGGCATAAAGCCCTGCAGCAGCCATAAAACCAACCTGCCTCATACCGCCGCCCAATACTTTTCTAACTCTGATGGCGTTTTTCATCAAAGAAGCTTTTCCCATCAAAACAGTACCCATGGGAGCGCCAAGGCCTTTACTTAAACAAACAGAAACGGTGTCAAATAAATTTCCGTATTGCTTTGGGTCTTCACTGTTGGCAACAATCGCATTCATTAAACGAGCACCATCAAGATGCAACCCTAGATTATGTTCTTGACACACTTTTTTAATTTTTTTTATTTCATCTAAATCATAACAAGCGCCACCTCCTTTATTGGTTGTGTTTTCTAGACACACCAAAGAGGTTAATGGGCTGTGATAAAAATCTGGAGGGTTTATATTCTCTAGAACCTGTTTGGCAGTAATCATGCCTCTATGACCATCCACTAACTTGCAAGACACCCCGCTATTAAAAGATACTCCTCCCCCTTCATAATTATATACATGGGCCCACTTATCACAAATAAGTTGTTGTGAGGGCTGGGTGTGTAATTTAATGGCGGCTTGGTTAGCCATACTTCCCGTTGGGAAATACAGCGCATCATCCATACCAAAGAGTGAGGCCATTTTATGTTCAAGGGCATTTACCGTAGGATCTTCTTTATACACATCATCTCCCGTTTGAGCCTGCATGATGGCATCTAGCATTCCTGGAGTTGGCCTTGTAACAGTATCACTTCTTAAATCTATAATCATGGTGTGTTTTTATAATATGTAGCTCTCATATCATCTTTGAGATAAAAATGTGGCAAGGCCACAATTAGCAAAACTAAGATGAAATGAGTATTTGATTTTTAAAAATATAAATATAGTAATAACTCATTTTACTTTTGTTTGTAATGCTTTTCTTTTTTCTAAAAATCAATACCCGTATTTTTACATTTCTTTTTTACCAAAGGGCTTAAAAAAGATTTCATACAACATCTATATACAAAAGGTATCTCTATGATAACAACAGACCAACTCCAAGACCTTCGCTCTAGAATAGAGATGTTAAGGCAATATCTTTGACATTGCTGGCAAAGAAATAGAAATAAGCAATGATGAAGAAAAAACCTTTGACCCAAATTTCTGGAACAAACCCAAAGAGGCAGAAGCCTTTGTAAAGGTGTTACGCACCAAAAAAAAATGGGTTATAGATTACAAAATGGCGCTCTCTTTACTAGAAGACACCCAGGTGTTATTTGAGTTTTTTAAAGAAGGAGAAGGAACACAGCAGGCGGTAGAAGATCGTTTTATTCAGGCCCATGAGCTTACAGAGTCTCTTGAGTTTAGAAATATGCTAGGGCAAGATGGAGACAACATGAGCGCTGTGCTGCAAATTACAGCGGGCGCCGGTGGAACAGAAAGTTGTGACTGGGCCAATATGTTAATGCGTATGTATTTAATGTGGGCAGAAAAAAATGGCTTTAAGGTAAAAGAACTTAATTTTCAGGCGGGTGATGTAACTGGAGTAAAAACAGTTACCATAGAAATTGATGGCGAATTTGCCTTTGGGTGGTTAAAGAGTGAAAATGGAGTGCACCGCTTGGTGCGTATCTCTCCTTTTGATAGTAACGCAAAACGCCATACTAGTTTTGCTAGTGTATATGTATATCCACTTGCTGATGATACTATAGAGATAGCGATTAACCCCTCAGAAATATCTTGGGATTTTGCTCGTAGTAGTGGCGCGGGTGGACAAAACGTTAATAAAGTAGAAACCAAAGCTATTTTAACACACAAGCCAAGTGGTATTGTAATACACAACAGCGAAACAAGATCACAGCTTGAAAACAGAGAAAAAGCAATGCAAATGCTAAAATCTCAATTGTATGAAATTGAACTGCGCAAGCAACAAGCCCAAAGAGCAGAAATTGAAGATGGTAAAATGGCCATTGAATGGGGAAGCCAAATTAGAAACTATGTCTTGCAGCCCTATAAGCTCGTAAAAGATGTTAGATCGGGCTATGAAAGCACCAACCCTGAGGCAGTTTTAAATGGCCAACTAGATGGATTTTTAAAGGCTTATTTAATGATGAGTGGTCAAAAAAAATCTAGCAATGAATTATAAACCATAAAGTACTGATAACAAGGTAAATAACTAAAATTTGAAGTTTTTTATTTTAAGGAAAAAACAACTATTTTTATAAAAAAATAAAACAAACATGAAATACGCAATAGTAGCCTTTTTACTTTTAAGTCAAGTTGCCTGTACTACAGACACTAACTCCTATACACTAAGTGGTAGCGCAGATGGGTTGGCAGATGGCTCGAAAGTCATTATATATTCTCTAAAGGATAACCGCACTAATGTAATTGACACCTTGTTTATTAAAAGTGGTAGCTTTTCTGGGAGCTTTACAAAAACAGCAGAGCCCTCTATGTATTTTATGGTTGTAAACAACAGTAGTATTCCTTATTTCCCAGAGAGTGAAGATTTAAAAGCAACGATCTATAAGGATAGTATCCAAGCTTCATTTGTTACTGGTAACCTCCAAAATGACTCCTACAGAGAATTTGCAATAAATTCAAGAAAAGTAACAAAACTAAGAACAGAAATTTCAGACAGTTACAGGGCTGCTAAAAAAGTTAATGATGGCGTGCTTATCAAAAAACTGCAGCAGCAAAATGTGATAGTAACCAAAAATGAGGTTGCTTTCAAGAAAAATTTCGCTAAAGAAAATCCAAATTCTATTTTTGCATTATTACTGGTTTCTGAAATGCTAAGTCAAAAGCAACTAAACGCCAGAGAGGCCTCTGATCTAGTGGCAAACTTTAGTCCTAAAATTGCTAATACAAGCATTGCAAAAGAAATAACTGACGCTGCACAAAACCTTAAAAATAGTGATGTTGGAGGAAAAGCTCCTGCCTTTACTGCCAATACCCCTCAGGGTGGCAAACTATCTTTAAAAGACGCCATGGGAGAGTATACAATTATAGATTTCTGGGCATCTTGGTGCGGGCCTTGTAGAAGAGAAAACCCCAACGTAGTGCGCGTTTACAATAAGTACCATGATAAAGGATTAAATATTATTAGCGTCTCTCTAGACAAAGCAGGCCAAAAAGACCGTTGGATAAAAGCTATTAAAAAAGATAAGATGGACTGGTTTCATGTATCTAACCTACAATTTTGGCAAGACCCAATTGCAAAGCAGTATGGAGTACGTTCTATACCAGCAACTTTCTTGCTTGATAAAAACGGGGTTATTATCGCAAAAGACCTAAGAGGAAAAGCCCTTGATATTAAAGTAGGGTCTCTTTTAGACTAAATGTATTATTTATAAAAAAAGCGGCTGGTAAATAAAACCAGCCGCTTTTTTTATGTGTTAAAACTACGCTGGCTACTTGTTAAAGTATGCCGCAACATTATCCTGTATTCTAGTCTCAATACTAGAGACCTCCGATTTTACAAAAGCCTCCCCAGTAATATTTTCATACAACTCTATATAACGCTCACTAACGCTTTGGATATAGCTATCACTCATGTGAGGTACGCTTTGCCCCTCAAGACCTTGAAAGTTGTTCTCTATAAGCCATTGGCGTACAAACTCCTTAGAGAGTTGTTTTTGAGACTCCCCTGCGTCTTGTCTTTGCTGGTAGCCCTCTGCATAAAAGTAACGAGAAGAATCTGGGGTGTGTATCTCATCAATGAGTACAATTTTACCTGCTTTTGTTTTACCAAATTCATATTTGGTATCTACCAAGATAAGGCCTCTTTTAGATGCTATCTCACTACCTCGCTTAAATAACTTACGGGTATAGTCTTCTAAAACTAAATAATCTTCTTCGCTAACAATGCCGCGAGCTAAAATATCTTCTCTAGAGATATCTTCATCGTGTGCTCCCATTTCAGCCTTGGTGGCGGGTGTAATAATAGGGCTAGCAAAAGCATCGTTCTCTTTCAAACCCTGAGGCATCTCAACCCCGCACAACATTCTTTTTCCTGCCTTATACTCTCTTGCAGCATGGCCAGCCATATAGCCGCGTATTACCATTTCTACTTTAAAAGGGGCGCAAGCCTCTCCGATAGCTACATTAGGATCTGGAGTGGCTGTAAGCCAGTTTGGCACCAAATCTTGGGTGTCTTGCATCATTTTGGTAGCAATCTGATTTAAAATTTGCCCTTTAAAAGGAATTCCTTTTGGCATAACAACATCAAAAGCGCTTAACCTATCTGTAGCTACCATTAATAATTGGTTGTTGGCAAGGGTATATACAGACCTAACTTTTCCGTGATAGACACTTTTTTGACCTGGAAAATTAAAATCTGTTTTAATAATTGTATTACTCATAAGGGTAGGTTTGCTTGCAAAATTGTACCGCAAAAATAAATCAATAGGTTTGTTATTATAGCATTTCAGATAAAAAATTATACATCTAAATTCTCAATTCCTTTATAGGCAGAAATTATCTTTTTCACTAGTTTATGACGTATCACATCTTTGTCATCAAGATATACCATACCCACGCCATCTACATCCTTTAAAACCAGTAGCGCTTCTTTTAAACCAGAGGTTACACGGCGAGGTAAATCTATTTGTCCTGGGTCTCCGGTAATTATAAACTTAGCACTTTTCCCCATACGGGTAAGAAACATTTTCATTTGTGCATGGGTCGTGTTTTGGGCTTCATCTAGGATAACAAAAGCGTTGTCTAGTGTTCTACCTCGCATAAAGGCCAAGGGTGCAATTTGTATGGTTCCGTTTTCTATAAGAGTTTCTAATTTTTCTGCAGGAATCATATCTCTAAGACCATCATACAAAGGTTGCATGTATGGATCCAATTTCTCTTTTAAATCACCAGGTAAAAACCCTAAATTTTCTCCGGCCTCTACGGCAGGTCGTGTCATGATAATACGTTTTACCTGTTTTTCTTTTAATGCCTTTACCGCCAAGGCAACGGCTGTGTAGGTTTTACCTGTACCTGCTGGCCCTACAGCAAATACTAAATCTTTGGTTTTTGAAAAATCTACAATTTTACGTTGGTTGGCCGTTCTAGGTTTAACAAGCTTACCGTTTACTCCATGAACAAGCACATCACCGCTTTTGGAGGAGGTTTCATAGTCTGCCTTACTGGTACTGGAGAGTACACGCTCAATTATATTTTCGTCAATTCTGTTGTATTTACCGAAATGCTCAAGTAGCATAGCGATGCGTTTATCAAACTCTTGCAAGACCTGGTCATCACCAAAGGCTTTTAATTTGCTGCCCCTAGCAACTAGCTTTAATTTTGGGAAGTATTTTTTTAATAGATCAATATTGGCATTTTGATTCCCAAAAAAATCTCTTGGGTTAATCTCTGTGAGTTCGATACTAAGTTCGTTCAAAAGCGGTGGCGTTTAATAGAAATGAATAAAAGTTGTTTATAAGTCTTAATTCTTATAGTAAATATAGTTTTTTGAATTCATAAAGTAGTTTAGTTTTGTAATAGTACTGTCAACAATATATCAACAATACGCTATGGCCATAATTACCCTTACTACAGACTTTGGTGAAAAGGATCACTTTGCTGGTGCGGTAAAAGGAGCTATCTACAGTGAGCTGGAGGATGTTAAAATTGTTGATATCTCACATGGCGTGTCTCCTTTTCATATCATGGAGGCTGCCTATATTATACAAAACGCCTACAGTAGTTTTCCTGCAGGGACCATCCATATAATAGGAATAGATAGTGAGCTCAACCCAGAAAACAAACACATTGCAGTACTTTTAGATGGTCATTATTTTATATGTGCCAACAATGGCATTATCTCTATGCTTGCCAATGAAATAAACCCACAGAAAATTGTTGAGATTAATATTCATGATAGAATTATTACTAACTTCCCTGTACTGGATGTATTTGTGAAGGTAGCATGCCACATAGCTCGGGGAGGCACCCTGGAGGTTATTGGAAAACAAATAGACGCTATTAAAGAATTACGAGGTATACGCCCTACCATTAATCAAGAAGCTAACCAAATTATGGGCAGCGTGATTTATATAGATAACTACGGAAATGTAATTACCAACATCACCAAATCTAAATTTGAAGAGATTGCAAAAGGAAGGTCTTTTAAAATAACCGCTAGAACTGCAAACTTTGCAACCATACACAGCCATTACAGTGATGCAATTAATTTTGAGACCCCTGCCAATAAAAGAGATGAGGATGGCAAAAAAATTGCTCTTTGGAACTCCTCAAACTATCTAGAACTCTCTATCTACAAGAGTAATCCTGCCACTGTTGGAAGCGCTAAGTCTTTGTTTGGATTACAATACAGAGACACCGTAACCATAAATTTTGATGCGAGCTCTTAATAAAAAAGTAACTTTAAAATATGTTTACACGCATTGTAAAAATGGAGTTTCAAGAAGATAAGATATCCCAATTTCTGGCTAATTTTGAAGCCGTAAAACACAACATAAGACACTTTAAAGGCTGTTTGCATTTAGAGCTTTGGAGAGACAAAAACCAACCAAACATTTTTTTTACCTACAGTAAATGGGAAAAAGAAAGTGATTTAGATACCTACAGAAACAGTGAGTTATTTAAAGGGGTTTGGGCAACAACCAAGCCAATGTTTGCCTCTAAAGCTGGTGCTTGGAGTGTAGATACCCACAGCGAAGTTGTAGGATAAGACAAGAAATAAGACATTTTTAAGTAATATAATTAAGTATTTTGACACCTTGACCATAGCCTTGAATTATTATCATGATTTTCTATTAAATATAGTCAATGACTTACTGCATGATTCCAGACTTATAAACATAGGGGCAAGAAAATTGTATTCCCATTTTTGAACCCGTAAAAATAGTGGCAAACCCCCTACTGTATGCCACCTATTGCTTATAGGGCTACTAGTGAAACTTCTTGTGGTTTTTGATTTGTTGTTTCGGTTTTAAAGAAAAAAGAAACACCCATTTTAAGTGTTAATAAGTTCGTGTTGTAGTATGCTACATTTGAGATATATTTGTAAGTAGAGACACCGGTTACAACCACTTGAAATTATCAACATAATATATAACCTCTAGAAAACAAATTACATGAAATTTATTGTATCTAGTTCATACCTTTTAAAGCAACTACAAGTGCTTGGAGGCATTATTAATAATAACAACACCTTACCTATTTTAGACAACTTTTTGTTTGATCTAGACGGAAATGCGTTAACGGTTTCTGCTTCAGATCTAGAAACAACTATAGCCTCAAACCTAGAGGTTGAAAGTAGCGAGAAAGGAATAGTATGTATCCCTGCAAGACTTTTGTTGGATACATTAAAGACATTTCCTGAGCAGCCACTAACCTTTACTATAGAAGATAACAACACGGTAGAGATAA
This sequence comes from uncultured Flavobacteriaceae bacterium, assembly GCA_913045325.1. Classification (GTDB taxonomy): domain Bacteria; phylum Bacteroidota; class Bacteroidia; order Flavobacteriales; family Flavobacteriaceae; genus Patiriisocius. Next base: position 7,609 of record CAJWPZ010000019.1, on the reverse strand, counting down.
GCTCTAATCATGGTAAATATGCACTTGCCTATGCACCAGGAGATGAGTTTCCTAGCACCATTGAGCTCAAAGACCCATCATCTACGGTATTGCAAGGAGATATTTTGGCCACTGCCATTAGCAAAACAATTTTTGCCAGCGGTAATGATGATTTGCGCCCCGTGATGAGTGGCGTGTTTTTCCAGTTCTCTACAGAAGGGTTAACCTTTGTAGCTACAGATGCTCATAAATTAGTAAAATACACTCGTACAGACGTTGCAGCCTCTCAAAGCGCAGAGTTTATCATGCCTAAAAAGCCTTTAAATTTATTAAAGAGCATCTTGGCAGGTAGTGAGCAAGAGGTTACCATAGAGTACAATGATAGCAATGCAAAATTCACCTTTGACCAGACAGTATTAATTTGCCGCCTTATAGACGGTAAGTATCCAAATTATGAAGCGGTAATCCCAAAAGAAAATCCAAACAAATTAAGCATAGATCGCAATTTGTTTTTAAACTCGGTACGTCGTGTTTCTATTTTCTCGAACAAGACCACCCATCAAATACGTTTAAAGATAGCTGGAGCAGAGTTAAACATCTCTGCGGAAGATATAGATTACAGCAACAAAGCAGAAGAGCGCCTCACCTGTGATTACCAAGGTGATGACATGCAAATTGGCTTTAACTCTCGTTTTTTAACAGAAATGCTAAACAACCTTACTAGCCAAGATGTATCTCTGGAGATGAGCCTTCCTAACCGCGCTGGGATTTTAACGCCTGTAGATGGCCTAGATCAAGGAGAACTTGTAACAATGCTAGTGATGCCAGTGATGTTAAACAGCTAGAAATTAAATTTTAAAACAAAAAAAGTCTCGCAAACCGCGAGACTTTTTTTGTTTTAAAAAACTGATTATTTGATAAATGTAATATTCATAAAATATACAGGTGGCTGGTGCTTGGATACCTTTATTGCATTTATAACAGGAATTGCTACACTAAGTATACTAATGGCAATAAGTGTGAGTATGCCAAGGCCAAAAACAAAGATCAAGGGTATGGATAAGATGCAATACACAATAATGCTTAATTGAAAGTTTACAATTTGTTTTCCTTGAATGTCCATACTAGCAACTTTATCTTTTTGGGTGAGCCATAAAATAAGGGGCACCACAAGACCTCCAAAACCAGAGATATAGGTTAAGAGTTGGCATAAGTGGGTTGCCACAAGTAGGTTGTTGTCTATTTTTTTAACATCTTGACTGTAGGGCTGCATAAAAATTAAAATACATAGTTAATTAAAAGGGTGGTAATACCATAGGCGGCTATAGAGACTCCTAAAAAAATAAGGATACTTTTAACCAGGGGGTTGCTATTTGGTTTTTGCTGGGTCATGCTATAAAATTTATAGTATTAGTAGCTATTTTAGTATAAATGTTACACTGCCCTGCAATGTTAGGTATACTCTAACATAAATGTTTATTTTTGCATACAAATTAGCACACACCCAATATATCTATGACACATCATGACACTATAGTAGCATTAGCAACACCATCTGGCGCAGGTGCTATAGCAGTGATTAGACTATCTGGGGAGAAGGCTATTAATATAGCAACCCAGATCTTTGAATCTGTATCTGGTAAAGAACTTACAAAGCAAAAAACACATACGGTACATTTGGGACACATTAAAGATGGTAGCAGGATTTTGGATGAAGTTCTAGCTACGGTATTTAAAAACCCAAATAGCTATACCGGTGAAGACACTGTTGAGTTTTCATGTCATGGCAGCTCTTTTATACAACAAGAAATAATCCAACTATGTTTGCGTAAAAATGCTAGAATGGCAACACCAGGAGAGTTTACCTTGCGCAGTTTTTTAAACGGTAAGATGGATTTAAGCCAAGCAGAGGCAGTTGCAGATCTTATCTCTAGTGATAGTGCGGCGAGCCATCAGTTGGCCATACAGCAAATGCGAGGCGGGTTTTCATCAGAGATAGCAGCCCTTAGAGCAGAACTTTTAAATTTTGCCTCACTCATTGAGCTAGAGCTAGATTTTGCTGAAGAAGACGTTGCTTTTGCCAACAGAGATGATTTTCAAAAATTAATTACTAAAATCTCCTTTGTATTAAAACGCCTTATTGATTCATTTGCAACAGGAAATGTTTTAAAAAATGGGATACCTGTAGCCATTGTTGGGCAGCCCAATGTAGGTAAATCTACCCTTTTAAACGCCCTTTTAAATGAGCAGCGCGCTATAGTGAGTGACATTGCAGGAACTACCAGAGACTCCATAGAAGACGAAATAAGTATTGGCGGTATTGGTTTTAGGTTTATAGATACGGCAGGAATTAGAGAAACCACAGACACCATAGAAGGCCTAGGTATTAAAAAAACCTTTGAAAAAATAGAACAGGCACAAGTAGTTGTGTTTCTTGTAGATAGCACCCAGTTCTCTCAAAGCAATGCTGCTATAACATCTCTAAAGGTTGAAATAGGGAAAATCAAAAATAAATATCCTCAAAAAGCATTGGTTATAATTGGTAATAAGGTCGATAAAATTACAGGAAGAGAAAAAGAACAACTAAAAGCCAGCATAGATAATTTGCAATTAATAGCTGCAAAGACTGGTGAAGGTGTCGAAGAGTTAAAGACAACGCTGCTTGAGTTTGTAAACACGGGAGCCCTAAGAAACAATGAAACCATTGTAAGCAATACGCGCCACTATGATGCGCTATTAAAAGCACTAGAAGAGATTAATAGCGTGCAAAATGGTATTGACGTAGGACTCAGCGGAGACCTTATGGCTATAGATATTAGGCAGGCTTTGTATCACTTTGGAGAAATCACTGGAGAGATTACCAATGATGATTTATTGGGTAACATCTTTGCCAATTTTTGTATTGGGAAGTAAAATAGTTTTTATTTACAGATTAATAAAAATCTGCGTGTACGCGTCTATCTCCTAGATTAAAGTTTAACCCTACAGAGAAGTTTGCATACCCTCCCACTAAACCTTCTGGAGTAGTACTAGAAAAACTTCTACCCGCATAATCATAATGCTGTTTAAAATTAACGATGTAGCTAAGATCTGTGGTAAGGGCAAGACCTCTTGTTAATTTAAACATAGGTCTTACACCAAGTATGATGTTTCCTATACGGTCTATCCCTGTTCTAGATTTTGAGGTAGCAAAAGTACCACCAAGGCCTCCATGAAGTTGTATCTGGAAGGTTCCTCTTCTATTAAAACGAATATTAAAAAGTTCAGAAACATTAAAAACAGCCTCTAGACCAAGACGATAAAAGTTGGTAGCTAAATTAGAGCCGTCATATTGAAACCGATCATAGGCGTAGCTTAATTTAAACCCGTAAAGCTCAGAAACCATGTACCTGGCACCAATATCAAAGTGTTTTGGGCCTGCAAAATCACTAGCGCCAACACCTTCAAAAATGGGGCTAGAAAAACTAGTTGGAGCTATTGGATAACTCAAACCAAATGAGGTTTCTAGAGAAAATTTATTAAAATTGTCATTTTGTGCAACAGCTGTAAAAGAGCAACAAATAAGTAGGAAAAAAATGAGGTTTTTCATGTATAGCATATAAGTTAAAAAACATCCAGATGTTTTTTGGGGAATATCAAAAATATCTAATTAACTTAATTTAAACGATAAAAATTATCATTAATTGTTTTGATATATTTGCTCGTGTGTTTTTTAGGTATCTAAAAAGATAATAAATACATTTTAAAAGACTATTAGTACGAGTATGTCAAAAAAAGGAAATGCCAAAAATACTAAAAACAAGGCCAAGCACGCTAGGCTTATGGCTCAAAAAAAGAATAAACTAGCCAACGAAAAATTAGCTAGAAAAGAAAAACTAAAAGCATTACAAGAAAAAATAAACAAACAATAACCTACTGTTAGGCAATACCTTTGGCAAACAGTGTAGTGCCCCAAACAATAACAGAGGAGATAATAATACCAATTGCATTTGCTTTAAAAGCAGTTTTGGTCTCTACTTTAAAAATATACCCTGCAATACTACCTGCATATACTCCTGTACCAGGAAAAGGAATCATCACAAAAAATATGAGTCCCCAAAACCCATATTTTTTAATTTTATCTCCAGAGCTCACTACAGCTCTTCTGGCAATCCAAATTGCCATTTTTTTGTAGCCATGCCACCTTAAAAGATTGCGATTGATGTGTTCTAAGAAAAACATCATAATTGGAAAAACCAAAATATTGGCAAAAATAGAGATAAACAAGACCCAAAAGATATTTAAGTCATGAAAAATACCATATGGAATACCTACTTTGGCCTCTCCAAAGGGTGATATACTCCATAAAAAAGTGATGATAGAATCTTTAATCAAGGGACATGAATTAATAACAGTAAAGATAGCATAACCCTAGCCTTAGCTACTAGGTAATAAAAATTTTAAGAAACTTTTAGCTTTTCTATAATTGCGTCTACACAGTTAATACCATCTATAGCTGCAGATATAATACCGCCGGCATATCCTGCGCCCTCTCCGCAGGGATATAGGCCTTTTATGTCTATATGTTCAAGGGTCTCTTTACTACGGGGTATTAGCACCGGTGAGGAGGTTCTACTCTCTGGGGCATGTAATACCGCCTGGTTTGTGTAATAGCCGCTCATCTTTTTACCAAAAGCAACAAAGGCTTTTTGCAAGCGCCTAGTTATTAGTTTTGGTAAAACGGCGTTTAAATCTACAGAAACAATACCTGGTTGGTAGGAGGTTTTTGGAAAATCTTTTGAGAGTACCCCTTCTACAAAATCTACCATTCTTTGGGCAGGTACACGCTGGGTTTTACCGGCAGCCTCCCAGCAAGTCTTTTCTACTTCCTGCTGAAACTCTAAACACACAAATGGATTGCCTGGAGTGTAATTTGGAAGATCCTTGGGGCTCACACTCACCACAATGCCAGAGTTGGCGTAGGGGTTATTGCGTTTACTAGGGCTCCAGCCATTGGTTACCACTTCCTGCTGGCTGGTGGCGCAAGGCGCTATAATACCACCAGGGCACATACAAAAAGAGTACACTCCTAGCCCGTCTACTTGTTCTACCAAGGCGTAGGAGGCTGGTGGCAGGTATGGGTTTTCTCCATCGCCGTGGTATTGTATGGTATCTATTAATTCTTGCTGATGCTCTACCCTAACCCCAAGGGCAAAGGGCTTGGCCTCTATGGTGATATTTTTTTTATGTAATAAATAAAATATATCTCTAGCAGAGTGACCAGTGGCTAAAATAAGCTCAGAGAAATAATGGGTGTCTTTTTCATTAATTTGAATGCCACTAATAGCAGTATCCTTGACAATAATATCGGTCATTTTAGCATTAAAATGTACCTTTCCTCCTGCGGCAATAATAGCCTCACGCATGGCGGTGATAATTTTAGGTAATTTATTGGTCCCTATGTGCGGGTGGGCATCTACTAGTATGTCTGGATCAGCGCCAAAGTGCACAAACCATTCTATGGCTTTTAACACATTGCCTCTTTTTTTGCTTCTTGTATATAATTTACCATCGCTATAGGTACCTGCTCCGCCCTCTCCAAAACAGTAATTAGACTCTGGGTTTACGGTTTGCTCTTTGTTTATAATGGCCAAATCTCTACGGCGCGCTCTTACATCTTTACCCCTCTCAAAGACAATAGGTTTAAAACCAGCCTCAATGGCTCTGAGTGCAGCATACAAACCGGCAGGACCGGCGCCAATGATGGCTATTTCTTTTTTACCAGAAACCTCTTGGGCTATAAAAGCAGGTATAGTTTCTTTTTGCTCGTTTTGAAGCCAAAACTCTACTTGCAAATTTATTTTTATAGGTACCCGTCTAGCATCTATAGATCTTTTACGTATGCGCCACTGGTGTATATCATTGGCATATAGTTTAGCCTTTGTTAAAGCAAGCTCTTTTATAAAGGGCTCATCTTCTTGCTGAGAAGGTAAAACAGAAATTTGCACTAGTGTACTCATATGCTAGCAAAGATAGTAGAAAAGAGCCTTAGAAGATTAAAAACTCAGGCTATTAAAATAGAACCCGTTTTTAAAAACTACCTGTTTTGGTAATACTTAAAAAAGCGCCAAAATTTTGGGGTCTATAGGTGCCTGCGTCAAAAACAAAACTGGCAGCAACATCAAAGGGCAGGTTGAACTTCTCTTGTGGAATCACTATATCTAAGATTCCAGAAAACTGGAAAGGGTTAGGGTCATACTCCTGGCCAAACCAGCCGTAATAAGTAGTGTGGCTTAAAAGTACTCTATAAGGCAACCATTTTACATAGCCATTGGCGCCAATATTAAAGGCAGCAAACCTATTGTCTCCCAGTATTACGCCTCTAGTAATACCATCTGTATCTATTGGTTTTGGGGTAAAATAGGGAGACCCTATGGTATTGCCGTGGTAGGTCCAGCCAGATTTGTAGATACCGTTATTAAAATAATTATCTGGACCGCTAATAGATACAGGTATATTACTCATGTTTTTTGTATGGGTAAACTCAGCTAACAAATGCGTTATAGCCGCTTTTTGCTTTTTAAAGTCTATAAATACTCCATACAAACCGTCTTGCCAGTTGGTCATCTCTCTACCAGAGGTGTCCTCAAAGGGGTGTGAGTAATAAAAATTATAATTTGCTTTCTGCCCTTGGTAGTTAAATTGCAAAATATAGGCTCCTATATGGTTACCCAGGGCATTAAATTGATCATTTGCTGTTGCATTATCACCACCCTCTGCGCCAAAGACCACTTTAATATAATCTTTAAATGAACTAGGTTGCGGCCCAAATTGTGGAGAGGTGCCTCCCCACTGTGCGTAATGATCTAAACCTGCTATTATCTCAAAAACTGGGCTAAGGCTAGTTTTTATATGTAAGCTTTTATGATGCAGGTTGGTATAGTCTACAAACCTAGTATCATCCATAAAATAATGAGCAAAATTTCCTTTAACCTGGAGCCAAGATTTAGCAAAAGGAAGGGTAACATAGTTATTGGTTTTAATATTTATACCAGGCATGGCCCTGGCATTGTTTGATTTTATAATACTCCCGTTAGAGGAGGATAAATTATGCCAGGCTATAGCATCGTTTTTAATGCCTATATCTAGCAGTATGTTTTTAAACCTAACACCAAGGTACAGCTCATTTACTAGCAGCTTATTTTCTTGAGCAATAAAACCAGTGACGCTCGCTTTATAAGTTACATCAAACAAGGTCTCCGGGGTGTCAAAGGTTTTAAAAACACTCGTGTTTAAAAGCCCATAATCACTATCTGGAACACTACCATACTGGTTTGCAACTAGCCAAAAAGGTAAGGTGGTATCACTAGAGAAACCAGCGCTAGTCTTTATGGCATACTGCAAGTCTTTACTCTGGCTCTTTAAAGAACACACACTTATAAAACATAATAAAAAAAGAAGTATACACTTTTTCATAATTGTACTGTTTTTTTTATGCTTTAATGAAGCAAAAATCACAAAAGCAAATATAGATTGAAATAGGCTAGCTACAAAAATAGCAATGGCATAATATATTGTATTTTTGTTTTTAAACTAACGCATTAATACCATATGCTTGATTTTTTTACAAAACATAAAAAACCGCTATTTG
>CAJWPZ010000018.1 GCA_913045325.1 uncultured Flavobacteriaceae bacterium | reverse complement strand
AATCCCTTTGTATATTTGTTACATGAACGAACATCTGGATCCATCTGAAGAGCATTTAACACCAAAAGATGTTGAAATCGAAAAGAAGTTAAGACCCCTTAGTTTTGATGACTTTACAGGCCAAGACAAAGCCTTAGAAAATCTGCAAGTTTTTGTTCAGGCAGCCAATCAAAGAGACGAAGCTTTAGATCACACACTTTTTCATGGACCACCCGGATTGGGTAAAACTACCTTGGCACACATTCTAGCCAATGAGCTAGAGGTAGGCATAAAAGTTACTTCTGGCCCCGTTTTAGATAAGCCTGGAGATTTAGCGGGACTTCTCACAAATCTTGAGGAGCGCGATGTCTTGTTTATTGATGAGATACATAGATTAAGCCCTATTGTTGAAGAGTATCTATACTCTGCCATGGAGGATTATAAAATCGACATCATGATAGAATCAGGACCCAATGCGCGTTCTGTTCAAATACACTTAGCTCCATTTACCTTGGTGGGAGCCACCACTAGATCTGGACTTTTAACAGCTCCTATGAGAGCTCGTTTTGGAATTACATCTAGATTACAATATTACACCACCGAGCTTTTAACAACTATCGTGCAGCGTAGTGCTAGTATTTTGGATGTGCCAATTTCTATGGAAGCGGCTATTGAAATTGCAGGTAGAAGTAGAGGAACTCCTCGTATTGCGAATGCACTTTTGCGCAGAGTACGAGATTTTGCTCAAATTAAAGGAAATGGCTCTATCGATATATCGATCGCTAAATTCTCATTAGAGGCCCTAAGTGTAGATGCCCATGGTCTGGATGAAATGGATAATAAAATTTTAAATACCATTATCGATAAATTTAAAGGAGGCCCTGTTGGTATTACCACCATAGCAACCGCCGTTTCAGAAAGTCCAGAAACTATAGAAGAGGTGTATGAGCCTTTTTTGATTCAGCAAGGCTTTATTATGCGTACTCCAAGAGGTCGTGAGGTTACAGAGGCGGCTTATAAACATTTAGGAAAAGTAAAGGCCCCCTCACAAGGAGGCTTGTTTTGATACATTTATGAAGAACTATACTATCCCTGAGGTATCTAGCCTTGAATTTCTCAAAAATGCTGCCAATATTTTAAAAAATCCATTGCCTTTTCATGCGGCTAATTTTAAAAAAAAAGGAGCCACTTTTCGTCTTAATTTGGGCTTTGGAAACTCTATTGTTTTTAGTAAGGATGCTGGGTTTTTACAACATGCATTACAGAAAAATAAAAAAAATTACTCCAAGTCTCCTATTCAAACAAAAGACCTCGCTAAGTATGTAGGCAAAGGACTGCTAACAAGCGAAGGTGCTTTGTGGAAAAAACAACGAAAGTTAATTCAGCCCGCGTTCCATAAAAAACAATTGGTGTTTTTGTTAGAAAGCATTCAAGAGGCTATTACAACTGAGGTTTCAAAAATTACAACACAAGGCCCTATAGATGTTGCTCCTATCTTTAATGATTTAGCCTTTAAAACGGTGGTTAAAGCACTCTTTAGTGATGCGGCAGACGCTTTGCAGATTTCTAAAATGCAACATATTACAGAAGCTGCTCAAAAGATGTTAGTTAAAGAGTTACGTCAACCTTATTTAGGGTGGTGGTTTAAGTCTAGTGGAAAAATTAAAAAGCACATAGCATTGGTCCAGGAGTCTAGAGAGGTTCTAGGCCAATTGGTTGCAGCCAGGAAAAAGAGTAACATACGCAAAGATGATTTACTTGATATGCTTTTGGATGCCCGCTATCAGGACGGCAGTGCCATGTCTGAACAGCAACTTATTGATGAGATTCTTATCTTGTTTGTAGCTGGACACGAGACCACTTCAAATGCACTCACCTTTGCTGCGCAATTATTAGCGCAACATCCAGAAACACAAGAAAAAATATTTATAGAAGTTCAAGAAGCTACGGCTTCTACCAAAGATTTAATGGAGATTATTAAAGCATGTCCCTTCACCAAAAATGTGGTAGAGGAAACGTTACGCATGTATCCCCCTGCCTATTTTATTGATAGAATTAGTCTCGAAGCAGATGCTTTTGAAGGCATGGAAGTTCCAAAAAACTCAAACTTGTTATTCTCGGTGCTTCAAATTCATAATGATGCTTTGTTTTGGGAGCAACCAGAACTTTTTAAGCCATCTAGATTTTCGGGGGTTTCTGCTAATACATTTTCGGGGCATTATTTTCCTTTTGGAGCGGGCCCTAGAATGTGTATAGGCAATAATTTTGCAATGTATGAGATGGTACTCGCCATAGCTACATTAGTAAGACAGTATAAGATTTCAGAAAAGAAAACACCTATTGAAATAGAACCCCTGATTTCCTTAAAGCCAATAAATGCATTGTTAGAATTTACCCAAAGAGCATAAAAACAGATGTTATGATTTAAAATATTCCATTACGATAGACACAAAACACCAACATACTGCTTTTATTAAAGACCAGGCCAAACGCCTAGGTTTTATGTCTTGTGGTATTAGTAAAGCAGGATTTTTGGAAGAAGAAGCTCCAAGACTTGAGGCTTGGCTCAACCAAAATAGGCATGGCCAGATGCAGTACATGGAAAACCATTTTGACAAGCGCCTTGACCCAACCAAGCTTGTGGAGGGTTCTAAAAGTGTCATTTCTTTATTGTTAAACTATTACCCACAACAGCTTCAGCGAGATGATAGTTATAAGATATCTAAATACGCATACGGTACAGATTATCACTTTGTAATTAAAGACAAGTTAAAAGAGTTGTTGCACTGCATACAAGAGACGGTTGGAGATGTTCATGGACGTGCTTTTGTTGATAGTGCCCCTGTTTTAGATAAAGCTTGGGCTGCAAAAAGTGGTCTAGGTTGGATTGGTAAGCATAGTAACTTACTCTCCAAACAAGCAGGGTCTTTTTATTTCATTGCAGAGCTCATTGTAGATCTTGACCTAGACTATGACACCCCCGTAACAGATCATTGCGGTAGTTGCACGGCCTGTATAGATGCTTGCCCAACCCAGGCAATCGTTGAGCCTTATAAGGTAGATGGTAGTAAATGTATTAGTTATTTTACCATTGAGCTTAAAAACGAAATCCCCTCTAGTGTGAGTGGGCAGTTTGATGATTGGATGTTTGGATGTGATGTTTGTCAAGATGTATGTCCTTGGAATAGGTTTAGCAAAGCTCACAAGGAACCTTTGTTTGATCCCAATCCGCAGGTGTTGTCCAACTCAAAGAAAGATTGGGAAGAGGTTACCAAAGAAGTGTTTTCAGAAATTTTCAAAAAGAGTCCTTTAAAGCGCACCAAGTTTGAAGGATTGCGCAGAAACATAGAATTCTTAAAGCCATAATACTATAATTAATTGCCAAGCTATTATCTGGTGTTTAAAGCCAATAATTAATTTTTAATTTAGACACTGTTTTAATTTCACTCTGTTACATTTGTAGTATACCATAAAAAAACAATTTGTTGTTATGAGTAAACAAAGTAAACGTAAAGAAGCTCTTTTATATCACTCCAAGCCAAGCCCTGGTAAGATACAAGTAGTGCCTACCACAAAATATGCAACACAAAGAGATCTATCTCTAGCATACTCTCCTGGTGTAGCAGAGCCTTGCCTTGAGATAGCCAAAGATGTTGAGAATGTATATAAGTATACCGCTAAAGGTAATTTGGTGGCGGTTATTACCAATGGTACAGCAGTTTTAGGGCTCGGTAATATAGGGCCTGAGGCTTCTAAACCTGTCATGGAAGGAAAAGGATTGTTGTTTAAAATATTTGCAGATATTGATGTTTTTGATATCGAAATAGGTACCGAAGATGTTGATGCCTTTGTTGAAACAGTAAAAAATATTGCACCCACTTTTGGTGGTATTAACCTAGAAGATATTAAAGCTCCACAGGCTTTTGAGATTGAAAGAAGGTTGAAGGAAGAGTTGGACATACCTGTTATGCATGATGACCAGCATGGTACTGCTATTATTTCTGCCGCTGCGCTTTTAAATGCAATTGAGTTAACACATAAAAAAATAAATGAAGTAAGAATTGTAATAAGCGGAGCAGGCGCCGCTGCGGTATCTTGTACAAGACTTTATAAGGCCTTTGGGGCAGTAGGGGCAAATATTGTGATGTTAGACAGTAAAGGAGTTATAAGAGATGATCGATCTGAGTTATCACCAGAGAAGTCAGAATTTGCAACACACAGAAAGATAGATACCTTAGATGAGGCTATGGTTGATGCAGATATTTTTGTTGGACTTTCTGTTGCAGATATTGTAACCCCTAGTATGCTTAAATCAATGGCTGCAGACCCTATTGTTTTTGCTATGGCAAATCCAAATCCTGAGATTGAATATAAGCTAGCCTGTAAAACGCGTGATGACATTATTATGGCAACAGGAAGAAGTGACCATCCTAACCAGGTAAATAATGTATTAGGGTTTCCTTTTATTTTTAGAGGTGCGCTTGATGTTCGTGCCACCAAGATTAACGAGGCCATGAAAATGGCTGCTGTAAAAGCATTGGCTGCACTGGCCAAAGAATCTGTGCCAGAGCAAGTTAATATTGCCTATGGAGAGACTAAACTTGTTTTTGGGAAAGATTATATTATTCCCAAACCTTTTGATCCAAGACTTATAGACCATATTCCTCCGGCTGTTGCAAAAGCTGCTATGGAAAGTGGTGTTGCAACTGCGCCAATTAACAATTGGAAAAAGTATAAAGATGAGCTGAACCACCGCATGGGTGGAGATAATAAAATCATTCGCATGTTGCTTAGTCGGGCAAAGCAAAACCCAAAACGTATTGTATTTGCAGAGGCAGATCATTTAAATGTATTGAAAGCGGCTCAAATTGTTTACGAAGAAGGAATAGGTATTCCTATTTTGTTGGGTAGAAAGGCCGTTATTGAAGAGCTTATGGAGCAGCTTGAATTTGATGCAGATATACAAATAATGGACCCTAAGGCTGATGATCAAGCTGAGAATTTAAAGAAATACGCAAAAAAATTATTTGAAAATAGGCACAGAAATGGAGTTACCCTTTTTGATGCAGAAAAATTAATGCGAGAGCGCAATTATTTTGCAGCCATGATGCTTAACCAAGGGGATGCAGATGCTATGATCTCTGGCTATTCTAGGGCTTATCCTTCGGTGCTGCGTCCTGTTTTAGAGGTTGTAGGACGTTTTGACGGTGTAAATAAAGTGGCAACAACAAACATGATGCTTACTAAAAGAGGTCCTATTTTTATTAGTGACACCTCCATAAATATTGATCCTACGGCAAAAGAACTGGCCAAAATAGCCCAGATGACAAATTACACCATGAAAATGTTTGGCCTAACGCCAGTTATTGCAATGATAAGCTATGCTAATTTTGGTTCTTCAAAAGATCCTCATGCTACAAAGGTGCGAGATGCCGTAGCCTATTTGCACAGAACCAATCCAGATATGCATATAGATGGAGAGTTGCAAACAGACTTTGCTCTAAATCCAGAAATGTTACAAAGTAAATTTCCGTTTTCTAAGCTTGCAGGGAAAAAAGTAAATGCGCTTATATTTCCAAATTTAGATGCAGCCAATAGCAATTATAAATTATTAAAAGAGATTAATGGTGTTGATTCTGTGGGCCCAATTATGCTAGGAATGCGAAAGCCAGTTCATATTTTGCAACTCGGTGCTAGTGTAGAAGAAATTGTAAACATGGCAGCAGTTTCTGTGGTAGATGCACAGCAAAAAGAAAAACGAGAGGAAACAGCCCAGAAGTAGTGATGTTTCAGCAATAAATTTAGGTTTTAACCCTTCAGATAAGCCAATAAAATATACTATATTTGGCAGAAATAACACAACAATAACGTATGATAACCCAATTACAGGGAAGACTTGTTGAGAAATCACCCACCGATGTAGTCATAGACTGTCATGGGGTAGGCTATTTTGTAAACATTTCATTACATACTTTTGCACAGTTACCTACCTCAGAGAACGTCAAATTATTTACGCATTTACAAGTTCGTGAAGATGCGCATATTTTGTATGGTTTTTCTAGTGTAGTAGAGCGAGAGATTTTTAGGTTATTAATCTCGGTCTCTGGGGTTGGGGCAAGTACAGCAAGAACCATGCTGTCTTCTTTATCTCCAAAGCAGGTCACTGAGGCTATTGCGTCAAGCGATGTGGCAACCATTCAATCTGTAAAAGGAATTGGAGCCAAAACAGCCCAACGGGTGTTGTTGGATTTGAAAGATAAAATACTAAAGGTGTATGGTCTAGACGATGTTTCTTTGGTTTCAAGCAATACCAATAAAGATGAAGCGTTATCTGCTTTGGATACTTTAGGTTTTACACGTAAACAAGCTGAGAAAGTTTGTGACGCCGTGATTAAGCAATATCCGCAGGCAACCATTGAGGAAATTATAAAACAGGCTTTAAAAAAATTATAAGTATTGGGTACAAATATCACCAAGTTTAAAAATAGCTTTTTTAAACAATTCGTATGTTTAAGTATCATTTTGGGGGGTCTCTTCAGTGCAAATGCACAAGATTCTACCGCAACAGGATCGGCTATGGGGCGTATTGAACTACCTCCATCCTCCTCTATAGAAAATTTATACACCTATGACCCTGTTACAGATAGCTACTATTACAGTGAAATGTTGGGTGATTTTAATGTGGGTCTTCCACTAGTGTTAAGCCCTCAGGCCTATCGTGATTTAATCCTAAAAGAGCAAATGCGCGATTATTTCAAAGAAAAAATTGACGCCGCTGATGGAAGAAAAGAAGGCTCACAGGATGACCAGAAAAACTTACTACCCAAATTTTATGTCAATTCCAGCTTTTTTGAATCTGTGTTTGGAGGCAATACCATTGAGGTAATACCTCAGGGTACTGTAGAGATGGATCTTGGGCTATTGTACACCAAACAGGACAATCCGGCATTTTCTCCAAGAAACAGGAGTAACTTCTCTTTTGATTTTGACCAACGTATAAGTTTAAGCTTGCTTGGAAAGGTTGGAGAGCGTTTACAGGTAACTGCAAATTATGATACCCAATCAACCTTTGATTTCCAAAACCAAGTAAAACTAGAATTCACTCCCACCGAAGATGATATTATTAGATCCATAGAGGTAGGTAATGTGAGTATGCCTCTTAACAGTACTTTAATTCCGGGTGCCCAAAGTCTGTTTGGTGTAAAAACAGAGTTACAATTTGGAAAAACTAAAATTACAGGAGTATTCTCTGAGCAGCAATCTGAAACTAGAAACGTAACCACAGAAGGTGGTGGTACTATTACAGATTTTGATATCTACGCCTTAGACTATGACGAAAACCGTCACTTTTTCTTAGCGCATTATTTTAGAGACACCTATGATAGAGCATTGCAGCAATATCCTTTTATTCGTTCCAATGTGCAAATCACTAGAGTAGAGGCCTGGATTACCAATAGAGGGAACCAAACTCAGGATGTGCGTAATATTGTAGCCCTGCAAGATGTTGGGGAGTCAGATATTTCAAATATTGGTTTAAATAATATACCTGGTGGGTTTTTAAACAAACCGCCTAATTCTTTTCCTGATAACGGAAATAATGATTTCAATCCATTTGGTATTGATGACTCTAGTGCCCAAGGAATCTTAAACGAACAAATACGAGATATAGCTACCGTGCAACAGGGGTTTGGTGGAGTGCAAGTACAAGATGGTTCAGACTTTTTAACCCTAGAGAACGCAAGAAAATTAAGGGCCAATGAATTCACTATTAACTCTCAGCTGGGATATATTTCTTTAAACCAACGGTTAAATAACGACGAGGTTATTGCTGTTTCATTTCAGTATACTGTTAACGGTAAAGTATACCAAGTTGGTGAGTTTTCTACAGATGGTGTGGATGCCACTGGAGGGCTTGTAAGACCTGGTGAGCCTGGTAACCCAGGAATGGATGATATAGAGGGTATTCCTCAAAATCTAATTGTTAAATTATTAAAAAGTAATATCACCAATGTAACCCAGCCTATCTGGGATTTGATGATGAAAAACATATACAGTCTAGGAGCGTTTCAGTTAGAACAAGAAGATTTTAGATTAGACATCCAATACAGAGATCCAGCACCTTTAAATTACATAATAGCTGCAGAGGGCACCATCACTAACCCTGCAGTTGCCTTGCCTGAAGATGTTGATAATAAAACCCTATTAAAGGTTTTTAATCTAGATAGATTAAATTTCAATAATGATCCTCAACAAGGGGGAGATGGATTTTTTGATTTTATTCCAGGACTTACCGTAGATCAGCAAAACGGGCGCATCATATTTACCAGCGTAGAGCCTTTTGGAGAATACCTATTTGACAAACTAGATGACTCCTCTGCTGGAGCTGCAGAATATAGCATGCCCGCTACCTATAATGCCAATCAAGACAAATACGTTTTTAGATCTTTATATAGATCCACTAAAACTCAGGCAGAACAAGAGGATAGTGATAAAAATAAATTTCAGTTAACAGGAAGGTACAAATCCAGTGGCGGTAACGGAATACCTATCGGGGCCTTTAACATACCTCAGGGTTCTGTAGTGGTTACTGCTGGAGGTAGAACCTTATCTGAGGGTGTAGACTATACGGTTAATTACCAAGCAGGAACGGTTCAAATTTTGGATCCATCTTTACTAGCCTCAAATACTCCTGTAAATATTACAGTAGAGAACAACACGCTTTTTGGACAACAAACAAAACGATTTACGGGATTAAACATTGAGCATAAATTTAACGACAACTTTATCATAGGAGGTACCTATTTGAGGTTAAATGAACGCCCGCTTACTCAAAAATCTACCTATGATGTAGAACCAATTAACAATCAAATATTTGGAGTTAATTTAAATTACGCAACACAGGTTCCCTTCTTTACGCGTCTGGTAAACAAACTCCCTAATATTGATACAGATGTGGAGTCAAACTTCTCTATACGTGGTGAATTTGCATATTTATTACCAAGCGCCCCAGAGGTTTCAGACTTTGGAGGAAGAACAACGGTATATATCGATGATTTTGAGTCTTCACAAACAGAGTTTGATATTAGTTCTCCTATTTCTTGGCGTTTGTCTTCATCTCCAGATGGTTTTGGGGGAGAAGAACCAAACAGTGTTTTGGATTATAATTACAAACGTGCACGTTTAAACTGGTACACCATTGACCCTATTTTTTACAGTAGTCAAAGACCAGATGGGATTACAGACCAAGATTTATCCTCACCATTTACAAGACGTGTTTTTAGAGACGAAATATTTCCGGGGCAAGATATAATTCAAGGACAAACACAGGCCTTATTTTCTTTAGACCTTTCTTTTTATCCAAGCGAGCGTGGAGAGTATAACTTTAGTCCAGCGGCCTCAGGCACCAATGAATTACCAAATCCATCCGCTAATTTTGGAGGGATTTCTAGGCAGTTAACCACTACAGATTTTGAAAGAAGCAATGTAGAGTTTATCCAGTTTTGGGTAATGGATCCATTTATATACGAAGAAAACAATACCAATAATGGAGGAACCCTTAGTTTTAACTTAGGAAACATTTCTGAGGATGTCTTAAAAGATGGTAGAAAGCAATATGAGAATGGTTTGCCTCAAGATGGCAGTTCAGAAAACACCACACCAACGGTCTGGGGTAAGGTGCCTACCAATCAATCTTTAGTATATACCTTTGATACAGAAGGGGAGCAGCGTATTAACCAAGATGTAGGGTATGATGGTTTAAACAATGCCCAGGAAAGCGAAATGTTCCCGGCCTTTAGCGGACTAGCCGACCCAGCAAATGATAATTATCAATACTTCTTGCAGGCCTCTGGAGATATAAGAAGTCGTTACAAACTATACAACGGTACGGAAGGAAACTCTCCTGTTGAGGTAACAAATACAAATCGTGGTTCTACCACCCAACCAGATGTAGAAGATATTAACCGTGATAACTCTATGAATACCGTAGATAGTTATTATGAGTATAACATTCCTATCTCTCGTGATGCCCTTACCCCAGCTACCAATGATTTTGTGACTGATGTGCGTGAGAGCACCATTACCCTCCAAGACAATAGTTCTTTGGATGTTAGGTGGGTACAGTTTAAAGTTCCTGTTGCAGATTATGATAGGGCAGTAAATGGCATTTCAGATTTTAGATCAATACGTTTTATGCGTATGTATATGTCTGGCTTTGAGCAGCAAACAACACTCCGTTTAGGAACCTTAGAACTGGTTAGAGGAGATTACAGAAGATACTTGCAAACTCTTGATAATGTAACCCTAGAAGACCCTGAGTTGGATGATACTGTTTTTGAAGTAGAAGCTGTTAATATAATTGATAACGAGAACAGACAACCCATACCTTACACATTGCCTCCTGGAGTTGTTAGAGAACAGCTTAATAATAACAATAATATTATAAGACAAGATGAGCAATCTCTTGCAATTCGAGTTTGTGGTTTAGAGCAAAATGACGCCCGTGGGGTGTATAAAAATTTCAGTGTAGATATGCGGCAGTATAAAAACCTAGAAATGTTTATTCATGCAGAGTCTATCGTGAATCAAACAGCATTGGCAGATGGTGATTTGGTGGCATTTATTAGAATGGGTAATGATTTAACTGAAAGTTTCTATGAAATACAAGTTGCTTTAAAACCAACGGCTTTTAATACCACTAGCGCTGAAGAAATTTGGCCAGTAGAAAACAGATTGGACCTACCTCTTAGTTTGTTGCAAGATTTAAAGTCTACCATCTTAGGAGATCCTGCCACCTATGCTCCAAACCAATTGCATTTCTTTGAAGAGGGTCAAATTGATGGCTTGCCATCTAATATACTGAGAGTAGGAATGAAAGGAAATCCTAGTTTTGGTGATGTACGTGTTGCAATGATTGGTGTAAGAAACGAGACTAACACAGAGCTGTGTGGAGAAGTTTGGTTTAATGAATTACGTCTATCTGAGCTGCAAAACCAAGGAGGCTGGGCAGCTGTTGCAGCCATGGATGCAAATTTTGCGGATTTTGCAAATCTAAGCGCAACAGGTAGGGTAAGTACTATTGGTTTTGGTTCTTTAGAGCAAGGTCCAAACGATCGTAGTAGAGAAGATGTAGAAGAGTATGATTTGGTCACCAATTTAAACCTGGGGCAAATGCTACCAAAGAAATGGGGTATTCAATTACCTTTTAATTATGGTAGGTCAGAAAAACTAATTACACCACAATTTGATCCAGAGTATCAAGATGTAGAATTACAAACTAGATTAGATAATGAGCCAAATTCTCAAAGAAGAGATGAGATTTTAGGACAATCTATAGACTATACAAAAAGGCAGAGTATTAATTTTATTGGAGTTCGTAAAGAACGTACCTCAGAGGGCAAACCAAAGGTGTATGATATAGAAAACCTTACACTTTCTGCCTCCTACAACCAAATAGATCACAACGATTTTGAAATTCAAGAGGCTTTAGATCAAAACGTACGTTTGGGCGGGACGTATGCCTATAATTTTACTCCCAAAACATTTGAACCATTTAAAAAGAATGATTCTATTTTTACAGGAAAATATTGGCAGTTTTTAAAAGACCTTAATCTTAATTATTTACCAACTAGTATTGCAGTAAACTCTAATATTTTACGCCAGCACAATGAGCAAAAATTTAGAGAATTAAACTTAGAAAATGGCAATATAGGCTTGCCGGTGCTTTTTCAAAGAAACTATTTGTTTGACTGGGATTATGCAATAAATTATAACCTAACAAAATCATTTCGTTTTAATTTCACTACCTCCAATAACAGAATTGTCACCAATTATATAGATGATGATGGTGTTGCTAACAACCAAATTGGTGTCTTTGACGGTTTGTTTGATATAGGAGATCCCAACCAGCACTTTCAATCATTGCAGTTAAATTATGATCTGCCAACTGCAAAATTCCCTTTTCTGAAGTGGATTCGAGCAACTTACTCATACACTGGAGATTTCCAGTGGCAAGACGGCAGTGATTTATTCAACAATATTGATATTGAATTATCTGACGGTTCTGTGCAAACCTATGATTTAGGAAACTCTATTCAAAACGCAAGTACCCATCGTATTAATTCAACCTTCGATTTCAGTGCTTTTTACAGGTATATTGGTCTTTCTAAAAAGAAAGCTAGTAAAAAAGCAGGGGGTATGAGAAATAGTGCGTCCAGAAATGGAGGCGGGTTTAGTCCAAAAGGCCAAAACGGCAAAGGCGGTAATGATTCTAAGGCAAGTGCCAAGGATGATGCCCAAGGGTTTGCAGCAAAAGGCGGTGCTAATTCCTCTGCTAGAGGCGGGAATGCTGGAGGTGGTTTTGGAAATGGTTTAAGTGGCGCAGACAAAGCAGCAAACACACTTATTGGTTTGGCCACCATGATTAAAAAAGTACAATTTAACTACCAAGAAACCAATGGTATTTTCTTACCAGGGTACAATCGCTCAATAGGTTTTATAGGAACCTTAAAACCAACGGCAGGCTTTACCTTTGGAAGCCAGGCTGAGGTTAGAGATCAAGCTGCTCGTAATGGTTGGTTAACCTTGTATCCAGAATACAATGAACAATACACAGAGAATGAAACCAATCAGTTAGACATTCAGGTCAATCTTGAGCCCATTAGAGATCTTAAGATTGATATTAACGCCAGTAGAATTTACTCAGAGAATTACTCAGAGAATTATATCATTGAAGACGGTTTGTATAATTCTTTAACACCTGTAAGCTCTGGGAACTTTAACATTTCAACCCTACTTATTGCAACAGCTTTTCAAAGCACTACAGATGCCAGCTCTGAGCCATTTGATGCCTTTAGAAGCAATAGACTTATTGTTGCCAATAGTTTGGCCTCAGAATTTTATGGTACAGACGCCTTCCCGGTAGATCCAGAAACAGGATATCCTGTTGGATTTGGCCCTACAAGCCAAGATGTATTGTTGCCATCATTTATAGCAGCCTATAAAGGTGCTGATGTGCAGAGCGAGAAGAAAGGTATTTTAAGAGACATACCTCTACCAAATTGGGACATAAAATATACTGGTTTTATGCGTTTGGGGTGGTTTAAAAAACGCTTTAAAAGATTCTCTTTGCAGCATGGGTACACTGCCGGGTATACCGTAAATCAATTTCAAACCAATTTAGACTACAACCGCTCTAGAGATGGTAATCCTGTAACTGCTGCTACAAATCAAGCGGGAGATTTTAAAAGCCAGCAGTTTTTAACCAATGTAAACCTTACCGAGCAATTTTCGCCATTATTAAAAATTGATCTTGAGATGAAAAACTCTGTTAAAGTAAGTGCAGAGTATAGAAAAGACAGAGCACTTGGGCTTAGTTTTGCCAATAATCTTTTAACCGAGATTAAAGGAGACGAAATTATAATAGGTCTTGGATACAGAATTAAAGACCTACGTATAGGAACTAACTTTGGGGGTAAAAAGCAAATACTAAAAAGTGACTTAAACTTTAAGTTAGATCTTTCAAGAAGAGACAACAGGACCATTATACGTTATTTGGATATCGAGAATAACCAAACCACGGCAGGGCAAACCATATACGGCGCCCAGTTGTTGGTAGACTACGCTTTAAGTAAAAACTTAACTGCGGCATTTTATTATGACCATACTTTCTCTGAGTATGCAATTTCTACTGCTTTCCCGCAAACCACTATTCGCAGTGGTTTGACCTTAAGATATAACTTTGGTAATTAAAATATAAACACATAAAAAAAAGCTTGTAACTATGAACATTCCATCAAATTTAAAGTACACTAAAGATCATGAATGGATTGCTATTGATGGCGATACCGCTACAGTAGGAATTACAGATTTTGCACAAGGCGAACTTGGAGATATTGTATATGTAGAGGTTGAAACACTTGATGAGACGATGGATGCCGATGAGGTATTTGGATCTGTAGAGGCTGTTAAAACAGTATCAGATTTATTTCTGCCCCTCTCTGGAGAAATTATAGCATTTAACGACACTCTTGAGTCTGAGCCTGAAAAAGTAAACAATGACCCTTATGGAGAAGGTTGGATGATAAAGATTAAAATTTCAAACCCAGATGAAATAGAAAACCTATTAGATGAAACAGGGTATAAAGAACTTGTTGGGGCCTAAACTCCTCTTTGGTTTAGCCCTTGGCTACACCCTACTTGTTACAGTGGCTTTATTAATGCCAATAACAGATGGGACAAAAATAGCTATTCCATTTGCAGATAAGATAGTACATCTTATAATTAATGCAGTGCTTTTTATGGTGTGGGCCAGTTATATTTTCTCTAGAAACCCGAAAGTCAAAAAGCCCTACACACTACCTTTACTATTTGTTTGTATTTTTATTTACGGCATACTTATTGAAGTAATACAAGAGCGCTTAATCCTTACAAGAGGTGCAGAGCTCTTTGATGTAGTTGCTAATGTTTGTGGCTTGATTCTAGGATCATTTGTAGTTAAGGTGTCAAATAAGTTTATTTACTAATATTACAGTGCTATTGTTTTACAATACAATAGATTTTCTATATTTTTATAGGCGATAATTTAAATTCAATTATGGAACCGAAAAAAAATCCAAAAGCAGATTTAAAACAATGGAGTGGAGTCTACTTTTTAGCAGGTCTTGCTTTTATGTTGTTTTTGTCTTGGCAAGCAGTAGAGTGGAAGTCTTATGATAGAGATCTTTCTCTAGATACCTTAAATGTGGGTGATGATCTTGATGAAGATATTCCAATCACAGAACTGTTAACACCGCCACCCCCGCCACCTCCACCGCCACCAGCTCCAGAAGTTATTGAGGTGATTGAGGATGAGGCAGATATAGAAGAAACCATTATTGAATCTACAGAGATTAGTCAAGAAGAAGAGATTGTAGAGATTGAAGAGATTGATGAAGCTGGAGAAATCATTGATGATGTTCCCTTCGCTGTAATTGAGAATGTGCCAATATACCCTGGCTGTGAAAGTGCAGGTAACAATGCAGCTAAGAAAAAGTGCATGTCCAGTAAAATTCAAAAATTTGTACAAAAGAAATTTAACACAGATCTAGCAAGTGATTTAGGCCTGGAGGGAATTCAGCAAATATATGTGCAATTTAAGATTGATAAAACGGGTAATATTACAAATGTACAGGCACGAGCGCCACACCCAAAACTAAAGCAAGAAGCTATTAAGACCATTAAGGCCTTGCCAAAGATGACACCAGGAAAGCAACGTGGTCAAGCGGTAGGAGTATTGTACTCGCTTCCAATTAGATTTCAGATAGAGAACTAAAACATATTGATTATGAAATTATTCAAGTATTTTTTCATACTAGCTATTTCTGTATCATTAATTGCTTGTACCAGCGATGATGATGCCCCTGCCTATGAACTAAACAGCACTAATTTAAGTGCAGCAAGTTATCAGGTAAACTATTTGGTTACCAACGCGACTGGAACAGTTATCATAGAAGGTATTCAAGTTGAGGTAAGCGATGAAAACAGCATAGGAGAGTTTTTTAATCTCACCTACAATTTTTCTGAAAATGAAACCTATCGATATGATGGTGAATATCTCAACAATACAACAAGGATATTAGCAGATGGAACTGTTTTAGAAGATTCTAGTATTATTACAGTTATTGATAATGAAACTGGAACATATGCTGCCAATAATAGCACAATGCAACTTCTTTTAGGTGAAACTCTTTATGATGTTACACTGTTTAATACCAATGAACTTAGACTATCATCTAGTGATGCATACACAGAAGATGGAATAGATTATGTTGAAACATCAGAGATTAGAATGGTACGATAAAACCAAATAATCATAAATAATAAAAGCGCTGTTGTTAATTCTGCAGCGCTTTTTTTATTGGGTTTTATATCTCATGTACTGTAGTGTATTTTAGGGTTATTTTTAACATAGATAATGTGTTATAAATTGGTTAGAATTAGAGTTGTAACGTATCTTTGCACACTCAAAAGAGAAGGTAAAATTTAAATAAAATCTATTGTCAGTAACACAAACACAAGAACTTCCCATCTCGTGGGTTAAAAATTTTACAGAAATAACCAAACTTAGGTTGTCTGTAAGTGTTGTGTTTTCTTCGGTTGCGGGGTATTTACTTGGCGCAACGAAGGTAGATTTTATGATCTTATTACTTTTGTGTATTGGAGGATATTGCATGGTAGGAGCAAGCAATGTGTACAATCAAGTCATGGAGCGTGATTTAGACACCTTGATGGATAGAACCAAAAATAGGCCTATCCCAGCTGGCACCATGAGTGTTGCTGTAGCCCTTTCTATAGCTATTATTCTTACCGTTGTTGGTATAGCGGTGCTGTACAGTATAAATCCACAAACAGCTATGTTTGGCGCGATATCGATCTTTATATATGTGTTTTTATACACACCTTTAAAAACAAGAACACCTTTATCTGTTTTTGTTGGCGCTTTTCCGGGAGCTATTCCCTTTATGTTAGGATGGGTTGCCGCAACCAATGATTTTGGTATTGAGCCAGGTACTTTATTTATGATTCAGTTTTTTTGGCAATTCCCTCATTTTTGGGCCATAGGTTGGTTTTTGTTTGATGATTATAAAAAAGGAGGCTTTTTCATGCTACCAACAGGTAAAAGAGATCACGGCACAGCCATACAAGTAATTCTGTATAGTATTTGTACAGTTTTGGCCTCACTAATCCCCGCATTTGGGGTGACTGGAATGTTTTATATCACTCCGATTTCAGCTATAATTATTGGAGCTTTAGGGCTTTGGTTTATTTATTACGGCATCCGGTTGTATAAACAAAAAACAGCCAAATCTGCAAAACAACTTATGCTGGTAAGTGTTAGCTATATTACCTTGTTGCAAATTATTTATGTTGCAGATAAATTTATTAGATAAGTACACCCATTTAAAATTTGAAAAATATGGACTATACAGAGGGTACAGAACAACAGAAAATAGGAAGAGCAAAAAAGAACATGTTGCTTTTTGCTATGATAAGTTTAGGGATGAGTTTTGCTGGTTTAACCAGTGCGTATATTATTAGTAAAGAACGCCCAGATTGGTTGACAGATTTTGAAATACCCCAAGCTTTTTTTAGTAGCCTTGCTGTTATTATAGCAAGTAGTTTTATATTTATTTTGGCGAAAAATGCGGTAAAAAAAGAGCAGAACTCTAAGGCAATGATGTTGTTGATAACAACATTTATTTTAGGTATTGTCTTTGTGTACCTGCAATTTCTTGGGTTTTCTCAAATTATAGAAAACGGCTACTTTTTCACCGGGAGTGAAAGTAGTATTACCACCTCATTTATATATTTAGTGGTGTTATTACACCTTGCTCATATTTTTGCTGGCCTTATTTGTGTCTTAGTGGTAATTTATAATCATTACAAATTAAAATACACTAAAGGAAAAACCCTTGGAATTGAACTTGCTACTACTTTTTGGCACTTTGTAGATGTTCTATGGGTGTATCTGTTTTTGTTTTTATATTTCGTGAGATAAAAAAATAATGTATTTTTGAACCAAATTAAAAATTGATTTCTATTTATGGAGACAACTGTTGCAACAACAACCCCTGAAGGCGATGTTTGGGGAGGTGGAAACCAACCATTAAGGGCTAGTTATGGTAAAATGATGATGTGGTTTTTCATCGTTTCCGATGCCTTGACTTTCTCTGGATTTTTAGCTGCCTACGGCTTTTCAAGGTTTAAATTTGTAAATGCTTGGCCTATCGCCGATGAAGTATTTACTCACTTTCCGTTTTTGCATGGAGTTCCAGCACCTATGTTTTACGTAGCCTTCATGACCTTTGTTCTTATTTTTTCTTCTGTAACTATGGTCTTAGCTGTAGATGCAGGGCATAAAATGCAGCAAAGTAAAGTGGCAATGTATATGTTTTTAACCATTATTGGAGGTGCCATATTTGTGGGTTCACAGGCCTGGGAATGGGCAACATTTATCAAAGGAGATTACGGCGCTGTAGAAACTAGAGGTGGTAAAATATTACAATTTTTAGATACTGAAGGAAGTCGTGTTGCTATTGGTAGTTTTGCACAACCTATGCAAAGCACTGCCATTGAGCACCAGGAGAGTAATGGTGTTTGGTTTATGGGAGGTAACGAACAAACCTCTTATAATCTTGAAGAAGTAACAGCCGGGTTTTTAGCAAATGATAATTTGTTAATACGCACTCAATACCTAGATGAAAATGGCCATCCAACTGTTTTATCTAGAGAAGCCTCTATTGCAAAAATTAAAAAAGACGGTAAGTTAGTTGTAGAAGGTGCAAACCTAAAACGCAATGAGTATGGACATCCCTTGTTTGCAGATTTCTTTTTCTTTATAACAGGATTTCACGGTTTTCATGTTTTCTCTGGTGTGATGATTAACATCATTATTTTCTTTAATGTTGTTATAGGTACCTACGAACGTAGAAAGAGTTATGAAATGGTAGAGAAAGTAGGATTGTACTGGCACTTTGTCGATCTAGTTTGGGTATTTGTATTTACCTTCTTTTACCTTGTTTAATAATAATATTTTTAGCATATATAATGGGACATCACGAGCACAGTTTAGCAATCTTTAGAGGGAGGCTTAAGTTCAAGACAATCGAACAAAAAATTTGGGGAGTTTTTATTTTCCTATCTATTATCACTATTGTTGAAGTTGTATTTGGTATCATAAAGCCAGAGTCTTTAATGGTACCTTTTATATCTTCTTTTGAAGGTGGGTTTATGGCAACAATGGCAAATATATTTTTGTCACCATTTATTTTCATGAAACCCTTAAATTTAATATTTATAGTTCTTACCATTGTAAAGGCATATTATATCACCTGGGATTTCATGCACATGCGTGATGAAAAAAAAGCATTAAGGCGTATGGTAGTTTGGACTGCTATTTTCTTGATTTGTTACTTGGTTTTAATTCTTCTTGTAGAAGGAGACTACATCTTTGAAGTTTATAAAAACAACTATATCAAGTTTGACTTTTAAATACTAATGCTTATAAAATATATTAAAAATCTCACCAACTTGGCGGGATTTTTTTTTGCTCACTTTTTAATTGAATATTAACTAAGGGCTGCTTGGTAAACATTTTTTTGTAGTGTATTTTTGCAAACAAAATCAAACACTTGGAAACGCCACAAAACAACATAAAAAAGAAAATAGTTCTAGCGGTCTTGTTTTTATTACCCATAGCAATCTATATGTTTTTTGCCACTGGAGTCAATAATTTTGGGAAACTACCTGTGTTGTCTCAAGATGTGATTAGTGTAACTAGTTTCAAGGATCTTAATGGTAATGCGGTAACCCTTGATAACAAAATTACAATACTTGGTTTTTTTGGAGATACACCGCTGCAAACCAAAGCCTATACTTACAATCTTGCACATAAAATTTACAAAAAAAACCACGAGTATAAAGAATTTCAATTTTTGATTTTATTGCCAGAAAGCGCAAGAAATGGCGCAAAGATATTAACGGCTAAGATTTCTGAGATTGCTCCTACAACTGCATGGAAATATGCCTTTGGTACTCCCCAAGATATAAAAAAGGTATTTGCTTCTCTTAACAGCGGTTATTTTTTAGACAGCTCACTGGCTAGTAGTTTTGTGTTTATAATTGATAAGGATGCCCATTTGAGAGGCAGGAATGATGACCAGGATGTTTTAGATGGTTTAGTATATGGATATAACTCAGCAGACATTGGTGATATCAACAATAGAATGAGTGATGATGTTAAAGTTGTATTGGCAGAGTATCGAAAAGAAACCAAAGAAAACAGCAGAAGAAATCAAATTCTAGTAAAACAACAATAATGAAAGCAAAGTATATAGGTCTTTTTGCTGTTATTTTAATTTTTGGGATCATTTTTGTTCCGAAAATTCATGATCGTATTGTAAATAATACCGTTGTAGATAATACCAGAATGAGTACAGCAAAAAGTCAACAGGCTGACGTGATTGTTGATACTTCAGAAACATTGTTAGAACTGCAAGAGGTTCCAGATTTTGATTTTATAAACCAAAATAATGAGGATATAACTAATGATTTTTATAAAGGGAAAGTCTATGTTGTAGAGTTTTTCTTTTCCAGTTGCACCACCATATGCCCCATTATGAATAGAAACATGGTGCAAGTTTCCCAGGAGTTTACAACTCAAGAAAATTTTGGGATTGCTTCGATATCCATAGATCCCTCTTTTGATACTCCAGAGGTTTTAAAGGCCTATGCAACTAGATATAATGCAACACACCCAAACTGGAATTTCTTAACAGCAGACCAAGAAACTATTCACAAACTCTCCAACGAAGGGTTTAAATTATTTGCAGCACAAGACAAAGATGATATTGATGGCTTTTCTCATTCTGGATTATTTGCTCTTGTAGATCAAAACGGAGTGGTACGTTCAAGAAAAGACACCCATGGCAATCCGCTCTTTTATTACAATGGTCTTGAGCAAGAGGGTATTGATATGTTAATACAAGACATTAAAAAACTCTTATAATGAATACAAACCAAGCAGCACCAAAAAACAAGTACAACATCTGGATATGGATTGTTTCAATCGCCATACCTGTAGTGGTAGCTGTATTATTTACCGTGAGAATACCTGGTGTAGAACGCATGGGTTTTTTGCCTCCCATTTATGCAACTGTAAATGCACTAACTGCCATTGTTTTAATCATGGCTCTGATTCAAATTAAAAAAGGCAACAGAAAGACACACGAGCGTTTTATGAAAATAGCTATAGGCCTTTCTGTTTTGTTTTTGCTGATGTATGTGTTGTATCACATGACTTCAGACTCCACCAAGTTTGGAGATACAAATGGTGATGGACTTCTCTCTGATTTAGAATCAAGCGCTCTAGGCGCCATAAAATATGTTTACTATCTCCTTTTGTTTTCTCATATTTTATTATCTGTAACGGTAATCCCTTTTGTATTGGTTACGTACGTTAGGGCTATAAATGGAGATTTTAAAATGCATAAAAAAATAGCAAGAGTTACATTTCCCCTGTGGTTGTATGTTGCTATAACGGGTGTGATTGTGTTTTTAATGATTTCACCTTTTTATCCTCAGTAGTATGAAAGTGAGCTTGTTTTTTTTGTTAGTTGTTATTTGCACTCTTCCCGCAGAGGCTCAATGTGCTATGTGCCGTGCCGTACTAGAAAGTGAGCAGAGCGGTACCGCTGCCAAGGGCATAAACAACGGAATTATGTACCTAATGATTTTTCCTTATTTACTGGTAGGCACTGTTGGGTATTTGGTTTACAGAAATCGTCAAAAAACAAAGAGTTAGTTTTTTTCTAAGCAAAAGAGTAACAAATAATGTTAATTAGAGTCTTACAGGTGAGGTTATAATTAATATTTACTTCAAAAGTCTTAACAAGAATTTCACACAATAAAATCCCAAAGGGACTTATTTTGTATGTCCATACAACACAGCATGATTGAAATAAAAGATTTACATAAATCATACCACATGGGGAGCAATTCTCTACATGTTTTAAAAGGAATCGATTTTTCTGTAAAAGAAGGTGAGATGGTCTCTATTATGGGTTCTTCGGGATCTGGAAAATCTACTTTATTGAATATTTTAGGGATGTTAGACGAGGCAGATTTAGGTTCTTATACACTAGATGGAAAGCACATTAAAAACTTAAATGAAAAAGTTGCCGCAAAATACAGAAACCAGTTTCTAGGGTTTATATTTCAGTCATTTAATTTAATTAATTATAAAACTGCACTAGACAATGTAGCCATGCCACTTTATTACCAAGGGATGAAACGTGCACAGCGCATGGAAAAAGCACATCACTATCTAGAAAAAGTTGGATTAGCAAATTGGGCTACTCACTTGCCAAGCGAACTCTCTGGAGGTCAAAAACAACGTGTTGCTATAGCCAGGGCATTAGCGAGTGATCCTAAAGTGCTGTTGGCAGATGAGCCAACTGGTGCTCTAGATACACAAACCTCTTGTGAGGTTATGGAGCTTATACAGCAAATTAATGATGAGGGTAAAACCATACTTTTGGTTACTCATGAAGATGATATTGCCCACATGACAAAGCGTATTGTTAAACTAAAGGATGGTTTAATTATAGATGATACGAACGTAACTCAAGTTAGAGCTTTGGACGCCCTTGGTAAATCACAAAGCCATGTTTGATATAGATCGTTGGCAAGAAATATTTGAAGCAATCGGGAAAAATAAACTCCGTACTTTTTTAACGGGACTCTCTGTTGCCTCTGGTATTTTTATTTTAGTTATTCTTCTGGGCTTTAGTAGTGGTATACAAAAAGGCGTAAAAAGCCAATTTGAGCAAGATGCTGTTAATCGCGTCTCTATTAGAACCCGCGTGACAACCAAAGAATATAAAGGGCTAAATCCAGGGCGTAGAATACAATTGCACAATGATGATTTTTCTCAAATCAATACCACCTATGATGACCAGCTTGAATACAAAACGGCCATCTATAATATGTGGTCAAGTCAAGTTACTTATAAGGGGGAGACTGGAAATTATAGATTAGAAGGTGCCAACCCAGACCAACAATTCATTGAAAATGCAAGCCTTGTCTTTGGACGTTTTTTAAGTCAAGATGATATGGATGAAACCCGTAAAGTTGCTGTTATCGGAAATATCATAAAAGAAGACTTGTTTAAAGAGAAAAATCCTGTTGGAGAGATCATCTCTATATTTGACGTTAATTTTAAAGTAATAGGGGTTTATACAGACCCTGGAGGTGAAAGAGAAGAAGGGCGCATTTTTGTACCACTTCCAACAGCCCAAATTGCATTTAATGGAGGTGATAGAGTTAGATCATTAGCTTACACAGTAAAGATGAATGATGATTTTGATCAGGCTGTTGCCCTTAGTACAGCGCTTTCACAAAACATCAAGCAAGACCTTCAGTCAAAGTATATTATAGCTCCTGATGATAGAAGCGCAGTACGGGTAGACAATACCTTAGAAGAGGCAAGAAAAATATACAGTCTTATAGATATCATACGCAATGTATTCTGGTTTATAGGTATTGGAACCATTATTGCAGGTGTTGTAGGGGTGAGTAATATCATGCTTATAATTGTAAAAGAGCGCACTAAAGAAATAGGAATACGGAAGGCTATTGGCGCTTTACCAAGTTCTATTATTGGATTAATTTTACAAGAATCAATTTTTATTACTTCTATTGCTGGATTTGTTGGTCTTTTCTTAGGGGTTGGTTTGTTGCAAATTATAAGCCCGATGATTGATAATGACTTTATTAAATCTCCCCAGGTAGATTTTAACACAGCCGTTACCACGGTGTTCATCTTGATTTTTTCTGGCGCCCTTGCAGGCTATTTTCCCGCAAGAAGAGCTGCCAATATCAAACCCATAGATGCCCTACGAGATGAGTAGTTTTTTTAAATTAGAAAATAGAAAAAAATAGAATGTTTAATAAAGATCGCTGGAACGAAATACTTGAGGCACTTAATGCCAATAGATTTAGAACAATGCTCACCGCATTTGGTGTGTTTTGGGGTATTTTTATTTTGGTTTTATTACTCGCTTTAGTTACAGGGCTTAGAAATGGAGTGAGCAAAGATTTTGGAGATTTTGCCACCAATTCTATGTTTGTATGGGGGCAAGGAACTTCAAAGCCCTATAAAGGCTTACCCAAGGGAAGGCGTGTGCAATTTAAAATGATTGATGGTGAGATTCTAAAAGAGAAAATACCAGAATTAAAAATTGTATCTCCAAGAAACCAATTGGGCGGTTATCAAGGAGCAAATAATGTTACAAGAAAAGAAAATACAGGCGCCTTTAAAGTATGTGGAGATTATCCAGAGTATATACTGCAGCAACCTATGGATATACTTGCTGGGCGTTTTATAAGTTATTCAGATATTAACGACAAACGCAAAGCGGTAGTTATAGGTACAGGTGTTGTGGAGAGTTTATTTGATTTTGGAGAAGACCCTATCGGTGATTATATAAAAATTAATGGTGTAAACTTTCTTGTGGTCGGAACCTTTAAAGCGCCAAGCACAGCAGGAGATAGCGAAGAGCTCGCCAATACGGTATATGTACCCTTTACCACCTTTAACCAGGTGTTTAATAATGCAGATAATGTAATGTATTTTGCTATTACAGCCCAAGATAATGTGAGTATAACCACCTTAAAACCTAGAGTGTTGGAGATTATGAGACAGCAGCGTACCATTCACCCTAATGATCAAAGAGCTATAGGAAATCGTGATTTGGCTGAATCTTTTGAGAGAATTACAGGCCTGTTTGATATTTTAAAATTTGTAGGATTTTTTGTGGGCGCCTTGGTATTATTGTCTGGGGTTATTGGTATTAGTAATATTATGCTAATTGTTGTAAAAGAACGCACCAAAGAAATTGGCATTCGTCGCGCTTTGGGTGCCACCCCCTGGGATATTAGAGCACAGGTGTTACAAGAATCATTAGTGTTAACCATACTCTCTGGAATGGTAGGAGTTGCCTTCTCTGCCGGTGGTATTTGGATAATGAATTATATCTTATCACTGAGCGGTCCCGTAGAGAATTTTGCCAATCCATCTGTCAATATTCAGGTTATTGCAGTGGCCTTATTAATTTTAATTGTCTCGGGTCTTTTGGCAGGTTTAATCCCTGCAACAAGAGCCACACAAATGAAACCCGTTGATGCGCTAAGAGTAGATTAAAACACTTGTGAGATTCAATTATTTCACAAATTATATAAAAAACGTTTAACTAAAAACAACCTTATTTTAAGGGCTATACAAATGAAAAGAACAGGAACAATCATCACATTACTGGTTATAGTAATATCATTTTCTGCAGGTATTTGGTATATCTATTCAAAAGATAAAACAAATCCTGTGGTGTTTCAAACAGAAACAGCAAGTATAAGGACTATCGTCAAAAAGACGGTAGCTACAGGTAATATTGTGCCAAAAGAAGAGGTGTTAATCAAGCCAAATATTTCTGGAATTATACATGAAATATTTGTTCTAGCCGGAGATGTTGTCTCTAGTGGAGATTTGATTGCTAAGGTAAAAGTAGTGCCTAATATAAACTCTCTAAACAGCGCTAAAAACAATATAAATAGTGCAAAGACTCAGGTAGAAACCGCACGATTGGCCTTAGAGAGTCAAAAAAGCATATACTTGCGCCAAAAAGAGTTGTTTGATAAAGCGGTAGTTTCTGCCAATGAATTTGATCAAGCGCTTTTAAATTATAACCAAGCTCAACAACGTTACAATCAAGAAAATGTGATGCTTACTGCTGCAAAGCAAACCTTTGATATTGTAAAGACAGGAACAGCAAAAGGATTAGGTGCTGCTGCCAATACAGAAATTAGAGCTACCGTGTCTGGTATGATCTTAGACATTCCTGTAAAGGTTGGTAACCAGGTCATAGAGTCAAACAACTTTAATGACGGGACTACCATTGCTACTATTGCAGATGTCGAGAAAATGATTTTTGAAGGAAAGGTAGATGAGAGTGAGGTTGGAAAAATAACAGAAAACTTACCTTTAGAGATTACTGTAGGTGCTATTGAAAACCAAAAGTTTAACGCAGTTTTAGATTTTATTGCTCCCAAAGGGGTGAGTGAAAACGGAGCCATACAGTTTGAAATAAAAGGAACGCTCAATAATCAAAACGCTACCTTTATTAGAGCGGGACTCAGCGCTAATGCATCTATTATTCTTGCCAGGTCAGAAAATGTATTAAGTATTAAAGAAGCCTTAGTGCAATATGATCCAAAAACAAAAAAGCCATTTGTAGAAATAGCAACTGGTTCTCAAGAATTTCAGCGCAAAGAAATTAGCCTTGGGGTGAGCGATGGTCTTTATGTTGAGGTGCTTGGTGGGGTAACTCCACAAGACAATATTAAGGTTTGGAATCAATTAAAACCTGCTGGAGCTGGTAAATCTTGGTAGAAATTAATTTAATATTTTAACAAATAGTGTAACAATTTAAGCAAGCTAAAGACTTACACAACAACTATAATCAACGTATGAAAAAGTTAGGAATTTTATTTTTTGTCTTAACCATATCAACTGCGGCTCATGCCCAGGTAAAGAAATGGACTCTCTCAGAGTGTGTGCAATACGCCCTAGACAATAACATATCAGTAAAGCAAAGCGAATTAGATCTAGCAGCTACAGATATTGAAAAAATGTCTGCTACTGGAGCCTTTTTACCTTCATTAAATTTTAGCACAAGTACCTCAGAGAATACGGGTTTAAGTTTCAACCCATTAACCAACAATGCACAGACCACAACATTCTTGTCTGTAAATGGATCTGTAAATGTTGGATATACCGTTTTTGATGGTTTAAGAAATTATAGAAGAGTGCAACGTGCAGCTTTATCACAACTCTCTAGCCAGTATAGATTAGCAAAAATGAAAGACGATATTTCTTTATTTGTTGCAAATGGATACTTACAAGTATTGTTAAACAAAGCAAATGCAGCTGCAGTTATTGCCCAAAACCAAGTAACCAAACAGCAAATAGAACGCACCAAAAAACTTATAGATGCTGGTGTTTTGCCAAGAGGAGATCTGTTAGAGATTGATGCTACAGATGCTGGCGAGCAGCAGCGTATTGCAGTGGCAGAAAACGCGGTTAAAATATCTTTAATTAGTTTATCACAATTACTACTTATAAAAGACTATGAAAATTTTGACATTGTAGACGAAGACTATCAAGTGGTTAATAACGCCATAGCATTAAAAACTGTAGATGAGCTTATAGAAGGCGCAAAACAAACACGGTCAGAGGTTAAAATTGCCCAGCAAAACGTAAGTATTTCAGAAAAAGATTTGCAAATAGCAAAAGGAGCAAACCTACCTACTTTAAATGCATTTTTTGGATACAACTCACGTTACACCAATGCCACATCCTTTACCCAAGATCTGGATCCAGACAATCCTTTTATAACTCAAGAAATAGGTATTGTTGAGCAAACAGGACAATCTGTAGTTGGGCAATTTCCAAATACCATTAGTAGAGAAGTGCAGGCAGATGCTTTTTTAGACCAGGCCTACGATAATGATGGTATTAGTTATGGGGTTCAATTAAGTATACCTGTGTTTAATGCTTTTTCTGTAAAGGCAAATGTGAAACGTAGTCAAATTTCATTGGAAAGAAGTAAACTTCAATTACAGCAAGCCTCTTTAGACCTAGAGTCAAATGTGTATCAGGCGTTCGTTGATGCGCAGGGATCAAGAAAAGCCTACCAGGCAGCTCAAAAATCTGTAACATCTCAAGAATTAGCATACCAATACGCAAAAGACAGATATGACGCAGGGGCAACAAATGCCTTTGATTTTAGTCAATCCAAACTCCGGTATGATAATGCACAAGTAGAGTTAAATAGAAGTAAATACGATTATATTTTTAAAATCAAGGTGTTGGAGCTATATTTCGGTATTCCAGCAACCGAGTTAAAATTTTAATATGAAGAAAAAAACACTTTTTTGGATTTTAGGTATTGTTATAGTGGCTTTAGTTGTTCTTATTGGTGGTAAAAAAGCAGGGATATTTGGTGAAACCAAAAGAGGGAAAGAGGTTGAAATAGCAAAAATTACCCCTATTGATATTATTGAAACAGTAGCTGCTACAGGAAAAATCCAACCAGAGGTAGAAGTAGCCCTTTCATCTGAAGTTTCTGGAGAAATTATCTCTCTTCCAATAAAAGAGGGGCAAGAGATTAAAAAAGGAGAATTACTTGTAAAGATCAATCCAGATTTAATACAAGCAGCGGTAAGTCAAAGCCAAGCTGGACTTCAAAACATTAAAGCACAATTAGCTCAAGCAGAGGCTTCAGCTAGAAATGCAAAGGCAAACTACCAAAGAAATAAAACGCTTTTTGATAAAGGCGTGATTTCAAAATTAGATTGGGACCGCTCTATTGCAGAGTATGAAGGCGCACAGGCCAATGTAGAATCTGCTTTTTATAGCGTAAAGAGTGCAGCGGCAAGTTTAAAGCAGTCTAAGGATAATCTATCTAGAACCGCTATCTATGCGCCTATGTCTGGTACTATTTCAAGATTGGCTGTAGAACTTGGTGAGCGTGTGGTAGGAACCGCACAGATGGCCGGAACAGAAATTGTACGTGTTGCAGATCTTACCAACATGGAAGTTGAGGTAGATGTCAATGAAAATGACATTGTAAAAGTAAATGTTGGAGACCAAACCATTGTGGAGGTAGATGCCTATTTAAAAAGAGAATTTAGAGGTGAGGTTACAGAAATTGCAAACTCAGCCCTTACAGCGCTATCTGCAGACCAGGTAACAAACTTTAAAGTAAAGGTTCGTATTTTACCTTTGTCGTATGCAGATTTAACTCAGGGCAAGCCAGAGAGCTATTCTCCGTTTCGTCCAGGAATGACAGCAACGGTAGATATTATTACCAATAAAAGAACTCAAATTATTGGGGTACCAATTAGTGCAGTGGTTATAAAAACAGATACTACATGTACCAAAGAAAAAATAAATAAAAAGAAGATCACCTCCAATAAACAAGAAAAATACGAAGTGGTTTTTGTCAAAAACGGAGAAAAAGCGGCCCTTAGAGTTATAAAAACAGGAATCCAAGATGATAGTAATATCGAGGTTTTGACTGGACTCCTTGAAGGAGACGAAGTTATTACGGGACCTTACAATACGGTTACAAAATCATTAAAGTGCGATGATTTAATAGATATCAAACAAGAGCAAGAACAGCAGGACTAATGGCAACAATACTTTGCATAGAAACGGCCACTAAAAACTGTTCTGTTGCCCTTAGTGTAAACGGAAAAGTTATTGCTTTACAGGAGGATAATCCTGAAAATGAACCTGAGAGGCATTTTTCTCACGCAGAAAAACTACAAGGGTACATCTCACAGGTTTTAGACCGAGCCAATATTTCAAAAAATGATTTGGACGCCATAGCAGTAAGCAAAGGACCAGGTTCTTATACGGGTCTTAGAATTGGTGTTTCTGCCGCAAAAGGCCTTTGTTACGCACTGGATATTCCATTACTTGCTATTTCAACACTAGGTTCATTAGCAAGCCAGGTTACTGGCTCGGTGGTGGTGCCTATGTTAGACGCAAGAAGAATGGAGGTTTACAGTGC
Organism: uncultured Flavobacteriaceae bacterium; assembly: GCA_913045325.1. GTDB lineage: Bacteria > Bacteroidota > Bacteroidia > Flavobacteriales > Flavobacteriaceae > Patiriisocius. The sequence goes on along the minus strand of CAJWPZ010000018.1, from coordinate 2,874 downwards.
TGTGTTTTCTTCTGAGATGGACCAAATGAGAGACATACAGGCCCAAATTATAACAAAAGATTCTTTTAAAACCTACCTTGATAAGGGCAGCGTGACATTTATTGGTGATGGTGTAGAGAAATTTGAAGCAGTATGCACTCATCCAAATGCAGTTTTTATCAAAAATGCACTGCCTTCTGCCTCACAAATGGCCCAGATTGCTACACTTAAATTTACTCAAAATGACATCCAAGATGTTGCTTATTTTGAGCCCTATTACCTAAAAGATTTCATTTCTCTATAACCAGCTAGTTGTTTTGTTTTATTATATGATGTTTAATATCTCATTGGCTACAGGTCAATAAATCAACTCAATTATACGTATTTTTAACCCGTGGATACAAACGCATTTGATGTTATAGTAATTGGTGGTGGTGCGGCAGGTTTTTTTGCTGCAATCAACCTTAAAACGAAGGCTCCAAATCTTAAAGTTGCTATTTTAGAGAGAGGGAGTCAAGTACTTACAAAAGTTAAAATTTCTGGCGGTGGCAGATGTAATGTCACCCATGGTGAGTTTATTCCCAGTGAGCTTTCCAAAAATTATCCAAGAGGAGAAAAAGAATTATTGGGGCCTTTTCATACTTTTATGACTGGAGATACCCTGGCTTGGTTTGAAGAGAGAGGTGTAAACATAAAGATGGAAGAAGATGGAAGAATGTTTCCAGTGTCTAACACTTCACAAACAATCATAGATTGTTTTTTAAACCAAATAGCTACTCTTGGTGTTTCTCTTTTAAAAGAGCATCCTGTCAAAGAAATTCATAAATTAGAACATAGTTGGAGCGTTACAACAACCAATAAAACACTTTTGGCTCAAAAGATTGTTATTGCTACAGGGTCTAATCCAAAAATATGGAATATTTTAAGCGCCTTAAAACATACCATTGTCCCTCCTGTTGCATCTTTATTTACCTTCAATATAAAAGATCAAAGAATTTTGGATCTTCCGGGTGTATCCTCGCAGGTTAGTATTAAAGTAATGGATCAAAAAGGCAAGGTTGTCCTGCAAAGTGAGGGTCCTTTACTTATTACACATTGGGGTATGAGTGGACCTGCTATTTTAAAGCTTTCTGCCTGGGGAGCAAGGATCTTAGAAGCCTTAGACTATACATTTACTATTGTTGTGAATTGGTTGTTAGACCAAAATCAAGAAGATATTTTGCACCGCTTGCTAAAACTTAAAACCAAACATCCAAAGCAAACCATAGCCAAGTATCCTCAATTTGATATTCCAAGACGCTTGTGGCAAAGTATTGTAAAAACAAGTGGTATTACTCCTGTAGAGATTTGGGCAGATATACCTAAGAGCAAACTTCAAAACCTTGCACAGCAACTCACTCAATCTTATTTTGAGGTATCTGGTAAAAGTACCTTTAAAGAAGAGTTTGTAACCGCTGGAGGAGTTGCTTTGGAGGAGGTTAATTTTAAAACATTTGAGAGTAGGGTACACCCTAATTTATATTTTGCAGGAGAGGTTATAAATGTTGATGCCATTACTGGAGGTTTTAATTTTCAGAACGCTTGGACTAGTGCCTATATCGTCTCAAAGGCAATTTCTCAAGACCTGCAGCAGTAAAAGAAAGCTATTTGCGTATCTTTACCTTTTAAATTTTTGCCCTTTAATATACGGCCCATTTATGACCATTCAAGATTTTATTCCACCACCTTATACAGAAATAGCCGAAAACGCAAGTGTGTCTTATCAATCACCAAGTAACATAGCTTTGGTAAAATACTGGGGAAAGTACGGAGAGCAACTTCCTCAAAACGCTTCTATAAGTTTTACACTAAGTAAGTGTAAAAGTGAAACTTCCTTGCAGTATGAAAAAAAGACCAAAGGCGGCTTTGATTTTAAGGTCTATCTTGATGGTGTGCGGGAAGAAGGTTTTGAGCCTAAAATTCATAAATTTTTTCAACGCGTAGAAAAATACATTCCTTTTGTTGATGAGTATAGTTTTGTAATTAAAACACAAAACACCTTTCCTCACAGCAGTGGTATTGCTAGTTCTGCAAGTGGAATGAGCGCACTAGCAATGTGTCTTGTAGCGCTGGAGTGTCAGTTAAATAACAGCAAAAATGCGCCACTACAAAACAAAGAGTACCAATTACAAAAAGCATCTTTTCTTGCCCGTTTAGGTTCGGGAAGTGCCGCTAGAAGTATTAATGGCCCTCTAGTTGTTTGGGGTGCACACCCAAAGATAAAGGGTAGTAGTAATCTTTTTGGGACGCCATATCCTTATAAAGTTCATGAAAATTTCAATAATTATCATGATACTATTTTATTAGTAGATAAAGCACAAAAGCAGGTAAGTAGTACTGTGGGTCACGATTTGATGCACAATAACCCCTATGCCACCCAGCGTTTTGAGAAAGCAAATAGCAATTTAGAGCAACTTGTTTCTATTTTCGAATCTGGTGATTTAGACTCTTTTATAGCCCTTGTAGAGAGCGAGGCGCTGCAGTTACACGCTATGATGATGGCCAGTTCTCCGTATTTTATTTTAATGAAACCAAACACCTTGGAGATTCTTGATTGTATCTGGAACTACAGAAAAACAACAAATAGCAAGGTCTGTTTTACCTTAGATGCAGGTGCTAATGTACACGTATTATATCCGTCAAGCGAAAAACAGCAAGTGCAACAATTTATTAAAAACGAGCTTTCTAAGTACTGTAAAGACGGAACTTACATTGATGATGTTGTAGGTATTGGAGCCTCTGCTATCTAGTGTTGTTTTATATATTGTAACCTACCTGCTATAGTATATTTTTGCTTTTTGTTTTTAGGATTTTCATAACAATATATTTCCTGTTTTAGAGTATCTTTGTATTTAT
>CAJWPZ010000017.1 GCA_913045325.1 uncultured Flavobacteriaceae bacterium | reverse complement strand
TGGCAAAAATGTCAAACTTTATTCCAGAAGGGGGAATTTGGATGAATACCCAGCGTCCTGAGTGGAATGATGCAAATAATGCGCTTGTAGGAAATGGAGTCTCTATGGTAACCCTATATTACTTAAGACGCTTCTTAAAATTCTTCAATAAAGTATTAGATCAGGATACCACAAGTGAGTTTGAGATATCTAATGAGCTGTTAGAATTTTTCAACAAAGTATCTCAAACCCTGGAAGCGCACAAACAACTTCTTGAAGGCCGTTTTACCGATGAAAACCGAAAGCAAGTCTTGGACGGCCTTGGACAAGCAGCGAGCGATTACAGAACGCAAATTTACGATCACAAATTCTCTGGCTGTAAAACAGCCGTTTCTAAGACGTCTTTATTAGAATTTACAAGTACTGCCTTGGATTACTTAGAGCATTCTATAGCTGCCAATAAACGAGCTGATAATTTATTTCATTCTTACAACCTGATGACCGTAACAGACCATAAGTCTGTTTCTATTTCTTATTTGCCTGAAATGTTAGAAGGGCAAGTCGCGGTGTTGAGCTCTGGCTTTTTATCCACTAAAGAGAGTTTAGATGTTTTAGATGGTCTTAAAAATAGTGCGTTATTTAGAGAAGATCAGTACAGTTATATTTTATATCCAAACAAAGAGCTTCCAAAGTTTGTTCATAAAAACACCATTGCCACAATAGATGTTACTTCCTGTGAATTACTAAAGCAGCTTATTGCAGATGGGAATACCCAATTAATCTCTCAAGACGGAAATGGCGCTTACCACTTTAATGGTAGTTTTAATAATGCCGCCTCTGTAGAGGTAGCCTTGAGTAGTCTTTCAGGGGTGTATGCACCCCTTGTAGATAAGGACTCTAAAAAGGTGCTTGCTATTTTTGAATCTGTATTTGATCATAAATCATTTACAGGAAGATCGGGTACTTTCTTTGGATATGAAGGGCTGGGGTCTATTTACTGGCATATGGTCTCTAAGTTATTATTGGCGGTGTATGAGGTGACTCAAAAAGCACTCTACGAATCAGAAGATAAAAAACTTATAGGTAGATTATACGATCATTATTTTGAGGTTAATGCAGGTATTGGAGTTCATAAATCACCTGAGCTTTATGGAGCATTTCCTACCGATGCCTACTCACACACACCTGGAGGAAAGGGCGCACAACAACCAGGGATGACAGGACAAGTGAAGGAAGATGTCCTGAGTAGATTTGGAGAGTTAGGAGTCAAAGTACGTCATGGAGCTGTTGAGTTTAACCCAGAGATACTAAGAACTGAGGAGTTTTTAACAACTAAAGAGGTGTTTAATTACATCAACCTAGCCAAAGAAAAGTGTTGTATAGACCTCGCAGTTGGATCGCTCGGTTTTACCTACTGCCAAGTACCTGTAATTTATCAGAAGGCCACTCAGGCGGCTATTAAAGTGTTTCTAGCTGATGGAAGCGTCAGCTCTTTTCAAGGGAAATCTCTAGATATTGAAACCAGTCAGATGCTCTTTAGTAGAGGTGGAGAGATAGAGAAGTTAGTCATATCTGTTGTTAAGAGTTAATATGAAGTACTCAAGACCCCTACTAAGACTCGTATTTATTTTTATTTTAGGTCTTGGTGTGGGGTCTTGTAAAGAAAAAAAAATGGATAATAACCCTATACATACTAATAAATCAGCCGCTGAGTTTTTAGGCAACCCAGAATATAGGGCGATTTCCTATGGAGGGTATCGCACCTTAACTAGAGAGGATCAGCCTTCTCTATCTCAGATTAAAGAAGACCTTAAGATTTTGTCAGCCATAGGAATCAAAGTTGTACGCACCTATAATTTACAGCTAGATCAAGCGCAAAATATTTTAAAAGCAATTCGGGATTTAAAATCTGAAGATGCTGGTTTTGAAATGTATGTAATGCTCGGGGCTTGGATAGATTGCCAGGGAGCTTGGACGCAAAGCCAGCCCAATCATGATATTGAAGACCTAGAAAACAACACCTCAGAAATAGCCAAAGCAATTGCACTTGCAAACCAGTATCCTGAGATTGTAAAAATCATAGCTGTTGGAAATGAGGCTATGGTGCACTGGGCAACGTCTTATTTTGTAAAACCTGCAGTAATTTTAAAATGGGTTAGCTATTTACAAACCCAAAAAGCAAAAGGTAATCTTCCTGAATCATTGTGGATTACTAGTTCAGATAATTTTGCGTCCTGGGGCGGGGGCGGACCAGAGTACCATAATGAAGATTTGAAAAAGCTTATTGCCGCGGTTGATTATATTTCACTTCATACCTACCCATTTCATGATACGCACTATAATTCCGGTTTTTGGGTAGAGAGTCAAAAAAACACTGCCCACCTAGACACCAAAGCACGTATTGAATTGGCTGTTCAAAGTGCGGTAGATTATGCCGTATCACAGTACCAAGCCGTTGAAAGCTATGTAGAGAGCCTCGGGATTGAAAAACCTATTCACATTGGAGAAACAGGATGGGCTTCTGTATCAAGTGATTTATATGGACCATCAGGGACTCAGGCCGCTGATCAATATAAGCAAGCGCTGTATTACCAAAAAATGTCTGACTGGACCAAGGCCAACAGGGTAAGTTGTTTTTATTTTGAGGCTTTTGATGAACCTTGGAAAGATGCCGCTCATCCCTTAGGGTCTGAAAATCATTTTGGACTTATAGATGTTAAGGGAACTCTTAAATATGCGCTTTGGGAGTCTTTTGATTTAGGAGTTTTTCAGGGATTATCTCGTGATGGAAATCCCCTTAAAAAATCATTCAATGGGGAGTTTGAACAGATGTTCAACTCCGTTAAATTACCAAAATAAAATAAATGAAACTAAAATATATATTTATACTCGCACTTTTAACCCTTTGCTTTAGCTTTATAGCATTTGAGGATACTGAGGTGGTTTCTGTCAAAGACAGGCAATTACTAATTAACCAAACGCCTTATTTTATAAAGGGAGTTTGTTATAACCCCGTTAAAAAGGGGCATGTAGAAAGAGATTTTACCAACATCGATCTTGACCTTGCTTTAATGAATGAAGCGGGTATAAACACCATTCGTGTTTACAAGCCTATTGATGATATTTCTGTTTTGGATAAGATAGCTGCTGCTGGCATTAAAGTAATTACAAGTTTTGGTTACAATCAAGACGGCTATTTTGATATATTATCAGGGTCTTACTTAGACTATGTAAATAGCTATAAAAATCACAAAGCAATTTTATTATGGGAGCTTGGTAATGAATATAACTACCATCCAGAGTGGTTTGACGGTGATATAAAAAACTGGTACACTAGTTTGCAAAATGCTGCTGATGCGATTCATGAAAATGATACCAATCATCCTGTTGCTAGCGCCCACGGTGAGCTTCCAAATAGCAGTGTATTAGCGGCAGCAACCAATATAGATTTATGGGGTTTAAATGTGTATCGTTGGGACAATCCAGAAGCTATATTTAATCAATGGTCACTGCTAAGTGATAAGCCAATGTACCTCTCAGAGGCTGGCAGCGATAGTTATATGACTGTTGCTAACCATGGATTCAAAAAAGGAGAAAACCAAGAGGCGCAAGCCCAGGCACTAACTAATATTTTGAACGACGTTTTTGAGTATAAAGCCATTAATACTGGGGTTTTAGTATTTTCTTTTACAGATGAGTTATGGAAAGCGGGAAACCCCGAAAGTCAAGATGTTGGTGGCTGGGCTCCAGAGAGTAGCGGAGTCCCTTATGACGGAACTGCTAACGAAGAATATTGGGGGATTTTAGATGTAAATGGTCATAAAAAAAAGGCATTTTATGTGCTTAAACAGTTTTATAATACCCTAGAAGATTAACCTGATGATGATGCGAAAAACAATACTGATTACTAATTAAAAAATAATAATATGAATAGTTCAATTAAAACCAACAAAGTACCCATGGGTCAGAAGATTGCTTTTGGCTTTGGTATGTTGGCCAATCAAATGTTTCCAGCCATTTTGGGAATATTTATGATCGTTTTGGTGGAGGACCTTGGGTTTTCTGGATGGATGTGGTCTTTGGTGTTTCTTTTTCCAAGAATTTTTGATGCTTTTCTAGATCCAATTATGGGGTTTATATCAGACAACACAAAATCTAGATGGGGAAGACGTCGTCAATACGTTATTATTGGGGGGGTAATTATGGGGCTTGCCTATATTTTTATGTGGCAACTTTATAAGATTGACGGTGTAGAATATAATTTTTGGTATTTCTTTTTATGGTCTTTGGTGTTTTATATAGGGCTTACCATTTTTAGTGTTCCCTATGTGGCTATGGGCTATGAAATGAGTGATGATTTTCATGAAAGAACAAATATTATGGCTATTTCCCAATGGATTGGTCAATGGGCCTGGGTAATTGCTCCTTTATTTTGGATCATTATGTATGACCAAAACTGGTTTGAATCTGCAGATGTAGCCGTTCGTGAACTAGCCATTTGGGTTGCCATACCATGTGCCCTTTGTGCTATTGTACCCGCTTTATTTATAAAGAGCAAATCTACTTTAGAGGAAGATTATGAGCCTTTAAATACTGCCAACATTGGAAACAGTCTAAAAAAGATATTCGAAAGCTTTTCTGAGGCTTTTAAAATAAAAGAGTTTAGAAAATTATGTGGTGCTACGTTTTTAATATTCAATGCTTTTAACACCGTTGCAGCACTTACCTTTTTTGTGATTGTTTACAAACTATTTAACGGAGACGCCGGTGCAAGTGGTATTTGGGTATCAATGTTTGGATGTTTGGGCGCTTTAGGCACTACATTTATTGTGATCCCTACGGTGGCTTGGATGTCAAAAAAAATGGGTAAGAAAAAAGCTTTTATGATATCTCAGTCTATCTCACTAGTAGGATACATATTGTTATACTTTTTATTCATTCCAGGAAAACCATGGATGTATATTATAGCCTTGCCGTTCTTCTCCTTTGGGATTGGAAGCTTATTTACCATAATGATGTCTATGACAGCAGATGTGATTGATATTGATGAAATAAATACAGGAAAAAGAAGAGAAGGTACTTTTGGAGCCATCTACTGGTGGATGGTAAAGGTAGGTTTTGGTATTGCAGGCGCCCTTAGTGGAGTGATTATAACTGTAGTAGGTTTTAATCCTGATTTGGCGGCTATAGATCAGCAATCTGCAGTAGAAGGCTTGCATGCTTTTTTCTGCTTTTTTCCAATGGCAGGTACCATCTTGGCCATGTTTGTAATGCGTAATTACAGCATTACTGAGGAAAAATCTAAAGAAATTTCGGCCATCTTGGCCAAAAGAAAAAGCGAATAAAGAAACAACAGCTACTATAAAAGAAAATAAACAAGACAAACTTGAGGCAAGGGAAGAATTAACCAACGATAAAAACTTAGATATGGTTTTTATTGGTTTAAGTGTTTTTATTTTTGGAGAATACTATTTGGAGCAAATAGAAGTGAAATCAGACTATTTTGGGGTTGCCTAGGAATTATTTTAATTTCAAAGTGACACCTAATATTCCTGCTAAATTTTTCACACAACTAATGCTATTTTTTTTTTAAATTAGCCATTCAAATTAACCCATAACAATTAAAACTCATGACTACAAGATTGTATATCCTATTTTTTTTGCTGATCACAGGATTTCTTTCAGCACAAAACTCACTGATTCGTACGCCAAGAATTAGTCCAAATGCCCAAGAAATGGCTTTTTCTTATCAGGGAGATATTTGGGTTTACAACTTCAATACTCAGCAAACAAAACGTATAACCATTCACGAAGCTTATGAGAGTAATCCTGTTTGGAATTCTTCTGGGGATAAAATCGCCTTTTCTTCGAACAGAAAAGGAGCAAATAATATTTTTACAATTAAAAAAAATGGAGGAACACCCAAACAATTAACATATTATCCAACAGCAGACACTCCTTACAATTGGACATCTTCCAACAATATTGTATTTGCTACAACTAGGGTTTTAAAAGGGCCTGAATGGGATGAGCAAATCTACCGGGTCAATGCTAATGGTGGTACTCCGCAAAGATTTATAAAAGCTTTAGGTAGTATGGCAACTGTTTCTCCCGACGGTAATTTGGTGGCTTTTGTGAAAGGAGCTTGCAGGATTTCTAGAGAAGATTATTCCGGTTCAGCTCAAAGAGATGTTTGGATTTATAACATTAAAACAGGGAACTATTTTCAAGTGACTTCTTCAGAAAAGAATGATCATTCGCCTTTATGGGATGCTGCTGGTAATTTATTTTATATAGGAGCTGAAAGTGGCCGGTATAATATTTTTCAGCAATCCATAAATACAGATGGTTCAGTAAAAGGCGCTTCCAAAAAAATGACAAACCAAAATAAAAATGGTGTTGTTTCTTTTTCTGTTAGTAACCAAGGAACTATTATCTACACTACACTTTTTGACTTATATCAAATCAGCGAGGGACAATCTAAAAAAATCAACCTAAAAATTGAATCAGATTACAAATTTGAAACTGAAAAAGAGGTTTCTACAAGCTCAGATATCTCGGATTTTGATGTTTCACCAAACGGAAAATTAATTGCTCTTGAAATTAATGGAGAAATTTTTGTGAAGCAAAATAAAAAGGATAGAAAAAACTCTAATAATGTAAGTAATCATTTCTACAGAGATAGAAACCCTCAATGGATTAGTGATACAGAGTTATTATTTGTTTCAGATAGAGACGGCCATAATGAAATATATAAAGCTGTTTCTAAAGATACCCTGGTTGGATTAGAAAGGAGTTTAAAGATTTCAATCACCAAACTCACTAAGAGTGAAGAAGATGTATATGATATTTTGCTCTCGCCAGACCACAAAAAAATAGTTTACAGAGTAGGTAGAGGAAACTTAATGCTAGCCGATGTAGTAGATGGAGTTATATCCAATAGCAAAGCGTGTTCCTCTGGATGGGCAGAGGCAGAAGATGTAAGTTGGAGTCCAGACAGCAAGTATATTGCTTATTCTCAGGAAGACTTAGACTTTGATAGTGAAATTTTCATTCAATCTGTAGAGAATTTAAACGATAAGTTTAACGTTTCTATGCACCCAAGAAGTGATAGAGCTCCAGTTTGGAGTCCGGATGGTAAAAAATTAGCATTTTCATCTAATAGAAGTGGAAACAGAGGTGGAATAGATTATGATGTTTGGATGGTTTGGCTACAAAAGGAGGATTGGGAACGATCTAAAACAGATAGAGAAAATGGAGACTATTATGCAGAAAAAGAAGCTGATACGGACAAGAAAGAAAAAGAGGAAGAAAAAGAGATAAAGGTTACTATCGATAAAGAAAGAATTTTTGATAGACTTTCTAGAATTACAAGATTACCAGATGATGAGTTTGGAGGTATGTTTGGCCCCGATAGCAAATATGTGTATTATTCGGCAACAGATCCATCAACAAATAAACGAAGTTTTTTTAAAGTCAAATTAGACGGTTCTAGCCCTAAAGTCATTAAAGAAACTTCTAAAGTTGGAAGGGTTGCAGATATTGATGGTACATTTTATTTTACTTCAGGAGGTAAATTAAAACAATTGAACCCTAAGGGCGATAAAATCACCTCTTTGGCTCATGTAGTAAAATATAATGAAGATTTTGCTGCCATGAATCAACAAATTTACCAAGAAGGTACTCGTGTGCTAACAATGGGTTTCTATGACCCTAATTTTCATGGCTACAATTGGGAGTCTTTGATTAAAAAATACAAACCACTAGCGTTAAAGGCGAGCACAGAACAAGATTATAGTTTTGTATATAATTTGTTACTAGGTCAATTAAATGCGAGTCATATGGGGTATAGAGCAAAAACTTCTGAACGTAAAAATAGCGACAATATTGGCTTGTTAGGCCTTGAGGTGAAGAATATTACAAATGGAGTTCAAGTTGAATATGTACTTGAAAATTCAGTAGCAAATAAATCAAAAGTAAATTTAAAAGTCGGGGATATTATCACTGCGGTTAATCGAAAACCTATAGGTAGAAACACTAATTTTTATAGTTTATTAAAAAATTCTAAAGATGAAGAGGTGTTATTAACCAAAAGTGATGGAAAAGATGTTGTTGTTAGAACTTCTAGCTCCTTAAAAACGCTACAATATGATGCATGGGTAGCATCTAGAAGTGAATTGGTGAAAAAATATTCAAAAGGACAGCTAGGGTATATTCATATTAGAGGAATGAACGCTCCAAGTTTTGAGAGTTTTGAACGCGAGTTGAAAGCTAGTGGATACGGTAAAAAAGGTATTGTAATTGATGTTCGATACAACGGTGGAGGATGGACAACGGATCGTTTAATGGCTGTTTTGAATGTAGACCAACATGCGTATACAATACCAAGAGGGGCAGCTGACAACTTACAGAAAGAGAATAAAAATTTTCAAGGTAATTACCCTTTCAACGAGCGAGCAATTTTATCAGTTAATACAAAACCCACAGTGGCTTTGTGTAACGAGAATAGTTACTCTAATGCAGAAATATTTTCGCATGCCTACAAAAATTTAGGAATAGGTAAATTAGTAGGCCAGCCTACCTTTGGGGCAGTTATCTCTACTGGAGGCTATAGTTTGTCAAAAGGATATGTACGCATGCCATTTCGTGCTTGGTATGTAAAAAAGTCTGGACTGAATATGGAAAATGATGCTCCTGCAGTCCCCGACTATTTAATCAAAAACACACCAGGTTGGGGTGCAACAGGTGAAGACACTCAATTACAAAAAGCAGTTGATGTTTTACTAGAAGAAATAAATTAAGCTTCTTTTAAATGCAAACCTCCTGCAAGCTAGGAGTTAGATAAAATAAAAACGTACAAATCTCAAAAAATAAGAATTTGTCTTGAGTTTTGGAGACCATAGGGTGTTAAGTCACACTATTTATGGGTGTATCATTGTTAGGCTACAGTTTAACTCTTTTGCTCTTTGTTAAAGTATACTAGGTAGTAATACATTTGCTTTTCTTCATCCCAGCCCTTTTCTACAAATTTATCTGCACTTTCGGGATTTATAAAATCTAGTTTAATCTGGATGTTTGTGTCTAGATTAATTACATTTTTTATTTTTTTTCTAGCTGCTGTAACAGCAGTGTTTGCAATAGGGAACGTAGTTAAATCTTCAATTTTATACTTAGGAGCGGTCTCGCTTTTGTAGTGATTAAACTCTGGAATTAAATCTGGATTACTTATTACATCATTCATGAAATTTCCTTCATTAAAGGTGTCGTTTTTGGCAAAATGATTTACCGCACGGTTCATAAATAATACTTCTTCTTTTTTGTCTTCGGCAGGGAGCACGACATCTTTTGCAAAATCTTGACAAAATTTCAAGTATTTTTTGGTGTAAAAGTTATCATCCTCAAAAGCCTCAACACCCAAAAAGCCTTCCAGCCAATACCTTGTATCATATCTATTGCTGTCTACAGATAATATTTTATACCCTTCCTCTTTTTTTACATTAAAGATAATACACCCTTTGTCAAGCTTGTTTAAACTAACTCCTTGCTCAAGGTGCGCTTTAATTTGATTCTTCGTTTCAGAAAATTGAAGGAAATCTTGTTTTAGCTCAGATTTAAAAATACCTACTGCGTTTACTTTTTCATTATCTATTTGCAAATTTTCTAGATAGGCAACATACACCTCACCGCTTTTAATGTGCTGATGTGTAGATTGGTCATACAAGTGCTGGGTAATTTTTTTGCTCTGTTGGTGCACACTCTCTGGGTCATCAAATATTTGAGTAGCACAGGTAAATAGTTCATGAAATTCTAAATCTGCCTCATTAACAAACTGAAAGTAGTTTTCTTCCTTATCTCTAAAAGGTTTTAAAAAGTATTCTTTTAAAAGAGGAGTAATCTCATCATCCATTTTATATACATCATCAGAGAGTAGTATAGGTTCGCTTTTGCTTTTGTTTCCAACGCGATGTATGGATAAAGAGGCAATATGGGTATTAAATAAGTTGATCATAAAATAAAGTTGAGATGTTTAGCCTTTTTTAAAGGTAAAAAAAGTTTAGAACTAACAAGCCAAATACAATAGCTGTTGCTCCAAATATTCTTGGATATTTTTCTTGGTTAATTTTTAGTTCCAGGTCTCATCAAAATCTAAATGCTCATAGTCATCACCGCCGCCATATTGATTGTCTTGAAATTCATCATCACCATACATCTCATCCAAATCTCCATCTGTAGATTCACTAACAAACTCAGGGTCTATTGGCTCATCTGGTACTTCTCCTTGAGCAAACATAAGGTTAGGGTAGGTAAGCCCTGGTTCTGGCTCTGCGATATCTGCAAGTTCTATGATAAAGGTCCACATAGATAAAAAATCATAAATGTAAACCAGGTTTCTGTGCTCTTTAGAAACGACATGATTTAGTATTGTCTCTGCCATGGTACGTGTTGGCTCACCGCCATCACTCATATCAAAGAGTGCTATCTCATCTTTTTGCTCCCACTGGTCGTTGCTTTCATAAAAAGAGGCCACCTCTTGTCCTTCAAAGCCAAAGGCCTGTGTGATGGTGTTATGAAAATCTTCAAAGGTTGCATTTTCTTGAATCTCTATGTCGCGATACACTTCGTCCTGCGAATTTAAAATGACTCTAAAACGATAAATCATATACTTTTATATTAATTTTTAACGATATTATTTTGCTGCTTATTTACTATATCTATGAAGGGTAAAGGTCATCGTTGCCAGTAAAAAGAAAGCCGTAACTTGATGTAATACTCCTAGCCAAACAGGAACAAACAACACTAAGGTAAGCACTCCTAAAACAAATTGCACCCCAACTAGTATTAAAAGTAGATTGATACCTTTTTGTTGAAGGGTGGTGGGAGTGTTTTTTCTAGCTTTAAACCAAATAAAACCTATAAAACCAACCACAATATAAGCCAAGTAGCGATGCATAAATTGAACTCCGCTTTTGCCTTCTATAAAGTTTCTCCAAAGCGTTTCTTGCTCTGTGGTTACGCTTTGGTGTATAAGCTCTCCGTCATTCATTAGTGGCCAATGGTTATGAATCCAACCAGCATCTAAACCTGCAACAAAAGCTCCCCAAATGATTTGAATCACTAATATAGTAAGCCCCACTCTAATAATGTTTCTAAAGTAGGTGTTTATTTGTTTTTTTGAAGTAAAAATTAAATCTAAGGCCACCCAAAAAGTGTAAGCAAATGTCAAAAATGCGGTTGTTAGGTGCATGGCGAGCCTGTAATGGCTTACATCTGGTCTATCAACCAGGCCGCTTTTTACCATATACCAACCCAAAAAACCTTGAAAACTTCCCATAAATAACAAAATCACACATTTTTTTATAGTGGCTTTTGTAAGTTGTTTGCTAAGTATGAAATATAAAAATGGAAGAAGAAATACAAGCCCAATCACGCGCCCAATAACGCGGTGTATCCATTCCCAGAAATAAATGTCTTTAAACTCATCTATTGTCATGTTATAGTTGAGTTTTTGATATTCTGGGTATTGTTTGTATAAATCGAAGGCTTCATTCCATTGCAAGGCATTTGTTGGAGGAATGGTCCCAGATATTAGTTTGTAATTTGAGATAGACAAACCAGAATGTGTAAGGCGAGTAATACCACCTACAATTACCATAATAAAAATAAGTGCACAGCCACTTAACAGCCAGAAGATTACTTTTTTATTGTCTTTCATACAATTGGTTTTAATCCTAAGGCAACCCCCTTTTCTAACATAAAAGCTTTTGCTGGCTCATATTCATTGGGTATTTCACCTTCTAAAATGGCTTCTTTTATTGCATCTTTAATTTGTCCTATCTCACGACAGGGCGATAATCCAAAAGTCTTCATGATTTCTTGCCCACTTACTGGAGCCTGGAAATTACGAATGCTATCACGCTTCTCTACTTCTATGATTTTAGCACGTACAATCTTAAAATTATGATGATATGTTTTAAATTTTGCAGGGTTTTTAGTGGTAATATCTGCCTCACAAAGTGTCATTAAATCTTCTACACTTTCTCCCGCATCAAAAATCAAACGCCGCACAGCGCTATCTGTCACACCGCTGGCAAGCACTATTGGGCGAGAGCTCATTAGTACCATCTTTTGAACAAATTTCATCTTGTCATTAAGTGGCATTTTCAGTCTTTTAAAAAGTGTAAACACCATTTTGGCTCCTACAAATTCATGGGCATGAAACGTCCATCCAATTTTTTTGTCAAAACGTTTTGTGGGAGCTTTGCCAATATCATGGAGTAGTGCAGCCCAACGAAGCCAGAGATTGTCTGTAGCTTTTGCAATGTTGTCTACCACCTCAAGGGTATGCCAAAAGTTATCTTTATGGCGTTGTCCTTCTTTTTCGTCAATACCCTGCAAGGCAACAAGCTCTGGAAGTATCAAAGGCAATAATGTTGTTTTGTGCAATAGAGAAAATCCTTTTGAAGGTTTATTTGAAGCTAGTATTTTATGTAACTCATCAACAATTCGCTCTTTAGAGATGATGTTAATTCTATGAGCATTTCTAGTGATGGCCTCTAAGGAGTCTTTTTCGATGATAAAATCAAGTTGTGTTGCAAATCTAATGGCTCGCATCATTCTTAAAGGATCATCGCTATAGGTTATATCTGGATCTTGTGGAGTGCGTATTATTTTTTGTTTAAGATCTGCAATACCATTAAAAGGATCTAAAAGATTTCCAAAATCATCCTCAGCCAAACTAAGGGCTAGTGCGTTTATCGTAAAATCTCTCCGGTTTTGATCATCTTGAAGGGTGCCGTTTTCTACCACAGGGTTTCTACTGTCTTTTTGGTAAGATTCTCTGCGTGCTCCAACAAACTCTAATTCTATGGAGCCAGTTTTTAACATGGCAGTTCCATAATTTTTAAAGACAGAAACACTAGGTTTTCCGGGCAGTAGCTTTGAGACTTCTTTTGCAAGTGCAATTCCTGAGCCAACACACACAATGTCAATGTCTTTTGGATTTCCTCTTTTTAATATATAATCGCGCACAAAACCACCAATGACATAGGCGTCCAGACCAAGGTTTGCGGCTGCCTTTGAAACGGTTTTGAATATAGGATGTTGTAATGCCTCAGTATGTGATATTTTACCCACGTAATTGCATATTTATTTGCTTTTACAAAGTTACGTTATAGGGCTTAAAAACCGAAGTGAATTTTCACTATTTACAAATTTATTCTCGTATAATTTTTACCTGTCCATCCATGGTTAATTTAATAATAGCAGATGGGTTGTGTGATTTTTTAGTTCTTTCAAAATCAACAACATAGTCTACGCCTTCTAGGATTTCGGGAGAAATTTGTTTGAAAGTCATGGGCGTTTTTTGACCACTCACATTGGCAGAGGTAGAAACAATAGGTCTTCTAAATTTTCGAACAAGTGTTTTTGCAAAAGTGTCATTTACAACACGTATGGCCAGAGAATTGTCTGGAGCTATGATGTTTTCAGAAACTCTAATAGGATCATCATAGATAATGGTAGTTGGTTTATCAGCATATTTTAAAATATCAAAGGCAACCTCTGGAATTTCTTCTACAAATTGATTTAACATTTTAAAATCATGTACAAGGCAAATCATTGACTTCCTGTCTTCACGTTGCTTTAATTTATATATTTTGTCAATAGCATCAGGATTTGAAGAATCACAGCCAATACCCCAAACTGTGTCTGTAGGGTATAGAATTAAGCCACCTCGTTTTAGGACAGCAAGTGTTTTTTCAATTTCAGATTTTAGGTTTTCCATAGATTTATTTGGTAAATAAAATACCGTCTGTAACGTTATTTTTTTCTAATATTTTTAAATGCTCTAAAAGTTCTTTTTTTTGCTCATAAAATGGATTAGTGGTCTTTCAAAAACCGAATGTATTGTTTTTGCTTTAAAGAATATTTTAAAGATACCCCTTTTATAATCACGGGAAACAAAAACCATTTTCTGGGTTTAAACGGTAAGGTTAGAATATAGTATAGTTGCACTATTTTGTAGTGTAAAAATGAGTAATGCTTTTTTATGACGTACAGCTCAGACAACATTGCCTCTCTTCTAATTGCGGTTGATGCTATAGAGCTTTTTCCTTGGAAATGTTGGAACTTTGCTTGTGGCACAAGGGCAGCCTCTATGGCTATTTTTTCTAATTTTTTTGCAAAGTCCATTTCTTCTGAATATAGAAAAAGATTGGTATCAAAGCCTCCAATTTCAGCAAACGTGCTAGATCTAAAAAATAGAAAAGCCCCATTGGGTGAGGTTATTCTTATTGCTTGGGTATACTCCTTGTTTCGCTTAGGAAATTTTACAGGATTTACTCTCTCTAGTGTTTTTTTGCCAAGTAGTAACTTCCAAAATGTTTTGTAGTGATGAAATGAAGGAGAGAAATTTCCGTGTTCATCAAAGTTTTGTGCGGTCGCTAGCCCAACTTTTGGGTGAGTATCTAAATGCTGGGTTAGCTGTGTTAAGCAATCATTTAAAAAAACAGAATCATTGTTAAGACATAAAAAATAATGTGCATTTACATACGGTAAAGACTCCATGTGCCCTGCTCCAAAACCTTTATTAATAGGGCTTCTATGCAGTATAATGTTTTCTTGGACTTGCAAGTTATTGCGCAGGTAATTAAAATCATTTGGTTCTGAATTATTATCTATAACAATAATATCAAAAGTCAGATCTTTTGAGGTGTGGGTTATAATTGAATCAATACATGCAATGGTATATTTTGCTGTATTGTAATTAATAATGCTAATGGCAACATCTTTCATATTGCAAAATTAGGATAAAATAGATTGATACACGTCAATATATTGCTTTGCTGTTTCATTCCAGTCAAAACTTTTAGCTCTTGATATGTACCACTGGGTATAAAAATCTTTTTTCAGGGAGTATTTTTTCATTCCTTGCAGTACTACCTCAGCCATGTGCTGCGGGGTGTGATTATCCCAGTAAAAACTATGTTCTCCTCCAATCTCTGGCAAAGAGGTATTGTTGGATATAAAAATAGGTTTACCAAAAGCCATAGCCTCGATGGGAGGGATACCAAAGCCTTCTCTTAGAGACGGAAATACAAAACCTTCACAGTGTTGCAAGTAATACTGCTTGGCAACATCCTCAATTTTACCTGTTGTGTAAACGCGATGTGCTACTCCCAATTGTTTTGCCAAGGCTTCTAGTTCTTTGGCATAGTTTGTTGAGTTGTTTCCAGCCAATACCAGGTCATAGTCTGGCAAAAGAGGTAAAATGCGTACCAAGCTCATAAAGTTTTTACGCGCACTAAACTCTCCTATTGAAAACAAATACTTTTGCTTTGGCTGCTGCTTTGGTACAAAACTTTTTGGTATATCAATATCAGTAATGGTATTGCCATTATAGATTACATATTGTGGCACATCAGGCACTTTAAAATGAGTGTGTGTGTCTTTCTTTGCAAACTCAGAGATATATACAATAGCCGTGCAGCGCTCAAGTTTTAAATTAAACCTATCTCTTTGCGGGCAGGTAAGATGCCCAGGGGTTTGTGTTGCAAAATGCACATCATGAACAGTTAATAAATAAGGAGTCTTGAAAAAAGGCTCAATTTTAATATTTTGATTTAAACAGTGCCACAGGTTGTATTTTTTTTTAATCCTAAAGGCTTTGTGACGTGAAATACCCTTGTATTTTTTATAGTCAAACACCTGGCCAAATTCTTGTTTTAAAATAGCGGTGTCCTTTGCATGTAAAACAAGGGTAAAACCCTCTGTTTTTTGTTTAGCGAATGCTTTTATAAGGTGGTAGTTGAATTGACCAAACCCCGAGAATTTGTTTTTTAGATTGTGAGATTCTAGAAATACCTGTTTCATATCTATTTTATGTTTCGGTACAATAACCATAGATTCACATATCTTTTAAATACAGAAAATGCGCTAACATAGGCCAATATAAATCCTCTTTGTCCGTCAAGAACCCCTAGTTTAAAAAAATATTGATTTACAAACCGCCACCAAGGCCTAAAAAAGAAATGATAGCCTTTTGGCTTAACCCCTTTGTTGTAAAGCATCTTTGCTTTTAAAGCGCTGTAGCGGTGCATCTTTGCGGTATAAGTGTCAAAGGTAGTATAGGTGTAGTGTGGTAGTTTGTTTTTTAATGTTGCGGTTGTACCCTTGGCTTGCAATACCTCATGTACAAGGTTGTCATTGTAGGAGCAGTAATTTTTATTAAAAAGCCGAACCACATTATCATTCTGTAGGCCGCTAAATTTAATTTGCTTGCCCATAAAATGAAACTCTCTATTTACATAATATGCAATAGCCTTAGGGTCTTTTAGTGTACTTACAATTTCTTGTGATAGTTGCTTTGTTATTTTTTCGTCTGGATCAAAAAAGACAATCCAGTCATGGGTAGCTCTGCTAATTGCCGCGTTTTTTTGAGAAGAAAAATCATCAAAAGTTCTTTGAAATACCTTTACTTTTTCATGTTCTTTAGCAATATCTAGTGTTTTGTCTGTACTGTAAGAATCCAAAACAATGATTTCATCTGCAAACCAAAGACTGTCTAAAAAAGCGGGGAGGGCCTTCTCTTCATTAAGAGTAATGATAACTGCAGAAATTTTTGTTTGGTTTTTCAATGTAGCAATTTGATTTATGTAAAAATACTCATTTTACAGCTATAAAATAATGCCACCATGCCCAGCGATATACCATTGTTACTCCATGGATTTATGTAACAGGCTTAGTTTTACACATCTTTGAAAAACACCATAGGCGTTTACCCCAGCAACTGTTAGCCCCGGAATCCCGTCTTTATAGCCTCCTTTTATGATGTATGATTTAAAAAAACGAAACATGGGTTTAAACCAAAAGTGCATCCAAGTAGCTCTTTTACCCTTTGCATATTGTTGTTTGGCTTGAAACCATGCGTAGCTTTCTTTTTTTGTTATGTAGCTATGTAAATCTTTGTAGGTGTAATGTAACATCTTGTTTTTAAGCCTGCCAACAGAGCCTTTACATATTAGTTTTTCATGTACTTCTCCTTTAAAGTATGCTCCTTCACGCTTTACTAATCGCAGCACATCATCACTGTGGCTGTACAGAAAGCGGTTCATATAAAAATGAGGAAAGTTTATCTTATACCCTGAGTGGGTTGGGTTTTGTATGGTTTCTATTATTTCTTTCTCTAAAGATTGAGTGACGCGCTCATCTGCATCCAGAAATAATACCCATTGGCCTTTTGCGTGTTTTAATGCCTCATTTTTTTGATTACTGAAATTGTCAAACTCTCTAGAGAGAATTTTGCTTACATGGGGTGTTGCTAGTGAAAGAGTTGCGTCTTCACTAAAAGAGTCTATAAGTATAATTTCATCTGCAAAGGCAACACTTTTTAATGCATCTTGTATGTAGCCCTCTTCATTGAAAGTGGGAATGATAACAGTTAATGTGGGAGTTTTATGCATTGTAAACAAAGGTACTAAAATTAGACTTTAGACACCTTGGGTTTTAAAAAATTCAAACATTTAAGGCTACTTCAGGTATTTATAAATGAGTAGGGTAGCCCATTGTATATCTTGTTATTTTAACTAAAAACAATATGGGTACTCTCAGCGCTTAGATTTTTAGAACCAAACACAAAATCTAGTATATTTGCACTAATGAAAACAATAGACACCTCTATTATTATTAGTACCTACAATAACACCCAGTGGCTGGAGAAAGTACTCTATGGCTATAACAATCAAACCTACAGGTTGTTTGAAATTGTTATTGCCGATGATGGTTCTGGACCTCAAACAAAAGCCCTTATAGCGCGTCTACAAAAAGAAGTTTTTTACCCTATAGTACATGTTTGGCATGAAGATAATGGATTTCAAAAATCTGAGATTCTAAACAAAGCAGTTAAAAAGTGCGCTACTGCCTACACCATTATGAGTGATGGTGATTGCATCCCAAGAAAAGACTTTGTTGAACAACACGTAAAATTCAGAGAAGAAGGTTGCTTTTTATCTGGGGGATACTTTATGTTGCCTATGGATATCTCGCAAAGCATTGATAAAGAAGATATTTATGCAGGTCGCTGCTTTGATTTAAAATGGCTAAAAGACAATGGTCTGCAAACCTCTTTTAAAAATAGTAAGCTAACCGCAAAGCCTATAACTGCCTCTGTTTTAAATTTAATAACCCCAACCAACGCTAGTTGGAATGGACACAATGCCTCAGGCTGGACCAAAGATATCATTGCTGTAAATGGCCTAAATGAACAAATGCAGTACGGAGGTCAAGATAGAGAACTGGGAGAGCGTTTGTTTAACGCAGGTATTAAGAGCAAACAAATACGTTATAATGCTATTGTAGTACATCTAGATCATCCAAGGGGATACAAAAATGAAGTTTCTATCAAGAAAAATCAAGCTATTCGTAGAGAAACGCGTGAGCTGCAAAAAAAATGGACTGCTCATGGTATTTTAAAAGATGCCCATATCAAAGCACCTGTATCTATAATACTAAGCACCTATAATCAACCCTTGTGGTTAGAGAAATCTCTGTGGGGTTATGAGAAACAGGATATTAAGGATTTTGAGATTGTAATTGCAGATGATGGCTCAACACAAGAAACGACTGCTTTAATTAAACAATTTCAGAAAGAATCTACCCTGCGTATTAAACATGTTTGGCAAGAGGATGATGGGTTCCAAAAAACAAAAATTTTAAACAAAGCGATACTCGCCAGTGAAGGAGAGTACCTTATTTTTAGTGACGGAGATTGCATCCCAAGAAAAGACTTTGTGTTTAAGCACCTCAAATACAGAAGACCAAAGCATTTCCTCTCTGGAGGGTATTATAAACTGTCTCAAGGTATTAGCGATGCCGTTTCTAAAGAAAATATTGACTCTCAATCTTGTTTTGATGCAGATTGGTTGTTGGAAAACGGACAGCCTAAAAACTTCAAAATAAACAAACTAACCTCTCATGGTACCAAAGAGGTAATGCTCAATACTTTTACCACCACCACACCAACCTGGGATGGTAACAACGCCTCTGGCTGGCGTGAAGATATACTAGCTGTTAATGGCTTTGATTCTAGAATGCAGTATGGGGGAGAAGACAGAGAGCTTGGGGAGCGTTTAACAAATTATGGTGTACAAGGTATCCAAATACGTTATAGCGCTGTGGCTGTTCACTTAGAGCATGCTCGGGGGTACGTTACTCAAGACATGATAGAGAAAAATAAAATCATTCGTGCGCATACTCGCAAACAAAACATTGTTTGGACACCCTATGGTATAGCCTCCAAAGAGACTGCGCCAGTTTCTAAAAGTGTTATTGACTAAGGTGCTTTTCTAAAAAAGGGCTAAGTTTTTTAAGTATCATTTGTGGAGTAAGTTTTTGATACAAAGCCTCAGGGTTTTTTTCTATTTTTCTTGTTTCTTCCTGGGTAAAGGTTTTAAATAAATCTGGTTGCTCCTCCAATAAATGTATAGAATGGTGAGCGTCTCCATCTTCAAAACTACACCAGCTTTCTTTATTAATGTAGGGAGAGTATATCGTGAAAGTTGGAACGTTTAATGCTTTGGTAATATGTACACTACCTCCTTCATTGGCAACTAACAGATCACAGGTGTTCATAAGGCAAATAAAGCCTCTTATAGAGTCTTCATAGATATCCATGTTTATGTACTGCTTGTCTGCGCACATTTCATATATTTTTAATGCGAGTGGTTTTTGATGTGGCGCATAATTAAATAAAATGGTTGCCTTGTAGGTTTTTGTAATAAAATCAATAAGGGCTACAATGTAGGGGTAAGGCATTGACTTTTGAGGCGTGCTTCCCAAAACCCCGAGCATAATTACAGGTCTTTTAACTTCGGAAATTTTAGCGTATTGTTTTTCTTGATCGGTTAAAAAAATCTTTGGCGCATAGTCTGGATTAGGCAAATCAAATACAGAAGTAATCATGTTAATTTTATCCTCAATTGCTTTCCCGCAATTTTTAGAACGTTGCTGTAAATAACTAATAGGGTGCGTGTAAAAGGGTAGCTTTAGCCTTTTATGAGCTCTTTTTTGCCCAATTCTAAGAGGGGCATTAGAATACAAACACATAAGTCTGCTTTGTAATTTAGAGTAGGGGTCAAAAATAATAGCATATTTCTGTGCTCTAATGTAGCGCATCATTTTTAATAACTCAAGTGGTTTTTTTAACACTTTTTCTTCAGCCGAAATGATACGATCTATATTAGGGTTGTTCTCTAAAACACCCACTGTGTAGTCATAGACAAAATAGGTGACATGACTTTTTGGAAATACCTTTTTAATGTTATTGGCAATCACTGAGCTTATCAGTACATCACCAATTCGTTTATTTTGTATTACCAGTATTTGTTTAAGTTCCATTATCTTCGCAAAATACCTTTTTTTTAAACGTATTTAAAATTTATTAATGTCATTTAACCTTACTACACATCCTACATTTGTAAGCTCAGAAAAAGCCATTACAGACTTTCTTGCAGATTTTGAGCATGCTGGTGAGTATCTCACAAAGGGAGATAGAAATGTCATCAGAAAAGGGGTTATAAATGGGGTTACTGTAACGGTTAAAAAATTTAAGACACCAAATTTTCTTCAAGGCCTTGTCTATAGGTACCTAAGACAAAGCAAAGCAAAGCGTTCTTTTGAATTTGCAATAAAACTCATTGAATCTGGTATTAAAACGCCTTTTCCTATTGCCTTTGCAGAGCGTTTTAATGGCGGTCTTAAACAAAGCTATTACCTATGTGAGTTTGTGGATTATGATATAGATTTTAGAGTCTTAAATCATACACCGCTATATCCTAATAGAGATGAGATTTTAACTCAATTTGCAAGTTTTACTTTTAAGCTGCACCAAAACAACATTAATTTCCTAGATCATTCTCCAGGGAATACCTTGATTAAAATTTCAGAAAACAACACCTACGATTTTTATTTAATAGATTTAAATAGAATGCGTTTTCAAACCATGTCTTTACATAAACGGATGCATAACTTTAGGCGTATGTGGCTATCAAAAAAAATGGTACGTATTATGGCCACACAGTATGCATTACTATACAATGCGCCTTATACCAAAGTCCACGATCTTATGCTGTCTTACAGTAAAGAGTTTCAGGGAAAGGCAAACAAAAGAAAGCTACGTAAAGCAAGACGTAAGTCTTAAGCGTGTTTTTATAAATCACGACGTTTTAAAATAAGGTAAGACCAATACACAAACAAAGTAGTCCAAACCAAGCAAATAAGCATTGAGTACCAAGGAACATCGTATGATTTTTCAAAACTCTCTCCTACTTGACTGGCCAGGGTTTGAACAGCGCCCAGTCTTGTAAAAGGCTCTACAATAAGGTCTGACATTGCATTAAGAGGCAGTAAATTGTATACATTATCTATAAGATTGATGTCTTTTTTGTTTTTTAAATAGCTAAAAACTATAAAGATAAAGCCCTCAAAAACCTGCCAAACTCCCAAAAAACCAAGTGCAAAGGCAGATCTTTTTATCCAAATCCCTAAAAACATACACATGCTAAAAAAGGTGGTTAATTTTATAAAATACCCTAGCAAATATTGCAAATCTGTAAAGACAATGCTAATTTCTGTAAAGTCACTAAACACAAGCCCTAATGTTAAGGTTACCACAAACAAAAACACACTAGAAATAACAGAAAAAAGCAGTACCGCTAAGAATTTTGATAGTATAAACTCTTTTTTACTAAGACCATCAATGAGGTTTTGTTTAAGGGTATTATAGCTGTATTCATTTGCAACGATAGAGACAATAACAATGGCAAAGAATATTTTAAGCCACGAGGCCATAAAGCTGTTGAAATGCCAAATAAAAGGGAAGTTAAAAATTCCTTGGTCTGCTATTCTAAAGTTTATGCCTGCAAAGTCAAATTCATAAGAGGCAATGAGAGAGATTCCTAAAATAAGGGAGCAATACACCGTGGTAATTACCTTTGCCGCTTTATTGCGTTTTATTTTATCGAGTTCTATAGAGAGTAATCTAAGCATGATGATCTAGTTGTTGGTTTGTGCTGGGTTTTGTGTCAAGGCTAAGAATTTCTCTTCTAGAGATTCTTTTCTTTGCACAAGGTGGGATAGGGTGATTCCTTTTTCAAACAAAAAGGCATTGAGTTTTGCGGCGTCCATTTCTTGTGTAAGATTGGCCACTAGATAGGGTGCATCCTCTTTGATGTTCTCAAAGCAGGTGCTATCCTCCAGTATTTTTTTAAGCCCTGGCATGTCGCTGCATTGTAGGGTAACAAAACCAAAACTTGCATTCATTTGTTCAACGCTACCCACATACAGACTTTTTCCTTTACTAAGTACCACCACATGAGTACATACTTTCTCCACCTCGTCTAAAAGGTGAGATGCCAAGAGGATGGTGGTTCCCTCTGATGCTATTTTTTGGATAATCCCCCTAATTTGATGAATCCCTTGAGGGTCTAGACCGTTTGTAGGTTCATCTAAAATTAGAATTTCTGGAGTGTTTAACAGCGCAGATGCAATGGCAAGACGCTGTTTCATGCCCAGGGAAAAACCCTTAAAGGCGTCATCTTGACGATCTAATAACCCAACAATATCTAATGTTTTTTGCACCTGTGTAGTGGCAACCCCTTTAATTTTGCAAACTAGCTCCAAGTTTTGTTTGGCCGTCATGTAAGGGTAGAAGTTTGGCCTCTCGATAATAGCGCCTACTTTTTTTAAGACATCATGTGTAGATACATCACCTGCAAACCAGGAAAAACTTCCAGAGGTTTTATTTACTACATTCAGTACAATGCCCAAAGTGGTAGATTTTCCACTACCGTTGGGACCTAAAATACCGTAAACATTGCCTTTTTTAATAGAGAAAGATAGATTGTTTACTGCAGTGAGTCTGCCAAATTTTTTGGTAAGGTTTTCAATAGTAAGAATTGTTTCCAAAAGCAAATATGTATTAGTTAGCTGTCTATTTGACGAGTTAGCTTGTTTATTGTTACATTTATTAAAAGATAATAAAAACAATCAAATGTTGTGAGTTCACTCCTATAATTTAATCTTTGTATCAATACAGTGTTTATGAAAAAAGTTGTTTTAATTACAGGAGGATCCTCAGGAATAGGAAAGGCCATCGGAGAATACTTACTTGCAAAGGATTATAAGGTCTACGGAACATCTAGAAACCCAGATCGTTTTAAAGATGGGTTCCCTTTTCCTTTACTTACTCTAGATGTCACCGATATACAGAGTATTAAAGCCTGTGTGGCCTTATTACTTAAAAAAGAGGACTCAGTAGATGTGTTAATTAATAATGCTGGAGTTGGAATTACTGGCCCCTTAGAAGAAACACCAATAGAGGAAATCCAAAAGGCATTTGCAACCAATTTATATGGACCCATACAAATGACCAATGCGGTATTGCCTAGTATGAGAAATCAAAAGAGTGGTCATATTATAAATATTACCTCTATTGCAGGATATATGGGCTTGCCTTACAGAGGTGTTTACAGTGCAACCAAAGCAGCTTTAGAAATTACCACCGAAGCCTACAGAATGGAATTAATGCAATTTGGCATACAGATGGCTAATGTAGCCCCTGGAGATTTTGCTACCAATATTGCCGCAGGGAGATACCATGCTCCCCAGATAGAGAACTCTCCCTACAAAAAAGCATACGGAGCTACTTTAAAAATGATGGATGCAGATGTAGATAGTGGTCAAAATCCAACACAAATGGCAGAGGCTGTTTATCATATTATCAACAAAAAAACACCCAAAGTGAGATACAAAGTGGGTGCTTTTTTACAAAAATTCTCTATTGTTTTAAAAAAAGTATTGCCTTCAAAAATGTATGAGAAAATACTAATGAGTCATTACAAACTCTAAAGGTATTTTTTTGCCATATCTTGTTGTCTAGAAATTGCACCGCTAAACTCTGTTTTCATTCGCTCTAACAATTGTTTTACAGGCAATGTGTCTTCAATGGAAGTAACTCCTTGACCTGCAGACCAGATTGTCTTCCAGGCTTTGGCCTCTGTATCCAACTCTTTTCCAAAATCCACTTTCCCTTTGCTTTCTATTTGTTGTTGGGTAATCCCTGCATTTTCTAAACTCTTACTCAAAAAGTTTGCACTTACCCCACTAATAGCTGCTGTGTAGGTAACATCTTTGGTTTGAGCGTCAATAATCATGTCTCTATACTCCTTATTGGCGCTGCTTTCTGTAGTGTTTATAAAGCGCGTGCCCATGTAGGCTAAATCTGCTCCCATCTGCATAGCACTGGCTATATCTTGGCCTGTGCTCAGGCTGCCAGATAAAAGTATAAAGCCATCAAAAATCTTTTTAATTTCATTTATAAATGGCACTGGATGAAGGGTTCCTGCGTGTCCTCCAGCACCTGCGCATACTAAAATTAAACCATCAACACCAGCCTCAATAGCTTTCTCTGCATGGCGCCTTTTAATAACATCGTGAAAAACCAAACCACCATAACTATGTACGGCATCTACCACCAGGCTAATAGTACCTAAAGAGGTTATAATTAATGGTACTTTATGTTTTACACATACTTGCAAATCTGGCTCTACTCTAGGATTAGTGAAATGGACAATAAGATTCACGCCAAAAGGAGCTGCTTTTTTACCTGTTTGTTTTTCCCAGGCTTCTAGTTCTGTTTTTATTTGTACTACCCACTGCTCAAAACCTTCTGTTGTGCGCTGGTTTAATGCCGGGAAAGTACCTACGATACCATTTTTACATGCCTCAATAACTAGTTCTGGCCCTGAGATTAAAAACATAGGAGCCGCAACTAATGGCAGGCTAAGGTTTTCTGTGAATTGATTTTTGTCCATATGGTGTATGCTTTTTATTTTATTTTTAAAACCCTACTACAATTAATAAGGTGGCTATTATTTTTTCTTAAACAGTTTGGTGATTCTACCTACAAAGGTATCAAGATCAAAAACCCCTTGATCTGTAGTGGCTCTATAGGTTAACCAGATACTTAGTGGAAACATAATAAAAGTACTAAGCCATGTGGCAATAAAGGGATGTAGCGTGCCGTCTTCGGCACTGTTTTTTGCGAAAATACCAATGAAATGATAGGTTAAAAATAGTAGTATTGCTACAACCATTGGAAGACCCATACCACCTTTACGAATAATAGCACCAAGTGGAGCACCAACAAAAAACAAAATGATGCAAGCAATAGGCAATACCTGTTTGTCATGCAAGGACATCTCATACTTATTAAGACGCTTTGTTTTTATTTTATATGCTTTTTTCTTGGCATTTATTGTTTGCAGAGTGCTTTTTGCATTGTTTAAAGCCATTTTAGCAATTTCTGTTTGCCGTTTTTCTGAAAATAAGTCTAAATAAGAATTTAAACTATCTGGCAGCTTTTTTGCTTTGATTTTCTTGTTATTAAATTTAGAGACTCCCGCTCTGTAATAAGTATTATTTGCAAATGTTTGAATGTCTTTACTGTACTCCTTAGAGAGCGAATCTATTTCTACAAATAGCTCCCTAATGTTATACATATTTTGGTTGCTTAAATCATTCTCTCTATCTATATCTGTATTGTTTAACTCTGTGAGGTCAATATTTACAGTATATTGTTTAAAGTCTGTTTTTGCAAAAGGCATTCGCTTTTGTTTTTTGATATCTTTTTCTTGAATATCTTCATACCTAGAGCCATCGTTAAGAATCAATGACAAGGTATTACTGCCTTCTTTACTTTTAAATTCTCCGGTTTGAGCTATAGTAACGATGTAGTTTCCGTTAGGTTTTGATGGGTTTTTTTCATGAATAATAATACCTGTAAGAAACTCATTGTTTTCTCCATATTTATCATCTACTTTAATGTTAAAACCCTCTCCAATTTGGCTAAACTGACCTTCGCTAATAACCATAGAAGGGCTCACCTGGGCTAAGTTTCTGCGCAGGTTTTGCCATTTATACTCAGAGTAAGGAATAATGTTATTAGCGAAGAAAAAAGCGGTTAGTGCCAAAATAGATATAAAAACAGTAAGGCTTCTCATGGCCCTTTGCAGAGAAATACCTGTAGATTTCATTGCGGCAAACTCATATCTCTCAGAAAAACCTCCAAAGACCATTAGTGAGGTAACTAATATGGTAAGGGGCAGTACTAGCGGTATAAGCTTAGGGGTAAAGAACCATAAAAACTTTAAAATGATTATAAAATCAATGTCTTTACCAGCCAATTCTGCGATGTACAGCCAAATGGTTTGTAACACAAAAATAAACATCAAAATAACAAAGACGCTAAAAAACGTCTTGAGGTAAGAATTTAATATGTATTTGTCTAGTATCTTCAAACTAAGAGCTTAATCTAGCTTATTAATATAATACCCATCGGTGGTGTACTTTTGCTGGTCAAAAGTAAACAAGCTTTTTGAAAGGGGTAGGTTGGTTTTAAAAGATTGTACTGTTAACGTATATTTTGTCCCTTTACTATCTATTTGTATTAATTTATAGATGTGCTTTGTTTTTTTGTCAATACCTAGATGAATTTTTTTGATTTCAGCATTACTATCAATAGGGGTTAATTTTACAAACTGAATTTTTCTTCCTCTTATGTTTTCAACAACTCCCATTTTAGAATCATAGCCCTTTTCATAAAAAGTTAGCATTTGTGATGGAGTTATGTCTTTTTCATCTTCCGGGTTGTATAAAGAGATGGTCACCTCCTGGTCTTCCGGGACAATGGTGTATATAGATGTGCCATCAAACATACGGGTAATATCTAGCATGTTTATTACATACTTATCATCCAAAAGAGTAAGATCTCCAAAGGTTTCTTGATTAACTCCTTCCTTTTGGTTGTTGAGATTGTATTTAAATTTAATCTGAATATTATCATAGCTTCTAACTTTTGCAGAAACCTCACCCAGCAAGGCCTTTGCTTGTTGCCCAAAACTAGAGCTAGAAATTAAAATAATAAGAATGCTTATAATTGTTTTCATGATTTTATTCGTTTTCCAATAATTGGTTTAAAGCCTCAAGGGTAGGTACAGAAACGCTTCTAGCCTTACTACCTTCAAAAGGACCAACAATACCAGCGGCCTCTAATTGATCAATAATTCTTCCTGCGCGGTTGTAGCCCAGTTTTAATTTACGTTGTAGTAAAGAAGCTGAACCCTGTTGTGCAATTACCAGCACTTCTGCAGCTTCTCTAAACATTACATCTCGTTCATTGATGTTATTATCAAGATTTGTGCCACCTTCCTCACTTATATATTCTGGTAAAATATAGGCATCTGGATAGGCTTTTTGATTTCCAATATAATCTGTAATATCTGCTATCTCTGGAGTATCAACAAAAGCACATTGTATTCTAACCAGATCGTTTCCTTGGGTGTAAAGCATATCTCCACGTCCAATTAATTGATCTGCACCACCGCTATCTAGAATTGTTCGAGAATCAATTTTACTAGTTACTCTAAAGGCAATACGTGCCGGGAAATTAGCTTTTATAATTCCTGTAATTACATTTACAGAAGGCCGTTGTGTAGCTACAATAAGATGGATCCCAATGGCACGAGCCAATTGCGCCAATCTAGCAATAGGAGTTTCTACTTCTTTTCCTGCCGTCATTATTAAATCTGCAAATTCATCAATAACAAGCACTATGTATGGCAAGAATCTATGGTTCTCTTCTGGATTTAACTTTCTTTCTTTAAACTTGGTATTGTACTCTTTGATATTACGTACATATGCGTTTTTTAATAGATCATAACGTTGGTCCATCTCAACACATAAGGAGTTTAAGGTGGTAATTACCTTATTGGTGTCTGTAATAATAGCATCTTCATCTCCAGGTAATTTAGCCAGGTAATGACGCTCAATTTTGTTAAACAAGGTAAGCTCCACTTTTTTGGGATCTACCAGTACAAATTTTACTTCGGCTGGATGTTTTTTATACAAAAGAGAGGTGAGAATTGCATTGAGCCCTACAGATTTACCTTGCCCAGTTGCACCTGCCATTAGTAAGTGGGGCATTTTTGCTAAATCTACCACATAGGTCTCATTGCTAATGGTTTTACCTAGGGCTAGGGGTAGTTCCATTTCAGCATTTTGAAATTTTGGAGAAGCAATGGTAGCACGCATAGATACCGTTTTCGGGTTTTTATTAGGTACTTCTATACCTATAGTACCACGTCCAGGTATGGGTGCTATGATTCGTATTCCAAGTGCAGAAAGAGAAAGGGCGATGTCATCCTCTAGGTTTTTAATTTTTGATATGCGTATTCCGGCATCTGGAACAATCTCATATAAAGTAACAGTAGGACCTACTGTAGCCTTAATACTAGCAATTCCAATTTTATAATTATTGAGTGTTTCAACAATACGATTTTTATTTTCTTCAAGCTCTTCTTGGTTTATAGTAATGCCTTGGCCTGCGGTGTAGTCTTTTAGTAATTCTATGGTTGGGAATTTGTAGTTGCTAAGTTCTAGGGTAGGGTCAAACTCTCCAAAATCTTTAACAAGTCTATCGCTTAAGTTTTCTACAACCACGGTCTCTTCTTTTACTTGTTCTATTTCCATAGAAAGGCCCTGTTCTGGGTTTTCTACTACAGGAGTTTCTATGGAAGTTTCAGTGAGGGTTTCACTACTGTTTTGAGAGCTGTCTGGTGAATTAGTATTACTGCTTGAAGGTGTTGTATCAAGAGGTATTTGGGTGTCATCAGAGGGGTTGGTGTTTGTTTTGTCAATAGGAGTTTTGCTTTCCTGATTGCTATTTGCAGTAGTTGTAGGATCATTAAAATCTGCAGCTATGTCTTTTTTTGTTTTCCTTACAGCGTTTATAATCTTATCTGGAGTTATGTTTAATCTTAAAACTAAATATATAATGGCAAAGAATGTCATGGATAGTACCGTACCAATAAGACCCATGTAGTCTTGCATGAAATCATTAAGTTCAAATCCAATAACACCACTTAAAACAGAGCTGTTTCCGCTAAAAAAACCAAAAAACACAGAAAGCCATATCATCAATAATATGCCCCAAAACCAAAACTTTTTTAATCGTTTTTTTGTAAAATCAAAAAAGAGATATACTCCAGTAAGGGTTACTAGGCTTGCAAAAATATAGCCTGCAACACCAAATCCTTGATAGATGCATAAATAGGCAATATTGCTTCCAAAAGTACTAAGCCAGTTTTCTGTTTTTAGATTTCTATCTGCTATCGCTATAATGCTTTGGTCTGCCTGCCAAGAAAAAAGAAAAGATGTGAAAGAAAATAATAATGCAATCCCAAGTAGCGCTAAGAAACTTCCTAGCAGTATTTTTTGCTGCTTAGAGAGAGAAAACGAGATGGGTTTTCTTGGCTGTTTTTCTTTTTTTGGTCTAGTTGTTTTCTTTATAGCCATGAAGTATGAGGTGTCTCAAACAAAAATACAAATTGTTATGTGTTCTATTGTGTTTTTATTTTTAAATAATAAGCATCAAATTTTAAGAACTAAATATAAGCTAAAATTCTTGTTTTTAAAAAAGGACAAAGACTTTGATTTTCTTTAGTTTTCGCTTTGTATTAAAATTTTGGGATATAAATAAAACACCCTATTACAATAGCTGTTATTGCTGCAAAAAAAACGGCTCCTGCTGCAATATCTTTTATATTCCCAATTTTGGAATCTTGCGCTGGGTGGATAAAATTTGCCATTTCTTCAATGGCTGTATTTAAACCCTCTGCGGTAATTACAAGGCCAATAGCAAAACATTGGAGCATCCACTGGGTTGCAGAAATATCAAAAACAAAACCAGCGATAGTTACCCCAAAACTAATTATGGTTTGCAGCTGTATGCTAGGTTCGTTTTTAATTAGTTTAACAGCGCCTGTAATTGCGTACTTAGAGGCTAAAATCCGGTTTTTTAAAAAAGCAATAAGCACTAAACTAGGGCATTTAAAGCAGCCTGGTAATTAGGCTCTTGCCCAATCTCTGGAACCTGTTCTGTATACAGCACGTTGTTTTGCTCGTCCAATACCATTACTGCCCTAGAGTGCAAATTAGCAAAAGGACCATCTGCAATGCTAAGGCCATAGGTGTCTCCAAAACTACCATCTTTAAAGTCGCTTAGCATTTCAAGATTATCTATCCCTTCTGCGGCACAAAAACGTGCTTGTGCAAATGGCAAGTCTCTAGAGATACAAAGTACTTGTGTGTTTTCAAGAGATGCCCCATGGGTGTTAAAGGTTCTGGCTGAGGTTGCGCATACACCCGTATCTACACTAGGGAAGATGTTTAATATTTTTCTTTTACCAGAATAATCTGATAATTTTTTTGATGATAAATCTGCTGCCGTAAGGGTGAATTCTGGAGCTTTTGTTCCAGTTTCAGGAAGTGTTCCCAGAGTAGTTGCTGGGTTTCCGCCAAGAGTTATTTGAGCCATATTTTTGATTTTTATTTTAGAATTTAAAAGTACAAAACACTTCACAATGTTTTGGTATGTTGTTCATAAAAAAATGGCCTTAGAAATACTAAATTTCTAAGGCCATTTTGTTTTATTAAGTACTGTAATTAGGCTTGCTTTGTTTGTGTTAACATTCTAATTTTTATTTTAAATGCTGCAAATATAAGTGTCATAAATGGACTAAGCCAGTTAAAAATTGCAAACATAAAATACTCACCAACTCCAACACCAAGTACATCACTTTGGTAGGCTCCACAAGTATTCCATGGTATTAAAACAGAGGTAACTGTACCAGAATCCTCTAAGGTTCTTGATAGGTTTTCTGGAGCAAGATCTTTGTCTTGGTATGCTTTTTTAAACATTTTGCCAGGAATTACAAGCGCAAGGTATTGATCACTTGCTATTACATTTAATCCAAAACAACTCACAACAGTAGTTGCAAACAAACCAAATACACTTGAGGCCATTTTCAGTAATGCTTTTGTGATTCTGGCCAATGCTCCAATGCCGTCCATGACACCTCCAAAAACCATGGCAGAGGCAATAAGTAATATGGTCCATAACATGCCAATAAGACCTCCAGAGCTAAATAATTCATTTAAAGTTTCATTGGGTGTTTCTATAGCAGTATCACTAAAAATAGCTTGAGAAAGTGCGCCTATTGTAGAGTCAGAAACCGTAGCTAGTATTTCGGGTTGGAAAATAATCGCAAAAACAGCGGCCAAAACAACTCCGGTTGCCAGGGCAATTAATGGATTTGTTTTTAGTACAATAAGTATAATTACTGCACCAGGAACTAAAAACAACAACCCTGTGGTATTAAAAGTTGCATCTATAGTTTGTAAAAGGTTACTTATGTCTGCCTCACCAGAGGTTTCAATAGTAAGGCTTAAAATAGAAAATACAATTAAGGTAATAATAATAGTAGGTACCGTTGTGTAGGCCATGTACTTTATATGGGTAAATAAATCTGTACCAGCCATAGCGGGAGCAAGGTTTGTGGTGTCACTAAGGGGAGACATCTTATCTCCAAAATAGGCTCCAGAGATAACAGCTCCTGCAATCATTCCTGGGTTAATACCAAGGGCTGTTCCTATACCAACAAGGGCTATACCTACTGTTGCTGAGGTGGTCCAGGAGCTTCCTGTAGCGATAGATATAATAGCTGCAATAATCACAGATGCCGGTAAAAATATTTGTGGGCTTAATACTTGCAAGCCATAATACACCATGGCTGGAATAATACCGCTAACCAGCCAAGTTCCAGCCAAAGCGCCAACCAGCATTAGTATAATAATCGGTTTGTATACGCTTTTAAGGTTTTCTATAACCTCCTTAATCATAACCCCAATAGACACTTTATTTAACAGCCCAACAATCATTGCAACACCACCACCAATAAGTAAAATATATTGATTTGAGTAGTCACCAAGCCAAGCCCCATCTTTTAAAAAAATATTATAGGCAAGCAAAGACATTAGTATAACAACTGGTATAAGGGCTTCCCAGATGCTTAATTGTGTGTTGTCTTTGATTTTTTGCTCCTGAAATTTAATATCTGAGAGATTCTCTTGTTGCATAGTAACGATTTTTATTTGTTTTGTAATGTTACGATTTTGTGAAGATGTATGCAAATCAAAAAGAGAGCTGCAATTAGATCCTGCAGCTCTCTTTTATTTTATTCTAAATATAGTTTTACAAGACTCCTACCTCTTTCATGCACTGATGCATTATTTGGTAGGTACGTTCTATATCATCATCTAGACCAATAGAGAAGCGTATAAGGCCGTCTGTAAGACCCATTTGTGCTTGTTCGTCTTCTGGTATTTCAGAAGATGTTGAGGTTCCTGGTGCGCTAAATAATGTTTTATAAAACCCTAAACTCACTGCAAGATATCCTACATTTCTTT